>NZ_VFVP01000014.1:0-138177 GCF_006442175.1 Mesorhizobium sp. B2-3-14 | reverse complement strand
CCCACCGCCACCGCCGTTGCCACCCTTGTCGGCATGTGCGGTCGCGGCATCGATTCCAGGCACGAAGCCATGGAAGACGATTCCATAGGGAGCGATGGTCAGCGCCAGGACGGCCGCCGATCTGAGAGCCAGACGGCAACAACGGGCCGTGATCGATCCACGCATACTGATCTCCGTCGATTGAGCCGGCGCGCCCACCCCAACGTTGCAGTGCAACAACATCGCCGAAAGACGTGGTGACCGGAAGCGACCTCCGACCGTTGCGTTTGTCCCCCAGGACCTTTGCAGGCGCAAGCTTGGACCAAAGTCCCAGGCGAGGCGTGAAAAATCGCTCTCGTGAGCGAGCGGCAGCGGAGATACCATGTCACGAAAATGTGATCAGCCTGACGTAAGGCGGTCGAACAGGCAACAAGCTCCAGCCAAACCAAGCCAGAGGTTCCCATGACCGAACATCGCTCCCCCGACGCCCGATTCCGCACCAGCCTGCTCGAGGAAAACGAAGGCCCAGCCAACAATCCCAGCGAGAACCGCACCATGGGCGAGATCATCGCTGCGCGGTTCTCGCGCCGTGGCTTCCTCAAGGGTTCGCTTGCCGTTTCGGCGATCGCCGCCACCGTCAGCCCGCTGGCCATGATCGCCGCCGACGATGCCCGCGCCGCGGAAGGCTCAGCGTTCAAATTCGACGAGCTGGAGGCCGGTATCGACGACAAGCACCACGTCGCGGCGGGCTACGACGCCGACGTTTTGCTGCGCTGGGGCGATCCGCTGTTTGCCGACTCGCCGGAATTCGACCCGACGAAGCAGTCGGCACAAGCCCAGGCCAGGCAGTTCGGCTACAACAACGACTATGTCGGTTACATCCCGTTGGATGGCTCGGCCGAACATGGCCTGCTGGTGGTCAACCACGAATACACCAACCCGCATCTGATGTTCCCGGGCATCGTCAAGATCGTCGAGAAGGACGGCAAGAAGTCGGCCGAGGTGGCGCCGCTCTCGAAAGAGCAGGTCGATGTCGAGATGGCCGCCCATGGCGGCACCATCGTCGAGATCCGCAAGGATGGCGGCAAATGGCGGGTGATTCGCGACGGCAAGCTCAACCGCCGCATCACCGCAAACACCGAGATGGCGCTGTCGGGCCCGGTTGCCGGCCATGGCCGCGTCAAGACCAATGCTGACCCGTCCGGCGTCAAGGTGTTCGGCACCATCAACAATTGCGCCGGCGGGGTCACGCCCTGGGGCACGTATGTGATGTCCGAGGAGAACATCCATGGCTATTTCTCCGGCGAGCTGCCGGAGGGCCACAAGGAGGCCGCCAACTACAAGCGCCTCGGCATTCCGGAAGGCGCCTATGAATGGGGCGCGCACTATGACCGCTTCAACCTGGCCAAGGAGCCGAACGAGCCCAACCGCTTCGGCTGGATCGTCGAGGTCGATGTCAACGACCCGGCCTCGGTGCCGCGCAAGCGCACCGCCATGGGCCGCTTCAAGCATGAGGGCGCCGAATCGATCGTCGCCAAGGATGGCCGCGTCGTCTTCTATCTCGGCGACGACGAGCGCTTCGACTATGTCTACAAGTTCGTCACCAAGGGCATGTTCAACGCCGGCGACCGCGCGGCCAACAAGGATCTGCTCGACGACGGCACGCTGCATGTCGCCAAGTTCGCGGAGGACGGCTCGGTCGAATGGATGCCGATCGTGTTCGGCCAGGGGCCGCTGACGGCGGAAAACGGTTTTGCCGGCCAGGCCGACGTGCTGATCGAGACACGCCGCGCCGCCGACCTGCTTGGCGCCACTAAGATGGACCGGCCCGAAGACATCCAGCCCAATGCCAGCAACGGCAAGGTCTATGTCATGCTGACCAACAATTCCAAGCGCAAGGCCGATCAGGTCGACGCCGCCAACCCGCGTGCCGAAAACGCCTTCGGCCACATCATCGAAATCGTCGAGGACGAGGGCGATTTCGCCGCCACCAAGGGCAAGTGGGAAGTGCTGCTGAAATGCGGCGACCCGTCGGTGGCCGCCGTCGGCGCCACCTTCTCCACCGCGACGACGGCCAATGGCTGGTTCGGCATGCCCGACAATTGCGCGGTCGATTCGGCCGGGCGCCTGTGGGTCGCCACCGACGGCCAGGGCCCGAAGGCAACCGGCCGCACCGACGGCCTGTGGGCGGTGGACACGGAAGGATCGGCGCGGGCGACCTCGAAACTGTTCTTCCGGGTGCCGATCGGCGCCGAGATGTGCGGCCCGCTGTTTGCGCCGGACGACCAGACCGCCTTTGTCGCCGTCCAGCATCCGGGTGACGGCGGCGAGGATTGGGAAGCGTTCGGCCGGCCCTCCTATTATGAGGACCTGTCGACCCGCTGGCCCGATTTCAGGCCCGACATGCCGGTGCGGCCGGCGGTGGTCGCCATCACCAAACAGGGTGGCGGCAAGATCGCCGTCTGAGGTCGGGCGAGACAAAAATGAGAGGGGCTCCGGCGATCCGGGGCCTCTCTTTTGTGCGATATCATATTCAAGCCTCGGGAAAGATTGGCAATTTACACGTGGCGCCCTAGATCGTGATCAGGAGATCATCGCCATGCCCAAGTCGATCTACGACCGTGGCCTGCTCAAACCTGACGAAGTGGCCACCTTGCAACGTGTCTTCGACGAGGCCTGCCGCCGACGGCAAGCGCATCCCGAATCCGTCGAGGCGCGTGAATTGGCGCTCACCTTGCTGGCCCTCTACAATGCCGGCATGGTCGACGAGGAGATGCTGACCGAGGCTGTCGGTTTCCGGCGGCTGGAGCCGAAATCGGCGTGACGCCGACGGCAAATGTTGTCCTGTGCGGTCGCTCAGCGTGAGGCGCCGGAGGGGCGGGATGAGCCGGCGATCCGCGCAGCTATCGCCTTGGCCAATATGCCGGCATTGGCAAAGCAGCCGCGGATGCTCGGCCGCATGCCGGTGAACCACAGGCCGGGCAGTTTCGGATCGGCCTGGCCGCCGTTGAAGAGCGGAACGCCCTTCTCGTCGAGCACGCCGAGATTGCCGACCATCCGCTCCAGCCCAGTGCGGTAGCCCGTCGCCGCAATGACGATGTCGGGAGCGATCAGGCTGCCATCGGCCAGGATGACGCCGTCGCGGGTGAACTCCCGTACCCCGGACACCACCACGATCCTGCCCGATTTGATGGCATCGACGGCGCCATCGTCGGCGGCGATCGCGGTATAGTCCGAGGTCAGGCGGCTGGCGCCGCCCGCGGGCGCGGGCGGCACGCCGAATTTGGTGAGATCGCCGAATACCAGGCGCTGCGTCACCGCCATCACCGCATCGGCGACGCGCAGCGGCAGGCGCGCCATGAGCGGCGAGAGGCGGTGCACGGCGATCTTGCCGACGCGCTTGGGCAAAAGGGCGGGGCCGTTGCGGGCCGACAGCCAGACAGCGGCGGTATCGACACCGGCCAGATGATTGAGTGCGTCGAAGCCCGAATTGCCGGCGCCGACAACCAGCACCTTCTTGCCCGCATAGGCCTGGGCATCGCCAAAATCCGCCGAGTGGATGATCCGGCCCGCGAACGCCTGCATGCCCGTCCACTGCGGCGTGAAGGGTTCCCGGTCGCGGCCGGTGGCCACAACGACATGGCGCGCCAGGCGCGAGCCGGCGCTGGTGCGCACGACCCAGTGATCGCCCCTGAATGTGATGGACTCGACGGAAACGCCAAACTCCACCGGCAAACGGTTCGCCTCATGGAAATCGTTCATATGGCGGATGACGACGTCCCGGTGCGGAAAGGCGGGGGTGCCCTTGGGATAGGCAAGGCCGGGCAGTGCCGAGAGATCGCGGTGGGTGTTGAGGTGCAGCTGCTCGTGGCGCCGGCGCCAGGGCTCGGCCAGCCGGCTTTCCTTCTCCAGGATCGCCGTCGCCACGCCGGCCTTCATCAAGGCCCTCGCGACGGCCAGCCCGGCGGCGCCGGCGCCAACGACGATCGCCGGCTCGACCGTCACCGCCTGCTCCACCATCGATCTGCTTGTCGTATCAGCCATTCACTCTCGAACCCCATTCGCCCTCGCGGCAGCCCCTGAAGGCTCGCAGGCCGCTGTAACAGTTTGATCGCGCGCAGGACCCGAACGGCAACTCGATGCCGATTTTCGATGGTCCCGCGCCGAGGCGGCTTCGCGTCTGGAGCATTTCCGCCCGGCCGAAACAGCCGGTCGCGGCACCGCGTCAAAACCACGACATGGAGCGCATTACCCGCTTCCGTCCGAATACATCCAGCCCTATATGGCATATCCGCGGCATCGGCGATAATCAGGTCGCGGCAAAGTGATTGATTCGAGGTCCGGGGGCTGGCGGATCTCGTCACGGACGCGGGCATTCGAAACCGGCAACCCGATTTCGGCTACCTTGCGAAAAATCAAGACGCCATGGCGCGTCTTGCGTGTCGTCGGACACGTCGCGCCATGGACGGCACGCGGAATCTCGACCATGCCCTCCTTGCGGATCTATTTCGACAACCTCCTCGAGGGGGCCTCGCCCAAGGTCGAGCGCCGGGCGCTGACGCATGTCGAACGGCTGGCGCTGGTGCGCCGTCATGGCGACTTCTCGCTCGCTTATTCCACCGCCGTGCAAAGCAAGCTTTCCTATTTTGGCGATGCCGACGGTTACATCGCCTTCGGCACCAAGATGAGGCATCATTTCGCGCTCGGCGATCCGGTGGCGGCGCCGGATCGGCGGCCCGATTACATCAGACGCTTCGTCGAGAGCGCTGGCGGCCCGTGGTTCGTGCAGATCGGCGAACAGACCGCCCAGGTCCTTGCCGGCCTTGGCTACAAGATCAACCGGCTGGGCATCGACACGCGCCTCGCTCTGCCCGACCATGATTTTTCCGGCAAGCGCAACGAAACGGTGCGTTATTCCGAGCGCTGGCTGCTGAAGAAGGGCTTTTCGTTCGAGGAGGACAAACGCACGATCCACCTCGACGAGATCTCCCGGCTGTCTCAAAACTGGCGCGGCGACCGTATCGTCAAGCGATGGGAGATGGGTTTCCTCAACCGACCGTTTTACGATCAGCTCGGCACCGATATGCGCCGTTTCGTGCTGCACGGCCCCGATGGCGACCTCGTCGCCTTGCTCGATTTCGATCCGATGTTCGCCGACGGCAAGGTGATCGGCTACACCACGGCCTTCAAGCGCAAGCACATCGATGCCTCGCCGCATGCCGAGATCGGCCTGACCAAATTCGCCGTCGACCGCTTTCGCGAGGAAGGCATTTCGGTGGTGACGCTCGGCCTGTCGCCGCTGCTCGATGTCGGCCCGAGCGGATTTGCCGAAAGCGAGTTCTGGCGCAACGCCTTCCAGCGCGCCTACGACTCGCCCTGGGTCAACCGCCGCAGGTTCAACCTGCAGGGACAGGCGGCATTCAAGCGCCGCTTCCACGGCGCCGAGGAACCGGTCTACATCGCCTTTCGCGAGGGGACCTACATCGAGATGCTGGGGTTGCTGCGGCTGGTCAAGGCCATTTGAGGCCTCTCTCACGACTTTAGGGCCGCGTCAGTTCCTCAGCCGGTAGCCGGTCCGGAAGATCCAGGCGACGATCGCGATGCAGACGGCCAGGAACACCAGCGTCATGCCGAGGCTGACGACGACCGAGACATCGGCCTTGCCGTAGAAACTCCAGCGGAAGCCGCTGATCAGGTAGACCACCGGGTTGAACAGCGTGATCGTCTTCCAGATGCCTGGCAGCATGTGGATCGAATAGAAGCTGCCGCCGAGGAAGGTCAGCGGGGTGATGATCAGCAGCGGCACCAGCTGCAGCTGCTCGAAGCTTTTCGCCCAGATGCCGATGATGAAGCCGAACAGGCTGAAGGTCACCGCCGTCAGGATCAGGAAGGCGAGCATCCAGAACGGATGTTCGATGTGCAGCGGCACGAACAGCGAGGCCGTGGCCAGGATGATCAGGCCGAGGATGATCGACTTGGTCGCGGCGCCGCCGACATAGGCGATGACGATCTCCAGGTAGGAGACCGGCGCCGACAAAAGCTCGTAGATCGAGCCGACGAATTTCGGGAAATAGATGGCGAATGAGGCGTTGGAGATCGACTGCGTCAACAGCGACAGCATGATCAGTCCCGGCACGATGAAGGCGCCGTAGGCGATGCCGTCGATTTCGGTTATGCGCGAGCCGATGGCCGAGCCGAAGACGACGAAATAGAGCGACGTCGAGATGACTGGCGAGATGATGCTCTGCAGCACGGTGCGGAACGCACGCGCCATCTCGACCCGGTAGATCGCCCAGACCGCGCGAAAATTAGGGGCCGCACGCAGGTTCATGGCTCTTGCCTCAGGAGATTGACGAAGATCTCTTCGAGCGAGCTGTTCTTGGTATCGAGATCGCGGAACTGGATGCCGGCCGCCTCGAGATCCCTGATCAGCGAGGCGACGCCCGGCCGGTCGCTCTGGTTGTCGTATGTGTAGGTGAGTTGCGTGCCATCCGGCGACAGTTCGAGCGCATAGCGCGAGAGCCCGTCGGGCACGCTGCCGAGCGGCGCGCGCAGCTCCAGCCTCATCTCCTTGCGGCCGAGTTTGCGCATCAGTTCGGCCTTGCCCTCGACCAGGATGATCTCGCCGCGGTTGATGACGCCGACGCGGTCGGCCATGGCCTCGGCTTCCTCGATATAGTGCGTGGTAAGGATGATGGTGACGCCGTCCTCGCGCAGCCGCCGGACCATCGCCCACATGTCCTGGCGCAGTTCGACGTCGACGCCGGCGGTCGGCTCGTCGAGGAACAGGATGCGTGGCTCGTGCGACAGCGCCTTGGCGATCATCAGCCGCCGCTTCATGCCCCCCGACAGCGTGATCGCCTTGGCGTCCTTCTTGTCCCACAGCGACAGGTCGCGCAGCACCTTCTCGACGAAGGCCGGATTGGCCGGCTTGCCGAACAGGCCGCGGCTGTAATTGACGGTCGCCCAGACGCTCTCGAACGCGTCGATGGTGAGTTCCTGCGGCACCAGCCCGATCAGGCTGCGCGCGGCGCGATAGTCCTTGTTGATGTCATGGCCATCGACGGTCACGGTGCCCGAAGAGCGGTTGACGATGCCGCAGACGATCGAGATCAGCGTCGTCTTGCCGGCGCCATTGGGGCCGAGCAGCGCGAAGATCTCGCCGCGCTGGATATCGAGGCTGACTTCCTTGAGCGCGGTGAAGCCGGTGGCGTAGGTCTTGGAGACCCCGGAAATGGACAATATGGAGGGCATGGTTGAAAACGGCTGCCTGAAAGAGGTGACTTGATATAGGCCTGTTGTCGCCCAGTGCAACCGCAAGTCAATGCCCTGCTGCCAGTTCTGGACATCGAAGCGCGGAGCTGGTTGGGAATGCGCCGCGTCCATCCGGTAAAATTGTCCTGTGGCGTTCAGCCTCGCGGCAGGAGGCCGCTTTGACCTGACCCCGCTTCGGGCCTATCCTTCGCGAGTATTTACAGCCGGAGCCCGCCATGGACCCGCTCATACTGTCGCGCATGCAATTCGGCGCGAATATTTCGTTTCATATCCTGTTTCCGACAATCACCATTGCCCTTGGCTGGGTGCTGCTGTTCTTCAAGCTGCGCTACAACGCGACCAATGATTCCGCCTGGATGCGCGCCTATTTCACCTGGGTGAAGGTGTTCGCGCTGTCGTTTGCCATGGGCGTGGTCTCGGGCGTCACCATGAGCTTCCAGTTCGGCACCAACTGGCCGGGCTACATGCAGCATGTCGGCAACATCGCCGGACCGCTGCTCGCCTACGAGATCCTCACCGCTTTCTTCCTCGAGGCGGCCTTTCTCGGCATCATGCTGTTCGGCTTCCGCCGCGTCTCCAACCGCATCCACACGCTGGCGACGGTGCTGGTCGCCGGCGGCACGACGCTGTCGGCGTTCTGGATCATCGCCCTCAATTCCTGGATGCAGACGCCGGCCGGCTTCGAGATGCGCGACGGCGTCGCGCACGCCGTCGATTGGTGGGCCATCATCTTCAACCCGTCCATGCCCTACCGGCTGGTGCATATGCTGCTCGCCTCGGGGCTTACGGTGTCGTTCCTGATCGCCGGCCTGTCGGCGCTGCGCTACCTCAACGGCGACCGTTCGGAATCGATGTGGAAGGCGCTGCGCACCGGCGTCTTTACCGCTGCGATCCTGATCCCGATCCAGATCCTGGCCGGCGACCAGCATGGGCTCAACACGCTGGAACACCAGCCGCAGAAGATCGCCGCCATGGAGGCCAACTGGAACACCGGTCCCAACGTGCCGCTGGTTTTGTTCGCGCTGCCCGACGAGGCGGCCAGGGAAAACAAGTTCGAGGTCGCGATTCCGGACGGGGCCAGCCTTATCCTGCGGCACTCGACCGACAGCGTCGTGCCGGGGCTGAACGACTATCCCGGCAACCATCCGCCGGTCTTTCCGCTCTTCTGGAGCTTCCGCATCATGGTCGGCACCGGGCTTTTGATGCTCGCCGTCTCCTGGTCGGCCGCCTTCTTCCTCAAGCGCCGGCACGCGCTGCCAAGACCGCTCGCCATGCTGATGGTGCCGATGGCGTTGTCGGGCTGGCTGGCGACGCTGGCCGGCTGGTACACCACCGAGATCGGCCGCCAGCCCTGGCTGGTGACCGGCGTATTGAAGACCGCCGACGCCGTCGGGCCGGTGGCCGGCAGCCATGTGGCGCTGACGCTCGCCATCTATCTCCTGCTCTACGTGCTTTTGCTGATCGCCTATCTCGGCGTGCTGGTGCACCTGGCGCTGAAGGCGGCCAAGGACGGCGACACCTCGCCGCTGCCGGGTGTTCTCAACGCACCGCTGTCGCAGCCGGCCGCGGGGGAGTGAGCATGTTTTCATTGCAGGCCCGCGCCGCCCCTCACCTGCCTGCCGGCATCCTCTCCCCGTATAGGGACGAGGAGAGGGGCGCCGTCGTCACCGATTTCGCCAATCGTCAGCGTTACAGGAAGGGCGCCGGCATCGCTGCCAGCCCCCTTCTCCCCGTCCCTATACGGGGAGAAGTGCCCGGCAGGGCGATGAGGGGCTGCGCTAGCTTCGCAAACCGAAATCAGGGCGTGAGGAGAGCAAGATGACCTACGACTGGCCAACCCTGCTCCCCCTGATCTTCGCCGGACTGATGGGCCTTGCCATTCTGATCTACGTCATTCTCGACGGCTTCGACCTCGGCATAGGCATCCTCTTCGCCGCCGCCGCGGACACCGAGCAGGACACCATGATCGCGGCGATCGGCCCGTTCTGGGACGCCAACGAAACCTGGCTGGTGCTGGCCGTCGGCCTGCTGCTGGTCGCCTTTCCGCTGGCGCATGGCGTCATCCTGACGGCTCTCTACATTCCGGTCTTCGTCCTGCTGGTCGGCCTGATCCTGCGCGGCGTCGCCTTCGATTTCCGCGCCAAGGTGCCGGCGGGGAAGAAACATCGCTGGAACCGTATTTTCTTCCTTGGCTCGCTCATCGCCTCGCTGGCGCAAGGCTATATGCTGGGCGTCTACGTGCTCGGCCTCGATGTCGGGCCAGGCGGCATGGCTTTCGGCGTGCTGGTGGCGTTCTGCCTGGCGGCGGCCTACGCGGCGATGGGCTCCGCCTGGGTGATCTACAAGACCGAAGGCGCGCTGCAGAAGAAGGCGGTGCTCTGGCTGCGCACCGCCCTGGTGCTGACCGCGCTCGGCATGGCCGCCGTGTCGCTGGCGACGCCGTTCGCCAGCCCGCGCATCTTCGCCAAATGGTTCGTCTGGCCCGAGATGCTCTATCTGTCGCCGCTGCCGATCCTGTCGGCGCTGCTGTTTGCCTGGCTGTGGCGGCAGACCTTCCATCTGCCGAGGCCTGACGATCGCCATTCGCTGACGCCGTTCCTGACGCTGGCCACCATCTTCGCGCTCGGCTTTGCCGGCCTGGCCTGGTCGTTCTATCCCTATGTGGTGCCCGATCGCCTGACCATCTGGCAGGCGGCGTCGGCGCCCGAAAGCCTGGCGATCATCCTGGCCGGCACCGTGGTGGTGCTGCCGGTCATCATCTTCTATTCGTTCTATGCCTACCGCGTGTTCGGCGGCAAGGCGACGGATCTGACTTATGATTGAGGGATCCCGGCGGGAGCCCCCGCTGTCCCGCCGGCATTTCGAGGCGAGCGCCGCTCAGCTCAGTTGCTCGCCGACAGCACCAGCACCGGCTTTTCGCTGTAAAGCGCCGGGAACAGCGTCTTCAAATTCGCCACCTTGGGCAGGTCGTTGTAGACGATGTAGGGATAGGTCGGGTTCAGCGTCAAAAAGTCCTGGTGGTAGGTCTCGGCCGGATAGAAGGTCTTGCCGGTCTCCAGCGTGGTGACGATCGGCTCGCCGAACACTTTGGCCTTGTCGAGCTGCGCGATGTAGCTCTGCGCGATTTTCTTCTGGGCGTCGTTTTCGGCGAAGATCGTCGAGCGGTACTGGGTGCCCGAGTCCGGACCCTGGTAGTTGAGCTGGGTCGGGTTGTGGGCGACCGAGAAATAGACCTGCAGCAGCTGGCCGTAGGTCACCTTGGACGGATCATAGGTGATCTCGACGGACTCTGCGTGGCCGGTGCGGCCAGTGCCGACCGTCTCGTAGACGGCATCGTCCTTGGCGCCGCCGGTATAGCCCGAGACCGCCTTGCTGACGCCCTTGACGTGCTGGAATACGCCCTGCACGCCCCAGAAGCAGCCGCCGGCGAAGATCGCCTTCTCTGTGCCGGTGGCCGCCTTTTCGTCAATCGCCGGCGGTGGGATCTTCACCGCATCCTCGGCGGAGATGGCTGGCGTCAGCCAGAAAGCAGCGCCCGCGACGGCAAGGGCGAGTGCGGCGAGCGCCCCCCGGACAAAGCCTGTCGAACGTTTGTTGATAGTGGTCATGGTTGCACTCCTCATGGCTTCCATTTGGGATCAGTCTATTGGATCAGCTACGGTGGCGCGATGCGTGAGTTGCGGCGGAGGCTCACATTCGCGTGCGCCTGCGGACTTTCTGTTTCGACCTCGTTGCCGAAGCAAAACCGCTTCAAGCCTTTCCCGGGGGCTTCAGCAACTGTCCCCGGCTGGACAGGGAGCCCGCCAGGGACAGAAGGCCACGCACCAATCTCAATTGGCGGTGGCATCCGTCGCCGGCTTCATCGCGTCGGTCGCCGGTTTCATCGCATCCGTGGCAGGCTTCATGGCGTCCGTAGCGGGCTTCATGGCGTTGGTCGCCATCGGGTCGGCCGGCTTCATGGCGTCCGCGGCCGGCGCCATGGCGTTGGCGGCGGGCTTCATCGCATTGGTGGCATCGTCGGCGCGGGCGATGCCGCCGGCAAACAGCGCCGTGGAGCACAAAGCGAGGGCGAGAGCCGGCAGCGTCAAGCGGGAGAAAGTGGTCATGGTCGGTTCCTTGGGTTTACGGGTTGATGGCACGCCGGTTTGGGCGGCCGGGCTCTTGCACCGCTGCTCATGCGGCGGTGCAAATCTCTGTTTTAAAAATCTCTGCTCGAACGGGATCTAGTTGGCGGCGGCGGCCAGGATCGGTCCGCCGCCGGGCGACTGCACCAGCACGGCGGTGCTGAGGCCGCCCGAGGCCGCCGGCAGATCGAGCGTCTTGGCGTCGCCGCTCCAGCTGCCGAGTTTTGTCAGCGCATGCACGACATTGGCATGCGGCAAGGTGCGCCCGGTGTTCTCGCCGCGCGCCACCGGCACCTCGACGACACCCTTGGTGTAGCGCACCAGCCAGACATCGGCATGGCCGCCCGGAGCGGCGCCGGCGCCGATCGCGACCTTGCCGCCCTCAAGCGCCAGCGACGGGCCGCCGGTCTTGGCCGTGGCCGCGATCAGATGTTCGATCTCGCCGGGTGCTGCGCCGACGACGTCGGCATGGCCGTTGACCACCACTTGCGGCGTGAACGGCCCGTCATGGCCGAGCGATGGCTCGTAGGATACCTGGCGCTGCGTGAATTCCTGCTTGCCGAACGTGTCCTTCCAGCCGAGGTAATCCCAGTAGGTGACGTTGAACGACAGCGCCAGCACGCCGGGCCGGTCCTTGACCTTGATGAGGTTGGCGTTGGCCGGCGGGCAGGACGAGCAGCCCTGGCTGGTGAACAGCTCGACCACGGTGAGCGGCTGGGCGAGGGCGTTGACAAGCGATCCGGCGAGCGCCAGCGCGGCGAGGCCGGACAGTGCGAAAAACCTGCTTGGTAGGACTGGCGACATCGGCTTGCTCCGTGGGGCGACGCTACGATGCGCCGCTCATATCCCCACTTCGCCGCCACGGACGGCTTCGTTACAACGCTCACCGGTTTGTGATTGAAGAGCGCTCTGCCCTGCGCGCCTCAGAGATTGGCGAACACGGTCGCCAGCTCCAATCTCACCCACGAGGGGAGATCGGCAGCGTCACTGTGTCAGCGCCGTCTCCGAGGGCCGCTTGTTGTAGTCGCATTTGCCGGTCACGTTGTAGAAGAAGTCGGCGTTGCTGACTGGCGCCGGGACCGAGTTGCCGCCATCTTCCCAAGCCTGGTAGGCTGTCGCGCCGCAAGGCACGACGCTGAAGATGTCGACAGGCTGACCGGTGGCCGTCTCGGTCAGGGTGGTCGCGCTCAAACCGCTATAGAGCCGGTTGGACGTCGTTGGATCGTTTGAGATCAGCTTTTTCGGGTTGCCCGACGGTACGTCCATCTGCAAATAGAGGCCGCCCATCGCGCTGACGTCGATCGCCGCGCCGGCGCTGTTGGCCGGATACATCGTATCGACGCAGTAGTATTTCGTGCCGCTCGCATCGGTCTTGAGGGTCACGCCGCTTGGCGGATTGTTGCCGACGGTGCAGACCTGCTTCTGGACCAGCGTGGTGACGGTCTTGCCGGCTGAATCGGTGGTGAGGACGTTGACATTGGTCGTGCCGTAGCCCTTGGGATCCTTGGTGTTCCCATAGGTATAGTCGATCGTCATCAGCGGCTTGGCCACCGTCGCACCGAATTGCGTGCCGTAAAGCGTCATTGTCTTGTTCCAGTAACCCGAAACCCCGGAGACCTTGAAGGTAGCCGCAACCAGCGCGGGCGGCTTGCTGACCGCAGAGGCGACGGCGATCGGTACGGTGTTGATCCTGGCGATGCTCATGAAAACGGTCGGCATGGCGAAACTCGCCGTGGCCTGCGCCGTGGTGGCGGTGGTGGTGTTGCCGGCCACGAAGTTGGTCAGCGTCGCGGTGCCTTGTCCACCGTTTGCGGCGAAGGAATCCTGCAGCAGCGTCTGGCGCTGCGCCAGCGTCGACGTGATGTCCATGGTCGTGATCGTCAGGATCGCGGCATCCAGCGCCTGCTGCTGGTTGGATTTGGTCTGGACCGCGCTTGTATAGTCGACCGAGAAGCCGATGACCGCGATCAGCGGCATCAGGCTCACCAGGAAGAGCGGCATCATCGACCCGCTGCGGGAGCGGGCAAAGCCGCGCAAAACCCTGAACATTTCAAACCCCCGACAGACATTAGCGAGCGTGCAATTACCACGAGCCGGCGAACCAAGCTCTAATGTGACCGATCAAAGTTTATGCATTCTTTGCCAGTAGGCCGGTTTTTTCGATTTTTTCGCTGATCTCACCGCTTTGTGAGCGGCAAGGCAGCCCTTGGGCGCCAAGCCTTGCCGCCGCTTGCCGCCCCTGCTAAAGCGCGCGGCATGAGCACGCCCCTCGACCACATCCGGAATTTTTCCATCGTCGCCCATATCGACCATGGCAAATCCACGCTTGCCGACCGCCTGATCCAGTCCACCGGCGGGCTGGAGCTGCGCGACATGAAGGAGCAGGTGCTGGACTCGATGGATATCGAGCGCGAGCGCGGCATCACCATCAAGGCGCAGACCGTGCGGCTGAAATACCGCGCCAACAATGGCGAGGACTATATCCTCAACCTCATCGACACGCCCGGCCATGTCGACTTCGCCTATGAAGTGTCGCGCTCGCTCGCCGCCTGCGAGGGTTCGCTGCTGGTGGTCGACGCTTCGCAAGGCGTCGAGGCGCAGACGCTGGCCAATGTCTACCAGGCCATCGACAACAACCACGAGATCGTCGTGGTGCTGAACAAGGTCGACCTGCCGGCCGCCGAGCCCGAGCGCATCCGCGAGCAGGTCGAGGAGGTGATCGGCATCGATGCCTCCAACGCCGTGCTGATCTCGGCCAAGACGGGCCTCGGCATTCCCGACGTGCTGGAAGCCATCGTGCACCAATTGCCGCCGCCGCGCGAGGGCGATGCCACGGCGCCGCTCAAAGCCATGCTGGTCGACAGCTGGTACGACGCCTATCTCGGCGTCATCGTGCTGGTGCGCATCATCGATGGTGTTTTGAAAAAGGGCCAGACCATCCGCATGATGGGCACCGGCGCCAAGTACCTGGTCGAGCGCACCGGCGTGTTCACGCCCGCCCGCATCAATGTCGACGAGCTCGGCCCCGGCGAGTTCGGCTTCTTCACCGGCTCGATCAAGGAAGTGGCCGACACCCGCGTCGGCGACACCATCACCGAGGACAAGCGCCAGACCGCGCATGCGCTGCCCGGCTTCAAGCCGGCGCAGCCGGTGGTGTTCTGCGGCCTGTTCCCGGTCGACGCCGCCGATTTCGAGGATTTGCGCGCCGCCGTCGGCAAGCTGCGCCTCAACGACGCCTCCTTCTCTTATGAAATGGAAACCTCCGCCGCGCTCGGTTTCGGCTACCGCTGCGGCTTCCTTGGCCTGCTGCATCTCGAAATCATCCAGGAGCGGCTGGAGCGCGAGTTCAACCTCGACCTGATCGCCACCGCGCCCAGCGTCGTCTACCGGCTGCTCCTCAATGACGGCTCGATGAAGGAACTGCACAACCCGGCCGACATGCCCGACGTCGTGAAGATCTCTGCCATCGAGGAGCCGTGGATCCGCGCCACCATATTGACGCCCGACGACTATCTCGGCGGCATTCTAAAGCTCTGCCAGGACCGGCGCGGCATCCAGGCCGACCTCTCCTATGTCGGCAAGCGCGCCATGCTGACCTACGATTTGCCGCTCAACGAAGTCGTCTTCGACTTCTACGACCGGCTGAAGTCGATCTCGAAAGGCTACGCCTCGTTCGACTATCACCTGACCGACTACCGTGAGGGCGACCTGGTGAAGATGTCGATCCTGGTCAATGAGGAGCCGGTCGACGCACTGTCGATGCTGGTGCATCGCACGGCGGCCGAAAAGCGCGGCCGGCAGATGGTCGAGAAGCTCAAGGAGCTGATCCCGCACCACCTGTTCAAGATCCCGATCCAGGCCGCGATCGGCGGCAAGGTCATCGCCCGCGAAACCATATCGGCGCTCCGCAAGGACGTCACCGCCAAATGCTACGGCGGCGACGTGTCCCGCAAACGCAAGCTGCTCGACAAGCAGAAAGAGGGCAAGAAGCGGATGCGGCAGTTCGGCAAGGTGGATATCCCGCAGGAGGCGTTTATCCAGGCGCTGAAGATGGGGGATTGAGGGAGCGACGCCCGCTTAGCCATGAACGCCCGGAGCCATAGCGGAGGGCACAAAGCCGGTTGGCGCGCAGCGCGCCAAGTGCCGCACCAATGCCACCGAATCATTCGTCTCCCGCATTCGCCGCGCCGAGATCGGCATTTATCACCATATCGCTGGCAACTATTTGGGCGCTTATGCGACCGAAATAGCATGGCGCGAAGATTGCCGCCGCGAAGCCAACGGCACTCAGTACGCGTTGGTCATGGGTGCCGTTTCAATTGCGCCGAAGTCGGCGCAGTGGTGCGGATATGGCAGCGTCGAGCGAACTAGGCACCGGCCTTCTGCTCTTTCTTCAGGAAGATACTTAGGTACTGACCAAGCTCCACAAGCCCATCGGCAGACAGGTTTTCCGGAAATATCAGCGTCACGTCTCCCTCACTTACAGGGAAGACTGCCTTGCGTGACCCTTGCTTCATCTCAAGCTCTAGGTCTGCATTCTGTGCGGCACGCGCGGCCATAGCGGCAATAAGGTGTTGCGGCATCGCTGGCGGTGTCTGCGCAGGGGAAGTTTCCATGATCTTTGTCTCTCTGATTGGAATTCCCGACATCCCCTGATCGGTAAAGACCCATTGGTTATCAGCAGAGAACCCCAAAACGGTCGCGCCCTTTGGAAACTGGTCAGAGCCTTGACTGGTCCACTGGATCTTATCGCCGACCTTGATATCGGGCGGTTGGTTTTCCACCGTACCACTTTGAGTCTCACGGTCAGTTTTGTCCGCGTTTTTGTCAGGCTCGTAAAGGCCAATGTATCGGGCTGTTTCCTTGAATTCGGCCAGCAACTCATTGGCTGCGTCCCTGTTGAAGTCAAGATCGAAAACCAAAAAGTGCACTACGGAGTTATCAGACGCCAACCCTACAGGATACTTTTCGTAGATCGCCTTGTGCGCCTTTGGGTGCAGGGCAACCTTCCGCACGAGTATTTTCTTTTCTGTGTCATCTTCCCGCTCATCGAGCAGAATGCGGCGAGCGATGGTGGAGACCTTGACCTTGCGCGTGTCACCTTCGCCTTCGACGTCGATTAGCCCGTAATACCCCAGAGTTGCCAGCATCTGGCGCCCCCCGCTACTCTTAGCGCTGTACCCCCATGCGGTAGCCACCGATTCCAACGGCGCCGCATAATCCCCCTCATTGTCATAAAGGGCTTTGGCCTTTTCTAATGCTTTCTGGATGCTGAGAGAGGGGTAGGAAGGGCTACGCCCGACCCTGCGCTTCTGCGCGACCTTGGCCTCAGCACCCTTCGTCTCGGTCTGGTCCGACATCGCAGCCTCCTTTTTGACTTCCTAGCCTTCATACACGTAGAGGCTAAGAAAGTCAAAAATCTTGATATGTCCAAGCGGAGGGGTTGATTTATGACCAGATTGGCCACAGGATGCACCGTGGGGAACGAATCTCCCACGGTGCGTCGAGCAAAGGGTTTTTGGCATGGAACCCATATGACGACCGCTTTCTGATCTGACGAGGTTTGCCCACCTGGTCAGTTTCAGCAGCCGCCGCTGGGCGGTAGGTGCCGGGCGCGAATGCCCGGTGCCACACTGATCCGTGAATAGTCCGGATCAGAAACAATGCGACCGAATAAACGGCGGCGCACCACAACGCGACGACAATGATTCATCCTTGAATCAGCGTCAACTGTTTATTCGGTCGCATCCTTTTCGAAAGGAAAAGGCAATGCAGGACCGCAAGGTCACGCCGGATATGGTTCCGGTTATCAAACTGGCCCGCATGAAGCGAATTCCGTATTCGTGGATTTCGGGCTACTACCCCGGCCTCAACTTTGGCCGCATCGCCGATGTGGTGAAGGGACGTAGGTTCCCAGAAATCCCACCGGCAAGCGATCTCCCCGCCGACTTCCCATCGGCCTAGGCTATCGACTTCTTTTGTGGAAGGGGCGGTCCCACTATTGGCCGCCCCTTTTCAGTTGCCAGAGCTTTTAAGGCCCGTTGGCGTCTTGATCGTCTTTCCAGCCACCGCTTTTTTCCACTGGGCTGCCCGCGGACCCCAGCTTGCCTTACCAGCATTGGCGCCGCCCCTCACCTGCCTGCCGGCATCCTCTCCCCGTGTAGGGACGGGGAGAGGGGCGCTGTCATTGACACTTTCGCCAATCGCCATCGTTGCATAAAAGCGCCGGCGTTGCGGCCAGCTACTCTCGCCACGTTTACGGGGAGTTGAGAAGTGGTCGCGCAGCGGACGAAAAGCCAATTGCTTGGCTTTTCGAACGACGAACGTCCGGCCGGACAGTGAGGGGCGGCGCCGACCTCGGCAATAGTAACGGTCCCCCCGAACCACGGCCGCCGTATTGACATCAGCTCCACACATGCGTCATTGGAGGCGGGCAATTGGGGGACTATCCGTGAAAAAGATCTATGCGAAGCCGACGCTGAGCAAGCGCGAGAGGCTTTCGGCCGTGACGGCTGTCGCGTGTCCAGTGTCGGTCTGCCCGCGCTAGGACGTTCCCGGGAAAGGGCAGGCCTGCTGCCGCCCATCGCTCTCCCGCGACAAATCCCAGGCAGCGTTGGTACGAATTCATACCAAGCATCCGCCTCGGTTGATCGCGCGGCATAGGCCCGGTACACAAATCGGGCGGCGGACCTTCATCAGGTCGCTAGTGGCCGGCGCGGGGCTCAGGCAATTGTCTCACCGGCATCGCGCCGGCCATCTTCCCTAAATGATTGAGTGTGGGCCAAAGGCGCTCCGCACCGCCCGGTGCTGACCTTCGCAGGTTGGTACCTCCCTCCGCCCGCGACAGGAAGGTCAGCGTCGGCGCTGCCCCTCACCTGCCTGCCGGCAGGACAGTGGGGGCGGTGCTGACCTGCGATAGGCGCACGCTGGACTAGCCGCTATCCCCAACCCCGACCCGATTTTGACTTTGCGGACGCCGTCCCCCACTCCGTCGCTGCTTCGCAGCGCCACCTCTCCCCCCTCCGGAGGGAGAGGAACCAAGACCGGCCAAACCTCAACTTTCAATCCAAACCTTCTCAAAATGCTGTTCCAGCGCCTGATGCTGCTCGCAGCCTTCGATGCCCTTGCGGAAGGTCCGGTAGACCGAGCGCCAGTAAGGCTGGATGATGATGCCTGAATCGCGCAAATTCTGCTCGATCTTGGCCATGACCTCCTTGCGGGCCTTGGGGTCGGGCATGGCGAGCGCCTTGTCGAGCAGCGCGTCGAACTCCTTCGAGGCATAGGCGCTCTCGTTCCAGGCGGCGCCCGATTTATACGCCAGCGCCAGCACCTGGACGCCAAGCGGGCGGCCGAGCCATTCGGTGCAGGAATAGGGGAACTTGCTCCAGTCGTTCCAGAAGGTGGCGGCGGGCAGCACGGTGCGCTTGATCTTGAGGCCGGCCTCGCGCATCTGCGCGGCGATGGCGTCGCCGGTGCTCTTCTGCCATTCGATGTCGACCGAGATCAGGTCGTATTCGTGGTCTGATTTGCCGGACTCGGCGAGCAGCGTCTTCGCCGCCTCGACATCGCGCTTGGCCGGACCGATATCGGCATATTCGGGGTGCATCGGGCCGACATGGTGGTTGTCGGCGGGTTTGCCGCGGCCATCGAGGCCGAGCTTCAGCACGGCCGAATTGTCGACGGCAAGCTGGGCGGCGCGGCGTACCTTGACGTCGTCATAGGGCGCGTTGGCGACGTTGAAGCGGGCGACGATGGTCGAGCCGGTGGCGATCTCGGAGTTCTTCAGCCCCATCTTGTCGGTCTGCGAGACGGCGTCGGAAGCGGTCTCGTGATCGGTGTCGATCTCGCCGGATTCGAAGGCCGACAGCATGGCGTTGGGGTCGGAGCCGTAGTCGATCCACTGGATGCCATCGAGGTAGAACTCGCCCTTCCACCAGGGCTTGTCCCGGCGCTTGACCTCCGCGGCCGTCTCGGCGTCCCATTTCACCAACTCGCACGGCCCGGTGGTGATGGCCAGCGCCTTCATCGGGTCGCCGTCGCCCTCATAGGAGCGGTGCATGATCAGCGCGGGATAGTCGGCCATGCCGGCGATCAGCGAAATGTCCGGCTTCGGCAGGTTGAGCTTGATGGTGTAGTCGTCGACCTTCTCGATGCCGCCATCGACCACCTTCTTGGTGTCGGCATTGACCAGCGCGCCCATGCGCGCGGCGACCGAATTGCCGGCAACGCCGGCTTCGCACCAGCGGGTGAGATTGTGGACGACGTCGTCGGCGTTGAAGGCGTCGCCGTTCGACCAGGTGATGCCCTTGCGCACATGCAAGGTCAGCGTTTTGGCGTCGTCGCTCATCTCCCATTTTTCGAGCAGCCAGGGCTCGAAGGTGAAGTCGGTATTCCAGCGCACCAGATATTCGTTGCAGTGACGCGCGACGTTGGACATTTCGACACCGTCGAAGGTGCGCGGATCCTTGAAGCCCTTGACGTTCATGGCGACGCGCAGCACGCCGCCCTTCTTCGGCTCGGCGGCGCGGGCGGGCGTCGGGGCGATGCCGCCCAGCGCAAAAGCGCCGGCGGCGCTGACGCCGAGGCCGGCCATCAGCGCCAGATATTCGCGGCGGCTGATGCCGCCCGTCCTGAAATCGTCGGCGACAGGTTTGGCGCGCGGGTGAAGTTTGCGGTCGGTCAGCATGAATTTCATCGTCGTTCCCTCTTTTGTTGGTGCATGCCCAAAATTGCCCAGCGGTTTTGGGACGACGGCCTGCACGGAAACAGGCTCGCCCCGGCGGACAAGCCGACGCGGCGCGGCTGCGACCGCCGGGGCGCCATTGCCTGAGAGGGAATGATAGGGCTGGGTGACGTGGCGGAATGTTCTGGAATCCGCAGGACTTGTGCGATGCTCCGCAGGGGGTGGACGGACCTGGTCGCACCACCTCTTGTCTGCTAGCCATCTCCCCCGCAGGGGATCGGTCGGATTGCGAGCAAGAGCGATGCGTTTGCCTGCGGCTTCGCGTTTCACCAGCGGCTTCCCCCACTCCGTCTCGGCTTCGCCGAGCCACCTCTCCCCCCTCCGGAGGGAGAGGAAGGAACGCGCTTGGCGAGGTCGCGCCTTTCCTCTACCCCGTCGATCGGGGGAGAGGTGTCGAGCGAAGCTCGACGGAGTGGGGGTCGACCCATGGCGCGATCGGTCAATCCACCAGAACAAAAAACCCGGCGCGAGGCCGGGTTTTTCAAGCGATCCCTGTCAGCCGAGGATCAGCTCACCTGGGTCTTGGAGGACGCGGCCTGGTCTTCGGCCAGCTTCTGCTGGAACATCTGCGCGAAGTCGATCGGGTCCAGCATCAACGGCGGGAAGCCGCCATTGCGCGTCGCCTCGGCGATGATCTGGCGGGCGAAGGGGAACAGCAGGCGCGGACATTCGATGAACAGGATCGGCAGCATGTGCTCCTGCGGGAAGCCCGAAATGGCGAAGACGCCGCCATAGACCAGCTCGACGTTGAACAGCACTTCCTGGTCGAAGGAGGCCTTGGCGTTCAGCGTCAGATTGACGTCGAACTGCTTGTCGGAGAGCGGGTTGGCGTTGACGTTGACGTTGATGGCGATGCCGGGCGCCTTGTCGCGGCCGCGCAACGAGTTCGGCGCGCCGGGGCTTTCGAAGGACAGGTCCTTCACATACTGGGCCAGCACGTTGAGCGACGGCTGTGCCGCGTTGCCGTTGCCATTGGCGCCGACCGGCGCGTCATCATTGCTGGCCATGAGCCACTATCCTTTTCCCCTGGCAGTCTCGCTCACCGAATTGAATCGGGGCTGACCGAATTGAAATCGGGCGTTCGCTACCATGGCCGGCATGACAAGACAAGGTTTGCCGCCGTGTGACCGGAGCGGACCCAGACTGCATCGAGATTCAGGTCAGGCCGAGGCGAAAAGGGTGGTTTCCGAGAACCGGAGCGGAGCGTACTTGAAGTACGTGAGCACCGGAAGCGCAGGAAGCCGCCCTTTGCAGACCGGCATCACCTGAATATCGATGCAGTCTCAATCGTCCTTCAGCCGCCGCCACGGCGAATTGTGGTCCGGGCCGCGCTTGAGGTCGTCCTCGCGCGAATAGTCGCCGTCGTCGAGGTCGATGACTTTGTCGCGCTGACGGCGGAAGCCGCCGGTGGAGAAATTGCTGGCCACGACGATGCGGCCCTTCAGCCTGCTCCAGGCAAGGTCGCGCACCGGCGGCAGGAACAGGAGCAGGCCGACAATGTCCGTGATGAAACCGGGAATGATCAGCAGCACCGCCGCGACCACGATCATGGCGCCGTGGGCGAGCTGGCCGCTGGGGTCGCGGCCGGCGGCCATCTCGGCGCGAATGCGGCTCATGACGCCGAAACCCTGGTGGCGCAGCAAAAGCACGCCGGCGAAGCTCGAGGCCAGCACCAGTCCGACCGTCGCCAGCGCGCCGACCTCACGGCCGACGACGACGAAACCGGCGATTTCCAGCAGCGGAAGCGCGAGGAGAAAGAGGGGAAGCAGCGAAATGCGCAAGTCTTTACCGATCATTCGATTGTTTTGTCCCGCTGGCGGCCAATCGCCGCTGGCACGGAGGCTGTTAGATAGGTATGCCTGCCTTTGATTTGAATGATTGCGCCTTGCGTTCTATATGCTTTGAATGGTGAACGCTATGCGACCGCGGCCTGCTGGGCTGGACGGTCCGGCCTAGAGGCAGGGATTGATTGGCGGAAAATATGGGCTTCTTCGACTTCGGCACGATTTTCTTCCTGATCGCGGCGGTGGTGATCTTCTTCCAGCTGCGCAACGTGCTGGGCCGCCGGACCGGTAGCGAGCGGCCGCCCTTTGACCCCTACACGGCGGCGCGCACCGACAAGGACGCCACGCAGAAGCCCGAGAACGTCGTTTCGCTGCCGCGCAAGCGGGCGCCCGGCGAGCCGGCGCCGGCCGACGCCTATACGGCCATCGACGCCTTCGCCAAGCCCGACACCGATCTCAACAAGGGCCTGCGCGCGATCAAGGACAACGACCCCTCCTTCGATCCCAAGGGGTTCGTCGACGGCGCCAAGATGGCTTACGAGATGATCGTCATGGCCTATGCCGACGGCGACCGCAAAACGCTGAAGAACCTTCTGTCGCGCGAGGTCTATGACGGCTTCGTTGCCGCGATCGGCGAGCGCGAGGCCAAGTCGGAGAAGATCCAGTCCTCCTTCGTCGGCATCGACAAGGCCGACATCGTCTCGGCCGAGATGAAGGGCGGCGAGGCGCATGTGACGCTGCGCATCATCAGCGAGCTGATCTCGGCGACGCGCGACCAGGCCGGCACGGTCATCGACGGCGATCCCGAGACAGTGGCCGAGGTCAAGGATGTCTGGACCTTCGCCCGCGACACACGCTCGCGCGATCCGAACTGGAAGCTCGTCGCCACCGAAGAAGAAGACTGAGTCCGGCAAAGGCAGGCTCCGGTGTCGCTGTCGCCTCTCCTTGTTGAAAGGTCTTTCGGCGACCTGTCCGGCTGGGGCGACGACGACCATCTGCCGGCCTTCGCCGCCTTTGTCCGGTCCGCCTTCCATGCGCCGGTAAAACCCTATCGCAGCGGCGCGCTGGGCGTCGATTTCAGCGGCTTCGCCGAGGCCTATGCGCAAGCACGCGAAGCCCCCGCCGCCAGTTCGTCCGAAGCGCGCGCCTTCTTCGAGCGCCATTTTGTCCCCATGCTGGTCCGGCCCGAAACCGGCGCCGGCCTCGTCACCGGTTTCTACGAACCGCAAGTCGAGGCCTCGCCGGTGCGGACGGAGCATTTTGCCGTGCCGCTGCTGTCGCGTCCGGCCGATCTCGTCGATGTCGACGACACCAACCGGCCCGCCGGGATGGATCCTTACCTCGCCTTCGCGCGCCGGACCGTCGATGGGCTGGCCGAATATCCCGACCGTGGCGCGATCGAGCGCGGCGCGCTCGCCGGCCAGGGGCTGGAGATCGCCTGGCTGGCCGACAAGGTCGATGCCTTCTTCATCCATGTCCAAGGCGCGGCCCGGCTTGTCATGACCGACGGGCGGCTTTGCCGCGTCACCTACGCCGCCAAGTCAGGCCAGCGCTTTACGGGTCCCGGCAAAATCCTGAGCGGGCTCGGCGAAATCCCGCTGGCCGACGTGACCATGCAGTCGATCCGCGCCTGGTTCAAGGCGCATCCTGGGCGGGTCGACGAGATCCTGTGGCAAAACCGCTCCTACATATTCTTCCGCGAGGCTGCAGTGGATGATGCCGCGCTCGGTCCGATCGCGGCCGCCAAGGTGCCGCTGACGCCGGGCCGCTCGATGGCCGTCGACCGGCTGCTGCACACATTCGGCACGCCTTTTTACATCGACGCGCCGACGCTCACCGCCTTCGACAAAAACCCGTTCCGGCGGCTGATGATCGCGCAGGACACCGGCTCGGCCATAACAGGGCCGGCGCGGGGCGACCTGTTCGCCGGCTCGGGCGATGCCGCCGGCGAGATCGCCGGCGTGGTGCGCGACGCCGCCGATTTCTATGCGCTGGTGCCGCGCGCGCTGGCCGGGGGCGCGAGATGAGCAAGCGCGGGGATAAACTCAGCGACGACGACCGGGTGCTGTGGAACCTGGTGGCGCGCACCGCCAAGCCGCTCAAGGGCCGCGCCGCCGTCGACATTCCGGACATGGCCGTCGATGCCAGGCCGACACCGGCGCAGCCGGTCCAGCCCGCCGCCAATGCGCCGGGCGCGGCAAAACCGAAGGTCCAGCATGTCACGCACCGGCTCGACGAGCCGACGCTGGACAAGCTGCAAAAGGGCCGGCTGCCGATCGAGGGCCGCGTCGACTTGCACGGCATGACGCAGGACGAGGCCTATTCGCTGCTGTTCTCGTTCCTGCACCGGGCGCATGCCGGCGGCGTCCGCTATGTGCTGGTCATCACCGGCAAGGGGTCTTCCTCGGGCGGCGATGGCATCTTGCGTCGCGCCGTGCCGGCCTGGCTGTCGACACCGGCGTTCCGGCCGCTGGTCTCCAGCCACGACCATGCCGCCCGCAACCATGGCGGCTCGGGAGCGCTTTATATCAGGCTGCGGCGGGCGCGCTCGTGACGCCGTTCGGCGAGCGGCTGCGGGCGCTGCGGGCCGAGCGCGGCGTCAGCCAGAAGGACATGGCGGCGGCGATCGGCGTCAGCGCCGCCTATCTCTCGGCGCTCGAGCATGGCCGGCGCGGCGCGCCGACCTGGACGCTGATCCAGAAGATCATCGGTTATTTCAACATCATCTGGGACGATGCCGAGGAACTGGCGCGGCTGGCCGAAACCTCGCATCCGCGGGTGAAACTCGATACGTCAGGCCTGTCCCCCGCCGCCACCGAACTTGCCAATCTTCTGGCCGAGACCATCGAGAAACTCGACGAGGCCGAGCTTCTGCGCATCACCGCGTCGATCCGCGCGGCATTGGGCCGGCGATCGTAGAAGACAGCGCCCGCCGGCGAGCAGCCAGCGGGCAGCCGTGGTGCGATCAATTCTTGCCGGCCGTGCTGCCGCCATTGCCGCCGCGACCATGGTCGCCATGGCCCTGGCCGCCATTTCCACCGCCCAGGCAGTCCGACGCGCCGGCCTCGCCGCAACAGCGGCCGGCCCACAAATCGTTGAGGTTGGTGTTGGCGCAGCTTGGAATGGTCTGCCCGGCCAGAGCTGATCCGGTGAGGGCCGAAACGGCGGCCGCGGCGAGAAGCGTGTTGCGCAGAAAAGCAGTCATTTGAAGTCTCCATGATTTGGGTTGGTTCGGTTCACGGCTGTGTGTCGCCGGGCGAACGGAAATGGTTCACGGAGGGATGCGGAAATTTTCTGGAGGGTCCCCAAAGGGAGCCGTGGGTCAAGGCAGTGCGGCAATGGCAGAGGCCCCAGAGATTGGCGGAACCTCCACGGTTCGTCATCCACGGGCGAAGCGGACGCGCAGACCCGAGGATCCATGCCGCGATCTGCGAGCTTCGCAACCGTGCAGAATGCAATAGTATAGCCGCGCTGGGGTGGCGCCGCCTCAGGCAGGTGCCCCGCTATGGCCCTACTGCACCGAGCCGACCAGAACCTGCTGGCCGCCGCGGATCGAGACCCAGCGGCCGGTGTTGTCGATCGCCTGGCGCTTGAGGAAGCGGTAGCCGGTCTGGTCCCAAGACTTGACCTTGTCGGTCAAATTGTCGAGCACATAGTCGCCGCCATCGGTGCGCACCGTCAGCACGGCGTGGCCTTCGCCGTCGGGCTTGCGGACCACGGTTATCAGGAGATCGGCGAGCGACATGCCCATGCGGGACAGCTGGCGCCGCTTCTCCAGCACGTAGTCCTCGCAGTCGCCGACGCCCTTGTCGGGATAGGCCCAGACCTCGTCCTTGCCGTAGATGTCCATGTCGCTCATCGGCTTGACGGCGGCGTTGACCCTGGCGGTGACGTTGACCAGCTTGCGCATCAACCCGTCGGTCAGCACCGCCGGCGCGAGATTGGCCGGGCGGATCGAACATTCGCCTGGACGCTGCTTGCAGAAATCGTAGTGGCCGATCGGCTGCGAGGTGAGGCCCCCGGTGGCCATGGCGCCCGAAGCCCAGGCCGGTGCCATCCAGCCCCCCGTTAACGCCAGCCCTGCTGCCGCGCATACGCGCAG
This sequence comes from Mesorhizobium sp. B2-3-14, assembly GCF_006442175.1. NCBI lineage: Bacteria > Pseudomonadati > Pseudomonadota > Alphaproteobacteria > Hyphomicrobiales > Phyllobacteriaceae > Mesorhizobium > Mesorhizobium sp. B2-3-14. The sequence goes on along the minus strand of NZ_VFVP01000014.1, from coordinate 112,170 downwards.
CCTTCGCATGGTTGAGGAATTCATTGTCCCCGCTCGCCCTGTTGTTAACGAAACGTTAAGGGCGATTTACACTCCGTGTCAATTACGACGTCGGCCTGATTTGCAGCATGGTTACCCGCGGGGAGGCAGAGCGGCACTTGTGCAACAAAATCGGACCCGCGTCCGGTTCCGTTTCAAAACCGCCTACCGCTTGGCGGTGCGGACCAGCTTCGGCTTCACCGCGACGCGGTTCTGGCGGCCATAGCTGGTGATGAAGTCGACGATGCGCGGCACGATCTCGGAGCGGAAGCGCGAGCCGTTGAAGACGCCGTAATGGCCGACTGCCGGCTGCATGTAGTGCGCCTTCTTGTCGGCGGGAATGTTGACGCACAAATCCTGCGCCGCCTTGGTCTGGCCAAGACCCGAAATGTCGTCGTTCTCGCCCTCGACCGTGAACAGGGCAACGTTGCGTATGACGGACGGATCGATCCTTGTGCCGCGATGCGTCATCTCGCCCTTGGGCAGCGCATGGCGCACGAAGACCGTGTCGACCGTCTGCAGATAGAACTCCGCCGTCAGATCCATCACCGCCAGATATTCGTCATAGAAGTCGCGGTGTTTTTCGGCATTGTCGCCATCGTGCTTCACAAGGTTCATGAAGAATTCCTTGTGGGCGATGATGTGGCGGTCGAGGTTCATGCTCATGAAGCCCGAAAGCTGCAGGAAACCGGGATAGACCTCGCGGCCGAAGCCCGGCACTGGCCAGGGCGCGCGCATGACGACGTTGTCGCGGAACCAGTCGATGCCCTTTTCCTCGGCCAGCAGATTGACGGCGGTCGGGTTGCGGCGGGTGTCGATCGGCCCGCCCATCAGGGTCATCGTCGAAGGCACGAAGGGATCGCCCTTCGCCTCCATCAGCGCCACCGCCGCAAGCACCGGCACGGAAGGCTGGCACACGGCCATCACATGCGTGTCCGGACCCAGCGTGTGCAGCATGTCGATGACGTAGTCGATATAATCGTCGAGATCGAAGCTGCCATCGGCCAGCGGCACCATGCGGGCGTCGACCCAGTCGGTGATGTGGACATCGGCATAGGGCAGCATCGCCTCGACCGTGCCGCGCAGCAGCGTGGCGTAGTGGCCCGACATCGGAGCCACGATCAAAAGCTTCGGGTCGGCCTTGCGCCCGGCGGGAACGGCGCGCTCGAACCGGACGAGATTGCAGAACGGCTTCGACCAGACGGTCTTCTCGGTGACCGCGACGCTCTTCCAGTCGACCACCGTCTTCGCGAGGCCGAATCGCGGCTTGCCGTAGCGGCGCGTGGTGCGCTCGAACAGTTCGGCGCCGGCCGCGATGGAACGGCCCCAGGGCGTATGCGAAACCGGGTTGAGCGGGTTAGAGTAGAACAACCGGACCGCGTCGGCATAGAGCCGCGCCGGCTGCAAGGCCGCGTGGTTCATTTCGTAGAGCTGGTAGAACATACGTTACCCCGCGACCGAAGGGACGACGATCAGCGCCGAGCCCTAGATGTCTCGCGGGGAAGTTAACAACTAATTGCTGCGATGCAATACGTCACGTGGCGTGACCAATGCTTCTTTCGCCGAAGGCCTTGAAAACCGGGCACGGCCGGCCCAGCCGGCTCAATGTGCAGTGCCGAAATGTGTAGGATATGTGTCAGGCTCTCGCGCCCGCCTGACCATGATCCCGAAAGTTCCCGGTTGCTGCGCTGATCCGCGGTCGGGAAGGCTCATGGTCAGGAGAGGGTCAAATCAGACGCGCGCCATGCAGACGGAGGTCTGTCCGGAGCCGATGAAGCCGAGCTGGCCGGCGGCGCCTTTCGACAGGTCGAGCACCCGGCCCTTGATGAAGGGACCGCGATCGTTGATCCGCACGACGACGCTGCGGCCGTTGTTCTTGTTGGTGACCCGCAATTTGGTGCCGAAAGGCAGCGTGCGGTGGGCGGCGGTCATCGCCGAGGGGTTCATACGCTCGCCCGATGCGGTCCTCGAGTGCAGCGCGTACCAGGAAGCGCGGCCACACTGACCGGCGGCGGCGGTTGCCGAAGTGGCGGAGGCGCCGACCATCAGGCCAGCAGCGATCGTTACCGCGACAAGCGCGGTCTGTTTCGTGGTCTTCATATTTGGGGGATGGCTCCGTTTTTGACAGACCCAAGCCGTTAGGTGGGAAATAAGGCAGGAAATGCGGCAGTGATCTGGCGGTTCCATGGCAAGATCACACGTTTGGAGTCAGGGGGTAACAGTTTGTCAGGGATTTTCGGACCAGATTTCATCAGTTATCGATGATGTTCGTGCCGATATCCGAGATCCGTTTGACAAGATCCGGGATTAATCTCCAAGTAGAAACCGCTGGCATCGAGCCACTTCCTTTGGCTCTTTCATCGCGGCTGTGGCGCCGCTCTCGATCGACTGGGAAAGCGAGATCCGACAATGAGACTGACCAAAAATCTGCTGGCGTTGATTGTGCTGGCGATCGGTGCGTTGTGGTCGCTGCAAGGGATCGGCGTGGTCGGCGGCAGTTTCATGACCGGCCAATCGCAATGGCTCTATATCGGCCTCGCCGCCATGCTGGTCGGCCTGGCCGGCCTGGTATGGGCGAACCGTGGGCATGGTTGATTTTCGAGCAAGCGCGCCCGCTGCCGAGCGCGCCGCCCGTGGCGACTGCGTTCACTGGGACCAGTACTGCCAGGCCCAGTAAAAACTCTCGTCGCGCGGTGGCAGGCGATCGCGCCCGGCGCGGAGATGGACCGGCGCCGGCGAGCGCGGGCTGTCGTCACTTGCCGCTTTCTCGTCGGAAGCAAGGCCGAGCAGCCAGGCGCTGACATGGGCAAACAACACGGCGGTGGAATGGGTCATCGTCATTCTCCTTTTCCGATCATTCCCGCCCCGCCCATGGGACCAGCACGCGCTCGATGCGGCGGATGGTGAATTCGAGCACGAAGGCGATGGCGGCGATCACCAATATGCCCATGATCACCACGTCGGTGACGAGGAACTGGGCCGCCGACTGGATCATGAAGCCAAGCCCGCGCGTTGCCGCCACCAGCTCGGCCGCGACCAGTGTCGACCAGCCGGCGCCGAGCGCGATGCGCAGGCCGGTCAGGATCGAGGGCAGGGCGCTGGGCAGGATCACGTGGCGGACCACTTGGCGTCGAGTCGCACCAAGCGAACGCGCGGCGTTGACGCGCTCCCGCGAGACGCCGCGGACGCCCGAGGCGGTCGACAGCGCGACCGGCGCCAGCATGGCGATGGCGATCACCAGGATCTTCGACGGCTCGCCGATGCCGAACCAGATGATGACCAGCGGCAGGTAGGCCAGCGGCGGGATCGGCCGCAGGAATTCGAGCAGCGGATCGAAGATGCCGCGCCCCACCGTGCTGATGCCTATGGCGAGCCCCACCGGCACGCCGACCAGGATGGCGGCGGCCAGCGCGGCAAAGACGCGGGCCAGACTGGCGACGACATGCTGCGGCAGCGTCGCGTCGACGAAGCCGTCGCTGATAACCACGATGAACTTGTTCCACACGGCAAGCGGCGAGGGCAGGAACACCGGCGACACCAGTTGCAGGCGGGCCGACAGTGTCCAGAGCGCCAGCACCGCCAGGATGGTGGCGGCGCTGACCATGCGGGCCGAAACGCCCGTCCGTTTCGCCCGTGGCCTCGACTAGGGCACCGACAGGCCGTCGGTTTCGTCTGTCCTTGGACCGGGCCGTTCGGTGTAGGAGGAAATCGTCATGCCGCCTCTCCCTCGAAGATCGCGTCGGTCAGTTCGCCGCGCGCCGCCGCGAAGGCCGGATCGGCCTTGATGGCGCGAATGGGCTCGCCCGCCGCGTAACGCCTGGAGAAGCCCGGCTCGAAGGTTCGCACCACGCGGCCCGGGCCGGGCGCCAGCACGACGATGCGGGTGGCGAGCACCAGCGCCTCCTCGATGCCGTGCGTCACCATCAGCACGCCGGCATGGCTTGCCGTCCAAAGGTCGAGCAGCGTCGTCTGCATGCGCTCGCGCGTCAGCGCGTCGAGCGCGCCGAGCGGCTCGTCGAGCAGCAGGAATTCGGGTTCGGCGGCGAGCGCCCGGGCAAGTCCGACACGCTGACGCATGCCGCCGGACAGCTCCCAGATGCGTTTGTCGCCGGCTTCAGCGAGCTTGACCAGCGCCAGCAGTTCATCGGCGCGGCGCGCCCGTTCGGCTGGCCTCACACCGCGCAGCCTGAGCGCGAAGGCGACGTTCTCGCGCGCCGTGAGCCACGGAAACAGCGCATCGTTCTGGAACACCACGGCGCGGTCCGAACCGGGCCCGGTGATCGGCTTGCCATTGACCGTGGCACTGCCGCGCGCCGGTATGACCAGGCCGGCGGCGACGTTGAGCAGCGAGGTCTTGCCGCAGCCGGAGCGGCCGACAAGGACGACGAAATCGTTCTTGGCAACGCCGATCGACACGTGCTCGACGGCGGGTGCCGGCTGGCCGTCATAGTGGATGGAGATCTTGTCGAGCACGAGATGCGGCATGGGCCCTCGCCGATTGGAAGGATATCCGCCTGCCCCGAAATCGCGCCTCGTCGGCGGCTTCGGGACAGGCAATACGCGGCGTGGGAAGGAGAGCCGCGTGTGCGAGGCGTCAGTTCGAGGCCAGCGCCTCGGTGACGTATTTCGAAGTGACGTATTTCGAATAGTCCGGCAGCACCGCGTCGACCTTGCCTTGCTCCTTGAGGAAGGCGGATGCCGCCGCGATCGCACTGACCGTACCGCCGCCGAGGAACTTCCCGGATGCCTGCTCTTCCAGGGTGGGGAAGACATAACCCTTGAGCAGCTCCGGCACCTCTTCCAGCTTGGCGCCGGTGAGCTTGGCGATCGCGGCGGCCTGCGGCGACGAAACCGACCAGGCGTCGGGCTTGGCGAGATAGTCCGCATAGGCGGTGCCCGTCACCTTGACGAAGTCGCGCACGGCTTCCGGGTTCTTCTCGGCGAAGTCGGTGCGCACGATCCAGGCGTCGAAGGTTGGCGCGCCCCAGGCGGCGACCTGCGAGGAATCCAGCACCACCTTGCCGGATGTCTTGATCTGGCCCAGCGCTGGGTCCCAGACATAGGCGGCGTCGATATCGCCGCGCGCGAAGGCGGCGGCGATTTCCGGCGGCCGCAGGTTGAGGATCTGGACCGATTTCGGATCGACATTCTCGTGCTTGAGCGCGGCAAGCAGGCTGTAATGCGTCGTCGACACGAACGGCACGGCGACCTTCTTGCCGGCGAGGTCTGCGACCTTCTCGATGCCGGCGCCGTTGCGGGCGACCAGCGCCTCGGATTGCCCGATCAGGCCGACGACGAAAATGGTCTGGATCGGCAGTTCGCGGCTGGCGGCGGCCGCCAGCGGGCTCGAGCCGACATAGCCGATATCAACCGAGCCGGAGGCGACCGCAGCGATGACATCGGCGCCGGAATCGAATTTGCGCCAGTCGATGCTGGCTTTGGTCGCCTTTTCATAGGCGCCATCGGCCTGCGGCACTTTCGAGGGTTCGACCACCGTCTGGTAGCCGATGGTGATCTTCAGGTCTTCGGCGAGCGCCGGGCTGAGGAAGGCGGCGCCGGCGAGGGCGGCCGACGACAGAAGGAGAATGCGTCGCGAAATGGTGGGCATCAAAGGGCTCCATGAAAAGGTAAAACCGGATTGCATGTCCATAGTTCTCTAATTCCATGGTTCTTGTAGAGTTAAATCCTTCCAAGGAAGGAGAGCTTGTTGGAAAAAAGCCACTGGCGGCGGGCCGCCACGGCGGAAGTGACGGTTGCCGTCGTCCAAGAGCGGCGAGCCCATCAACTTTGCCCGAGGGCTCGACCTCGACCGTTGCAGATACAGAGAGGTTCAAACCAGAATTCCGGGTTTTCCCGATCTCCAGCAACTAATGCTTCGAATGGTACGGAATTTAGAATGAGGTTCCACGTGCCGGCACTTAAGTATATTAACCTTATGAACATAGGAGCGAGGTGCCGATGACAGGCCATCCCAAGCGTATGGTGGAGATCGCTGGCGTCGTCGGTTTCCCAGCCGCGGGCCGTCATGCGAGCAACCCTGGCGTCTGTGTCCTCGAAATCACAAGGCGGGCCTAAAATCGCCGCAACGAGTTGAAAATCAAGCAAGATTAACCGCAATTGGCTTGTATATCATGTCACTGGAATTTATGTGTCATGGAGGCTTCGGCGCGGCGGGGAGGCACGCGAGGCGTTTCGCAACGGATGCCCTAAGGCCATCGCACGACAAAGAAACGTTCGGTTCATGCTCACCAAAAAAGGCAAGTACGGCCTCAAGGCGCTCGTCCATCTCGCGCACATGCCGGCCGGACGGCTCGCCTTCGTCGGCGATATCGCGACCGGCAACAACATCCCGAAGAAATTCCTCGACGCTATACTGGGCGAGCTGCGCAATGCCGGCTTCGTCCAGAGCCGGAAGGGCAAGGAGGGCGGCTATCGCCTGGCCCGGCCCGCCGACGAGATCAAGGTCGGCCACGTCGTGCGCGTCCTCGACGGTCCGCTGGCTCCGATCCCCTGCGCCAGCCGCACACAGTATCAGCGCTGTGAAGACTGCAACGAGGCGACATGCCAAGTCCGACATCTGATGCTGGAAGTCCGGCAGGCGATCGCCGAGGTGCTCGACCAGCGCAGCCTCGCCGAGATGCGCGACATTGCCGACGACCTCCCGGTCGCGAGGGACGACCTGCCGGTAGTGCGGAACGACCTGTCGGTCGCGGTGAAGGTCCAGGCCTGAAGCCGGCACTTCGCATGGGGCTCGCTTGCGCATGACCGGGCGAACGAACCCGACCCGTTCCATCATCATCGTCGGCGGCGGCGCCAGCGGCGTCGTGCTGGCCGCGCATCTGCTCAAATCGCCCAATCCGGACCTGCGCGTCACATTGATCGAAAAACGCCCGCATTTTGGCCAGGGCATTGCCTATTCGACGCTGCTGTCGGCGCATGTGCTGAATGTCAGCGCCGCAGGCATGAGCGCCTATGCCGACGATCCCGGCAATTTCTGGCGCTGGCTGCTGGAGCGGGGGCTTGCGACACCGGAACAGGCTCCGGTCTATGCGCCGCGCAGCCTCTATGCGCGTTATCTCAAGGAATTGCTCGACGACCTGGAAACGCGCGAGCGCGAGACCGGCCGGCTGCGCCTGATCCGCGAGGAGAGCCTGTCGATCACGCCGACGGCGTCCGGGGTCGAGGTGGCGCTCGCCAACGGCACCAGCGTGGTCGCCCATCTTGCCGTGCTCGCCACCGGCCATGACGAACAGCCCGCGCAGGGCCACGCGATCCGGATGGGCTCGGAAGGCGACACCGCGCTCGATCCAGACAGCCGCATCCTGGTGCTGGGCACGGGCTTGAGCATGGTCGATGCATTCCTTTCCCTGGAGCAGCGCGGCCATCGCGGCGACATCATCGCGGTGTCGCGGCGCGGCCTGCTGCCCTCGCCGCATCGCAAGGGCAATCCGATCAAGCTCGACGTCGCCGACATCCCGCTCGGCACCCAGCTCTCCTATTTCGTCGGCTGGTTCCGCGACCTCATCCGTCAGAACCAGAAGGCCGGCGTCGACTGGCGCGACGTGGTGGACGGCCTGCGCCCCTTCAACCAGAAGATCTGGCAGAACTGGCCGGCCTCGGCCAAGCGCCGCTTCGTCGAGCACACCAAGGCCTGGTGGGACATCCATCGTCACCGCATGGCACCCGAGGTCTACGCCAGGGTGACGGAGGCCGTGCAATCGGGCCGCATCCGGCCGCTCGCCGGGCGCGTCGTCGCCGTCACGCCGGGCGACGGTTTCGCGGTGGAGGTCCAGTCGCGCCACACCCAGCGCCTCGAAACATTCGGCGTCGCCCGCATCTATGATTGCTCCGGTATCGTGCGCGACATCTCGACCTCGTCGAACAGCGTGGTGCGCTCGCTGGTCGACCGCGGCCTGGCGCGGCCGGACCCGCTGCGCATCGGCCTCGACGTCTCGGCCAATTGCGAGATCATCGCCGCCGATGGCACCGTTTCGCGAAAAATTCTCGCCGTCGGCCCGCTGACGCGCGGCACCTTCTTCGAGATCGACGCCATTCCCGATATCCGAGTCCAGTGCGCCAGGCTGAGCAAGCGGTTGCTGGGGTAGACAACCCCAGGAGGCGATTGTCTTTGGCAAGTGGTGCCCGCCTTAAGCCGCGAGCCTCTTCCGTGATCGCACCATATTCGGCTGGGCGTAGTCTGGTATTCGTCCTGAGCGGCCCTATGTCGGTCTGAACAACTTCCGTTCTTAACTATAAAACGGCAGGACTAAAGTCTTGCGCGCTAGCAGGCCTTGGTCCGAGGGGTCTTCGAACGTTCCGTGCTTGTCCATTGGACGTTCCATTACTTTAGTCAATCGAGATATACGTGGCTTGATATGGACCGCGGTAATGGGGATGCAAATCGGCCTGCCAAAAGGCGCGATCTTCCTTCCGTCGAGTGACCCAATGCCTCCTCAGCCCGGTTTCGAGCCAGTGCTTTCCTATGCCCTCGGACCAAAAGAATGGCCGGTGCGGGGATGCTTGGGTTGGAAGCAGGTCGCACCGGCCATCGCGGGTTAGGCTTCGATTGGGATCGTCCCCCGCACGACCAAGCTACACATATATTAGCTATTGCTCAACTAAGACTGAAGTCCCTCCAGCTACCAGCCGGAGGCGTTCAGCCCAAATGCCTCACACACGGCGCGCGCGGTCTCGGCGCCGGAAAAATTCTGCTGCCCGGTGATCAGGTTGCGACGCCTTCGCTGGACCGGATCATGCCGCCGTCCAGTCCCACGGCTTGGCGCTGTCTCGCTGGCGTTTCGGTCGGCACCGCCTCGCCTCGCCTGGATGACGGCCCCATGGAATTTCATTCCCCGTCTGGCCACCGGATTGGCACGATCTATCTTCTTTCCAACTGCGATCGGCTGGAAAAGACGCTAGGGTTGACCCATGGAGGCTCCGACATGAGTGAGCATAGAAAAACCACGGCCGACAGTGGCTCCTCGGATAGGGCGCTCTCGCGCCTCCGGCCGCCCTATGCGTCGTTGCTCGATCTGATCGGGCAGACGCCCATCGTCGAGCTGACCAAGTTCGACACCGGAAAATGCCGGCTGTTCATCAAGCTCGAGAGCCAGAACCCTGGCGGCTCGATCAAGGACCGTATCGCGCTGTCGATGATCGCGGCGGCCGAAAAACAGGGCAAGCTGAAGCCCGGCGGCACCATCGTCGAGGCGACAGCCGGCAATACCGGCCTTGGCCTCGCCCAGGTCGGCATTCCCAAGGGTTACCGCATCATCCTGGTCGTGCCCGACAAGATGTCGCGCGAGAAAATCCAGCATCTGCGCGCGCTCGGCGCGGAAGTGCGCATGACGCGTTCCGATGTCGGCAAGGGCCATGCCGAATACTACCAGGACATGGCGGAAAAAATCGCTGCCGAACTCCCCGGCGCCTTCTACGCCAACCAGTTCGCCAACCCTGCCAACCCGCTGGCGCATCAGACGACCACCGGGCCGGAGATTTTCTCGCAGCTTGACGGGGATGTCGACGCGGTGGTGGTCGGCGTCGGCTCGGGCGGCACGCTGACCGGACTTGGCCGCTACTTCGCCGAGGTGTCGCCGAAGACGGAGATGGTGTTGGCCGATCCGGTCGGCTCGGTGCTGGCGCCGCTGATCAAGACCGGCAAGATGGAAGAGGCGGGAAGCTGGACCGTGGAAGGTATCGGCGAGGATTTCGTGCCGCCCAATGCCGATCTGTCTTTGGTCAAGAAGGCCTATTCCATCACGGACAAGCAGAGCATGCTGGCGGTGCGGGATCTGTTGTCCCGGGAAGGCATCCTGGCCGGTTCTTCCTCCGGGACGCTGCTATCGGCGGCGCTGCGCTATTGCCGCGAACAGACGGTGCCCAAGCGCGTCGTCACCTTCGTCTGCGACAGCGGCAACAAGTACCTGTCAAAAGTGTTCGACGATTTTTGGCTGGCGGAACAGGGACTGGCCGAACATGAACAGCATGGCGACCTGCGTGACCTCGTGATGCGCACTCACCGTACCGGCGACACTGTCTATGTCGGGCCGGACGAGAGCCTGCTCAATGCTTACGGACGCATGCGCCGCTCCGATGTCTCGCAACTGCCGGTGCTCGACAATGGCAAGCTCGTCGGCATCGTCGACGAGAGCGACATCCTTGCCCATGTCGACGGCCCCTACGACGGGCGCTGGGAGCGCTTCAACGGCCCGGTGCGCACAGCCATGACCTCGAACCTGCACACGCTGCAGGCCAGCCAGACGCTGGACGCGCTGCTGCCGGTGTTCGACCGCAACGAGGTTGCCATCATCTTCGACGGCGACGAGTTCGTCGGCCTGATTACCCGCATCGACCTGATCAACCATCTGAGGCGCGCACGATGACAACATCCGGAAAGAACCGCCTGGCGTTTTCGACGCGCACCATCCATGGCGGTCAGAGCCACGACCCGCTCACCGGTGCGGTGATGGTGCCGATCTACGCCACCTCGACCTATGGCCAGCAGTCGCCCGGCGTGCACAGGGGTTTCGAATATGCCCGCAGCCAGAACCCGACACGCTTCGCCTTCGAACGCGCCGTGGCCGATCTCGAAAGCGGCTCGGCGGCTTTCGCATTCGCTTCCGGCCTGGCGTCGATCGCCACGGTGCTCGAATTGCTCGATTCCGGCGCGCATATCGTCGCCACCGACGACATTTATGGCGGCTCGTTCCGGCTGATGGAGCGGGTGCGCAAGCGCTCGGCCAATCTGCAAATTTCCTTCGTCGATTTCACCAATCTGGCCGCGGTTGAAGCCGCGATCCGGCCGGAAACAAAAATGCTTTGGGTCGAGACGCCGACCAATCCATTGCTGCGCATCGTCGATCTCGAAGGCGTCGCGGCGTTGGCGAAGCGCAAGGGGATCTTGTCCGTCGCCGACAACACCTTCTGCAGCCCCTACATCCAGCGGCCGCTGGAGCTCGGCATCGACATCGTGGTCCATTCGACGACGAAATATCTGAACGGCCATTCCGACATGGTCGGCGGCGTCGCAGTTGTCGGCGACAAAGAGGATTTGGCCGATCGCCTGAAATTCCTGCAGAACGCCATCGGAGCCATATCCGGCCCGTTTGATAGTTTCTTAGCGCTGCGCGGTTTGAAGACCCTGGCGCTCAGGATGGAGCGTCATTCCGCCAACGGCCTCAAAATCGCGCAATGGCTGGAAGCGCGAAAAGATGTGCGCCGCGTCATCTATCCCGGCCTCGCCAGCCATCCCCAGCACGCCATCGCGGTCCAGCAGATGCATGCCTTCGGCGGCATGATCACGGCTGTGCTCGATCGCGATCTTGCTGGCACAAAACGCTTTCTCGAACGCACGCAGCTGTTCACGCTGGCCGAAAGTCTTGGCGGGGTGGAGAGCCTGATCGAGCACCCGGCGTTGATGACGCATGGCTCCATTCCCGCCGAGAAGCGGGCGGAGATCGGCATATCGGATTCGCTGGTGCGGCTGTCGGCGGGGATCGAGGATGGCGACGATCTGATCGCCGATCTGGATCGGGCGCTGGGAGGCTGAGTGCCTTTCGGCTGACCGAGGCCCGTGTTGCTCGCGGGCATGCGCTGCGTCGCGCCTTGCTCCGCCCACGACGATGAACTGTCGTCTCGCCGATCTGAACCAGATCAGGCGTCGTGTTTGTGGCGATGCTTTCCGCGATCCTTCTCGGCGTGGGACTCTCCGGAGCGCACCGGCTTGGCGTTGTCCTTGTCGCGGCGCCCTCGGTGCTGGTCGCCTATCGGAGATAGCGGCACGCCGTGGCGCGCGGTTTTCGTTTCGAGACGGGTGATGAAAATATCGAAGCGATTGGGCATCGTCCGGTCAGTGCTCCGTCGTGCTGTCGGGTTTGTTGTCGGAAAGCCTGACATCCGTCGGCAAGGCAATCGCGGCCTGCTTGGTCAGGCTGGTGTCGTCCCGGGCTGGCAGCCGCTTGTCCTGGCGTGCGGCAATTCGGCCGCGGCCGGCATAGTAGGGCTCGAAAGCGTCCTGTATCGTCAGGCTGTCCATCCTGTCCTCCCTTGGGAATCAGGGGCTAAATCTGCCAAAACCGGTTTCGTTCCCTACTGTGGCGAAGGAATGGCGATTGCCTTACATCGGTGTGAGTTTTGCAAGCCGGCGCCAGCCATGCCAAATGGGTTTGGCAGGCCAAACAGGGCTGAACGGAGACGGCATCGGTGACTGGCGAGACGGGCAAGCGCAGCTATGTGGTCGGGCAGACCGAGATCGCGGCCCGTCCGCTTGACCCGGCGCTCTATCTGGTGGCGACGCCGATCGGCAACCTCGCCGACATCACGCTGCGCGCGTTGGAGACGCTGGCCGCCGCCGACATCGTCGCCTGCGAGGACACGCGTGTGTCGCGCGTGCTGCTCGACCGCTATGGCATCCGCCGGCGCACCACGGCCTATCATGAACACAATGCGGGCGAGGCCGGGCCGAAGCTGATCGCGGCGCTCGAAGCCGGCCAGAGCGTTGCGCTGATCTCGGATGCCGGCACGCCGCTGGTCTCCGATCCCGGCTACCGGCTGGTCGGCGAGGCGCTCGACCACGGCATCCGCGTCGTGCCGATCCCCGGCCCCTCGGCGCCGCTTGCCGCGCTGACGGCGTCGGGCCTGCCGTCGGACGCTTTCCTGTTCGCCGGCTTCCTGCCGGTTAAATCCGGACAACGCCTGGCCCGGCTGGAGGCGCTGAGAGCCGTGCCGGCGACGCTGATCTTCTTCGAATCGCCGCGCCGGCTGGCCGAGTCGCTCGGCGCCATGGTCGAGGCGCTGGGCGGCGAGCGCAAGGCCGCTGTCGGCCGCGAATTGACCAAGACGTTCGAGGAGATGCGCACCGGCACGCTGCGGGCGCTCGCCGACCACTACGCGGGGGCCGATACGCCCAGGGGCGAGATCGTCGTCTGCGTCGGCGCCGCCGAGGCCAAGGCCGACGAACCTGAAGACATCGATCGCCTGCTCTTGTCGCTCGCCGCTGAAATGCCCGCCTCCAAGGCGGCGGCGGAAGCGGCGAAAATGACCGGCGGCCAGAAGCAGGCGCTATATCGGCGGCTGCTCGAGCTCAAGGACAGACCATGATCGCGAAAAGCGGAAACCGGTTTTCTCGGACAAACGGTTCCGTTTGTCCAAAAGTCATGGCCGAGCAACGAGAAACCAGCGGTGGCTGAGCGCCCGAGCGCCAGCCGCCAAAAGGCCTACCGGCGCGGCCATCGCGGCGAATGGCTGGCGGCGGCCGCGCTGATGTTGAAGGGCTACCGGATTCTCGCGCGCCGCCACCGCACCCGCTTCGGCGAGATCGACCTGATTGCGCGGCGCGGCGACCTCGTCCTGTTCGTCGAGGTCAAGGCGCGCCGCACGCTGATAGAGGCCATGGAGGCGATCGGTCACGAATCGGAGCGCCGCATCGAGGGTGCTGCCGATATCTGGCTGTCCCGCCAGCCCGACTATGGCAGGCTGTCAATGCGCTTCGACATGGTCGCCGTGCTGCCGTGGCGCTGGCCGGTGCATGTCCCGAATGCGTTTTACGGAAGGAGTTGACAGAAATCCGTGCGAGGCAGCCCCCTCATCCGGCCGCTAGGGGAGAGGTCGGGTTGCCCCGAATTGCCCCTCTCAATTCGGTTGGCAATCCCGGTGAGGGGCCTGCAACAACGCACGTTCAGCCCCAGATCATCAACGCCACCAGCCCGACGATCCCCACCACCAGGCGCCACCAGCCGAACAGCGAGTAGCCGTTGCGCGAGACGTAGTCGAGCAGGTAGCGCACCACGACCAAGGCCGTGACGAAAGCGGCGACGAAGCCGATGGCGATGATCGGCAGATCGGCCGAGGTCAGCACGTTGCGGTTCTTGAACAGGTCGAAGGCGAAGGCGCCGACCATGGTCGGGATGGCGAGGAAGAAGGAAAATTCCGCCGCCGCCCGCTTGTCTACACCCAGAAGCAGCGCGCCGACGATGGTCGAACCCGAACGCGACGTGCCGGGGATCAGCGACAGGCACTGGAACAGGCCGATCTGCAGGTAGAGTCTGGTCGGGAACCGCTCGACGTCGCGATAGACCGGCTTGAGGTTCATTCGGTCGACGACCAGCAGCACGACGCCGCCGATGATCAGCATGATGCAGATCAGTCGGGGTGATTCGAACAGCACCGTCTTGATGAAATCATGCGCCAGCGCGCCGATGATCGCCGCCGGCAGGAAGGCGATGAGGATGCCGATGACGAAATGCCGCGTCAGCCGGTCATGCGGCAGGTCGAGCAGCATCTGCCACAGGCGCCGGAAATAGACGCTGAGGATGGCCAGGATGGCGCCGAGCTGGATCAGGATCTCGAAGGCCTTGCCGGTCGACTGGAACCCGAGGAAATGGCCGGCGAGCAGGATGTGGCCGGTCGAGGACACCGGGATGAATTCGGTCAATCCCTCCAGTAGGCCAAGCAGCAGGGCTTCGACGATGGTCTGGCTTTCCATTTCTACCTCGGCATTGGCGTGATGGCTAGCAGAATGGCTTGCTTGTCATGGCGCCGAAGTCCCCCTATAGGTCGCAACACCCCTGACGGCCCGCTAGCCGGGCAGCCAAGACTTACCGGTGCGCCCTGCGATTCGCCAGTGTGGCAATCCGGAATTCGCCACACCTGGGACGAGCGCGACGCGCGAATTCCGGATTCTGAACGACACCAGTGCGCTTTATCATCGCGGAACCATGCTGACGCTTTTCCACCATCCCATGTTCGCCACCTGCCGCTTCGTCCGCCTCGCCTTTGGCGAGTATGGCGAGGAGCTGGCGCTGATCGAGGAAAAGCCGTGGACGCGGCGCAAGGAGTTCCTGGCGCTGAATCCGGCCGGAACACTGCCGATCCTGCTGGCCGAAGGCGACGTGCCGATCATCGGCGCGACGGTGATTTCCGAATATCTCGACGAGACGCGCGGCGTGCTCAAGCGCGACAAGCGGCTGTTCGCCGAGGACCCGATGCAGCGCGCCGAAATCCGCCGGCTGATCGACTGGTATCTCAACAAGGCCGAAAGCGAAGTGACGCGCCATCTGGTGCGCGAACGCGTGCTGAAGCCGGTGATGCCGGAAACGGCGGGCGGCGGCTCGCCCGATTCAGGCGCCATCCGCGCCGCGCGTGCCAACATCCGCCAGCACATGAAATACACCAACTGGCTGGCGGGCACCCGTCATTGGCTGGCCGGCGGCAGGGTCACCTATGCCGATCTGGCGGCCGCCGCGACGCTGTCGGTGCTCGACTATCTCGGCGAGATCGACTGGCGCGAACACCCCGCCGCGCGCGAATGGTACACGCGGGTGAAGTCGCGGCCCTCCTTCCGGCCGCTCCTGACCGACCGCGTGCGCGGCCTGTCGCCGGTATCGCACTATGCGGATCTCGACTTCTGACGCGTCGAAACTGCGCGCGCTGATCGACGCGGAGGCGCGGCGCGCCGGCTTCGACGCGGTCGCCGTCACCACCCCCAATGCCATCCCGCTGGCGCCGGCGCGCCTGGCCGAATTCGTCGCCGACGGCTTTCACGGCTCGATGGACTGGATCGCCGAGACGATTGCGCGCCGCGGCGAGCCATCCACGCTGTGGCCCGACGTGCGCTCGATCGTCGTGCTGGCGATGAATTACGGGCCGGACCATGATCCGCGCGACGTGCTGGCCAGGCGCGATCGCGGCGCGATCTCGGTCTACGCGAAAAACCGCGACTATCACGAGGTCATGAAGGGCCGGCTGAAGGAGATCGCCGGCAAGATCGTCGCGCGCGCCGGCGGCGACGTGAAGGTCTTCGTCGACACGGCGCCCGTGATGGAAAAGCCGTTGGCGGAAGCAGCGGGGCTGGGCTGGCAAGGCAAGCACACCAACCTGGTCAGCCGCGAGCACGGCTCCTGGCTGTTCCTCGGCACCATCTTCACCACGGCCGAACTGGAACCGGACAAGCCCGAGATCGACCATTGCGGCTCCTGCCGCGCCTGCCTCGACGCCTGCCCGACCGACGCGTTCCCCGCGCCCTACAGGCTCGATGCGCGGCGCTGCATCTCCTATCTCACGATCGAGAACAAGGGGCCGATCCCGCATGAATTTCGGGAAAAGATCGGCAACCGCATCTATGGCTGCGACGACTGCCTCGCCGCCTGTCCTTGGAACAAATTCGCCCGCGCCGCGTCCGAGGCCAAGCTCGCCGCGCGCGACGATCTGCGCGAGCCGCCGCTCGCCGATCTCTTGGCCCTCGACGATGCCGGCTTCCGCGCCTTCTTCTCCGGTTCGCCGATCAAACGCATCGGCCGCGACCGTTTCGTCCGCAACGTGCTGATCGCCGCCGGCAATTCCTGCGACGGCGCGCTCGTCGGCGTCGTCCGGGACCTGCTCGGCGATGCCTCGCCGCTGGTGCGGGGCGCGGCAATATGGGCGCTGGCGCGGCTGGTGCCGGAAACCGAATATGCCGAACGGGCCGCGAACGGCTTGAACAGTGAGGACGACGCGGCGGTGCGCGAGGAATGGCGCCTGGCGCGGCCAAGCAGGGCGCATCCATGAGCGGAAAACAGGTCTTCATCTTCGGTGCCGGCTATTCCGGAACGGCCTTTGCCCGCGCCAATAGGGGAGCCGCCAGCATCTTCGGCACGACACGCTCCGAGGAAAAATTCGAAGCGCTGCGCCAGGCCGGCATCGTCCCGCTGCTGTTCGACGGCAAGTTGACGAACGAAATCGGCGCTGCGCTGGAGAAAACCACGCATCTGGTGGTTTCGGTCGGCCCTGAAGAAGCCGGCGATCCGGTGTTGAATGCCGCTCGCCAGGCAATCGCAGGGATGCCGGCGCTGGAATGGATAGGCTATCTCTCGACCGTTGGCGTCTATGGGGATCATGGCGGCGCCTGGGTCGACGAGATGGCCGCCTGCCGGCCGGTGTCGAAGCGCTCGGTGATGCGGGTCGAGGCCGAGCGGGCCTGGCAGAGGCTTGGCGAGGACATCGGGCGCCCAGTGGCGATCCTGCGGCTGTCCGGTATTTACGGTCCCGGCCGCAACGCGCTGGTCAATCTGGAGAACGGCACTGCCAGGCGGCTGGTCAAGCCGGACCAGGTGTTCAACCGCATCCATTGCGACGACATATCAGGCGCGCTGTGGCATCTGATCAGCGGCAATAGAGGCGGCATCTTCAACGTCACCGACGATGAGCCGGCGCCGCCGCAGGATGTCGTCGCCTACGCCGCACATCTGATGAGCGTTGAGCCGCCGCCCGAAATTCCCTTCGACACCGCCCAACTTTCGCCCATGGCGCGGTCCTTCTATGGCGAGAATAAGCGGGTCGCCAATGCGGCGATCAAGGCGGCGGGCTATCGGTTTCGCTTTCCCGATTATCGCGCCGCTTTCGACCATATGTGGGCAAGCGGCGACTGGCGTGACGGTGCGCCGCGCAGCCCGATGAGGGGCGTGAAGGGATAGGATGATCGAAGCGTGGCGCTTGGCGTGGTATGATGCGGCGATTGCAGCCACGGGGGTGCGGTTCATGAAATCATCGATGCGGTCGCTTTGCCCCAGAAATGCGGTATTGGCGGCAGCGCTGGCTCTGGCAGGCCTGGCCGCGCAGCCGGCAGCGGCCGAGGAGCGGGCGAAAGACCTGTTCGGCGCCGAGAAGCTGCCGACGGCCACCGCCCCGCAATCCTTCGGCTTCTATTCCAAGGGCTGTTTTGCCGGCGGCGTCGCCATTCCCATGGATGGTCCGACCTGGCAGGTGATGCGGCCATCGCGCAACCGCCGCTGGGGCCATCCGGCGATGATCGCGCTGATCGAGAGATTGTCGCGCGACGCCGTCGCCGACGGTTGGCCGGGCCTGTTGATCGGCGACATCGCGCAGCCACGCGGCGGCCCGATGCTATCAGGTCATGCCTCGCACCAGATCGGGCTCGACGCCGACATCTGGCTGACGCCGATGCCCGACCGCACCATGACCAGGGCGCAGCGCGAGACCATGAGCGCCACCTTGATGGTCGACGACAAGACGCATCTTGTGAAAGACGCGCTGTGGACGCCGGCGCACACGCGGCTTTTGAAGCGCGCGGCGAGCTATCCGGAGGTCGAGCGCATCCTGGTCAATCCCGGCATCAAGAAAAAGCTCTGCGACACGGTCAAGAGTGACCGCTCGTGGCTACGCAAGATCAGGCCGTTCTGGGGCCACGACTACCATTTCCACATGCGCATCGGCTGCCAGCCGGGCTCGCCCAATTGCAAGGCGCAGGAAGCAACGCCGGAGGATGATGGCTGCGGCAAGCCGCTGGCCTGGTGGTTCACGCAGGAGCCGTGGCGGCCGAACAAGAACCCGGATGCGCCCAAGGCACGTGACCTGATGACGATGGCCAACCTGCCCAAGGAATGCCGCGCGGTGCTCGACGCGCCGGGACCTGCCTCGGCCGAGGCCGCGACCTATCACGGCGACGCCGTGCCGGTCGCGGTGGCGGTGCCTGAGCCGGAAGCGCCGTCGCTGCCCGCCGTCACGGCAAGCGGCACCGCCGGCCTGCCAAGCGCGGTGAACGCCTTCACCGCGACGCCCGAGGTCGGCGTGCCGGTGCCGCGGCCACGGCCGCCAGCGAAGTGATTGGCGCGCCACCCGCAGGCTCAATCGGTTTAGCCCCCGTTTTCATGAAACAGTGGCCGTTTGGCCGCAGAGCTTCTCCTTGCGCGCCACCAGGTCCGAAAACCGTTTCCCTTTTCAAACTCATGCGCTAGTCAACGCAGGAACCGCGAATGCCGTCGCGGGCGCCGGGGGACGGACGAGAGCATGCCAAGCACAGGCGATGACGAGACTTTGCTGCGGTTTCCGATCCTGATCGGCGATATCGGCGGCACCAATGCGCGGTTTTCGATCGTGCTCGACGCCAATTCCGAGGCCGGCGAGCCGATCATCGTCCAGACCGCCAATTACAACACCATCGACGAGGCGATCCAGGCGGCGGTGCTCGACCGCTCGTCGGTCCGGCCAAATTCGGCGGTGCTGGCCGTGGCCGGCCCGGTCGACGGCGATGAGATCGAGCTCACCAACTGTCCCTGGGTGGTCAAGCCGAGGCAGATGTTCGCCAATCTTGGGCTGAGCGACATCGTCGTGCTCAACGATTTCGAGGCGCAGGCGCTGGCCGTCGTGGCGCTTGGCGAAGAGCATATGGAAAAGATCGGCGGCGGCACGCCGGAGCCCAATGCCGGCCGCGTCGTGCTTGGCCCCGGGACCGGGCTCGGTGTCGCCGGGCTGGTCCACGCGCTGCATCACTGGATCCCGGTGCCCGGCGAAGGCGGCCATATGGACATCGGACCGCGCACGCCGCGCGATTTCGAGGTCTTCCCGCATATCGAGAAGCTCGAGGGCCGCATTTCGGGCGAACAGATCCTGTGCGGACGCGGTCTCGTCAACGTCTACCGGGCCGTGGCCAGGGCGGATGGCAAGCCGTCGCCCTTCACCACGCCGGCCGAAGTCACCGGTGCGGCACTGGCCAAGACCGATCCGGTGGCGCAGGAAGCGCTCGAGACCTTCGTCACCTGCCTCGGCCGCACCGCCGGCGACCTGGCGCTGGTGTTCATGAGCCGGGGCGGCGTGTTCCTCACCGGCGGCATCGCGCAAAAGATCGTGCCGGCGCTGAAGGAGGGCAATTTCCGCGCCGCCTTCGAGGACAAGGCGCCGCACAGCGCGCTGATGCGCACCATGCCGGTCTACGTCATCACCCATCCGCTCGCCGCCCTTCTCGGCCTTGCCGCCTATGCCAGGAACCCCTCGCTGTTCGGCGTCCAGACATCGGGCCGGCGCTGGCGCGACGAAGTTAGTCACCCCAAGGCATAGGCAAGCCGGCTGCTTGGCGGTAATAGGGGTGCCGAATTGCCCGGCCACGGGAAGCGAAACCGACAAAGCCCTCTGATTTGACACTTCAAACTCCAAACAAGCTGAAAGCCCGGCCCGGCGAGGTCACAGCGGTGCTGCGCCGCATTCTCGCTGAGAACAGCCACGACTATCGCTGGACTTATGTGATGGTCATCACCTGCTCGCTGATCGTTTCGGGCACGACCGCCTTCACGGCCTGGATCATGGCCCCGATGGTCAACCAGATCTTCTACGAACGGCGTGGCGACGCGATCGTGTGGATCTGCGCAGGCTTCATGGCGGCCTTCCTGCTGCGCGGCTTTGCCGGCTATGGCCAGGCGGTGGCGCTGGCCAAGATCGGCAACAATCTGGTGGCGCGCTACCAGAAGCGCATTTTCGATCACCTGATGAAGCTCGGCGTCGGCTTCTTCAATGATACACGCTCCGGCCGGCTGGCGGCGCAGGTCAACGAAAACGTCGGCGGCATCCGCGACCTCCTGTCCTTGACGCTGACCTCGATCACCCGCGACGCGGTGACGCTGCTCGGCCTGCTCGGCGTCATGGTCTACCAGGATCCGGTCCTGTCGCTCAGTTCGCTGCTGATCGGACCGCCGCTGATCTGGGCCGTCGTCTACCTCACCCGTCGCGTGCGGCGCATTACCCGCGAATCCGTGCTGATCAATTCGCGCCTGATCGGCGCCGTGCAGGAAGCCACGCAAGGCATCGCCATCGTCAAGGCCTTCACCATGGAGGACGAACTGTCCAGCCGCATCGGCAAGCTCGCCAGCGACGCCGAACAGCGCTCGAACAAGATTGCCCGCGTCTCCGAACGGCTGTCGCCGATTTCCGACATGCTGGCCGGCTTCGCCGTCACCTCTGTCATCGCCTATTCCGGTTACCGGGCTCTGGTTCTCGGGCAGCCGCCTGGCGCGGTCTTCTCCTTCATCACGGCGCTGATCCTGGCCTATGATCCGGCGCGCCGCCTGGCACGCATGCAGGTCGGCATGGAACGGGCTCTGGTCAATGCACGCATGATCTACGAGCTGCTCGACCTCGAGCCGAAGCAGGGCGACGCGCCTGGCGCCACCAAGGCAAACTTCACCACGGGCGAAGTGCGCTTCAACAACGTGTCCTTCCGCTATGTCGAGGAGACGCCTGTCCTTCAGGACCTCAGCTTTGTCGCCGCCGCCGGCAAGATGACCGCCGTCATCGGCGCCTCCGGTGCCGGCAAGACCACACTGGTGGCGCTGCTGCAGCGCTTCTACGACGTCGAGAGCGGTACGATCGAGATCGATGGCCAGGACATTTCCAAGGTCACCAAACAGTCGCTGCGCGGCTCGATAGCCTATGTCTCGCAGGCGCCCTATCTGTTCGAGGGCACCATCCGCGACAACATCCGCTATGGCCGCCCCTCGGCCACCGATGCCGAGATCGAACAGGCCGCGCGACTGGCCGCGGCCGACGAGTTCATCCGCCAGCAGCCGCAAGGGTATGACACGCCGGTCGGCGAGAATGGCGCCACGCTCTCCGGCGGCCAGCGCCAGCGCGTGTCGATTGCCCGCGCCATTGTGCGCCAGGCGCCGATCCTGCTGCTCGACGAGGCGACATCGGCGCTCGACAACGAGGCGGAAGCGCGCGTCCAGCAGGCGCTCACCAAGGTCATGGAAGGGCGCACCACCATCGTCATCGCGCACCGCCTGTCCACCGTGGTCAATGCCGACCACATCATCGTGCTGGAACAGGGCCATCTGGTCGAAGAGGGCACGCATGCCTCGCTGATGGCCGACCCGCACAGCGTCTATGCCCGTTTCCACCGGATACAGGGCGTCAAGGGCCTGGGGCTTGTCGACGACAGCGCCCCGGCCGAAACTTCGGTTCAGGAACTAGAGACCCAGGACATCGCCGGGAGCACGCCATGAGCGAGACCACATCAGGCGAGCCGGCCGGCGATATGGGCCTTGTGGTGGCCGGCGCGGCCGGCCGCATGGGCCAGACGCTGATCCGCGCCATCCACGCCATTCCGGGCGCCCGCGTCATCGGCGCGGTCGAGCGCCCGGATTCGCCTCACCTGGGCAAGGATGCGGGGGAACTCGCCGGCGTCGGCCGCATCGACGTGGCGATCGGCAGCGATCCGTTGCCGGTCTTCGCCAGGGCCGACGGCGTGCTCGATTTCACCACCCCGGCCTCGACGGTCGAGTTCGCCGGTTACGCGGCGCAGGCGCGCATCGTCCATGTCATCGGCACGACAGGCTGTTCGGCCGACGACAACGCGAAAATCGCTGCCGCCGCCCGCCACGCGACCATCGTCAAGTCGGGCAATATGAGCCTCGGCGTCAATCTGCTGGCGGTGCTGGTCGAACAGGCGGCACGCGCGCTCGACGCCGACGATTTCGACATCGAGATCCTCGAAATGCACCACAGGCACAAGGTCGACGCGCCTTCGGGCACGGCGCTTCTGCTCGGCGAAGCGGCCGCCGCCGGGCGCGGCATCGCGCTGGCCGGCAATGATGTGCGTTCGCGCGACGGCCATACGGGTGTGCGACAAACCGGCTCGATCGGTTTTGCCACGTTGCGCGGTGGCTCGGTGGTTGGCGACCACAGCGTGATCCTGGCCGGCACCGGCGAGCGCATCACGCTGTCGCACCATGCCGAGGACCGCGCCATCTTCGCCCGCGGTGCCGTCAAGGCCGCACTTTGGGCGCATGGCCAGAAGCCGGGACTGTATTCGATGCGGGACGTGCTTGGGCTTGCCTGAAACGACCCTGAACCATCTTCGTTCTTACGCAGGACGGAAAACCACTACACACTTTTCCTGGAATGCCCGGACCCCAGAGGAGCAAAAATGTCGAGAACCCTCGTGCTCGTGCGCCACGGCCAGAGCGAATGGAATCTGAAGAACCTGTTCACCGGCTGGCGCGACGTCGACCTGACGGAGCAGGGCCATGCCGAGGCCAAGGCCGCCGGCCAAAAACTCAAGGCGCGCGGCCTGAAGTTCGATATCGCCTTCACCTCGGCGCTGATCCGGGCGCAAAAAACCTGCCAGCACATTCTCGACGCGGTCGGCCAGAGCGACTTGCAGACCGTTCGCGACCAAGCGCTGAACGAGCGCGACTATGGCGACCTCTCCGGCCTCAACAAGGACGACGCGCGCCAGAAATGGGGCGAGGAGCAGGTGCATGTCTGGCGCCGCTCCTATGATGTGCCGCCGCCCGCCGGCGAAAGCCTGAAGGACACCGGCGCCCGCGTCTGGCCCTATTACCTGCACGATCTGCAACCGCATGTGCTGCGTGGCGGCACGGTGCTGGTCGCCGCCCACGGCAATTCGCTGCGCGCGCTGATCATGGCGCTGGACGGCAAGTCAGGCGAGGAGATCGTCAAGCTGGAACTCGGCACCGGCGTGCCGGTGATCTACCAGCTCAACGCCGATTCGACCGTGGCTTCGAAGGAAGTGCTGGAAGGCTAAGCCGGCAAGCGAGCAGCGGGTTTAAAAAAGCGCGTTGACAGCAATCGCTTGCCCGCTTATTGAGCCCGCACCAGCCCAGATGGCGGAATTGGTAGACGCGCACGGTTCAGGTCCGTGTTCCGCAAGGAGTGGAGGTTCGAGTCCTCTTCTGGGCACCAAATTCCCGTTTCGAACCATTCGATCGGTTCAGAGACCCTGAGAAAAAAGCCCGGTTCGTCCGGGCTTTTTTCTTGCCCGATGACCTGCCCTCCTGGCCAGTCCCCGAACAAACCGCTTCAAACCGCGCGTCCCCTTCGCTACGCTCGCAATCATGTCTCAATCCAGCACCGCGATCTTCGGCGCCCGCCGCGACCAGGCTTTTCCCGTCCTCGCCGAGGCGGAAATCGAGCGCATGCGGCGGTTCGGCGAGGCCAGCGCCTATGCCGCCGGCGAGCACATTTTCGAGGCCGGCGATGTGTCCCCGGGGCTGATCGTGGTGCTGGCGGGCAAGGTCGACATCACCCAGGACGGCAAATTCGGCCGGCGCGAGACGATCGTCACGCATGGCCCGGGCAGCTTCGCCGGCGAGCTGGCGCAGCTTTCGGCCCGTCCGTCGCTGGTCAATGCCCAGGCGGCCGAGCCGGTCGAGGCGTTCGTCATCCCGTCGCAGCGGCTGCGCGACCTGATGGTGCAGGAGGCCAATCTCGGCGAGCGCATCATGCGGGCGCTGATCCTGCGCCGCGTCGGGCTGCTCGAGAGCGGCACGATCGGTCCCATCATCGTCGGACCTGCCG
The DNA here is from genome assembly GCF_006442175.1 of Mesorhizobium sp. B2-3-14. NCBI lineage: Bacteria > Pseudomonadati > Pseudomonadota > Alphaproteobacteria > Hyphomicrobiales > Phyllobacteriaceae > Mesorhizobium > Mesorhizobium sp. B2-3-14. The sequence goes on along the minus strand of NZ_VFVP01000014.1, from coordinate 88,071 downwards.
ACAATGGCGACGTGCTTCGCCTGCAAGGCTTTCTCGCCCGCAGCGGCCAGCCCCACCGCGTGCTCGATTCCAAAACCGATCCTTGCGCGAAGACGCTGTTCGAGCACTTCCATGTCGATCCCCACCACCTGCCGGTCGTGCTGTGCCCGAATGGCAGGCTGCTGCTCAATCCGGCGGAGAAGGACCTCGCCCGCTGCATCGGCCTGCTGCGGCCGGTCGACGCCAGCAAGGTCTATGACGTCGCCATCGTCGGCGCCGGACCGGCCGGTCTGGCGGCGTCGGTCTACGCGGCCTCGGAAGGGCTGTCGACGATCGTGCTCGATTGCCGTGCCTTCGGCGGCCAGGCCGGCGCCTCCGCGCGCATCGAGAACTATCTCGGCTTCCCCACCGGCATTACCGGCATGGCGCTGATGGCGCGCGCCTACAACCAGGCGCAGAAATTCGGCGTTGAGATGGTCATTCCCGACGAGGTGAAGCTGCTCGGTGCCGCCGACGACGGCGCGCGCTACCAGCTCACGGTCGGCGACGGCGAGACGGTGCGCACGCGCTCGGTGGTGATCGCCAGCGGCGCGCGCTATCGCCGCCTCGATGTCGCCAATCTCGCCGAGTTCGAGGGCACCTGCGTGCATTATTGGGCCTCGCCCATCGAAGCACGGCTTTGCGGCGGCCAGGAAGTGGCGCTGGTCGGCGCCGGCAATTCAGCCGGCCAGGCGGCCGTCTATCTGGCCAGCCACGTCAGGAAAGTGGCGCTGCTGGCGCGTGGCGGCAGTCTCGAGGCCTCGATGTCGCGTTACCTCGTAGAGCGCATCAGGGCGCAGCCGAACATCGAGGTGCTGACCGGCGCCGAAATCGAGGCGCTGGACGGCGAGGCAGGCAATCTTGCCACCGTACGCTGGCGCGACCGCTCGAGCGGCGCCTCGACGACGCGGCCGATCCGCCATCTCTTCCTGTTCATCGGCGCCGACCCGAACACCGATTGGCTCGCCCAATCCGACGTGGCGCTGGATGCCAGGGGTTTCATCCGCACCGGATCGGACATAGCATCGGCGCATGGCGTGATGGAGACCAGCCGCAGCGGCGTGTTCGCCATCGGCGACGTGCGCTCCGGCTCGGTCAAACGCGTCGCGGCGGCTGTCGGCGAGGGCGCCCAGGTGGTGGCGGCGTTGCATGCATTTCTTGCGCGGGACGCCAGCCAGGCCGACGCGCCTCAAGTATGACCCCGAAAGTTGGGAACCGGTTTCGGAAAAGATCATGCTTCAATTGAGAGATAGGTCGGGAGAGTGTGATGGCGGATGGATGTAAGCACGCCGCTGGGATCAAGGACGTAACGCCGAGCGCGCTCGGCTGCGAGGAGTGCCTGAAGAGCGGTTCGTGGTGGGTGCATCTGCGGCTCTGCCGCACCTGCGGCCATGTCGGCTGCTGCGACGACTCCCCAAACCGCCACGCCACCAAGCATTTTCACGCCACCAGCCATCCCGTCATAGAGGGCTACGACCCGCCGGAAGGCTGGGGCTGGTGTTATGTCGACGAGGTCTTTCTCGACCTCGGCGACCGCACGACCCCGCAGAACGGCCCGATCCCGCGCTTCTATTGAGTGCCTCGAAGAGCCGGGGAAAAGCGGGTTCGGCTTGACTATCGCACCGAGCCCGTAACAGTTCGGTCGACATCCGGAGCGGATTTGCGATCGTTGCCGGCAAGGGCGGCGATGAGCAGCAGGCTGGCCACGACCGGAACGAACAGCACGGCGATGCGGGCCTGTACATGAAGGATGGCGCGCCATTCGCTGCGCTTGTCGGGGCTGTCGCTCATCATACTCACTTTGCCATGGACCCCCCCGCGAGGTCACATAGCCGTGAACGGTTAAGCAACTCCTTCCGACTTCGTTAACGCAGGTGTTCAAGCACGAAATTCAGCCGAGCCCGATCCGCCTGGCGCCTTGCCGAAACAACGCCTCGGCATCGGGCTCGAAGCGGAAAGTGGCGATGAAATCGTCGGCGCGGTAGTCCGGCAACGTCTTGCGGATGGCGGCGGCAAAGCCGCGCGCCTCTTCGAGCCGCCCCGCCAGTGCCAGGCAATGTGCCGCGATCGCCAGGATGATGGCGTGCGCGTTCGGCCGGGCGGCTGCCTTCAGCGCCCATCCGGCCGCCTCCTCGAACTGGCCGAGCCGGACGTGCGCCATGGCCCGCGCCCCCAGCATGCCGAACAGCAGCGGATCGAAAGGGCTGAGATGGCGCGAATGGTCGGAGGAGCCGATCGCCGCCCGCGGGTCGCCCGACTGCGAATGGACGAAGGACAGCGCATAATGGCCGAGCGCGAAATTGGGGCTGAGTTTGACCGCCTGTTCCAGTTCGCCGAGCGAGCCGTCCTGTTCGCCGCGCAGCCACAGCGCCCGCCCCATCGCCCAGTGCGCGGCCGGATTGTGGTCATCGACCAGCAAGCTCTGCCCGGCACTCTCGAAGGCCAGCGCGCTTTCGCGATCGCGGTCGCCCCAGCGCTGGAAGGCGTTCTGCCAATGGGTGAAGGACAGGCCGGCATAGGCGCGGGCGAAGGTCGGATCAAGCCGCAGGGCGCTGGCAAAGAAGTGCCGTGCCGTTTCGTTCTCGGCCTGCGTGAAACGGTACATGTGCCAGAGGCCACGGTGGTAGGCCTCCCAGGCATTGAGCGAGTTGGGAGCCTTGAGCAGGGCGCGGTTGCGTTCGACCGTCTCGATCTCGGACGAGATCGACGACACGATGCTGTCGCCAATGTCGTCGAGCACGGCGAAGATGTCGTCCGGACGGCGCTCGAACGTCTCGGCCCAGACGATCCTGGCAGTACGCACCTCGACGAGTTCGACGCTGACGATCAGGCGGCCGGCCATGCTGCGCACCGTTCCCGTGGCGACATAGTCGACCTTCAGCCGGCGGCCTGCCTCCTCGGGCGCAATACCTTTGTCGGCCAGCGCGAACACCGATCCGCGCGCGATGACGAAGAAATCCCGCAGCTTGGCGAGACGGGTGATGATGTCGTGGGTGAGGCCGTCGGCGAGCCCGCCGCGCGGACCGGCTTCCTCGACGAAAGGCATCACCGCCAGCGACGCGTGGCTCGGCTCGACAGGATCAGGAGCGGGCGGACCAGGGTTGGGCGGGTCTAGCGGGAACCCCGATTGCGATGCTGTGGACCGGCAGGCCGGCAGCGTCCGCGGCGAGGCAGCCGACTGCTGGTCGCGGATCGCCCGCCAGGCAGATTGCAGCGGGGCGAAATCCAGGTCTTCCGACTGGAACAACTGTGCCGCCACTACCAGATGCTTCTCGGCCGCGGCGATCTCGCCGCGCCTCGCGAGGCTCGCCAGCAGCGCCGTATGCGCGCGACCGTCGAAAGGCGCGAGTTCCACCCATCTATCGAGATGCGCTATGCCCTCGCCGCAATCATTGGGGAGACTGGCGACGAGCTGTTCCAGCACCGCCGCGTGGATCGACCGGAAGCGGCGACGCTGGCCGATTAGCCAGCTGTTGAAGTGCGGATTGCGTTCGAGCTCCAACCCGTCGAGAAAATCGCCGGCGAAGAGTTTGGCCAGCGCGCGCAACTGCTGCGCATCCAGCGTGCCGACCCCGTGCGTGGCGGCATGGCTGATCTCCAACGCATCGACAAGGCAGGCGTCGAGATCGAGCGCGACCGTATCGTCGTGCGTGCGGACACGGCGCCGGCCCGGCGTATCGAGGGCGCCGCGCAACTTGCTCAGGCACCAGCGCAGCTCGCCTCGCGGATCGTTCGGCACGTCCCACAGAAGTTCGCACAAGCGGCCGCGCCCGACCGGATGTGGCGCCAGCACGAGGTAGGCAAGCAGCGCTCGCAGCTTGCGCGAGGCCGGCAATGCCGTTGGCAGGCCGTTACGCGTGATCGCCAGCGGCCCGAGCAGCCGCACCGACAGGCACGGCAGGCCGCTGTCCTGCCTCGATGCTGCGGATTCCACGTCCGTTTCCACGCCTGCTCCCACGCTGGCCTGCCGGCCCCTTGTGTATCACCAAAAGCGACAAGGCGCATCCAGTGGCGGTCATTGCCGCATCGCCGGAACGTCAGTCTTAGCGCGGCAAGGTCTCGAAATCTCGCCGCCCAGGCCGCCGGTTTGTAACCGGCCCGTGAAGATGAACAGGATCGAGGAGATCAACCATGTTGAACAAACAGAAAATCAGGAGCACCGCAGGGCGCGGCCGCCTGTTCGATAGCATCCTGGACACCGTCGGCGACACGCCTGTTGTGCGCGTCAACAATCTCGCACCGGCGCATGCGACCATCTACGTCAAGGCCGAGTTCTTCAACCCGGGCGCCTCGGTGAAGGATCGGCTGGCGCTCAACATCATCGAAGAGGGCGAACGCAGCGGCGCGCTGAAGCCCGGCCAGACCGTGGTCGAGGCGACCAGCGGCAACACCGGCATCGGGCTTGCCATGGTCTGCGCGCAGAAAGGCTATCCGTTGGTCGTTACCATGGCCGACAGCTTTTCCGTCGAGCGCCGCAAGCTGATGCGCATGCTGGGCGCCAAGGTGGTGCTGACGCCACGCGCCGAAAAAGGTTTTGGCATGTACAAGAAGGCGGTCGAACTGGCCGAGGCCAATGGCTGGTTCCTTGCCCGCCAGTTCGAGACGGCCGCCAATGCCGCCATCCACGAGTCGACGACCGCGCGCGAAATCATAAACGATTTCGCCGGCTCGCGGCTCGACTGCTTCGTCACCGGCTATGGCACCGGCGGCACGGTCGTCGGCGTGGCGCGGGTCTTGCGCCGCGAACGGCCCGACACCCGCATCGTGCTCTCGGAACCGGCCAACGCGCAACTGATCGGCAGCGGCAAGGCGCAGCAGCGCGGTGCCGATGGCGCGCCAGCCGCCAGCCACCCGGCCTTCGAGCCGCATCCCGTCCAGGGCTGGACGCCGGACTTCATCCCCAACGTGCTGCAGGAGGCGATCGACGCCAGCCTCTATGACGAGGTGATGCCGATCGCCGGTCCGGAGGGCATCAAATGGGCGCGGGCGCTGGCGCGGAAGGAAGGCATCTTCACCGGCATTTCCGGCGGTGCCACCTTCGCCGTCGCGCGCCAGGTCGCCGAGAAGGCGGCGGCCGGATCGGTGATCCTGTGCATGCTGCCCGACACGGGCGAGCGCTACATGTCGACGCCGCTGTTCGACGGCGTCGAGGCTGAAATGGATGCCGATGAGCTGGCGCTCTCGCGCTCGACGCCCGGCTGCCAGTTCCCGGCTTGATAGGGAGATCGCCATGGACGTCGCGCGGGAATCTGCTGGCATGGTGGCCGAGGAAACGCTTGATCCGCCTGACTGGGCCGAAGTGCAGGCCCTGTCGCGCCGGGCCGTCGATGAAGCCGTCAACTATCTGCGCGACGTGCGAGACCGTCCGGTCTGGCGGGAGATGCCCGGCGAGGTGCGGGATCTTTTCACCGCACCCCTGCCGCGCTCGCCGGCACCGCTTGCCGTCGTCTATGGCGAGGTCTCCCGCACCGTGATGTCCTATCCGATGGGCAACATCCATCCACGGTTCTGGTCGTGGTATATGGGGTCCAGCAACTTCACCGGCGCGCTCGGCGATTTCCTCGCGGCGATCCAGGGCTCCAACCTCGGTGGCGGCAACCATGCCGCCGGACTGATGGACGGCCAGGTGGTGAACTGGTGCAAGCAGATGCTGGGCTTTCCAGACTCGGCCTCCGGCACGCTGGTCAGCGGCGGCTCGATGGCCAACATCATCGGGCTGACGGTGGCGCGCAACGTCAAGGCCGGCGTCGACGTGCGCGAGCACGGCGTTTCAGCCATCGAGAAGCCGCTGCGCTTCTATGGCTCGGACCAGATCCATTCCTGCCACCGCAAGGCGATGGAAGCGCTGGGCCTCGGCAATCGGGCGCTGCGCCGCATCCCGACAGATGCCGGGCTGCGGATCAATATCGACGCCTTGCGCGCGGCGATCGTCGAGGACCGGGCCGCCGGCTTCAAACCGGCCTGCGTCGTCGGCAATGCCGGCACGGTCAACACTGGGGCGACCGACGACCTGCGGGCGCTTGCCAAACTCGCTCACGAGGAAGGCCTCTGGTTCCATGTCGATGGCTGCATCGGCGCGCTGATCGCCATCGCCCCGCAAAACGCCCACCGCGTCGCCGGCATCGAATGGGCCGATTCGGTCGCGCTCGATCCCCACAAATGGCTGCATTCGCCCTTCGAGGTCGGCTGTGCCCTGGTCAGGGATGCCGCCGCGCACCGCCGGACCTTCGCGGTGACGCCGGAATATCTGGAATCGACGCCGCGCGGCCTCGCTTCCGGCGAATGGTTGCACGATTATGGTCTGCAGACGTCGCGCGGCTTTCGCGCCTTGAAAGTGTGGATGGCACTGAAGGAACATGGTGTCGAAAAATTCGGCCGCCTGATCGACCAGAACATCGCGCAGGTCTCCTATCTGGCCGGACTGATCGAGGCCGAGCCTTCGCTGGAGCTGGCGGCGGCGCCGACCATCAACATCGTCTGCTTCCGCTACCAGCCCGGTTTGGCGGGCGAAGCGCTGAAGGCGCTCAACACCGAGATCATGCTGCGGCTGCAGGAGCAAGGCATCGCTGCACTCTCCGACACCACCGTGCATGGCGGGCACTGGCTGCGTGTGGCGATCACCAACCATCGCACCCGACGCGACGATCTCGATCTGCTGGTGCGTGAAGTGGTGAGGCTGGGACGTGAGATCACCGCGCAGGGCCACGTGTCTTCCTAGTTCCGGGCCGCCGTGCGAACCTGCCCGCGGTGATTCGGGGAGGTCGGCGGTGACGCTGTTTCGCATGCTTGCGCTGGCGGCACTGGTCCTGGCCAATTCGGCCGAGGCCGCCGACATGGCCTTTTTCGTCAAGAACCTGCGCAAGGAGGGGGTCGCGGTCGAGCTGTTCAGCCGCGATCGCGAGACCGTCTGGCCGGGCAACGACAAGGTGTTCCTTGTCGATCCGGGCTCGCAGAAATCAGTGCCGATCTCCTGCAATCAGGGCGAACGCATCTGCTATGGCGCCTGGGTCGATGGCAATGACAAGATTTCCGCCGGCGTCGGGCCAGACAACGACCAGCCTTGCGATACCTGCTGCTTCATCTGCGTGGAGCACACGACCGAAACCATCGACCTGGTGCCGTAGCGGCGCTTCGGTGCAGGAGCCACCCCGGCGCGTCAGTCGGGAAGGCCGGCCTTGCCAAAGCCATCGAGGAAGTGCTCGCGCGTCGCGTCGTCGCGGAAGGGCTCCGTCCAGACCCAATGGCGGGTCGTGAAATGCGGGTTGCCGACGAGGAACAGTTCCACCTCCGTGCGTGCCTCCTCGAGCCGGCCAAGTTGCGCAAGGCTTGCCGCCAGGAAGCGGCGTGAGCTGGTGCGGTAGGTCTCGTCCCGGCGCAGCGTCTCGACGGCGCCTGCGTAGTCGCGCGCCGCATATTGCGCCTGGCCGAGCGTCAGATAGTACCAGCTCGGTGGAAACGGGTTCAGCCGGAACGCCTTGCGGATTTGCTCCAGGGCCTCCTCGACCCGCCCGGCCAGGGTCGTTATGTCGGACAATGTCGCCCACGCATCGGCCTCGTTCGGGTCGAGTTCGAACGCCCTGGCGAATTCGGCCTCCGACTCGGCGAACTCATGCTCATAGGCAAGCAAATTGCCGAGCACCCAGTGGCACCCGGCATCGTTGGGATCGATCGCGACCGCCTTGCGCGCCAGCTCCAGGGCAATGCGGCGGTTAGGGTCGATAGGCTCGCCCCAATGCACCCATCCCATCCAGTGGTTCATGGCAAGCCAGCGATAGGCCTCGGCGTAGTGGGGATCGAGCGCAACCGCGCGCGTCAGCATCAGATGCGCTTCCCGTGCGGTCTGCGGCGAATCATCGATCAGCTTGCGCGCCCGCACGCACTGGTCGTAGGCGTCGAGATTGGCGGGCCGGTTGCGTGGCGGCGGTGCGCGCAGCCGGCCGAGCAGCGCCTCCACGATCTTGGCGGTCACCTCGTCCTGGACGGCAAAGATATCGTCCAGGCCGCGGTCGAAGCGTTCCGCCCATAGATGGTCGCCGCTGGCCGCGTCGACCAGCTGCGCGTTGATGCGCACCCGCCCCGCATCGCGCCGCGCGCTGCCCTCCAGCAGATAACGAACGCCGAGTTCCCTGGCGATCTCGCGCACGTCCATTGCCTTTCCCTTGTAGGCAAAAGTCGAATTGCGCGCGATGACGAACAGGCCGGAGATCCTGGACAGGTCGGTGATCAGGTCTTCGGTCAAGCCGTCGCAGAAAGAGTCCTGCCCGGCATCGTTGCCGAAATTGACGAAGGGCAGCACCGCTATCGAAGGCTTGTCCGGCAGCGGCAAGGGTTTTGGCTTGGCGCCGGCGAGCTGTTTCACGGCCCCCGTGAAACGATAGCCGACGCGCGGAACGGTCGTGATCCATTCCCCGCCCCCTTCACCCACAATGCCAGGCGGGCCGAGCAGCTTGCGCAGCTGCGCGATCTGGACGGTGAGGTTGCCTTCCTCGACGGCCGTGCCCGGCCACGCCGCGTCCATCAGTTCGGCTTTTCCCAGGATTTCGCCGGGTTTTGCCACGAGCGCCGCAAGCAGCTTCAGCCCGCGATAGCCAACGGCAACGGGATCGTCGTTCCGAAGCAGCGTTCCCGCACCCGGATCAAGCACGAACGGACCAAAGGCGAAGCGCTCTCCCTGCATTGGCGCATCTATAGACAATTCCGGGAAAAGTGCGAAGCGGTTTTGCCGGGAAACGCGTGGCTAGCCCTCCCGAGAGTGGCGTCAAAACAAAGAGTTAGCGCAAGTTTGGAACTTTTGAGAACTATTTGGGAGGGCTTAATTACGGCGCCGCTCGTATCCTGCAGAATTCAATCTCTTTCCGGGTGAGGTCCACGGTTCCCAACGGTGTGGGCCGCCAAACCCAATGGAGGTTGCCATGAACAATACAATCGCATCGGTCCAGCATCGGGCAGTGCGGCCGGGTGTGCCCGTCCAACGATCGTCGCATCCGCGCTCCCTGCGAAGCATGGTGGCAAGCTGGCGCGAGCGGACACGCTTTCGCTGGGACCTCAAGCGAATGTCCGAGGTCAGTCCGCATCTGATCGACGATATTGGCCTGACGCAATTGCAGGCCAAGGCTGAGATCGCCAAGCTGCCATTCTGGCAGCGCTAAGGCGAAATGCCGCGACAATCTGGAAACAATCGCCGGCATCATCCCTTTAGCGGCGGGCCGTGTCGTGCCATGATCCCCTATCGGCCGTGGGGGCCGATTCTACATCGGGGGTTTCCATGTCGTTCACATCCGTGCGCCGGCTCGCCGCCGCGTTTTCGCTTGCCGTCCTGTCTGCATCGGCCGCCCAGGCCGGCGACGTCACCTTCGCTGTCAAGAACAGCCATCCCAACGCCATGCGTCTGGAACTCTACAGCCAGGACCGCGACTATGTCTGGCCTGGCAGTGGCAAGGATTTTTATCTCGACGACGGCGAGACCAAGCAGCTGCCGATTTCCTGCAACGAAGGCGAATCGATCTGCTACGGCGCCTGGGTCGATGGCGATGAGGGCACCTATTGGGGCGTCGGCCCCGGCAACAAGGAAAAATGCGAGGATTGCTGCTACACCTGCAGCGGCGGCGAAACCGAGGAGATCGATCTGGTCCCCTGACCGGTTGCCGGCTTGACGGGTTTCCTGTTCGAGCCATAGCCTGGCCATGCATGCCGCCCAAAATCGGTTCCGGTTTCGGCGCGACGACATGCATCGAAACAAGACCATACCAAGGGCACGCCGCGCCTGTGCATTCAGGCGCGGCGTACTCCAGGCAACAGGAGCACCGCGATGGCCGGCACGGTCGAGGGCGAAAAAATCGACGTCGGGTTTTCCGGCAAGCGCTGCATCCATTCGCGCAATTGCGTGCTCGGCGACCCGCATGTCTTCGAGCCCAACGCGCCGGGCCAATGGATTCATCCCGAGGCGGCCAGCGTCGAGAAGATCGTCGGGTTGGCCGAGAACTGCCCCTCGGGCGCCATCACCTATGCGCGCAAGGATGGCGGCCCGCGGGAAAAGCCGCCCGTGGTCAACACCGTGCGGCTGCGCGAAAACGGCCCGCTGGCGGTGCATGCCGAGATCGTGCTCGGCGCCGAGACGTTTTTCCGCGCCACGCTTTGCCGCTGCGGCGCCTCCCAGAACAAGCCGTTCTGCGACAACAGCCATATCAAGGCGGGCTTTGCCGCCACCGGAGAACCGGCGCTGAAGGACGCGCCGGCGCTGGAGGTCCGCGACGGCCCGCTGCAGGTGACGCCGACCACGAACGGCCCGCTCAAGCTCGAAGGCAATGTCGAGATCGTCACCGGCACCGGCCACACGATCGACCGCACCACGAAGGTCTTCCTGTGCCGCTGCGGCCACTCGGCCAACAAGCCGTTCTGCGATGGGTCGCACAAGAAGGTTGGGTTTGTGGCGTAGGTAGCCAATCTCCCCCACGAGGGGGGAGATCGCTTGTGGCCCATCTCTCCCGGCTTTATCCGCAAGCCGGTATCGGCTAAGGGCAGGCAACCAAACAATCTGCCCGGACTTTCGCCCAAAATGACCGCCAAGACCAAGTCTGCCCCTCTCTTCCTCGGCATCGACACCGGCGGCACCTACACCGATGCCGTGTTGTGGTCCGAGACCGAAGGTCCACGGGAGGGGCCGAACAAGGGCAAGGTGCTGGCCAAGGCCAAGGCGCTGACCACGCGGCATGATCTGGCCGTCGGCATTTCGGGCGCCGTCGATGCGGTGCTGGAAAAGGCGGGTACCAATCCGGCCGACATCAAACTGGTCTCGATGTCGACGACGCTCGCCACCAATGCGCTGGTCGAGGGCCAGGGCGGCCGCGTGGCGCTGGTCATGATCGGCTTTTCCGAGGCCGATCTTGCTCGCGACGGCTTGAAGACGGCACTCGGCACCGACCCGGTGGTGTTTTGTGCGGGCGGTCATGATGTGCATGGCAATGCCGCCAAGCTCGACCTGTCCGGTTTGGAGGCAATGCTGCCGGAACTCGGCGTGTCGGTGTCCGGCTTTGCCGTCTGTGCCTATTTCGCCACCCGCAATCCGGCGCACGAGATCGCCGCCCGCGAGCTGATCCGCGACAGGACCGGCCTCCCGGTTACGGCGAGCCATGAGCTGTCGGCCAAGCTCGGCGGTCCGCGCCGGGCGCTCACCACGCTGCTCAATGCCAGGCTGATCTCGATGATCGACCGGCTGGTGGCGGCGACCGAGGGGTTCCTTCAGGCCCGCAACATCGCCGCTCCGTTGATGGTGGTGCGCGGCGATGGCGCGCTGGTTTCGGCGGCGTTTGCCCGCCAGCGGCCGATCGAGACGATCCTCTCCGGCCCCGCCGCCAGCCTGGTCGGCGCCCGCCACATGACCGGGCTCGACAACGCGGTGGTCTCCGACATTGGCGGCACCACCACCGACGTGGCGGTCCTCGACGGCGGCCGGCCGCGGCTCGATCCGGAAGGCGCCACCGTCGGTGGTTTCCGCACCATGGTCGAGGCGGTCGCGATGCGCACTTTCGGCCTCGGCGGCGATTCCGAAGTGATGCTGGAGGATGGCGCGCTCAATCCGAAAATCCTGCTCGGGCCGCGCCGCTTGGTGCCGCTGGCGCTGTCCGGCATGGCGCATGGCGAGGCGGTGACAGCGGAACTCGAACGCCAGTTGCGCGCGCCCAACACCGGCCGCATGGATGGCCGCTTCGCGGTCCGCACCGGCGTGCCCGACAGGCTTGCCGCGGGGCTGACCGCCCCCGAGGCAAAGCTCTACGAAGCGATCGGCGCGACGCCGCTTGCCCTCGACAGGCTGCTGACCTCGAATGCCCAGAATGCCACGCTGAACCGGCTGGTCTCGCGCGGGCTGGTGCATATCTCGGGCTTCACCCCGTCGGACGCCGCGCACGTGCTTGGCAAACAGGCGAACTGGGATGCCGCCGCCGCCCGCCTTGGCGCCGAACTGTTCGCCCGCAGGCGCGACGGCCGTGGCCAGGCGATCGCGGCCTCCCCGGAAGCGATCTCTGAACGGGTGCTCTTGACCCTGACGCGCTGGTCGGCCGAATACATCCTGGAGACAGCCTTTGCCGAGGACGGGCTCGACGGCGCGGCGACGGTGGCGCATGCGCTGGTGCAGCGCGCCGTCGATGCCCACCCCGGCATCGCCCGCCTCAGCGTCGCGCTCGACCGGCCCGTCATCGGGCTCGGCGCTTCGGCGCCGCTGCACTATGCCGGCCTGGCGCCCTTGGTCGGCAATGACTGCGTCGTGCCCCGGGATACCGACGTCGCCAACGCGCTCGGCGCCGTCGTCGGCCAGGTCAGGGTTTCGGCGGAGGCCCGCGTCAGCCAGCCCAAGGAAGGCCTGTTCCGGCTTGCCTCGGGTGAGATGGTGCGCGATTTCCTCGACGAGGCGGCGGCGATCGCGGCCGCCGAGGCCGATGTGCGCGCCATTGTCGCCCAGCGGGCTCTTGATGCCGGCACCGACAGCGCCGAGATCGACGTGGCGACGGAGTTCCGGGTTTCGACTGTCGAAGCGCAGCGCATGTTCATCGAAGCGCATATCGTGGCGGTGGCCTCGGGCAGGCCGAGGATTGCGGTTTGAGGAAGAAGAGCCATCTCCGCCCTCCTCGGGGAGATTGGCCAACCGCCCAAAATGCCCCACCTACACCCTAAGCTGAATTGACCCTGCACCCCTGACATGCCAAACGCCCGCAAAGCCTTTCATCTGGAGTAGCCTGATGACCGATCGCATCGAGATCGCCGGATTGCGCATTGCCCGCGAGCTGCATGACTTCGTCGTCGACCAAGCTTTGCCCGGCCTCGACATCGAAGCGGCGCGTTTCTGGGACGGGTTCTCGGTCATCGTCCATGATCTGGCGCCCAAGAACCGGGCGCTGCTGGCAAAACGCGATGCCATGCAGGAAAAGCTCGATGGCTGGTATCGCGACAATGGCGCGCCCATCGACATGAACGCTTACAAGGCGTTCCTGAAGGAGATCGGTTATCTCGTGCCGGAAGGGCCGGCCTTCAGCGTCTCGACCGACAATGTCGACCCGGAAATCGCGGTCGTGGCCGGACCGCAGCTGGTGGTGCCGGTGATGAACGCGCGCTATGCGCTCAACGCCGCCAATGCACGCTGGGGCTCGCTCTATGACGCGCTCTATGGCACGGACGCCATCCCCGAAACGGATGGCGCTGAGAAGGGCAAGGGCTTCAACCCGGCGCGCGGCGCCAAGGTCATCGCCTGGGCCAAGGACTTTCTCGACCAGTCGGTGCCGCTCACCTCGGGCAAATGGGCAGGGGTCAACGGCCTGTCGATTGCCAACGCCGCCCTGAAGCTCAGCGCCGGCGCCGGCTCGACGACGCTGGCCGATCCCAGGCAATTCGTCGGCTATCGCGGCGACACCGCCAATCCGCAAGCCGTGCTCCTGGTGAAAAACGGGCTGCATGTCGAGATCGTCATCGACCGCGACAACCAGATCGGCCGCACCGATCCGGCTGGCATTGCCGACGTCATCCTGGAATCGGCGCTGACCACCATCCAGGACTGCGAGGATTCGGTCGCGGCCGTGGATGCCGAGGACAAGGTCGTGGTCTACCGCAATTGGCTCGGCCTGATGAAGGGCGACCTCGCCGAAGAAATCAGCAAGGGCGGCAAGAGTTTCGTCCGCAAGCTCAACCCCGACCGCGCCTACATCGCCCCTGCCGGCGGCACGGTGACAGTGCCTGGCCGCTCGTTGATGCTGGTGCGCAATGTCGGCCACCTGATGACCAATCCGGCAATCCTGGACCGCGACGGCAACGAGGTGCCGGAAGGCATCATGGACGCGGCGATGACGGCCCTGATCGCGCTGCACGATGTCGGGCCGAAGGGACGGCGGATGAACTCCCGCGCCGGCTCGATGTATGTCGTGAAACCCAAGATGCATGGCCCGGAGGAAGTTGCCTTCGCCGTCGAGATGTTCGACCGTGTCGAAGCCCTGCTCGGCATGGCCCGGAACACCATCAAGATGGGCATCATGGACGAGGAGCGGCGCACCACAATCAACCTCAAGGAAGCGATCCGCGCCGCGAGGGAGCGCGTGGTGTTCATCAACACCGGCTTCCTCGACCGCACCGGCGACGAGATCCACACCTCGATGGAAGCCGGCCCGATGATCCGCAAGGGTGACATGAAGCAGGCCGCCTGGATTTCCGCCTATGAGGCCTGGAACGTCGACACGGGCTTGGAATGCGGGCTCGCCGGCCACGCCCAGATCGGCAAGGGCATGTGGGCGATGCCCGACTTGATGGCCGCGATGCTGGCCGAGAAGATCGCCCACCCCAAGGCCGGCGCCAACACCGCCTGGGTGCCATCGCCAACGGCGGCGACGCTGCACGCCACGCACTATCACAAGGTCGATGTCCATGCGGTCCAGGCGGCGCTGAAGAGCCGGCCCAAGGCCAAGCTCGACGACATATTGTCGGTGCCGGTGGCCGTGCGGCCGAACTGGACGCCCGACGAGATCCAGCGCGAACTCGACAACAATGCCCAAGGCATTCTGGGCTATGTCGTGCGCTGGATCGACCAGGGCGTCGGCTGCTCCAAGGTTCCCGACATCAACGATGTCGGCCTGATGGAAGACCGCGCCACGCTGCGCATTTCCTCGCAGCACATCGCCAACTGGCTGCGCCACAAGGTCTGCTCGGAAATCCAGGTAATGGATTCCTTGCGGCGCATGGCGGCAATTGTCGATCTGCAAAATGTCGGCGACCCGCTCTACCGGCCGATGGCCGCCGACTTCGACGCTTCCATCGCCTTCCAGGCCGCCTGCGACCTGGTGTTCAAGGGAACAAGCCAGCCCAACGGCTACACCGAGCCTGTGCTGCACAAGCGCAGGCTGGAGTTGAAGGCCCGTCAAGGTAGGGCGATGCCACGTTGAAAGGGTTTGGAGCGCCGACTGGATGTCGCCGGTCCGCGTAGTCGGCCATCGAGCGGCGAAGACGGCGGCGTCAGCCCCAGCGGCAATGTCGTGCCGAAGGCGGCAGGCTCTTATGGCTGGATACGGTTCCTTTGCTTTTTTCAGTTAGTGCTGGCTGGAAGGCTCGGGAGCATTGGCATGGCCAACACGATGGCGATCGAAAAGAAACTGTTGAATTCCGTCCATGACCGGGCGGTTTTCCAGCGCCGCGTGCGCATCCTGTCCGACCGGCTGGCCGACGAACTGGGCCCGGCCGGCACCGTTCTCGATCTCGGCTGCGGCGACGGCTCCATCGCCAAGGCGATCATGGAAAAAAAGCCGGGGCTGACGTTTCGCGGCATTGACGTGCTGATCAGGCCGCAAACCCATATCCCGGTAGAACTGTTCGATGGCAGCACCATTCCCGCCGCGAATGGCTCCTATGACTGGGTGACGATTGTCGATGTGCTGCATCATGCCGACCACCCGGGCCATCTCGTGCGCGAGGCGGCCCGGGTGGCGCGCAAGGGCGTTGTCATCAAGGATCACCTGCGCGAAGGCTTCGCGGCTTACCAGACGCTTCGTTTCATGGATTGGGTGGGCAACAAGGGGCACAATGTGCGCCTGCCTTACAACTATCTCTCGAAGGCCGAGTGGGACGCCATTTTTGCCGCCGCGGGCATCACACCCCGCACCTGGCGTGAGAAGCTGTCGCTCTATCCGTTCCCGGCCAGCGTGTTTTTCGACCGTCGCCTGCATTTCATCGGGACCTTGCGATAGGTAACCGGAGCTGGGCGGAACGCGGCTACGCCGCCTGCGCCATGCGCTCCGAACTCATGCGATAGGAAATCGCTTCGGCCAGATGGATGCGGCCGACACATTCGCTGGCGTCGAGGTCGGCGAGCGTGCGCGCCACTTTGAGCACCCGGTGGTAGGCCCGCGCCGAAAAGGCGAGTTTTTCGCTGGCATCCTTGAGCAGCGACAGGCCTGCGGCGTCCGGCATGGCGATCGTCTCGATGACGGCAGGAGAACAATGCGCGTTGGTGGTGGCGCTGTTGACGCCGAGCCGCTCGAAACGCTCGCGCTGGATGGTGCGGGCACGCGCCACGCGCGACGCCACGTCGGCGCTCTTTTCCGCTCGATCCGGCCGGATCAGGTCGCTGGCCGAGACCGCCGGCACTTCGATCCTGAGATCGATGCGGTCGAGCAGCGGACCTGAAATGCGCGCCTGGTAATCGGTGCGGCAACGATCGCCGCGCAGGCAGCGATAACCCGGTTCGCCGGCCATGCCGCAGCGGCACGGGTTCATCGCCGCCACCAGCTGGATGCGGGCCGGATAGGTGACGCGATGGTTGGCCCGTGCGATCATGCAGTCGCCGGTTTCAAGCGGCTGGCGCAGCGCATCGAGCGTCTGCGGCGTGAATTCGGGGAACTCGTCGAGGAACAGCACGCCGTGATGAGCGAGCGACACCTCGCCCGGCCGCGCGCGCAGGCCGCCGCCCACCATCGCCGCCATCGAGGCCGAATGGTGCGGGGCGCGGAACGGCCGCCGGTCGGTCAGCTTGCCTTCGCCGAGTTCGCCAGCCACCGAGGCGATCATCGAGACTTCGAGCAGTTCCTTCGGCGCCAGTGGCGGCAGGATCGACGGCAGGCGCTGCGCCAGCATCGATTTGCCTGAGCCCGGCGGACCGATCATCAGCAGATTGTGTCCGCCGGCGGCCGCCACTTCCAGCGCCCGCTTCGCCGTCTCCTGGCCCTTGATGTCGGCAAGGTCGGGCAGGTCGCGCGGTGCGGCGCGGATGCCGGCCTCCGGGCGCGACAGCACCTGCGTGCCGCGAAAATGATTGGCGATCGCAATCAGGCTGCGCGGCGCGAGAATGTCGAAATCCCGCCCCGCCCAGGCCGCTTCCGGCCCGCAGGCGAAGGGACAGATCAGCCCTTTGCCTTCGGCATTGGCGCCGATCGCCGCCGGCAAGGCACCGGCAACGGCGGTGATCGTACCGTCGAGCGACAGCTCGCCCAGCACGACATAGCCAGCCAGCATGTCGCCCGGAATGGCGCCAAGGGCTGCCATCAAGCCGAGCGCGATCGGCAGATCGTAGTGGCTGCCTTCCTTCGGCAGATCGGCGGGCGCCAGGTTGACGGTCACCTTCTTCGACGGCATCGACAGGCCCGACGCATGCAATGCCGCCTGCACCCGCTCGCGGCTTTCCGCCACCGCCTTGTCTGGCAGGCCGACGATATGCATGTTGACCTTGCCGGGCGCGATCATCACCTGCACGTCGACCGGCACTGCCTCGATGCCCTGGAAAGCAACCGTACGAACCCGCGCCACCATTGTCTGCCCCCGATGCCGGCTCGCCCTTGCCTCTGTGAACAGGCCGCGAGCGACGTCAACGCAAGACAACCACAGATTTCAGGTCAAGGCAAGAACATTACAGGAACAAAGCGGAGTAAACGCATGGAGACGCACACCCGATCATGACGGCTCATCGCCAGGAAGGTGTCCAGCCCTGCTCATTTCTACCGTTGCGGAAGCTGTGGCTGAGAAGCTCCATGCCGGCGGCCTCGATGCGCGTCGCGAAGGCGTCCCTGCGCTCGTCGGTGATCACGTCGAGGAGTCCGCCTGCCTTGCCGCGCGGCCTGCAGTTCGAGAAAGCGTCGTGTGGCATCGGTCCGCCGGACCGCGACGCCAAGGCCCTCCAGGAAGTCCGTGTCGCGGCCGCCCGCTCCGGCGATCGCCGCGGCGCGCTCGAGCGCGGCCTTGTCGTTCACCCGACAATATCGTCATAACGGACCGCGTAGTCCTCAGACGACGCGATCGTCCGGCGGCTTTGCGCCAAGGGTTTCGCCGGCCTCTTGACCAAATCGGGAACATTGGCGCAACCGGTAGCCGCACAGGTTGCGCGCCGGTTGTACCCGGCTGCAAAAGCGGAACATGGTTAACACAAACTGAAAACAAATTATGTCCGCTTCCCCTCCACCGCGTCCCAGAACAGGCTGGCGATATCGGCGCCGCCGAAACGCTTGACCTCGCGCACGCCGGTCGGCGAGGTGACGTTGATCTCGGTCATGTAGTCGCCGATGACGTCGATGCCGACCAGGATGAAGCCGCGCTCTTTCAGCGACGGCCCGATGCGGGCACAGATTTCGCGCTCGCGTGTCGTCAACTCGGTCTTCTCGGCGCGGCCGCCGACATGCATGTTGGAGCGGGAGTCGTGCTCGGCCGGCACCCGGTTGATGGCGCCGACCGGCTCGCCGTCGATCAGAATGATGCGTTTGTCGCCCTTGCGCACATCCTTCAGGTAACGCTGCACGATATAGGGCTCGCGAAACATCTGGCCGAACATTTCGAGCAGCGAGGCGAGATTGCGGTCGGCTTCAAGCATGTGGAAGATGCCGGCGCCGCCATTGCCGTAGAGCGGCTTGACGATGATGTCGCCGAATTCCTTGCGGAAGGCGGCGACTTCGAGCGGATCCTTGGTGATCAGCGTGTCCGGCATCAGGTCCGGGAACTCGGTGACGAAAATCTTTTCCGGGCTGTTGCGCACCCAGGCCGGGTCGTTGACGACCAGCGTCTTTGGATGGATGCGCTCGAGGATGTGGGTCGTGGTGATGTAGTTCATGTCGAAGGGCGGGTCCTGGCGCAGCAGGACGACGTCCATTTCGGACAAGTCGGTGCGCACCTTTTCGCCCAGCGAATAGTGGCTGCCCTTTTCGTCGCGCACCGTCATCTCCTCGACGCGGGCAAACACCTTGCCGTCGCGCATCGACAGCCGGTCGGGCGTGTAGTGGAACAGCTGGTGACCGCGCCGCTGCGCCTCCAGCGACAGGGCGAACGAGGTGTCGCCGGCGATCGACACGGTGGAGACATGGTCCATCTGGACGGCGATTTTCAACTTCATGGCAGGTCCCCAGCATAGTCGACGCAAGCGATATAAGCGTCGCGGCGCGTTCTGCCAATCGCGACCTTTTGAACATTGGGATCAGCAAGGCGCGCCTGCCGGTTGCAGACAAGACGAGGACTGACATCATCGCTTTCTTAAGCCTTGCCGTGCGACGGTAAGCTCCGAATGCAGCCGGCCGACCTGACGCAGCGCCGGGCACCCGATGGAACGACGATCATGAACGCGCTCACTGCCGTCCGCGCAGCCTCAACCCAGCAGCTCGAACTCACCATCCTGATGCCATGCCTCAACGAGGCCGAGACGCTCGCCGTCTGCATCGGCAAGGCCAAGGCCTTTCTCGACCAATCCGGCATAGCGGGCGAGGTGCTGATCGCAGACAATGGCAGCACCGACGGCTCGCGGGAGATCGCAGCGCAAGGCGGTGCTCGTGTCGTCCCGGTGGCGCAGAAGGGCTATGGCGCGGCCCTTCTGGGCGGCATCGCTGCCGCCAGGGGACGCTTCATCATCATGGGCGATGCCGATGACAGCTATGATTTCGGTGCACTGGAGGCATTCGTGGCGCGGCTGCGCGGCGGCGCCGACCTGGTCATGGGCAACCGCTTCCACGGCGGCATAGAGGCTGGCGCCATGCCGGCTCTGCATCGCTATCTCGGCAATCCGGTGCTGAGCTTCGTCGGCCGCCTGTTCTTCCGCATCAAGACCGGCGACTTCCACTGCGGCCTGCGCGGCTTCAACGCCGGCAGCATCAGGAAGCTCGATCTGCAGACCACCGGGATGGAATTCGCCAGCGAAATGGTGGTGCGCAGCGCGCTTGCCGGGCTGCGCATCGAGGAAGTGCCGACCACGCTCAAGCCCGACGGCCGCAGCAGGCCGCCGCATCTCAGGACCTGGCGCGACGGCTGGCGGCATCTCAAATTCCTGCTGGTCTACAATCCGCGCTGGATGTTCTTCATTCCAGGGGCGGTGCTTTCCGGCCTCGGCACGCTGTTCGCGGCGCTGCTGGTGTTCGGCCCCTTGCGGGTGGTCGACAATCTTTCGCTCGATCTCAACACCTTCGTCGCCGCCTGTTTCATGATCGTCACCGGCATCCAGCTCATCACCTTCGGTGCCATTTCGCGATACTACGCCGAAATTACCGGCATCCTGCCGCCAAGCCGCGGGTCGGACTGGCTGACCAGGACCATCAGCACCGACCGTCTCGCCGCCAATGCCGGCATCTGCTTTGCCGCCGGCTTCCTGTTCTGCCTCTATGCCGTGGCGCGCTGGGCCCATCTCGGCTTCGGTCCGCTGAACGATTCCGAAATTCCGCGCATCGTCGTGCTGGGCTTGAGCCTGATCGTCATTTCGTTCCAGGTCTTCTTTTCGGCATTCCTGCTCGGTGTCCTGGAGATCCCTGTCAAGCGGCTGAAGGCCGGGCTGTCGCGGGAAGCGACGGCACGCGATCAGCAATGACCGACGTGCTGCCGGCGCTTGTCCAGGCGCGCCCGTTCCGCTTCATGGTGGTGGGCATCGGTGCGGCGGGATTGTTTTTCGCGCTCTCGTGGCTGCTGGTTTCGCTGGGCGTTCCGCCGTTCGCCGGCAGTGCCGTCGCTTATGCGACGGCGTTCGTCGTTGCCTATCGGGCGCAGCGGGGCTGGACGTTCGGTGCGGAACACGATCACAAGGTCGCGTTCCCGCGCTATCTTGCCCTGCAAGCCGGATGCGCCGCTTTTGCCGGCCTCGTCTCGCAGGTGGCGGTGACGCGTTTCGGCCTGTCGCCCGTCGCGATGTCGGCGCTGACGACGGTCGTGACAAGCACCATCAGTTATCTGGTTTCGAGGCTTTGGGTGTTTCCGGCGCGCGGCCACGGCTATCCCGGCAAAATGACCGCTGGACATGCCGCGATGCCTTCCAAGGACACCGCCCGTCCCTCCTGGCGGGCGGACATGCTGGCGGCGCTGCTCGCGGCCCTGGTGCCGCTCACGGTCTTTGCCGTGACCGGATTTCCGCAACTGGCCAACCCGGCGGGCGACAATGACAGCCTGCTGCAACTGGTCGAGGTCCGCGATCTTCTGGCCGGCCAGGGCTGGTTCGACCTGCACCAGTACAGGATGGGACTGGACGGCGGCTTCGTCATGCATTGGTCGCGGCTGCTCGACGCGCCACTGGCCCTTGGCGTCCTTGCCGTATCGGCCCTGACGGGCAACGTCGCCCTGGCTGAACAGGTCGTGCAGGTGGCCTGGCCTGCCCTGCTGTTCTGGCTGGCGGTCTTCTTCATTATCCGCGCCGCGCGCGCTTTCGCCGGCGGCCACGCTGTCCTGCCCGCCGCCGTCGTCGGTGGCGCCGCGCTCTATTACCTCGGTATTTTCTCCCCAGGTTCGCTGGATCATCACAATGTGCAGCTGACGCTGATCCTGGCGAGCCTTGCCTTGCTGCTCGAGGCTCCCTTGCTGCGGCCGGCCGCCTTGCTCTCGGGCATCTGCGCCACGCTGAGCGTGGCCATCGGCATGGAAAGCGCTCCCTACGCCGGAACCCTTGGCGCCGCTGTCGCGCTGCTGTCCCTTGGCAATGGTGCTCGGGAAAGGCTGACCGCGAGGGACTTTGGCCTGGGCGTCGCCGCTGTTTCGGCTCTCGTCTTCGTCGCCACCGTCCCGGCATCCGCATGGACCCAGGCACAGTGCGACACATTTTCGATTGTGCAGTTCGCCGTCGCCGGACTTGCCGGCGCGGGGCTGGCGGCCATCGCCTCGTGGAAGGCCGCCAGTGCCACCGTCGCCGGCCGCCTGGCCTCGCTCGGCCTGCTTGGGCTAGCCCTTGCGGCTGTGGTTGTATTCCTGTTCCCGCAATGCCTGGCCTCGCCCTATGCCAACCTCGATCCGCGCCTGAAGGAGATGTGGCTCAGCCATATCGACGAGGCGCAGCCGCTGTTCCAGATCGTCACCAATGATCCGGCCAGAGCGGTGGCACGGTTTGCCACGCCGTTGGTGGCCATCATCCTGATGGCGCTCCGCGTCGGCCATGGCTGGCGTCGGCAGGACAGCCTTGTCGGCTCGCTGCTGGTTATGGCGTTCCTGGTCAGCGCCTGGGAAGTTCGCGGCTCGACCTTCTCCATCGCCTTCGCGGTGATCCCGCTTGCGGCATGGATCGCCTGCTGGCGGCAGCGTGCGCAAACCAGTCCGTCCAACAGCGCCGCACTCAGGATGGCCGCGGCCTGGCTGATATCGGTAAATGC
This sequence comes from Mesorhizobium sp. B2-3-14, assembly GCF_006442175.1. Taxonomy (NCBI): domain Bacteria; kingdom Pseudomonadati; phylum Pseudomonadota; class Alphaproteobacteria; order Hyphomicrobiales; family Phyllobacteriaceae; genus Mesorhizobium; species Mesorhizobium sp. B2-3-14. Next base: position 65,998 of record NZ_VFVP01000014.1, on the reverse strand, counting down.
AATCTGGGCAGGCGCTGCCGGGGCGGCGTCGAGTGCTTTCCAAACCGACGCGGCTGCCACCGGTGCCAAGGCCGCAGACACGGCTTGCCTCGGCAAGGCATCGTTCGCGGCGCTCGGCCGGATGCCGGCCACAACCGTGCTTTCGCTCTCGAATCTTGGCTCGCCGATACTGGCCTTTACCGGTCACCGCGTGCTGGCCGGACTCTACCACCGCAACGTCGCCGGAAATCTGGTCGCGCTCGATGCCTTGCTGGGCTCGGATGCCGATGCCAGAACCGTTGTCGAAAGGCATCATGTCGGCCTTGTCGCACTCTGCCGTGGCAATGCGGAAAGCCGCCTGCTCCTGGCCAGGGCGCCGGACGGTTTCCTGGCCAGGTTGATGAGCGGGGACGTGCCGGACTGGCTGGAGCCGGTGGCGGAGACCAAGGGAAGACCCCTGGAACTGTATCGCGTCAAGACAAACGGCTGAAAATCCAAGCGCTTGACGTATCTTGTAGCCGGCTCCACGGAGGTATCCGGCTTACGGTTTGGGCACGGCTCGCGGCGAAAGCCGGACCCCATTTTTCGGATCATGCTCCGGCCACAAAAATCGGTCCGTGGGATACGTTTCCTAAAGGGTTTGCTGCCAGTCTGGAAAATAAATTCCGACGACAAAAGCAGGGACGAACAGGGACACCGATGCAAACTCCGTTTGGCACCGGTCAGGCAAACAGGGAAAGCACGGATCTGGCGTTCACCGATCCGTTGACCGGGCTTGGCAATCATCGCCGCTTCTTCGACAAGGTCGATCGCCTGATCAGCGACCGTTCCGACGATCCCGCGCCCTTCACCGTCGGCATTCTCGACCTCGATGGTTTCAAGCCGATCAACGACCTGTTCGGCCACAAGGCCGGCGACGACATCCTGATCCAGGTGGCGATGCGGCTGCGCGCCTCGATGGACGGCCATTCGACGGTCTGCCGCATCGGCGCCGACGAATTCGCCTTCCTCTACCCCCTTGTGTTCTCAGAGGAGGCGGCGGCGGAAAAATCCCGCATGCTGATCGAGATCCTGTCGGCGCCCTACGATGTCGGCGAACGCACCGCCAGGCTCTCGGCCTCGGTCGGCTGCTCATTGTTCTATTCCGGCGACGAGACCACCGAGATCCTCATCAACAAGGCCGAAACGGCGCTCTACCATGCCAAGCGCTCCGGTCGCGGCCGCGTCGTCGTCTATACCCGTGAGATGGAGGAGGCCGCCAAGCGCGTCACCCGCATCGAACAGGCGCTGCGCCGCGCCGTCTCGGCCGGCGAGGTGGAGCCGCATTTCCAGCCGATCGTCGATCTCACCACGCGCCGCACCATCGGCTTCGAGACGCTGGCGCGCTGGACAGACCGCGACCTCGGCTCGGTGCCGCCGACCGTCTTCATCCCCATCGCCGAGGAGCGCGGCATCATCGGCCCGTTGTCGCAGCTTGTGCTGCGTAAGGCCACGGAGGCCGCCAGGAGCTGGCCGAAAGACCTGTTCCTGTCCTTCAACCTGTCGCCCTCGCAGCTCGTCGACCAGAACACCGGCCTGCACATACTGGCGATCCTTGACCGCACCGGCTTCGACCCGCGCCGGCTGGAGATCGAGATCACCGAGACCGGCCTGATGAACGACCCGGCCTCGGCCGCGCAGATCGTCGAGGACCTGCGCCGCGTTGGCATCCGTGTCTCGCTCGACGATTTCGGCACCGGCCAGTCCTCGCTCGGCCGCTTGCGCGAATTCCATTTCGACAAGCTCAAGATCGACCGAGCCTTCGTCTCCTCCATTCTCGACGACCGGCCGTCCGAACACATCATCCGCGCCATCCTCGCCATGTGCGAAGGGCTCGGCATGGATGTGGTCGCCGAAGGCATCGAAGAGGAGGCGCAGGCCGATCGCCTGGTCCAGTTCGGTTGCGCCGGCGGGCAGGGCTATTTGTTCGGCAAGCCGGCCGATGCCGACGCCACATTGGGCTACCTCCGCGATTCCTTCCGTGGCGCCTTGCGCGCCAAGGCAATCTGAGCGGCGGGTTTCGGCCCTGCCCGCGATGCGGCGATGCCGCCTGGCGGGGTCGAGCGCGGGCGCGATCGCCTTTTTGTCAGACATAAGGCCCGAAATCGGTCTTTTCGCCCTTGCCCGCCGGACGTGTCTGGCTAGGATGCGCGCCGGTTGACCCGGGAGACGAAAAATCATGATGCCATCGGCGCGTTTTGCCGACCTCGAAGGCGCTTCGGTGCTGATCACCGGCGGCGGCTCCGGCATCGGCGCGGCATTGACCGAAGGGTTCATGCGCCAGGGCGCCAAGGTCGCCTTCATCGACATCGCCGACAAGCCCAGCATCGCACTCGCCGACCGTATCGAGGAAGAGCTCGGCCGTCGGCCGCTCTATCTCAGGACCGATCTGCGCGATATCGAAGCACTGCGGGCGTCCGCCGCGAAGGCGGCCGAAGCGCATGGCGACGTCACCGTGCTGGTCAACAACGCCGCCTGGGACGAACGTCACGCCGTCGAAGACGTGACGGTGGAGTTCTGGGACAATAACCAGGCGATCAACCTGCGGCCGCATTTCTTCACCGCGCAGGCGGTGGCGCCGGGCATGAAGCGCGCCGGCGGCGGCTCAATCATCAATTTCACCTCGACGTCCTATCTGATCAATCATCCCGACCTGCCGGCCTACACCGCCGCCAAGGCCGGCATCCTCGGCCTCACCAAGGGGTTGGCCGGCAAGCTCGGGCCCGACCGCATCCGCGTCAATGCCATCGCGCCCGGCTGGGTGATCACCGAGCGGCAGAAGCAGCTCTGGGTCACTGAACAGGCGCTTGCCGCCCATGTCGCCAAGCAGTGCATCAGGGACGTCATGCGGCCGGACGACATGGTCGGCACGGTGCTGTTCCTGGCCTCGGATGCCTCGCGCATGCTGACCGCGCAGATGCTGATCGTCGATGGAGGTTTCCTGTGAGCCCGGGGTTTGCCAGCAGCGTGCCGGCAGTCGCGGCGCTCGATTGGGGCACGACCCGGCTTCGGGCCTGGCTGATCGACGGCGGCGGCAAGGTGCTTGCCGAGCGGCGCGGCGACGATGGCCTGATCACCGCGCGCGAAAAGGGCTTCGCCAACGTTCTGGAGGGCCATCTGGCAGCGATGGGCGCGCCGGAGGAATTGCCAGTCATCATCTGCGGCATGGCCGGCTCCCGCCAGGGCTGGCTGGAGGCACCCTATGTCGGCGTTCCGTCGCCGCTCGGTGCCATTCTCGGCGGCGCCGCTAGGGTGCCCGGGCAGAAGCGCGACATCCGCATCATTCCCGGCCTTGCCCAGCGCCTGGCCGACGCGCCCGATGTCATGCGCGGCGAGGAGACGCAGCTTGCCGGCGCCGGCCTGCCCGCCAGGGGCCGCGAACTGGTCTGCATGCCCGGCACGCATTCGAAATGGGTGCTGGTGGAGGACGGCGCCGTCGCCGGCTTCGGCACCTGGCCGACGGGCGAGCTGTTTTCCGTGCTTGCCGCGCACTCGATCCTGCGCCATTCGCTGGGTGAACATCCAAGCCCGGTTGCTCCAGACAATCCGTTCTTCCGCCGCTGGTGCGAAACAGCGCTAGGCGATGGCGGCGATGTCACCTCTCGGCTGTTTGCCATCCGCGCCGCCGGCCTGCTCCAGGACCTCCAGGCCGATAATGCCGCCGCCTGCCTGTCCGGCCTGCTGATCGGCGGCGAGATCGCGTCTGCCCGGCGCCGGCATGGCGCCGGCGCGACATCGGTCGTGCTGATTGCCTCGGGCGCGCTGGCCGGGCTCTACCAGGCCGCCCTCGGCCTTGCCGGGCTTGGTGTGCGGACAGTCGACGCGGACGAGGCTGTACGCGCCGGTCTCATCGAGGCCGCGCGGGAGAATGGCATGATTGCCAGAAGTGGAGCCGCCATATGACCGAGACCGCACCCTTTCCAAAACTTAAGCGCGGTCTGGTCGCCATCCTGCGCGGCCTCAAGGCAAGCGAGGCGATCGCCATCGGCCAGGCATTGTTCGATGCCGGCATCGAGGCTATCGAGGTGCCGCTCAATTCGCCCCAGCCGTTTTCGTCGATCGCCAGGCTTGTTCAAGTGCTGCCGAAGACAGCTTTGGTCGGCGCCGGCACGGTGCTGACTGCGGCCGATGTCGATAGTCTTCACGCGGCCGGCGGACGACTGCTGGTCAGCCCCAACATCGATGCCGAGGTGATGGGCCGCGCCGCGCATTACGGCATGGTCACCATGCCTGGCGTGTTCACTCCCACCGAGGCCTTCCAGGCGATCCGGCTCGGCGCCTCGGCGCTGAAATTCTTCCCCGCCAGCGTGCTCGGCGCATCGGGCATTTCCGCTATCCGGGCCGTGCTGCCGGCGCAGACTCTGGTCGGCGCGGTCGGTGGCGTTTCGGAAAAGGACTTTGCCGGCTACAAGGCGGTTGGCGTGACGGTCTTCGGGCTCGGCTCCAGCCTGTTCAAGCCAGGCATGAGCGTCGACGATGTGGCGGCGCGCGCCTACGCAGCCGTCGCTGCCTGGGACGCGGTATTCGGAGAAGCATGATGAGTGAACCGATCGTTTCCGTCTTTTCCGATCATGTCTGCCAGCTCGGCGAAGGGCCAAGTTACGATCCCGGCACGGATGCGCTGTTCTGGTTCGACATCGTCAACAGCCAGCTCCTGGAAAAGCCCTTGGCAGGCGGCGCGCTGAAAATCCACGAGCTTGGCCAGATGGCAAGCGCGATCGCCATCATCGATGACAAGCGACAGCTGATCGCCACCGAAACCGGGCTTTTTGTCCGCGACGTCGCCACCGGCGGAATGACGCTGCACACCGCCATCGAGGCCGACAACCCGGTCACCCGTTCCAACGATTCCCGCGTCCATCCCTGCGGTGCCTTGTGGGTCGGTACCATGGGCAAGGGCGAGGAGAAGGGCGCGGGCTCGATCTACTGGTTTTTCAAAGGCGAACTGCGCCGCCTGTTTTCGGATATCACCGTCTCGAACTCGATCTGCTTTTCATCAGACGGCACGCTTGCTTACTACACCGACACCTCGACCGGATTGCTGATGCGCGTTGCCTGCGATCCGGCGACCGGCCTGCCCGTCGGCGAGCCGAAGATCTTCGTGGATCACCGCTCGGCCAAGGGCTATATCGACGGTTCGGTGCTCGACCGCGACGGCATCCTGTGGAACGCCGTCTGGGGTGGCAGCGTCATCGAGGCCTATGGGCCGGACGGCGAGCTCGTCCGCACGGTCGCCATGCCGGTGACGCAGCCATCCTGCCCGGCCTTCGTCGGCAGGAATGCCGATCGGCTGGCCGTGACCTCGGCCTGGTCGGGCAAGAATGAAAAGCAGCGTCTGCTCGACCTGCAGGGCGGCATGACCTTCCTGCTGGACATTCCTGTCAATGGCCGCCTGGAACCCCGCGTCCTGATCGCCTGACATTGCCGGACGCGAGCCCCGAGGCCTTGGTCTCAATCCTGGCGCTGTCACGCAGGCGTCCGGGGCGCGTCGATTTCGCGAAAGCCGATTGTGCGGGCCGTGCGATGGTAGGTCATCGCACCGTCGGGAACCGCCACATCATGCCAACGCACAAGCCGAAACTGGTCCTTGTCCACGAGCCTGAAAAGGCTTGTTTCGACCGCTTGCTCGCCGACGGTCATGCATCGCGGCGTGCCGCCGAAATCTCGTCCTATCTGGCGCAGTCGACCGATCTCGCTCTCGAATTCGATGCGCTGGCCGCCGCCTGCGAGGCGCGCGGCCTGTCCTTTGCGCCGGTGGTGCTCGACGATGCGGCCAAGGTGCTCGACGGGGAGGATCCGCGAAGCGCGCTGGTCTGGACGCTGACCGACGGCGTCGCCTATTTCCGTGGCGGCGCGGCACCCGCTTTGGCAAGACTGAGCGGTTTCAACACCATCGGCGCCGACGATTCGCTGTTCGCGCTCTGCCAGGACAAGTTCCGCTCCGGCGCCGTGCTTGGCGCGCTCGACCTGCCGGTGCCGCAGGCCGGTCTCGCGCGGGATGGCAAATGGCTGGTCGAGGCGCCGGCCTCCGCCGCCGGCTGGTTCGTCAAGCCCAACCGCCTCGGCGCCAAGATCGGCATCTGGCCGGATTCGCGCGTAACCGATTTCGCTCACGCGCTGGAGCTTAGCCGGCGTGTTTTCGCCTGTTATCGCGACGATGTCGTCGTCCAGCCCTATGTCGCCGGCCGCAACGTCCGCGCCAGCTTCCTTGGGCTGATGCCGGATACCGGCGTTGAAGCGCTCGGCGTCGCCTTTGTCGAGTCGGGAGGTGATTTCCAGACCATGGAAGACAGTTTGGCTCTCTATGGCGCCACCGGCGAGGCGGCGAAGGCTGCCGGGCAATACGCCGAACCCGAACTCGCTGCGGTCGCGGACAGCCAGCCGGCGGCCGATGCGAGGATCAAGGGGATCGCCGAACGGCTGATCACCGGGCTCGGCCTGCGCGATGTGTTTTCCATGGACCTGCGCGTCGAGGCCGACGACACGGTTCACCTGATCGAATTCGAGGTCTGTCCCGGCCTGCCCTGCTTCGACTTCCGCGCCTATTGCCGCCAGCAATGGGGGTTGAGCTTGGCCGACGCGATGGCTGAAACCGCGGCGAACAGGCTTTTGCGCTAGATACCCTCGACCAAGACGATCTCGCCGTCGGCGACCTTCTGGCGGATGGCCACCGCGCGCTGATATTCCGGCGAGTGGTAGCAGTCATGCGCGGCGGCGAGCGATTCGAACTCGATGAGCACATTGCGCGCCCGCCCTGGGCCCTCGGCTTTCTCATGCTCGCCGCCGCGGGCCAGGAATTTCGCGCCGAAGCGCTCGAAAGCTGGTTTTGCCGCCGCGACGTAATCCTTGTAGCCTTCGGCGTCGCGCACATCGACGCGGGCGATCCAGTATCCCTTCGGCATTGTTCTCTCCCTTATTCTACGCGGAGCGCATTTCGTCGAGGATCGCCTGCGCTGCCGCGCGGCGGTCGTTTGCCGCGACGATCGGGCGGCCCACCACAAGATGGCTGGCGCCGTTGCGGACCGCTTGCGCCGGCGTCACCACGCGTTTCTGGTCGCCATGGTCGCTCCCCGTCGGTCGGATGCCCGGCGTCACCACTGCCATGTCCGGGCCGACGATGCGGCGCACCGCTTCGGCTTCCGCGGCCGAGCAGACGATGCCGCCCATGCCGGCATGGAGCGCCTGTTCGGACCGCCGCAGCACCAGCGTGTGCGGGTCATATTCATAGCCAACGTCGATCATGTCCTGCTCGTCCATCGAGGTCAGCACGCTGACGGCGAGCAGGCAAAGCTCGCTGCCGCGCGCCGCCTCCACCGCCGCCTGCATCGCCTTGGGATAGGCGTGGATGGTCAGCATGGTCATGCCCATCCTGACGATGTTCTCGACGCCCTTGGCCACCGTGTGGTCGATGTCGAGCAGCTTCATGTCGAGGAAGATTTTCGTTCCGCCGCTGGCCAGTTCCCTGGCGAAGTCGATGCCGCCGGCAAAAGCCAGCTGATAGCCGATCTTGTAGAAGGAGACGACGCCTTCGAGCTCGCGCACCGCCTGCTCGGCCTCCTTCACGGTCGGCACGTCGAGGCCGACGATCAATCGCTCCTGCATGCAATGAGGCTGCAGGGGTGCGGCGGTCACGCCTCGACCCTGGTCGACAGCATGCGCGAGGTTTCGATCAGCGTGCGGCATAGGTGCTCCATCGATTTGTGCAGTCTTTCGTCACGGAAATGGCCGTCCCCGTCGAAGGCGTCGCCACCCTCCGGCACCGAGCATTCCGGTGTCACCACTTCCATCTGGCAGCGCACCAGCACGGCACGCAAATGGTTGATGCAGCGGATGCCGGCGAAGCGCCCGTTGGAGGACGAGCAGAGGCCGGCGACCTTGCCGGCAAGTGGCCTGACCGACCGGCCGCCATCCCGTCGCACCCGGCTCACCCAGTCGATCGTGTTCTTGAGCAGCGGTGGGATCGAACCGTTATATTCCGGCGTGGCGATCAGCAGCCCGTCATGGGCTGATATCAGCCGCGCCAGCCTCTGGGCGTTTTCCGGAACGCCGTTTTCCTTTTCCAGGTCCTCGTCGAGGATCGGCAAGGGGTAATCGGCAAGCGAAATACGGGTCACCTCGGCACCTTGCACCGCAAGTTCCTTCTGTGCCACGTCGGCGGTCCTGCCGCTATAGGCGCCGCTGCGCACCGAGCCGGCGAAGACGAGGATTTTCGGGATCACTGCCATTGGCCACCCTTGTTCTGGGACACGTACAGCCAAGGTTCGATCAAATCAACGGCTGGATGGGGGGAAGGGCAGTAGGGCAGTAGGGCAGTAGGGCAGTAGGGCAGTAGGAACGTTTCCCTGGCCAATCTTTTCCCCCCTACTCCCCTACTGCCTTCTCTTCTAATGCGCCTCGCGCCGGTAGATCCACAGCTGCGTCGGCGGGATGTTGCGGAAGATGAAGTCGAAATGCTTCACCGTGTAGTCGCCGCGGCCGGCCGGGATCGGCGACATCGGACCATAGGTCAGCTGCACGATCGGCCGTCCGACCGGAATGCGGTCGAGCAGGCTCTCGATATAGGCGATGCGCTGGGCGACCGGGAAATTGAGCAGCGGCACGCCGGAAACGACGCTGTCGAAGATCATCCCGCTCCTCTCGCCAAGCGTGGCGTTGAGGTTGAAGGCATCGCCCTCGATGACGTTGACGCCGGGGTAGAGCTGGCGCAGGTGGCGCACGAAATCGGTGGAATATTCGATCGCGTAGAGGTTTTCGGGCCGCACGCCCTGGGCGAGGATGGCGCGGGTGATGACACCGGTGCCGGGGCCGACCTCGAGCACCGGCAGGCCGGACTTGGGATTGACGATCGAGGCCATCTTGCGCGCGGTGATCGAGCTGGTCGGAACGATCGAGCCGACCGTCTTCGGCTTGTCGATCCAGCCCTTGAAGAATTTGAGTTCATCGTCGAACTTCTCGGCAAACGCCTTCCGCAGTCCGTGACCACGTGCCATGCAAGCTCTCCTCAGCGCGCCCCTTGAAACTACTTAACATCTGGATGACGCAAGGCAAGGCGCGGCCTTGCCTATGGCGTGGATAAGATAGTTTTCGTCGCGTCTCAACGCTCGCCGAAAGACTCGAAAAAGTCCTTCATGCGGGCGAAAAAGCCGCTCGATTGGGGCGAATTGTCCTGCGAGGAAAGCTGTTCGAACTCTTCCAGCAATTCGCGCTGGCGGCGCGACAGGTTCTGCGGCGTCTCCACCGCGGTCTGGATGTAGAGGTCGCCGACATTGGGCTGGCGCAGCACCGGCATGCCCTTGCCCTTGAGCCTGAACTGGCGTCCGTTCTGCGTACCTTCGGTCACCTTCACCTTGGTCTGCGTGCCGTCGAGCGTCGTCACCTCGAAGGAGCCGCCAAGGGCAGCGGTGGTCATCGAGATCGGCACCTTGCAATAAAGATCGGCGCCGTCGCGCTGGAAGAATTCGTGCGGCTTGACCGCCAGAAAGATATAGAGGTCGCCCGATGGCCCGCCGCGCAGCCCGGCCTCACCCTCATTGGCCAAGCGGATGCGGGTACCGTCCTCGATGCCGGCCGGGATGTTGACCGACAGCGAACGCTCCTCGGTGACACGGCCCTGGCCGGCGCATTTCGGGCAGGGATCCTTGATTGTCTGGCCACGGCCCTGGCATTGCGGGCAGGTCCGCTCGATCGAGAAAAACCCTTGCGTGGCGCGCACCTTGCCGTGGCCGTTGCACATCGAGCAGGTGACCGGCTGGGTGCCCGGCTTGGCGCCGCTGCCGGAGCATTCGGTGCAGGAGATCGAAGCCGGCACGCGGATTTGCGCGGTCTTTCCCGCGAAGGCTTCCTCCAGCGAGATTTCCATGTTGTAGCGCAGGTCGGCGCCGCGCTCGCGGCCACCGGAAGAGCGGCGCTGGCGGCCGCCCATCATGTCGCCGAAAATGTCCTCGAAGATGTCGGCGAAGCCGCCGGCGCCAAAGCCCTGCGCGCCATTCATCCCACCCTGCTCGAAGGCGGCATGGCCGAAACGGTCATAGGCCGCGCGCTTCTGCGGGTCCTTCAGCGTCTCGTAGGCTTCGTTGATTTCCTTGAACTTGTGCTCGCAGGAATGATCGCCGGGGTTGCGGTCGGGATGGAATTGCATGGCCAGCTTGCGAAAAGCGCTCTTGAGCTCCTTCTCGTCGGCGCCCTTCTGCACGCCCAGCGTTTCGTAGAAATCAGCTTTCATTTTTTCCCGCAGTCCGGATGCTCAACGTCGTGATGCAATGTTGCGTCGTTTGCCGGCACGTTGTTTCGATTTAGGAGCGGTGCTGCCCGTATGCTAGGGCCGGCGCGAACTTGTCCGTGGTTTTCAGTGATTTTTTCGGCGGTGCTCGCACTTTTTCAGCGAGGGTTGCAAAAAAAGCCCGGCCTTGCGCCGGGCTTTTCGCATTATCTTGCCGTCAGGCCGCTCAGGCCGACTTCTTCTTGTCGTCGTCTTCGTCGATTTCCTCGAAATCGGCGTCGACCACGTCAGAGTCCTTGGCGGCATCCGCCTTGGCGTCGGCTTCCGCCGCTTCCTTCTGCGAGGCCTCGTACATGGCCTGGCCAAGCTTCATGGAAGCTTCGGCAAGCACCTGGCTCTTGGCCTCGATGTCGGCCGGATCGTCGCCCTCGGCAGCGGCCTTCAGCGCCGCGATCGCGTCCGAAATCGCCGTGCGCTCGGTCTCCGAGACCTTGTCGCCATATTCCTTCAGCGACTTCTCCGACGAATGCACCAGGGCTTCGGCCTGATTGCGGGCCTCGACCACGGCGCGACGCTTCTTGTCGGTATCGGCATTGGCCTCGGCATCCTTGACCATCTTCTCGATGTCGGCGTCGGAAAGTCCACCCGAAGCCTGGATGCGGATCTGGTGCTCCTTGCCGGTGCCCTTGTCCTTGGCCGAGACGTTGACGATGCCGTTGGCGTCGATGTCGAACGTGACCTCGATCTGCGGCACGCCGCGCGGCGCCGGCGGAATGCCGACCAGGTCGAACTGGCCGAGCGCCTTGTTGTCGGCGGCCATTTCACGCTCGCCCTGGAAGACGCGGATGGTCACGGCGGACTGGCTGTCTTCGGCCGTCGAGAACACCTGGCTCTTCTTGGTCGGGATCGTCGTGTTGCGCTCGATCAGCCGGGTGAAAACGCCGCCCAGCGTCTCGATGCCGAGCGACAGCGGCGTCACGTCGAGCAACAGCACGTCCTTGACGTCGCCCTGCAGCACGCCGGCCTGGATGGCGGCACCGAGTGCGACGACCTCATCCGGGTTGACGCCCTTGTGCGGCTCCTTGCCGAAGAACTGCTTCACGATCTCCTGGATCTTGGGCATGCGGGTCATGCCGCCGACCAGGACCACTTCGTCGATCTCGCCAGCCTTCAAGCCGGCATCCTTGAGCGCCGCCTTGCAGGGCTCGATGGTGCGCTGGACGAGGTCTTCGACCAGGCTTTCGAACTTGGCGCGCGTCAGCTTCAGCGTCAGGTGCTTCGGTCCGGTCGCGTCGGCGGTGATGAAGGGCAGGTTGATTTCGGTCTGCGTCGTCGACGACAGCTCGATCTTGGCCTTTTCAGCCGCCTCCTTGAGGCGCTGCAGGGCGAGCTTGTCGTTCTTCAGGTCGATGCCCTGTTCCTTCTTGAACTCGGCCGCCAGATACTCGACCAGGCGCATGTCGAAGTCCTCGCCGCCGAGGAACGTGTCGCCATTGGTCGACTTCACCTCGAACACGCCGTCGCCGATTTCGAGCACCGAAATGTCGAACGTGCCGCCGCCAAGGTCATAGACGGCAATGGTCTTGCCTTCCTTCTTGTCGAGGCCATAGGCGAGCGCTGCCGCTGTCGGCTCGTTGATGATGCGCAGCACTTCCAGGCCGGCGATCTTGCCGGCGTCCTTGGTGGCCTGGCGCTGGGCGTCGTTGAAATAGGCCGGAACGGTGATGACCGCCTTCTCGACCTTCTCGCCGAGATAGGCTTCCGCCGTTTCCTTCATCTTCTGCAGGATCATGGCCGAGATCTGCGAGGGCGACTGCTTCTTGCCGCCGGCCTCGACCCAGGCATCGCCATTGTCGCCCTTGACGATCTTGTAGGGGACAAGCTTCTTGTCCTTCTCCGTCACCGGATCGTCATAGCGGCGGCCGATCAGGCGCTTGACCGCGAAGATGGTGTTTTCAGGATTGGTGACCGCCTGGCGCTTGGCCGGCTGGCCGACGAGACGTTCGCCGTCGCCCGAGATGGCGACGATGGAAGGCGTCGTGCGCGCGCCTTCCGCATTCTCGATTACCTTCGGCTCCTTGCCATCCATGATGGCGATGCACGAGTTGGTGGTGCCGAGATCGATACCGATTACTTTTGCCATTTTTCTAGTCTCTCCGCTAAGCAGGCTCTCAGGACCCGGTAAGGCGTTCCGACGAAAGCCCCTGTTCACAAGAAATACCGTCCACCCACCGGTTCTCCGGCGCCGCACGGCTTGGCGCGTATATAAGAACAGGCGGCATCGCGCGCAAGCATTCTGCGCAACGCTTCCATGAACCTTTCCGCGCCGGCCCGCGACTGATGTCCAGGTGCCGCATGGTGCGGCCCCGGAAAGGAAGCCCCCCATGACCAGCAACCCAGAGGCTCCATGGTCTCCGGGACCAACAGGAGCTCGGCGCGACCACCGCCTTCGGGACGGGGTCGATGCGCTGGGCTTCCCGCTGATTCCGTTGACCCTGCGCAGGAGCAGGCGTATCGTCACTATGAGGAAAGCAGACAATTCGATCAGGGAAGAACGAGCCGGACCACCGCGCCTTGCCCTGATTTGCGCGGCAAGTCCGGACGTCTCTCCCCTGGACTACGGGGGTAGTGTCATGTCTCGCATCCGCGGCGCGTTCGTGCCTTTTCTTGAGTTCGACAACCGCTTGCGCGGTGCATTGCAGGCCGCCGGCCTGCTGGCTCTGGCGCTTGCCGCCAGCCTGTGGCTGGGCGCGGCCGCCCAAGCGCAGGAAACCCAGATCATCTATCCAGGCTCGATGGCGGTCACCGGCTTTCCCGGCACCATCATCCCCAATGTCGACGAGGGGTTGCCGCCCGGCGTCGATCCGGTCGACGAGACCTTCATCGACATCTCGCGCGCCACCTTGCGCGTCTTCGACGTTTCACACCTGGGTGGTCCGGCCTCGGGCCAGCTCGTTTTCACGCCGCCGCCTTTCGAGGTGACAGCAGGCCAGATCGGCGAGGTGTTCGGCCTCACCTATGATGATGGCGTGCGCGACGGTGTGCCCTCTGGCGTTCCCAACCTCTATGCCGCCGCCACCTCGCTGCATGGCATTGAGATCGTCACGCCGGACGCAGACAAGGACGGCAGGCCGGAGCGGCAGCGCCGCGGCACGGCGGGCGCCACCTTCATGGAGGGCCAGTTCGGCACCGAAAACGGCGGCGGACCGGGCACCATCTGGAAGATCGACGGCATCACCGGCCAGGTCGCCAAATTCGCCGACATCGACACCAACAGCGGACCTGGCATCGGCAATATCACCTTCGATCCCGCCCACCGCCAGTTCTTTGCCTCCGATCTCGACACCGGCCTGATCGATCGCATCGACGCCGACGGCAGACTGGTCGACACGTTCGACCATGGCGGCGCCGGCCGGCCGGCGCATGGGCTGGCCCCGGTCGCCGACGATGGCGCGGTGATGGACGTACAGGGCGCGGCCTTCGATACCGAGGACCCCGACAGCTGGGGCTACACCCAGGACGAGCGCCGCGTCTGGGCCGTCTCCTATCATGGTGGCCGGCTCTATTATTCGGTTGGCGAAAAGTCGGAAATCTGGTCGGTGGGCATTGCCCGAGACGGCACCTTCGCCGGCGATCCCCGCTGGGAACTGACTGTGAAGGCCGACAAGGACTACGCCGTCACCGACATCGCTTTCGACAACAGCGGCTTCATGTATCTCGCCCAGCGCGGCCCGATCGAAAACCGCTATGATTACAGCCGCTTCGCCGATTCCGGCAAGGGCGAGGCCATCCGCTACTTCAGGGAAAATCCCGACGATCCCTCGACGGAATCGGTCTGGGTGGAAGCGCCGCAGGAATATGCGGTCGGCTTCCCGCAAGGCAACAGGCAGTCGGCCGGCGGCCTCGATCTGCAATATGGCTACGATGCCGACGGCAATCTCGACACCTCGGTCTGCACCCAGACCTTGGTCAACACAGGCGACAAATTGCGCGACAACCCCGAGTTCGCCGAAAGGCTCGCCGCGGACGGGCCGCTTGCCGTGCACGGCGTGCAGATCACGTCCAAGGAGCTGGTCAAGCCGGCCAACGTGCCGCCCTTCGGCTCCTGGTTCGTCGATTTCGACGGCTATTTCGAGGATCCCGAAGTGGAAGGCCATGTCGGCGACGTCGCCGTCTGGCATCCCTGCGAGGGCCGGGCCGGCTATTATGAGGAAATACCGGGCGGCTATGAGCCCCCCTTCTACCCGCCGGATTTCCTACCGCCGGGCAATCTGCCTCCCTGTCTCGATGTCGAGGACGTGCAGTATTACTGCACGCCGCGCGGTCTCGAGGCCGATCTCTATCTCCATGACCATGCCGGCTTCGGCGGCGATTCGATCAAGGCCCAATCCAGGACGCCAGGCGTCGCTGTGACCTCACCTATGTCGCATGCACCGGGCAAGCCTTACACGATCGACATCACCGGCCACTATCCGGGCGACAGAGTGGATGTTGGACTTTGCTTCTACAGGAAGTCCGACAAGGACAAGGGTGGCTACTACCCTTGCTGCAAGATGACCTTGCCGCTCCGGACCCCAGCCGTCAGCTGCGAACGTTGAGGAGGCAAAGATGAACAGTCTTGCCCCATCCCCGCTCGCGACCAAATCCCCAAAAACCGTCATGGAGACGATCATGAAACCCGTGTCACTCGCCAGGCGCGGCGCGCGCTGGCTGATGGCGGCCGGGATCGCGGTCGCCCTTGCGCCCGCACTGCCGGCATCCGCCGCCCAGACCGTCCAGGCTGTCACCGGCCAGGATGTGCAGCCGCTGCAGCTCGACAATCCGCGCATCATCAACCCGGAACCCGGACGTGTCGTGCCGTTCTTCACCAAGACCGGTGGCCAGCGCAGTTGCGACTATGTCTTCTATACCTTGACCTTCGGACTGCGCGGCAATCCGCAAGGCCTTGCCAATCCTGCCCTCGAGGCGGCGCTGAAGAAAGCCAAGCTCGACTTCAGGGACCAGCTTCCGCACGGTCTTTCGATCGTCAATGTGACCGTCTCCGGCGACGGCACCGATGCATCGGGTGGGGCCTTGCCGGGCGCTGTCGTAAGCGTTTCGGCCGGCCCCAACGACACGGCAACGGTTTCCGATTTCCGGATTTCCGCCAGCGATCTCGATGGCTCGGGCGCACTGAACGAACGCGTCATCACCTTCCGCATCACCGCCAAGATCGACCACGCCGCGTTTGCAGCGCCGGTCAACGTCGACAACCAGGGCATGATCAAGGTTACCGGCGGCACCGGCACGGGCACCATCATCCCGTCGCAGGACCCGGGCAAGCCGGACGACGGCAACATCGCGACCGGGGAAAAGACCTCGATCCGGATCGACCTCACCAAATGCGACAAGCAACCTCCGCCTCCAACCGACCATGAGTGTTTCAAGGTCGAACGCGGCACGGTCGACTGCGTGCCCGGCGGCGGTGCCTTCATCTACCACATGCCTGTCGGCCCCGAGATGGGCGGCAAATGGGTGCAGGTGTCGACGACCTCGCCAGGCATCAGCATCATCCCCGACACCCAGAAGGTGCCGGCGGGCGGCGGCGTGCTCAACTGGAAGATCGTCGGCGCGTCACCCGGCGATGTCATCCACCTCATCGTCACCGGCATCGAGACCTATGCGGGACCGAAGGAGGGCTGGGGCCTGTGCTGCACGCAAACCATCGACATCGTCATCCCGCGTGACCAGAGGTGCCCACCCAGGGATAAGGAACCGGACCTCAAGGTCGAAAAGCATGCCGACGTCACACGCTGCACGATGGGCGGCGGTTGCGACTTCACCATCCGGGTCACCAATGTCGGCACAGCGCCTTACAACGGTAAGATCGTGCTCGACGAGGTGACGCTGCCGGCCGGCTCGACGCTGAGTTCGGGGCCTAATCTGCCCTGGGTCTGCGCGCCGGGAACCACCCCGATGACGTGCACTTACCCGGTGACCACGCTCGCTCCGGGAGCCTTTGTCGACCTCAAGCTCGGCTTCAAGCCAGACGGAGGCTGGCAAGGCAGCGTGCTGCGCAACTGCGCCACCTACAATTACGGCGCCAGCGGCAAGCCGCTGTTCGGCAGCCAGGCCAATGACCGGGGCTGCGCGTCGATCCCGATCTGCCGGCGCGGCGACCGCAATCCGGATTGCCAGCCGCCGGTCGAGAAGAAGGTCGACCTGATTCTCAAGAAGCGTGCCCGCACCGAAGTCTGCACCGCCGACGGCGTCTGCACCTTCATCATCGACATCATCAACAACGGCACATCGACCTACAATGGGCCGCTGACGGTGATCGACAACTACCCCGGCGGCGCGCCGGCGTCCTCCACCTTCGGCCCGAGCCCGCCCTGGACATGCGGCCCCAACGGCCCCGGCCAGTTCCGCTGCGACAATGCCGGCATCTCGCTGCCCGCGGGCGCCTCGACACCGATCTTCGTCAAGGCGGTCATGCCGGCCGGCTACCGGTCCGACACGGTCGAGAACTGCGCCGAGGTGAAGGCCATCCCCGGTGAGGTCGATCTCACCAACAACAAGGCCTGCGCCAAGGAACGCATCCGCCATCCCAACAGCGGCCAGCCGGCCTTGCGCATCACCAAGTTGTGCAACGGCTCGCTGGCCGGCGCGGCGCTGGTTTCCTGCCGCATCACCGTCGCCAATGTCGGCACGGCTGCCCCCACCGGTCCGGTGCGGGTCAACGATGCCGCCACGCTGGTGTCGGGCGGAGCGCCTGTCCAGATCCAGACCGTAACCCCTGACGGCGCGGAATGGGCATGCGGACCGGTTCCGGCCAATGCGTTGTCGTGCCAGATACCAGGCGCCGTCATGACGCCCGGAACCTCCAGGCACTTCGACGTGACGGTTTCGGCCAATGGCGAATTCGAGAACTGCGCGCGCGGCTCCTATGGGCCGGCGCAGGGCGACGACGTCGTCTACCCGATCGGCCAGGCCTGCGCCAAGGGCGGCGGCTCCTCGACCATCCGTGTCGAGAAGACCGGCGACCGCGAATGCAGGCTGGGCCAGCCCTGCTCGTTCGACATCACCATCACCAATGACGGAACGAGCCCCTTCTCGGGCCCGGTCCGCATCGGCGACGCGATCGGCGTCGATGGGCTTGGCCGGCTGGAAGGCGTCGCGATCACTTCGATCGAGCCGCCCTTCGGCTGTTCGCCGGAACCGACGACCTTGCCGGCCTCCTGCATCGCCAACCTGACGCTCGGCGCCGGCGAAAGCCGCTCGCACCGTGTGACCGTGGTCATCCCCGACGATGGGCGTCTTGCCAACCTGCAGGGCAACGTCAACGGCCGGAACTGCGTAGGCGTGCTCTCTCCCGACACACGGGTGCAGGGCGGCGGCGACGTGCTGTCCAACGACGCGACCAACGTGCAGGGCGATCGCGGCAAGGCCTATGCGTGCCATCCCTTCATCATCACGCATGAGGTGAAGAACCAGTGCTCGCCGGGCTTCGTCATGAACGATGCCGGCCGCTGCGTCTGCCCGGAAGGCACCACCTTCCGCAACGGGCAATGCACCAACCTTCTGCCGCTGCCACCTCCGCCGCGCTGCGTGCTGCTCGAAGGCCAGATCCGCACCGAGGACGGACGTTGCGTTTGCCCGCGCGGCACGGAGCTGGAGAACGGAAAATGCGTCGGGACCGACAAGCCCGAGCAGTGCACCATCCGTGGTCAGGTCCACAATGCGGACGGGGACTGTGTCTGCCCGCAAGGCACCGAGGTGCGAGACCGGGCCTGCCGCCAGATCCGGCCAAAGCCGCAGCAGTGCCGCATTCCTGGCCAGGTCCGCAATGCCGATGGCGATTGCGTCTGCCCGCAAGGCACCGAGATGCGCAATGGCGCCTGCCGTCCGGTCCGGCCGAAGCCCGAGCAGTGCACCATCCGTGGCCAGGTCCACAATGCGGACGGGGACTGCGTCTGCCCGCAAGGCACAGAGGTGCGAGACCGGGCCTGCCGGCCGATCAGGCCGAAGCCTGACCAGTGCACCATCCGTGGCCAGGTCCATGACTCCGACGGCAATTGCGTTTGCCCGAGGGGTACCGAGGTGCAAGGCAATGCCTGTCGGCGCAAGCAGCCGCAGTTGGAGCAGTGCGACATACGCGGCCAGGTCCACAACAAGCGCGGCGAATGCGTCTGCCCGCGTGGGACCGAGGTGATCGACGGCGCATGCCGCAAGCCCAGGCAAGAGAGCGAATGCGCGCCGGGCTCGCAGATGGTCAACGGCCAGTGCCAGCCGATCTTCACGCGGCACTGTCCGGAAGGCATGGTCGGGCGGTATCCGAACTGCCGGCCGATGCGCGGGCAACCATCGCTGGAAATCGATCCGGGCCAGTTGCTGCAATTGCTGCCGCGGCGCAGGCAGCCGATCGACCAGCAGCAGGACCCGGTGCCAAACAGGGTGCTGAAGCTTCAGCAGCAATAGGCACCCGCGCGACGCCAAACAAAGACCCGCTGGAGCAATCCGGCGGGTCTTTCTTCATGATCCAGGCAGGCGGAGGTTGGCGGCGACAGGATCGGGAACGCCGCGACGTCACCCCTGCCTGTGGAGCCGCTGTACTGGCGCTCTCGACAAGTCCCCGGGAGCGCTTTAGGCAGTCGGTACGCAGCGATCGTATCAAAAGGGCGCCCGGAAAGGCCGCGACATGAGCAAAAAAACCTTGATCGCACCGTCGGTGCTGGCATCGGATTTCTCGAAGCTCGGTGACGAGGTCGAGGCGGTGGCGGCGGCCGGTGCCGACTGGATCCATCTCGACGTGATGGATGGGCATTTCGTGCCAAACATCACCTTCGGCCCGCCTGTCATCAAGGCGATCCGCAATCGCACCAAGGCCTTTTTCGACTGCCACCTGATGATCGCGCCAGCCGATCCCTACCTCGCCGCCTTTGCCGAAGCCGGCTGCGACGGCATGACGGTGCATGCCGAGGCCGGGCCGCATCTCGACCGCTCGTTGCAGACAATCAGGAACCTCGGCAAGAAGGCGGGCGTGTCGCTCAATCCGGCGACCCCGGAAACGGCGATCGAATATGTGCTCGACCGGCTCGACCTGATCCTGATCATGACCGTCAATCCGGGTTTCGGCGGGCAGGCCTTCATCCCGGCGATGGTCGACAAGGTGAGAAGGATCAAGGCGCTGATCGGTGACCGGCCGATCCGCATCGAGATCGACGGAGGCGTCTCGCCGGAAACCGCCCCCTTGGTCACCGCTGCCGGCGCCGACGTGCTGGTGGCCGGTGCTGCCATCTTCAGGGGTGGCAGTGTCGAGGCTTACCGCGCCAACATCGAAGCGATCAGGGCGGCGGCCGACAAGGCCGCCGGCTGACACAGCGCGGTCATTCCGGCACCAATTGCTACGGATCGGCGTCGTTGGAGGGCGTGGTCTGCCGCGCGTCCGAATCAGGTTGCGCGACGATCTGATTCGGGCAGTCGCCCGCTGTCTTTGCGCGCGACAGAAAAGATGCTCGCATGGGAGCACAAGAAACAGATGATCCTGCGTGCATACAAAACACGTTAAACTTCTGCTGGTTGTAGAATATTCGAATTCTCGCGATCGGCCCCGCGGATTGGGTATATTCCATTGTCCTAAAGTACAATAGCGCGATCTTCTGCTTGAGTGCCGGAAGCGTCACGCTATATGGTACGCGTACGGAGAGAGAATTTCGGACTCGAATTGCCCAGGACGACAGTAAGGGGACAAGGAGTCGCTTTTGACATACGGAGCTGCCAATCTGAACGACGACGGCACAGGAGCCAAGAGCACGCTTGCCAGCACGGTCTATCACCAATTGCGTGATGATCTTCTCAGCGGCGCTCTTGAAACCGAAAGCAAGCTGCGCGTCGAGTGGGTCGTTTCCAAGTATGGCGCCGGTGCCTCTCCGGTTCGTGAAGCCCTCAATCGCCTTGCCTCCGAAGGTCTCCTTGGCCGCCATGACCAGCGTGGCTTTTTCATCATGCCGGTCAGCGCGACGGAACTCGAGGAACTGACGCGCACGCGCTGCTGGCTCGAGGAGCGGGCGCTGCGCGAATCCATTGCCCACCGCACCGCCGAATGGGAAGAACAATTGGTGCTGGCGCTGCATCGCCTGGGGCGGGCCTCACGGCTTTCACCGCAAAGTAGCTCGTCGCTCAATCCGGAGTGGGAGAAAGTGCATCGCACTTTCCATCGGGTGCTGATCTCGGCGTGCCGGTCGCACTGGCTGGTTGGTTTCTGCGACCAGCTTTCCGATCACGCCTACCGCTACAGGCAAATGGCCAATGACGGGGAGAGCATCCAGCGCGACGATTTCGCCGAACACCGGCTGATTGCTGAAAATGCGCTGGACGGCAATGCGGATGGTGCCGTCCAGGCCCTGATCGATCACTACCAGCTGACCGCCGCCATGTGCATGGAACGCTTCAGGCAAGGCGAGGCACCCGCCGGTCCGGGTAAGCGCGCCCAGCGTTGACGGCTGTTTGGTCGGCGCTCTCTGCCGTCCCATCCCTCGAATCTTTCGGTGGACGCCGGGCAGCCGGCTGCGGCCTTGACGGCAGGGCTGGGAAACGCGAACTCTTCGTCGCGTGCCGCCCAAGATCGCGGCCGGCGTCACCTGGGAAGATTTCATGAGCAATCATCTGTTCGATGCGTTCCGGTCCCGGATGCCGGCGCCTGGGCGCCTGTTGATGGAAACCGATGATGGACGCTCGCTCACCTATGGCGACATGCTGGCACGGTCGGCGCAGCTTGCGCATGCGCTCCTGCAAATGGATGTCGCGCCCGGCGACCGGGTTGCCGTGCAGGTCGAGAAGAGCCCGGAGATGGTTTTGCTCTATCTCGCCTGCTTGCGCGCCGGCGCCGTCTTCCTGCCGCTCAACACCGCCTATACGCTGGCCGAGCTCGGCTATTTCTTTGGGGATGCCGCACCTCGGGTGATCGTCTGCGATCCGGCACGGTCGGCGGACATCCGTGGGATGGTCGAGCCGTCCGGTGCCGTCGTGGTCACGCTCGACCGCAGTGGCCAGGGATCCCTCGCGGACCAGGCATCGCGTCAGTCTTCCGAGTTCCACGATGTGGAGCGCGGCGCCGACGACCTTGCGGCGATCCTCTACACGTCGGGAACGACCGGCCGTTCGAAAGGCGCCATGCTCAGCCATGAGAATCTCGCCTCGAACGCGCGGGTGCTGGTCGAGCAATGGCGTTTCAGCAGGGATGACGTGCTGATCCACGCGCTGCCGATTTTCCACACGCACGGCCTGTTCGTCGCCACCAACGTCACCCTGATGGCCGGCGCTTCGATGCTGTTCGAGCAGAAATTCGACGCGAGCCGCATCGTCTCGCTGCTGCCGCGCGCCACCGCGCTGATGGGCGTGCCGACCTTCTATACCAGGCTGCTGCAGCAGGACGGGCTGGATCGCGAGGCGGCGAAAAACATCCGGCTGTTCGTGTCTGGTTCGGCGCCGCTGCTGGCCGAAACGCACAACGCCTGGCGCGAGCGCACCGGCCACGCCATCCTCGAGCGCTATGGCATGACCGAGACCAACATGAACACCTCCAACCCCTATGAGGGCGAGCGGCGCGCCGGCACGGTTGGCTTCCCCTTGCCCGGCGTGTCGCTGCGCATCGCCGATCCCGATTCCGGCAAGCCGCTCGCCCAGGGCGAGGTCGGCATGATCGAGGTCAAGGGTCCGAACGTGTTCGGCGGCTACTGGCGCATGCCGGAAAAGACCAAGGCGGAATTCCGCGCCGACGGCTTCTTCATCACCGGCGACCTCGGCATGATCGACGCCGACGGCTATGTCCACATTGTCGGTCGCGGCAAGGACCTGATCATCTCAGGCGGCTACAACGTCTATCCGAAGGAACTCGAAAGCGAGATCGATGCGCTCGACGGCGTCCTGGAAAGCGCCGTCATCGGCCTTGCCCATCCGGACTTCGGCGAAGGCGTCACCGCGGTCGTCGTGCGCTCGCCCGCGTCGCGGATCAGCGCGGCCGAGATTCTCGACGCCGTCACCGGCCGCATGGCGAAGTACAAGCATCCCAAACGGGTGATCTTCGTCGACGACCTGCCGCGCAACACGATGGGCAAGGTACAGAAGAACCTTTTGCGCGACAGCTACAAGGATCTCTACGTCTCAAATAAAGCCGGCTAAGCAGATGTCGCGCTCCGGCGCGCGCGAACGCTGGCTCAGGTCGGGTACAACAGTTCGGCGACATGGTCGGCGATGGCCAGGCTCGCCGTCAGGCCGGGGCTCTCGATGCCGAACAGATTGACGATCCGGCCCACGCCGTGATCGGCCGGTCCCTGAATCACGAAGTCCGCCGCTGGCTGTCCGGGGCCCGAGAGCTTCGGCCGGATGCCGGCATAGGCCGGCTGCAGGGCGCCATTCGCGAGATCGGGCCAATAGCGGCGGATCGCCTCGTAGAAGACGGCGCTTCGGCCGGGGTCGACCGTGAAATCCACGCTGTCGATCCATTCGACATCGGGGCCAAAGCGCGCATTGCCGGCGAGGTCGAGCGTCAGGTGGACGCCGAGGCCCCCTTCGACCGGAACCGGATAGATCAGCCGCGAAAACGGCGACCGCCCGGGAAGCGCGAAATAATTGCCACGCGCCAGCCACTGCCGGGGGATGAGATCCCTTGGGAAACCCTCGATCCGACTGGCCACGGCCTGCGCATCCAGGCCGGCTGCATTGACGAAAGCGCCGGCCTCCACGGCAAAGGTCTCGCCATTGGCGTCGAGCGTGTCGATCCGGATCCCATCGGCTTCGATCGCCGCCCCGGCAACGCAGGTGAGGAAAGCGAAGGACGCGCCTGCGGCTTCAGCGTCACCGCGCAGCGAAAGCATCAGCGCGTGGCTGTCGACAATGCCCGTCGATGGCGACAGCAGCGCGCCGGCGCATCTCAGCGCCGGCTCCAGGCTTTCGGCCTCGGCGCGTGTCAAAAGCTGGAGATTGTCGACCCCGCAGCGTTTCGCATTGACCTCGATCGCCCGCAGCCCGTGCGTCTGGCCGGGTTCGCTGGCGACGATCAGCTTGCCGGCGCGGCGATGGCCGACAGTGTGTTCGGCGCAGTATGCATAGAGCTGCCGGCGCCCTTCGACGCACAGCCGGGCCTTCAGGCTGCCGGGCACATAATAGAGCCCGGCATGGATGACTTCGGAATTGCGCGAACTGGTGACGGTGCCGATCGCGTCGGCCTTTTCGATCACCACCACCTCGCGGCCCGACAAGGCAAGCGCCCTGGCGACGGCAAGCCCGACGACGCCTGCTCCGGCGACGACACAATCGATTGTCTGCATGGCCTCGCTCTCAGCGCGGAGCGACAGCCTCGAACACCTTGTCGCCGCCGATCCAGACGCTTCCTATGTCAAGATCGTCCGACAGCGCAACGATGTCCGCCGCCGTGCCATTGGCGAAGCGGCCAAGCCGGTGCGACTGGCCGATCGCCTGGGCCGGGTATAGCGAGGCCATGCGCAAGACTTCGGAAAGCTCGAGCCCGACAGTGCGGTGCATGAACCGGAGGGCCGAGATCATGTCGAGGTCGGCGCCGGCCAGCGTCCCGTCGGCAAGCCTGAGGCTGCCATCCCTGCGGTAGATGGTGCGGCCGTTGAGCGTGAACGAACTCATCTCGGTGCCGATCGTCGCCATCGCGTCGGTGACCAGCACGATCCTGCCCGGTCCCTGCTTGGCGTCGAGCGCGATCCTGATCGTGGCGGGGTGGACATGGATGCCGTCGGCGATCAGCCCCGCCGACAAGGCGCCGATGTCGATGGCGGCGCCCGCCAGCCCGGGCTCGCGGTTGCCGATCTGGCTCATCGCGTTGAACAGGTGGGTGACGACGCTGGCGCCGGCCTCGGCAAAGGCTTTAGCCGTGGCATGGCGAGTGTCGGAATGGCCGACGCTGACGATGACCCCGGCCTTGGCCAAGGCCTTGACGCGGGCAGGATCGACGGATTCGGGCGCGATCGTGGTGAGCAGCACCGGCAGCTTCTGGCGCGCCGCGATCAGCATGGCCTGGTCGGCGTCCGTCATCGGCCGGATCAGCGCCGGATCATGCGCACCCTTGCGGGCAATCGACAGATGCGGACCTTCCAGGTGAAGGCCGAGGAAACCCGGCACTTTTTGCAGCGCTGCCGCTTCGCCGGCGGCGATCGCGGCGGCGGTGATTGCGGGCGTGTCGGTGATCAGCGTCGGCAGCAGCGCCGTCGTGCCGAATGGCGCGTGCGCGCGGCAGATGGTTTCGATCGAGGCGACATCGGGATGATCGTTGAGCATCACACCGCCGCCGCCATTGACCTGGATGTCGACGAAGCCCGGCACCAGCATGCCGCCGCCGGTGTCGACGGCACGGATATCCCCGGGCAGCGCGCCTTGCGGCAGCATGGCCTCGACGAGGCCGTCGCGCACAACAAGGGCCGCGCCTTCATGCCAGTCGTCGCCGTCGAAGATGCGGGCGCCGGTCAGGGCAAAACGGTCGCTCATACGGTCTCCGTCACCTTGCGAAGGTTGCGCGGCGCGTCCGGATCGAGGCCGCGATGGCGGGCAAAGGCCTCGACGAACATGTAGAAGGAAACGATCAGCGTCAGCGGATCGGTCAGCGGGTGACCGGTGGCGACGTGCGGCAGGCGCGTGGCGCGGTTGGCGAGCGCCGAGGTGACGAAAACCGGCGCGCCCTTGGCCGCCAGGCTGTCGGCGGCGTCGGCGACCGAGGGCTCGGACGCGTCGCGAGCGGCCAGCGCCAGCACCGGAAAGTCGGGGCCGATCAGCGCCAGCGGGCCATGCATGACTTCGGCCGCGCTATAAGCCTCGGCATGAATGCCGCAGGTCTCCTTGA
This sequence comes from Mesorhizobium sp. B2-3-14, assembly GCF_006442175.1. Classification (NCBI taxonomy): domain Bacteria; kingdom Pseudomonadati; phylum Pseudomonadota; class Alphaproteobacteria; order Hyphomicrobiales; family Phyllobacteriaceae; genus Mesorhizobium; species Mesorhizobium sp. B2-3-14. The sequence continues at coordinate 40,919 of NZ_VFVP01000014.1, read as the reverse complement.
ACTTCAGCGCCGCCTCGTTTGCCATCGCCGCCGACGGACCGCGGCCGAGAATGAACAGCGACTTCTGCTTCTCGATCGTCTCGGCCAGCACGTTCATCCAGTCGCAGGCGATCGCCTTGCCGAAATGCTCGGGCAGGCGGGCCAGGGCCGCGAGAAGCGCGTCGTCGCCGGTCGAATGCGCCATCAGGGCAAGACCGGCAACGGCGGAATTGATGAAGGTCTTGGTTGCCGCGACGCTGCGCTCCGGCCCGGCGAGTATGTCTATCGCATAGTCCGAGGCGCGCGCGAGCGGCGAATCGGCGGTGTTGGTGACGGCAATGGTCAGCGCGCCGCCGGCTCGTGCGGTTTCGGCCATCGCGACAATGTCGGGGCTCTTGCCCGACTGCGAGATCGCCAGGCAGGCCGAGCCGTCAAGCCGGAGCTTGCGGCCATAGATCGAGGCGATCGACGGTCCGACCGAGGCGACGGCAAGGCCCGCGGTCAATTCGACGGCATATTTCATGAAGGTGGCGGCATGATCGGACGAGCCTCGCGCCACGGTGACGACGAAATGCGGGTCGCGCTCCTTGATGCCGCGCCCTGCTTCGGCCAGCACGGCACCGGAGCCGTCGAGCAGGCGGGCGACGGCTTGCGGGATCTCCTCGATCTCGCGCTGCATATGCGTGGTGTTGGCAATCATGATCGGCCCTCTTCGCTCGGCCCTGTCAGCCGCAGTTCGGCGACGAAATCATAGGCGTCGCCCCGGTAGATGGAGCGGGTGAACTCGATCACCTTGCCGCTCGCCAGGTAGGAAATACGCTCGATATGCAGGCCGGCAATGCCCGGCGGCACTTCGAGCAGGCGCGCATCGCCCTCGCCGAGATTGGCGGCGGAGATGCGCTGCACCGCGCGCACCGGCCTGTTGCCGGTCAATTCCAGCGCCGCGTAGAGCGAGGAGCCAATTCCAGCCGGGTCCGGCAGCACGCTGGCCGACAGCGAAGCGCGTTCGATCGCCAGCGGCGTGTCGTTGGCGATGCGCAGGCGCGCCACGCGCGCCACCAGTTCGCTCGACGACAGGCCAAGCACCATCATCTCGTCGGGCGAGGGCGCGTAAAGGCCACGGTCGAGCCAGGCCGAGCGCACCGCCATGCCGCGCCGCGCCATGTCTTCGGTGAAGGAGGTCAGCCGCGACAGCGACTGCTCGACGCGCTCCATGCGCGGCGCCACGAAGGTGCCCGAGCCATGGCGCTGCACCAATATGCCGCCCTTGACCAGGTCTTGCACCGCCTTGCGCACGGTGACGCGCGAAATGTCGGCCTTGGTGGCGATGTCGCGCTCGGAAGGCAGCGCGTCGCCCGGGCCGATCAGGCCGCGATTGACGGCGTCCTCGATGCTTTTCCTGAGCTGCAGGTAAAGCGGCGCGCCGCTTTGCGAGGATTGTTTGAGCGTGGCGAAGATCTGGTCGGCGGCATCGCTCATCGCGCAGCCTCCGCGCGCCCAGCGAAAAGGCGTGCCGCCATCTGCACGGCACCGCCTAGCGCATCGTCGAGCGGTTCCTTCAGCAGGGCGCGGTAGCGCGCCGACAGGCGCGGCGCATAGAGCGGCGCCAGCCCGCCGAGCAGGCAGAGAGGTGCTCCGGCGGCGAGGTCGAGCGCGCCGAGCGAGGCCTCGACATCGGCGACCGCCTTGTCGAGGATCCAGTTGGCGACATTGTCGCCTTTTTGCGCGTGCTCGAACACTTTCGGCGCGAAGCCGCCGAAGTCGCCGGGCTTGGCGTTGGTGGTGAACTCGACGACGTCCTCGGGATTGTTGCGGAAAACGGCCATCATGCTGTCGGTCAGCGGCGAGGCCTGGCGCACGCCATCGTGCGCGAGCAGGGTCTGCTCCAGCAGGTCGCGGCCGATGCGGGCGCCGCTGCCCTGGTCGCCGACCTGGAATCCCCAGCCGCCGATGGCGCGCGATTTGCCAGCCTTGCGCGCCATATAGGCGGTGCCGGTGCCCAGGATCGCCATCGCGCCGTCACCGGAACCGACCGCGCCTTCGAGCGCGATCTCCGCATCGGTCTCCACGCGGCTGGTGCTGAACGGCAGGATCGCCTCGAGCTGCTGCCGGTAAGTGCCGACATTGGCGCCGGCCAGGCCGAGGATGGCGGGTGTTTGCGGGATCAGGTCCGGATCTTGCCCGGCGGCGATGAAAGCCTGCCGCGCCGCATCGACGATGTTCGAGCGGGCGCCGGTGAGGTCGGTGCGGATGTTGGCGGCGCCGCTTTTGGCGCGGCCGACAACAGCGCCGTCCGCCGTTGCCAGTGCGGCCCTGCAGCTGGTGCCGCCGCCATCGATACCGAGCACGAATTTCACGCGATTTTCTCCTCCGGCAGGATAATACCAATAAAATACCAATAGCCAAGAGTTAATTCCCGTTTCAAAAAGATTAAGCCGTATTTTATTGAAAAGCTTCCGCAATTCGTCGGCTTAGCGATTTCCTGACCGCGAATTCGTTAATGCATGTGGACAAGTGGTATTTTTTTGGTATTGTTTTGTGGATCGGAGGAACTGGGATGGCCGAAACGCGCACCGAAGCGCTGCATGGGAATGCCGAGGGGCTGGATATCCAGGCTCCCGAAGTCATCCTTGCTTCGCTGGCCGATGCGCAGGTCGAGGCCGCCAAAGCGGTCCGCAACGCCATTCCCTCCATCGCCAAGGCGGCCGAGATCATTGCCGGTCGCCTGAGCGGCGGCGGCAAGCTTGCCTATGCCGCGGCCGGCAGCTCCGGCCTGATGGCGCTGGCCGATGCGCTGGAATTGCCGGGCACGTTCGGCATCCAGCGCGACCGCATCGCCATCCTGATCGCCGGCGGCGACGACGCCTTGAGGACACTGGCCGGCGGGCCCGAGGACGACGCCGAGGAGGCCACGACGGCGGTTGCCAATGCGGGTGTCGGCGTGGGCGATTGCCTGATCGCCCTCTCCGCCAGCGGCACGACGCCCTATGCGGTGGGCGCCATCGAGGAGGCGCGGCGCCGGGGTGCCGCCACCGTCGGCATCGCCAACAACACGGGTTCGGCTCTGCTCCAGCAGGCCGACACCGCCATCCTGCTCGAGACACCCCCGGAAGTCATCGCCGGCTCGACCCGCATGGGCGCCGGAACGGCGCAGAAGATCGCGCTCAACATGCTGTCGACGCTGACCGCCGTTCATCTTGGCCATGTCCATGACGGCTACATGGTCAACCTCATGGCCGATAACATGAAGCTGCGCGACCGGGCGGCTCGCATCGTCGCCGCCGTCAGCGGCCGCGGCCAGGAAGAGGCCGCCAGCCTGCTCGAAAAGAGCGGCGGCGCGGTCAAGACAGCCATTCTGCTCGCCGCAGGCGCCGACAGCGCCGATGCGGCGCGGAAGATACTGGAACGGACAGGCCAGAAGCTGCGGCCAGCCCTTTCCGCGCTGGGGCATGATCCCGAGAAGTGGAAACCGCTTTTCGGAAAAGATCACGCTCGAACAAAGAAATAGGCCAGTTTCATCCCGATTCCCATCGGGGTGAAACGGGCTTGCGAGGGGAACAAGGGCTCCAAAGCCTGGGTTCTCATCAAAACCGAACCTGAAAAAGGTCAACAGGGAGACTGAGCATGACAACGAAACTACTGACGGCACTGCTTCTGGGCACCAGCATTCTCGGCTCGGCCGGATTGGCTCACGCCGAGGACGTAACGCTCAACATCGAAAGCTGGCGCGGCGACGACCTTGCCATCTGGAAGGATAAGCTGATCCCGGCCTTCGAAGCCAAGAACCCCGGCATCAAGGTGGTGTTCGCCCCATCGGCCCCGACCGAATATGACGCCGCCCTCGGCGCCAAGCTCGCCGCCGGTTCGGCGGGCGACCTGATCACCTGCCGCCCGTTCGACAAGTCGCTCGAACTGTTCAAGAAGGGCAACCTTGCCGACCTCTCGGCGCTGCCCGGCATGGAAAACTTCTCGCCGGTCGCCAAGTCCGCCTGGCAGACCGATGACGGCAAGGCGAGCTTCTGCGTGCCGATGGCATCCGTCATCCACGGCTTCATCTACAACAAGGACGCCTTCGACAAGCTCGGCATAAAGGTGCCTCAGACCCGTGACGAGTTCTTCGCCGCGCTCGACAAGATCAAGGCCGACGGCACCTATATCCCGATGGCGATGGGCACCAAGGACCTCTGGGAAGCCGCGACCATGGGCTATCAGAACATCGGCCCCAACTACTGGAAGGGCGAGGACGGCCGCAAGGCGTTGATCAAGGGCGATCAGAAGCTGACCGACAAGGACTGGGTCGCGCCGTATGAGGAACTGGCCAAGTGGAAGCCTTATCTGGGCGACGGCTTCGAGGCCCAAACCTATCCGGACAGCCAGAACCTGTTCACGCTCGGCCGCGCCGCCATCTACCCGGCCGGCTCGTGGGAAATCGGCCTGTTCAACACCCAGGCACAGTTCAAGATGGGCGCCTTCCCGCCGCCGGTCGAGAAGGCCGGCGACACCTGCTACATCTCCGACCATACCGATATCGGCATGGGCCTGAACGCAGCCTCCAAGCACGCGGACGCGGCCAAGACCTTCCTGTCCTGGGTGGCTTCGCCTGACTTCGCCACCATCTACGCCAACGCGCTGCCGGGCTTCTTCAGCCTGAACTCCTCGCCGGTGAAGATGGAAGACCCGCTGGCGCAGGAATTCGTCTCCTGGCGCGGCAAGTGCAAGTCGACGATCCGCTCGACTTACCAGATCCTGTCGCGCGGTACGCCGAACCTCGAAAACGAGACCTGGGTTGAATCGGCCAACGTCATCAACGGCACCGAGACGCCCGAAGCCGCGGCCAAGAAGCTGCAGACCGGTCTCGACAGCTGGTATAAGCCGGCCAAGTAAGAGCTCAGGCAGCGGAGCCGGCTGGGCGCATGCCCGGCCGGTTCCGGATTATCCTGTCTTCATATTGCGATTGTCGGCTCTGCCTCACGGCCTTACCCTTGCTGTTGTTGGGGAAGGCTGGCTGATCAGTCGCAGGCCTTTGTCTTGCCGCGCCGGGCAAGGTTGGGCCATGCATCGAGGCATCATCTAGCATCACATCGTCTGGAACCGAGAGACGGCGGGGACCGAACTCATGGCCGCACAAACACGACCCAAAAGACCATTCCGCTGGCATCTCGCCGTCTTCCTGGCGCCGGCGGTGCTCGTCTATACGGCGATCATGATCCTGCCGCTCGCCGGCACGCTGCAGCTCTCGCTGTTCCGCAATGTCGACCAGTCCCAGATCTTCGTCGGCCTGGACAATTTCCGCACCCTGTTCGGCGATCCCAACTGGTCGGTCAATTTCTGGAATGCGTTGCGCAACAATGTCTGGTTCTTCATCATCCACATGCTGGTGCAGAACCCGGTCGGCGTGCTGTTGGCGGCAATTCTCTCCAGCCCCAGGCTGCGGTTCGCCGCCTTCTACCGCACCGCGATCTTCGTGCCGACCATCCTGTCCTTCGTCATCGTCGGCTTTGCCTGGAAGCTGATCCTGTCGCCGCTATGGGGCGTGGCGCCGCATCTGCTCGACTTCGTCGGCCTGAAAAGCCTGTTCACGCCCTGGCTCGGCAAGGAGCAGTACGCGCTGACCGCGCTCAGCCTGATCTCGGTGTGGCAATTCATCGGCATTCCGATGATGCTGATCTATGCCGCGCTGCTGTCGATCCCCGAAGAGGTGATCGAGGCGGCCGAATGCGATGGCATCACCGGCCTGTCGCAGTTCTGGAAGATCAAGCTGCCGCTGATCCTGCCGTCGATCGGCATCATCTCGATCCTCACCTTCGTCGGCAACTTCAACGCCTTCGACCTGATCTACACCGCTCAAGGGGCTCTCGCCGGTCCGAACTATTCGACCGATATTCTCGGCACCTTCCTCTATCGCGCCTTCTTCGGCTTCCAGCTGCAGGTCGGCGATCCCAACATGGGCGCGACCATCGCCACGATCATGTTCCTGATCATCCTGGGCGGTGTCTGCGTCTACCTCTTCCTCATCCAGACGCGCCTGCGTCGCTACCAGTTCTGAGGGGACGGAGATGAGCATCGCCACCCGTTCACTGCCCCGCACCATCGGCGCCCACGCGATCCTGCTGACCTACACGGCGATCGCGCTGTTTCCGGTGATCCTGGTCATCATGAATTCGTTCAAGTCCCGCGCTGGCATCTTCGGCGCGCCGCTGACGCCGCCGACGCCAAAGACCTTCGACCTGATCGGCTACACCACGGTGATCGGCCAGGGCGACTTCATCCACTATTTCCAGAACAGTCTCGTCGTCACCGTCGGCTCGCTGTTCTTCGTGCTTCTGTTCGGCGCCATGGCCGCGTTCGCGCTGTCGGAATATCGCTTCCGCGGCAACACGATGATGGGGCTTTATTTGGCGCTCGGCATCATGATCCCGATCCGCCTCGCCACCGTCGCCATCCTGCAATTGATGGTGGCGAGCGGGCTGGTCAACACGCTGACGGCGCTGATCCTGGTCTACACCGCGCAAGGCCTGCCGCTCGCCGTCTTCATCCTGTCCGAATTCATGAAGCAGGTGTCCGACGATCTGAAGAACGCCGGCCGCATCGACGGCCTGTCGGAATACACCATCTTCTTCCGCCTGGTCGTGCCGCTGGTGCGGCCGTCGATGGCAACCGTCGCCGTCTTCACCATGATCCCGATCTGGAACGATCTGTGGTTCCCGCTGATCCTGGCGCCGTCGGAAGAGACCAAGACGGTGACGCTCGGCGCCCAGCTTTTCCTCGGCCAGTTCGTCACCAACTGGAACGCCATCCTGGCAGCACTGTCGCTGGCGATCCTGCCGGTGCTGGTCCTCTATGTCATCTTCTCGCGGCAGCTGATCCGCGGCATTACTTCCGGAGCCGTCAAGTGAGTTCAGAAAGACCCCTTCGCGTTGTCGTCGCCGGCCTCGGCAATATGGGCCGCAGCCATGCGCTGGCCTATCACACCAATACCGGTTTTCAGATCGCCGCGCTGGTCAACCGCTCCGACGTGCCTTTGCCTGGGGGGCTGTCCGGCTATGGCATCAGGCGTTCGTTCGATGACGCCCTGCGCGACGAAAAGCCCGACGTCGCCTGCGTCGCCACCTATTCCGACAGCCATGCCGATTATGCGGTGAAAGCGTTCGAGGCCGGCTGCCATGTCTTCGTCGAAAAGCCGCTGGCAACGACGGTGGCCGACGCCAGGCGTGTCGTCGCGGCAGCCAAGGCCAACGGCCGAAAGCTGGTGATCGGCTATATCCTGCGCCACCACCCGTCCTGGATCCGGTTGATCGCCGAAGCGCGCAAGCTCGGCGGTCCCTACGTGTTCCGCATGAACCTCAACCAGCAATCCTCGGGCCATACCTGGGAGACGCACAAGCAGCTGATGCAGACGACATCGCCGATCGTCGATTGCGGCGTGCATTATCTCGACGTCATGCTGCAGATCACCGATGCCAAGCCGGTCGAGGTGCGCGGGATGGGCGTGCGGCTGACCGAGGAAGTCGCGCCCTCCATGTACAATTATGGCCATCTGCAGGTGCTGTTCGATGACGGTTCGGTCGGCTGGTACGAGGCCGGCTGGGGCCCGATGATTTCGGAAACCGCCTTCTTCGTGAAGGACGTGATTTCGCCCAAGGGCTGTGTGTCGATCGTTATGAAGGAGGGCGTTAAGTCCGACGACATCGACACCCACACCAAGACCTCGACCATCCGCCTGCACAGCGCCGCGACCGGCACGGACGGCAAGTTCCTAAAGGCGGACGAGATGCTGTCGATGGAAGGCGAACCCGGCCATCAGGATCTCTGCGATCTCGAACAGGCTTTTGTCCTCAAGGCGATCCGCGAGGATATCGATCTCACCAGACATATGGACGACGCGGTGCGGTCGCTTGCCGTCTGCCTTGCCGCCGACGAGAGCGTGCGCGGCGGGAAGGCGGTGCGACTGTGATCAGGCTGTCGTCGTCCGCGCCGTACAGGGGCCTGGCGCCCACTCATCAATTTGGAGGACTGCCGTGGGCTCGCTGAAAATCGAGAACGTGAAAAAGGCCTTTGGGCCGGTCGAGGTGCTGAAGGGCATCGACCTCGAAGTGACGGATGGCGAGTTCGTCGTCTTTGTCGGCCCTTCGGGTTGCGGCAAGTCGACATTGCTCCGGGTCATCGCCGGTCTGGAGGATTCGACCTCGGGCCGGGTGCTGATCGATGGCGAGGATGTCTCGGTCACCCCGCCGGCGAAACGCGGCATTGCCATGGTGTTCCAGACCTATGCGCTCTATCCGCATCTGACGGTGAAGAACAATATGGGGCTCGGGCTCAAGCAGGCGAACACGCCGGCAGCGGAAATCGACCGCCGCATCGGCATCGCCTCGTCCATGCTGTCGCTCGAGCCCTATCTCGAAAGACGACCTGCGGAACTTTCCGGCGGCCAGCGCCAGCGCGTCGCCATCGGCCGCGCCGTGGTGCGCGAGCCGAAACTGTTCCTGTTCGACGAACCGCTGTCGAACCTCGACGCGGCGCTGCGCGTCAACACGCGGCTGGAGATCGCGCAGCTGCATCGCCGGCTGAAGGCGACGATGATCTACGTCACCCACGACCAGGTCGAGGCGATGACGCTGGCCGACAAGATCGTCGTGCTCAATGCCGGAAAAATCGAGCAGATCGGCGGCCCGATGGAACTCTACAATTCGCCGGCAAACGAGTTCGTCGCCGGCTTCATCGGCTCGCCGAAGATGAATTTCGTCGACGGCGCCCGGCTCGGCGAGACAGCCAGGACCATCGGCGTGCGGCCGGAGCACCTGACGGTCGATCCGAAGTCCGGCGCCTGGAAGGGCACGGTCGTCCACGCCGAGCATCTCGGCGCCGACACCAATCTATATCTGGATTGCGAGAAAGCCGGCCTGATCACCGTACGGATTTTCGGGGTGTACGACGCGGAGCCGGGAACGACGCTTTACGCAACGCCGGATGCGGCGAAGACCTATCGATTTGGCGCTGATGGGAAGACGATAAAGTAGGGATGGCGCAGCCCCTCACCCAGCCTCCGCTTCGCTGGGCTGACCTCTCCCCGAGGGGGAGAGGAGATCATCGGCGCCGGCCCCATTCTCTTCTCCCCCACGGGGAGAAGAGAATGGGGCCGCGAAGCGGCCGGATGAGGGGGCCTCACAGCGCGGTAGGCCATGAGGCAGCAGCGCAACCCCCGCGTGTCTACACGTCAGCCCTGAACGTCTGCTTCTGCTGCCCCAAACCTTCGATCCCCAGCTCCACGACATCGCCGGCCTTCAAGAACACCGGCGGCTTCATGCCGAGCCCGACGCCGGGCGGGGTGCCTGTCGAAATAATGTCGCCGGGGTGCAGCGACATGAACTGGCTGAGGTAGGAAACGAGATAGGCAACGCCATAGACCATGGTCTTGGTCGAGCCGTTCTGCATCGTCTTGCCGTTGACCGTCAGCCACATCTTCAGGTTCTGCGGGTCTGATACTTCGTCCTTGGTCACCAGCCACGGTCCGGTCGGGCCGAACGTGTCGCAGCTCTTGCCCTTGGTCCACTGGCCCTGGCGCTCGGCCTGGAAGGCGCGCTCGGACACGTCATGGGAGACGCAATAGCCGGCGACATGGTCGAGCGCGTCGGCTTCGCTGACATATTTGGCGGTTTTGCCGATAACCACGCCGAGCTCGACTTCCCAGTCGGTCTTCTCGGAGCCGCGCGGGATCAGCACGTCGTCGTCCGGGCCGACGATGGCCGAGCTTGCCTTCATGAAGATGATCGGCTCCGGCGGCACGGTGGCCCCGGTCTCGGCGGCATGGTCGGAATAGTTGAGGCCGATGCAAATGAACTTGCCGGTGCCGGCGACGCAGGCGCCGAGGCGCGGCTTGCCGGAAACCGCCGGCAGCGACTTCGCATCGAGCTTCGAAAGCATGTCCAGCGAGGCCGGATGAAGTGTCGTGCCGGCAATATCGGCAACATGGGCGGAGAGATCGCGGATCGTTCCATCCGCATCGAGCAGGCCGGGCCGTTCGCTTCCCACCTCGCCATAGCGCAGCAGTTTCATGCATCTTCTCCTGATTGCGGCCTCGTGGCCGTTCTACAAACTCTCCGCCGGGGCGGCCGTCTCTGGAACCGGGCGGACCCTAGCCATCGGCCTGCTTCACGACAAGCGCGAACAGCCTGTATTGGCGGCCGGCGATCCGATGTCCGGTTGTCTCAAGGCAGCGCTCAGATCGACCAGCCGCCGTCGATATTATAGGCCTGCCCGGACGTGTAGGTGGCGCCGGCCAGGTAGACGGCAAGATCGGCGATCTCCTCCGGCGTGCCGAGCCGGCCCATCGGCTGGCGGGCGATGAAGGCGGCGCGGGCGGCGTCATAATCGCCCTGGGCGTGCATGCGGTCCTGCAGCGACGGGCTCTCGACCGTGCCGGGGCAGATGGCGTTGCAGCGTATGCCCTTGCCGACATAGTCGGCCGCGACCGCCTTGGTCAGCCCGATGACGGCGGCCTTGGTGACGCCATAGGCGAAGCGGTTCGGCACGCCCTTGGTCGAACTGGCCAGCGAAGCCATGTTGATGATCGACCCGTCGCCACGCTCCAGCATGCCGGGCAGCACCGCCCGGATGGTTCGGATCATGGCGCGCACGTTGAGATTGAAAGCGAAATCGAGATCACTGTCCTTCATCTCCAGGATCGAGCCCGAATGGACGAAACCGGCGCAATTGAACAGCACGTCGACGGCGCCGATCTCTGCAAAGGCGGCATTGACCGCCTCGTCGTTGAGCACGTCGACCTTGCGGGTCTTGATCCCTGATGTCTTGGCGAGTTCCGCCAGCAGCGTCTCGTTGATGTCGGTGGCATGGACGGTGGCCCCAGCCTTGGCGAAGGCCAGCGCGCTCGCCTTGCCGATGCCTTGCGCCGCTGCCGTGATGACAACGACCTTGCCTGTCAGATCCGCCATGCTTTTTCCTCGCCTGCTTGGGTCAATTGCCTTTATCGGCGGCCGGCGAAAGCGTCATGTGCCAGTCAGGCGCGATTGTGCGGCCTGTGCCAGTTCACTGATAAAGATGTTTTTTCTCGTTAAAGAACATATGGCCAGGCGTCAAGCCCGATCGCGATCCCTGTGTGACATGCCCTAGAGCCCGATGATTTCAGGTCGAGTCGACCTGAAAGCTGAATTCATCTCTAAATCAAAGGGATAGAGCATGATGTCGTCCGAAAACCGCTTCACACTTTTCGGCATCATGCTCTAGTCGCCGTAAGGCACCCAGACATTCTTCACCTCGATGGCGCGGCGCAGAAAAACGTCGCCGGCGGCTTCTTCCGAGGCCCAGTCGAGGCTGCGGCCGTTGCCGCTCCAGACGCGTTTGAGGTTGCCGATGGACTCGGCTTCCGCCTTGGCGCAGGTATCCGCGTCGGCGACCAGCCACAGTCCGTCGACGTCGTCATGCTTGGCCAGCACGCCGGCAAGCTCCGCGGTGCGTCCGGTGACGATGTTGACGGCGCCGGCCGGCACATCGGAATATTCGATGACCTGATAGAGATCGGTGGCAAGCAGCGGATACCGTTCCGACGGCACGGCGACCACCGTGTTGCCCATGGCCAGTGCCGGCGCGACCAGCGAGATGAAGCCGAGCAGGGGCTGATTGTCCGGCGCGACGATGCCGACGACGCCGACCGGCTCATGCAGCGCCAGCGTCACGGCACGCGCCGGCGGCTGGTGCACGCGTCCCTCGAACTTATCGGCGAGGCCGGCATAGAGAAACAGCCGTTCGACCGAGAGCTCCACCTCGTCCCGCGCGGCCTTGGCGTTGGCTCCGGTCAGTTCGGTGAGCCGGGCGGCAAATTCTTCCGAGCGGCCGGAAAGGTTCTCGGCCAGGTAATAAAGCACCTGCGACCTGTTATAAGCGGTCGCCTCCGGCCAGCTTTTGCAGGCGCGGGCAGCCGAAACCGCATCGCGGATATCCTTGCGGCTGCCGAGCCCGACTTCGCCGGCGAGCTTGCCCTTGGCGGTGGCGACGGCAAGCGAGTAATTGCCGTCCGGCCGCACCTGCTTGCCGCCGATGAACAGCTTCGCGGTGCGGTCGATAGCGACGCCGTCCGCCTGTTCCACGGGCTGCACCGACGATGTCGCCGGCTTGATGATCGGGCCGAGCGGCAGTTTCGCCGCCAGATATTCGAACATCCCCTCGCGCCCGCCCTCGCGGCCGAAACCGCTCTCGCGATAGCCGCCGAAGCCGCAGGCGGCATCGAACATGTTGGTGCCGTTGACCCAGACCACGCCAGCCTTCAGTTGCGGCGCGACATGGAGCGCCAGGTTGACGTTCTCGCTCCACACCGAGGCTGCGAGGCCATAGCGCGTATTGTTGGCGAGTTCGATCGCTTCCTCGGTGTTGCGGAAGGTCATGGTGGCGAGCACCGGCCCGAACACCTCTTCCTGCGCTAGAATATTAGCCGGCGAAACACCGGTGGCGAGCGTCGGCAGGTGATAGTAGCCGGAAGACGGCAGCGTTGCGTCCGGCTGCCAGCAGACGGCGCCCTGCCGGGCACCTTCGGCGATCAGTCCCTTGACCCGGTCGAGCTGGGTCAGGTCGACCAGCGGACCGATATCGGTGTTCTTGTCGAGCGGGCTGCCGACACGCAGCCGGCTCATCCGTGTCTTGACCTTGGCGATCAAGGCATCGGCGATGCCTTCCTGCACCAAAAGCCGCGAACCGGCGCAGCAGACCTGGCCCTGGTTGAACCAGATGCCGTCGACCAGGCCCTCGACAGCGCTGTCGAGATCGGCGTCCTCGAAGACGATGAAAGCCGACTTGCCGCCAAGCTCCAGCGACAGTTTTTTCCCTGACCCGGCGGTGGCCTTGCGGATGATCTTGCCGACTTCGGAAGAGCCGGTGAAGGCGATCTTCTGGATGCCGGGGTGGTTAACGATCGCCGCGCCCGCATCCGGGCCGCCCTGCATGATGTTGACGACGCCTTTCGGCACGCCGGCGCGTTCGCAGATCTCGGCGAACAGAATGGCGGTGAGCGGCGTGAACTCGGCCGGCTTCAGCACCACGGTACAGCCCGCCGCGAGCGCCGGCGCGATCTTCCAGGCCAGCATCAGCAGGGGAAAATTCCACGGGATGATCTGGCCGACGACGCCAACACCCTTTTGGCCGGGAAAATCCCTGTCCAGCGCCTGCGCCCAGCCGGCATGGTGAATGAAATGGCGGATCGCCAGCGGCACGTCGATGTCGCGGCTTTCGCGGATCGGCTTGCCGTTGTCGATCGTCTCAAGCACCGCGAACAGCCGCTGGTGGCGCTGCATGGCGCGGCCGATGGCGTAGAGCACTTTCGCGCGCTGGTATCCGGAACTGGCGCTCCATTTCGGCAGCGCCTTTGCGGCGGCCGCAACCGCCGCGTCGATGTCGGCGGCATTGGCATCGGACACCTTGGCCAACAGCTTGCCGGAAGACGGCTCGCTGGTGTCGAAGGTCTTGCCGCCGCCGGCCGCTTTCCAGGCGCCGCCGATGAACAAGGCTTTGGAGAAATCGCGCCCGGCCAGCCAGGCATCGGCCTCGTTGCGAGCCTCCGGCGCCGGGCCGTATTCCATGGCGTGATAGCGTTCAAGGATGTTCATCAGGTTCCTCCTTCACCCTCCCACTTGTGGGGAGGGGTCGATCGGCAAAGCCGATCGGGGTGGGGGTGCTCAAGCCATCGCGTGGCGGTGATTGGCCGAATAATGCCCGGTCAGATGATGCTCGAGCTGACGTTCGATATCGGTCAGCAGGCTCGAGGCGCCAAAGCGGAACAACTCGGGCTCCAGCCATGGACGGCCGAGCTCTTCCTTCATCAGCACCAGCCAGTCGAGCGAGACTTTCGCGGTCGAAATGCCGCCGGCCGGCTTGAAGCCGATGAGATAGCCTGTCTCCTCGAAATAGGCCCTGATGGCGCGCACCATGGCGAGGCCGACAGGCAGTGTGGCATTGACGCTTTCCTTGCCGGTCGAAGTCTTGATGAAATCGGCGCCCGCCATCATCGCCACCATCGAGGCCAGCATGACGTTGCGCAGCGTTGCGAGGTCGCCGGTGCCCAAAATGACCTTGAGATGCGCGTCACCGCAGGCGGCCCGCATCGAGACGATTTCATTATAAAGCTCGCGCCACTTGGCGCCGAACACCAGGCCGCGCGGGATGACGACATCGATCTCGTCGGCGCCGTCCTTCACCGAGGTCTCGATCTCCTGCAACCGGGTCGACAGCGGCGCCAGCCCATGCGGGAAGGCGGTGGAGACCGCGGCGACATGGATGCCGGTGCCGCGCACCGCGTCGACGGCCGTGGCGACGAAGGGATGGTAGACGCAGACGGCGGCGGGCCGGATGGTCTCGCCCGCAATGCCGAGGCCTTCCATGATGTCGCGGCGCAGCGGGTTGATCGCCTTGGCGCAGAGCCGGCGCACGCGCTCCTCGGTATCGTTGGAGTTGAGCGTCGTCAGGTCCATGCAGGCGATCGCCCGCAGCAGCCAGGCTGCCTGGTTGTCGGCCTTGATCGAGCGCCGCTTGGTCAGGCTGGCGACGCGGCGCTCCAGCGCCGAGCGGTTGACGCTGCGTACCGATTCCAGAAAACCGAGATCGAGTTTCAGGCCCGGATTGCGTGCGATGTGATGGTCCAGCGGCACCGGCGTATTGGCGGCTGCGCGTGCCGGCAGCGGCGTCACCTTGGTGCCAAGACCGGCTTCGCGGATTGTGCTGCTCATCTCCTGCCCTTTCGTTCAGCGGCGTGCGCTCTTGGTGCGCATCGTTCTCCCAAAACCTAGACACTTTTGGGCGACACGCACGACGATAACCCGCGAAGCCGCGCTTCACGAGTCCTCAGGCGAGGGATAGCTGAAAAAGGCCGCGAAAGCAGCTGATTTTTGACCGGAAGGTCAAAACCAGCTTTCTGGGAGACGCGCTGGCCTCATCCGACGAAGGCGCGTTCGACGACGAAGCTCGAGGGATGGCTGAGCGAACCTTCCTGGAAGCCGAGGCTTTCGGCCAGCTCCTTGACGTCCTTCAGCATGTGCATCGAGCCGCAGATCATGATGCGGTCGGTTTCGGGATTGAGCTTTTCGATGCCGAGGTCGCGGTAGAACTTGCCGGAGCCGATCAGCGCGGTGATGCGGCCCATGCGCGCCGACACTTCGCGGGTCGTCGAATTGTAGAGCGTGACGCGCCCAGTGGTCAGCTCGCCGATCAGCGGGTCGCTTTCGAGCGCCGCCACCAGCTCCTGGCCGTAGATCAGCTCGGCATTGTCGCGGCAGGTGTGGGTCAGGATCAGCTGATCGAATTTCTCGTAGGTGTCGGGGTCGCGCAGCAGGCTTGCAAAGGGCGCGATGCCGGTGCCGGTCGAGATCATGAACAGGCGCTTGGCCGGGGTCAGCGCGTCGACAACCAGCGTGCCGGTCGACTTCTGGCGCATGATGACCGTGTCGCCGACCTGGATCTTCTGCAGTTCCGAGGTCAGCGGGCCGTCCGGCACCTTGATCGAGAAGAATTCCAGCTCTTCGTCCCAGGCCGGGCTGGCGACGGAGTAGGCGCGATATACCGGCTTCTCGGCATTGGGCAGGCCGATCATGACGAATTCGCCCGAGCGGAAGCGCAGCGACTGCGGCCGGGTGATGCGGAACGAGAACAGCCGGTCGGTATAGTGTTTCACCGAGACGACGGTCTCGGCATAGACGTTGGCCGGAATCGGAAACTGTAGCGGACGGGCTTCAGCGGTGTTGAACGCGGGCGTGGTGTTCATCGATTCCAACCTTCTCGCCCAATGAGAGACGCGGGCGCCAAAACCTTCCCGTGCGCGCCCGAACCATTCAGGTTCCGGCATGCCATGCACGCCACCGAAGCGGTAAGCTCTTGTGTGCGGAATTTATTAGTATACAAACGATATTTGCGTCAAGATGCCGCCGTAAAACACGTTTCCAAACTGCGGCATATCCGTAGTCTCAGCATTTCGGGTTTCGACAATGAAAGAGAATTTTTCGGTGCAGCCGCCGGATTCCCTGGGCAGCGTCGTCGCCGGCATCGATGTCGGCGGAACCTTCACCGACCTGCTCCTGATCGACGGCAAGGACGGTGGCAAGGTGTATCTGGCCAAGACCCCGACCACTGTCGACAACCAGGCCTTTGGCGTGGTTGCGGCGCTTGGCGCCACCGGCTTTCCGATCGAGGGAATCGGCCTCATCGTGCATGGTACGACCACCACCACCAATGCGGTGCTGGAGCGCCGGCTGGCCAAGACCGGCATGATCACCACGCGCGGTTTTCGCGACGTGATCGAACTCGGCCGGCGGACGCGGCCGCAACCCTATGGCATGACCGGAACCTTCGTCCCAATCATTCCGCGCAACCTGCGCCTCGAAGTGTCGGAGCGCGTCGAGGCGTCGGGTGCGGTGCGCACGCCGCTCGATGAAGCCGAGATGCGCGAGGCGGTACAGGCGCTCATCGCGGCCGGTTGCGAATCCCTCGTCATCCATTTCCTCCACTCCTATGCCAACCCCGCGCATGAGCGGCGCGCGGCCGAGATCGCCGCCGAAGCCTGGCCGAACGGCTACATCACGTCAGGCCACGCGCTGCTGTCGGAAGCGCGCGAATTCGAGCGCGGGGTGACGGCCTCGGTCAACGCTTCGGTGCAGCCGATCCTGGAGCGCTATGTCGAGCGGCTACGCAAGGAATTGGCCGACAAGGGCTATGCCCGCGACTTCCTGATCATGAACGGCAATGGCGGCATGATCTCGGCCCGCTTCGTCACACGTGAATCGGCCAAGACGGTCATGTCGGGCCCCGCCTCCGGCGTTATCGCCGCCGCCTATACGGGCAAGCGCGCAGGCTTTGAAAACCTCGTCACCTACGACATGGGCGGCACCTCGACCGACGTGGCGCTGATCCGCAACGCCGAACCGGCGGTCTCGAACGAGATCGAGATCGAATATGCCATGCCCATCCATGTGCCGATGGTGGCGGTGCACACGGTGGGCGCCGGCGGCGGCTCGATCGCCCGCGTCGATGCGGCCGGCCTGATCCAGATCGGCCCGGAAAGTGCCGGCGCCAATCCCGGCCCGATCTGCTATGGGCGCGGCGGCACCGAGCCGACGATCACCGACGCCAACCTCGTGCTCGGCCGGCTGGCGCCGAAGAAGCTGCTCGCCGTCGAAAACCCGGTCACACCGGAGCGCGTCACCAGGAGTTTCGAGGACAGGATCGGCAAGGCAACCGGCCTGTCGGGTGTCGAGGCGGCGGGCGCTGTCCTCAGGCTCGGCAACATGAAGATGGCCGGCGCCATCCGCATGGTGTCGGTGTCGCGCGGCCATGATCCCCGCGATTTCGCGCTGTTCGCCTTCGGCGGCGCCGGGCCGCTGCATGCGACGGCGCTCGCGCGCGAACTCGGCCTGCCCAAAGTGCTGGTGCCGGCGCGGCCCGGCATCACCAACGCGCTCGGCTGCGTCGTCGCCGATCTGCGCCATGACTTCGTCAACACCATCAACCAGCCGGTGGCCGTGCTGGACGAAAGCCAGCTTCACCAGGTACTGGAACGGCACCGGAACGAAGGCGAGGAGCTGATCGCCAAGGAAGCGGTGAAGCCGGAAACGATCCGCGTCACCCACTCCGCCGACATGCAGTTCGTCGGCCAGACCCACATCATCAACGTGCCGCTTCCGTCCGCGTCGGTGACCCGGAGCCAATTGCAGGCGTTGTTCGAGAAAGCCTATTTCGCCCGCTTCAAGGTGGAACTGCCGGAAATCCGCGCCAACCTCGTAAACCTCAACACCTCGGTCACCGGCGTGCGACCGGCGATCGACCTGTCGCGGCTGATCGACCCGGCCGGGCGGGCAAGGACGCTCGACGCGGCGCGGCGCGAGATCCGACCGGTCTGGTACGCCGGGCGTTGGCACGACACGCCGGTTTACAGCAGGGAAAAGCTGCCGCTCGATGCAGTCATCGAAGGGCCGGCGATCCTCGAACAGATGGATGCGACCACCGTGCTCGAACCCGGCGACCGCGCGCGCTCGGATGCAGACGGCAACATCATCATCGACATTGGCGAGGCCTGACATGTCAGTGGATAGCGCAAAGCTCGACGCCATCACGCTTTCGGTGCTCCAGGCCGCTTTGCAGCAGGTCTGCGACGAGATGGACCTGACCTTTTCCCGCGCCGCCTTCTCGCCTGTGATCGCCGAGGCCAATGACCGCTCGGACGGCATCTATTCCGCCATTGACGGTTCGCTGATCGCGCAGGGCAGTCAGGGCCTGCCGGTGTTTGTCGGCGTCATGCAATATTCGACCAGGACGGTGATCGAGATGATTGCCGACGGCCGCTGCCTGGCCCCGGAGCCGGGCGACATCTACATCGTCAACGATCCCTATCTCGGCGGCACGCATCTGATGGACGTGCGCTTCGCCATGCCGGTCTACCGCGGCGGAAAGATCTTCTGCTGGCTGTCGAACACCGGCCATTGGCCCGACATCGGCGGCTCCGTGCCCGGCGGCTTCTCCGCATCCGCGACCGCTGTCGAGCAGGAGGGTCTGCGGCTGCCGCCGGTAAAACTGTTCAAGAAGGGCATGCTCGACCCTGAAATCTACGCCATCATCTGCTCCAACATCAGGGTCGCCGACCAGCGCATCGGCGACATCCGGGCGCAGGCCGCCGCGCTGTTGATCGGCCAGGACAGGCTCAATGGAATCCTGGATCGTTACGGAGACAAAACCGTTGTCGAGGCGATCGCCGAGCTACGCCGCCGCGCCGCCGAGCAGATGCGCGCCAATATAGCGGCCATTCCCGATGGCACCTACCGCTCCAAGGCTTTTGTCGATTCCGACGGGGTGGTCAACGAACCGCTGACCATAGCGCTCGCAGTCGACAAGAAGGGCGACACGCTGACCTTCGATTTTTCAGGTTCGTCAAAGCCTTGTGCGGGACCAATGAACAGCGTGCTGGCGACGACCCTGTCCTCGGTTTATCTCGCCATGCGCCACATCTTTCCGGACGTGCCGATCAGCGCCGGCGCCTTCGAGCCGCTCGAGGTCAAGCGGCCGGAAGGCACTTTCCTCGACGCCAAATATCCCCGCCCCGTGTCCGGCTGTGCGGCGGAAGTGTCGCAGCGCATCGCCGAGGCGGTGTTCGCGGCTATGGTGCAGGCGTTGCCCGACAAGGTGACGGCGGCCCCAGCCGGCTCCAGCGGCAATTTCGCGCTCGGCGGCAACGATCCGGCGCGCGGCCGCGACTACGTCATGTACCAGATATCCGGCGGCGGCTATGGCGGCAATTCGGGGCATGACGGGCTGACCAATGGCTGCTCGACCATCGGCATTTCGAAGTCGCCCCCCGTCGAGATCATGGAGCAGGCCTTTCCGGTGCTCTATCGCCACTATGCCTTGCGCGAAGGCTCGGGCGGCGCCGGCAAGCATCGTGGTGGTTTTGGCCTCGCCTATGAGGTCGAGATCCTGCGCGGCGAGGCGCGCGCCTCCTTTGTCATGGACCATGGCCGTTTCGGTCCGCAGGGCGCCCTTGGCGGTCGGGATGGCGAGCCCAACAGCGTGACCGTGTTCCGCAACGGCGAGGAGCATGTGCCGCCGCACCTCTCCAAGGAGCAGGACATCCCACTGAAGGCCGGCGACCGCGTGCGCGTCGGCACGCCGGGTGGCGGCGGCTATGGCGATCCGCGTGAGCGCGATCCGGAACTGGTCGCGCGGGACGTCCAGCTTGGTTATTACACGACGGAGCAAGCTAGGGCTCTGTTCGGGGCCGCGGCACAAGGAACCTGACCGGACGCGGACTGCCCCGCGCCGTGATCGCCGCGGCACATGTCGTTTCCGTCTCCGCCGGGAGCATGAAAGCCCGTAGACTTCGCCGGTCAACGGAGATCTGGACCATGCGTCTTTTCGGTCGTTTCGTGCTTGCCGCTTCCGTAGCTTTTGCGCTCGCAACCGGTGCTGCTTCCGCCCAGGAGAAAAAGCTGAGGCTCGGTACCGAGGGTGCTTATCCGCCCTTCAACCACGCCAATGCCGATGGCACGCTCGGCGGTTTCGACATCGATCTCGGCAAGGCGCTGTGCGCGCAGATGAAGGTCGAATGCGAGTTCACCGTACAGGATTTCGACGGCTCTATTCCGGCGCTGCAGGCCGGCAAGTTCGATGCCATCATCAACATCACCATCACGCCCGAGCGGGCTGAAAAGGTCGAGTTCACCCACAAATACTACCAGACGCCGCCGGCCATCGCGGTGCCGAAGGACTCGGCCATCGCGGGCACCTCGCCGGACGACCTGAAAGGCAAGGTGCTGGGCGTGCAGAGCGCCACCATCCACCAGAATTTCGCCGAGCAGAAATATTCGGGCTCGACCGTCAAGGCCTACCCGACCGGCGACGACGCCCGCACCGACATGGCCAATGGCCGCCTCGACGCGATGATGGACGGCTCGATCATCCTCACCGAATGGCTGAAGAAGCCCGACGGCGCCTGCTGCAAGCTGCTCGGCACGCTGACGGCCGATCCGGCCATTCACGGCCCGGGGGTCGGCATTGCGCTGCAGAAGGGCAACAAGGAACTGGCCGACAAGTTCAACGCGGCAATCGACGCGCTGCGCGCCAACGGAAAGTACAAGGAAATCAACGACAAGTATTTTTCATTCGACGTCTACGGGAGTTGATCCCGGTACCAATCGAGCTCGGCGGCGCCACCCGGCGCTGCCGATTTTTTATGAATGATGGAGATTTTCGTGGCTGAGCGGCGCTCCCCTTTCTACAGCAGCATCGTCGGGCTGGGTGCGGCCATGGGTCGGGTCGGCGGCGATTTCATCTCGGCCAAATATTACTCCGGCATCGCCGACGAACATTTGAATACGCGTAAAAATGCCGGCGTGCAGGACCTCAGCACCATGGGCAAGATGGACATCAAGGGTGCCGACGCCGAGGCGCTGGTCAACCATGTCATTGTCAATGACGCCGCGGCGATGAAGCCGGGCCAAGTACGCTATTCCACCGTCTGTCGGGAGGACGGCGGCATCATGGACGACCTCACCGTGTTCCGGCTGGGCGCGGAGCATTTCATGCTGGTCACCGGTTCGGTCAACCGCCTCAAGATGCTGCCCTGGCTCCAGCATCATGCGCAAGGGCGCAGGGCCTATGTCACCGACATCACGGCCGCCGTCGCCTTCCCGACCATCCAGGGCCCACGCTCGCGCGATCTCTTGAAGGCGATGATTTCGGACGCTGATCTCGACGGATTGAAGCGCTGGGCCTTCACATCAGGCCATATCAACGGAACGCGGGTCCTGATCTCCCGTACAGGCGTGACCGGCGAACTCGGCTTCGAGCTGTTCGTGCCGGCCGACGAGGCGACCTCGGTTTGGGACGCGCTGATGCGCACTGGCCAAGCTTTCGGCTTGAAACCCTATGGCGTGCTGGCCATGTTCACGCTCGGCCTGGAAAAGGCCTATCCCGCGCACGGCATCGACATGGACGAGACGCGCACGCCGTTCCATGTCGGCCTCGACCGCTGGATCAAGTTCGATAAGAGCGATTTCATCGGCCGGGACGCGCTGCTCAAGGTGCGCGACAAGGGCCTCGACGAGCGCTGGACCGGGCTGGTCCTCGACGGCGACAAGCCGGCCGCGACGGATGCACGGGTGATGGCCGACGGTGAGGACGCCGGCGTGGTCACCTACAGCGACCACGGCTATTCCTTGGGCAAGGTGCTGGCGACAGCGCATTTGCGGTTGCCGTTCACGGGCGTTGGAACAAAGCTCAGCATCGCTATCGACGGCAAACCGACCCGCGCGGTGGTGGTGCCGATGCCGTTCTTCGACCCGGAAGGGGCGAGGCTGAGGGGCTAGCGCGGCTTGTTGCTTTGAGGGCCGGTATTCATCCATCGGGTATGCCGACAGCAAGCAGGTCTCTCCGAAGATCCTCCAGGATTTTGGGGTCGCGATACGGATCGATTAAAATGGTGTTTACAGTCGCACCGGGCCTTGCTGCCAGACACTGCCTAGCTGCCTGAGCAGCGAGATGCCCGTCGCCCATTCTCCAATGACAGACCGCTAGAAACGCATAGGCCCAAAATGCATAGGAATGGAGATTCCTGTAGGAGGCTATCGCCTCCGGATACCGCCCGAGAACCAGAAGAACTTGTCCGCGTAGGTCCCAGAACCAGTCGTAGTTCAGGGGATCACGGGCGATACAGACGTCCAGATCGGACAAAGCTTCCTCATGTCGACCGAGGTAGCTCCAGCACAAGCCCCGTATTGCTCTCGCGCGGGTTTCGTTCGGATTAAGGTTCACACCCTGCTCGAGATGCAGCAACGCCTCTTCCAAATGTCCCATGAAGATGAGCGTGTGACCCACCGCTGTATGGCTCCATGCCTGTTTCGGCTCGAGTTTTAGAGCACGGTGACCGTGGGCAAGAGCGATCTTGAGCGTGTTTCCGTCTCCCTCAAGCAGCCATTTGCTTGTGAGTACAGTCGCCATCATCGCATGGATGGTAGCGACATTCGGGTCGAGCTCAATCGCCTTGGCAAGATAGGGCTCTGCTTCCAGGGTTGTGTCATAGCGAACCATCAGGACGCGAGCCTGGAGATACAGATCGTAGGCATCGAGCTGGGTGATCGGAAGGCGCCGTATCTTCTCCACACCCGAAGTTCGGATTGTGCCGACGACAGTGATAGCGACACTTCTGGCGATCTCTTCCTGGAGCTCGAAAATGTCCGTCAGCTCCCGATCGAATCGATCGGCCCAGATTTGATTGCCGGATCTGGCCTCTATGAGTTGCGATGAGATTCGGACTCGGTCGCCGGCACGGCGAATGCTACCCCGAAGCAAATAGTCGACGGACAACTGCTTCGCGATGGTGACGGCGTCGACGATCTTTCCCTTGAACACAAAGGAGGAGTTTCGCGCTATGAGATGAAGTTCGCCGAATCGTCCCAGTTCGGTGATGATATCCTCGGTGACGCCGTCGCTGAAGTATTCCTGGCTGGCGTCGCTGCTCATGTTCTCGAATGCAAGAACCGCAACGACTGGCACGTGGCCTGATGCGCCACGGGTTTGCTGTGTGGACGTATCGTCCATGCTCCTGCGCAATTGCCGAAGCTCGTCACCAGGCTCCACGTTCAGTTCGCGCTTCAGCAACAGCCTGCACGTCTCATACCGCTTTATAGCGAGCGCGGCCTCGCCCAAGGCGATATGCGCCCGCATCAACACGACATGAGACGGCTCCCGCAGCGGATCAAGAGCAACCAGCCTTTCGGAAATAGCAATGCGCTCGGTACCGCTCACCGATTCAGCCAAGGCTTGGAACACATCGATTGCGCGTAAGGACAGGTCGGCGCGGACTTCGCGCAGCCAATCCTCGAAAGTGTTGTCTGACGTGCTCAACCCGTCAAGAAAAGGGCCGGCATAGAGGGTGGTAGCCCGCCGAAGCTCGGCCACGTCACGGCTCGCGGACGCAGCGACGAATTCAGTGACGTCGACGGCGAACAATTTCGGGTTGAGCGCGATGCGATCCCCGACCAGGACCAAGGCATCTGCTCCCGACCCGGCAAAGTCTTTGCGAATAGCAGCCAGGGCCTGCCGCAGGCTGTTTCTCGCCTGCTCCTCACCTCGATCGCTCCACAGAAGAGCAGCCAGCTTGTGACGTGTCGCCTCCTGGTTCGGCGCTACCGAGAGAATGCCCAGAAGTGCTCTATTCTTCTTGGCGGGCATCTCCAAGGGTTTTCCCTGCGGCGATGTCAGGTGAAAACCACCAAGCAGATCGAGCCGCACCAGGCTCATCGCGATATACTCTGAATTTCTGCTTTTTTCGCGGTATTCACGAGCTTTTCACAGGCGTCTCACGCCTCGCATCCGATGTTGCCTCTCGCAGCTAACAACATCTGAGAGGAAACTCCAATGTCCATTGATACAGAGGTCTTGGGAAAGGCAGCCGAAACGCTCACGAACGAGATGCCGAAGCGGCGCAAAGCCCACCTTGGCCGTTTCTTGTACAGCATAGCAGAGGCATATGCCTCTGCGACCTGGAAGGCCTATGGGGCGGCTGTTGGTCTCGGTACGAATAGTCCCGGAGGTCAACCTGGCGACGACGTGGGCAAATACTGAACTTCCTCGTCCAACGCCGTGACGCAGACCTCGTCCAAGCCACGATCGGCGATCTCTTGTGGTTCAGAGGCACCGCTACAGGCCAGTATGGGAGCCAACGTCGCCCAGATCGTCGGCAGTCATCAACCTCTTCGATCCAGCCGCGCCACCAGCCGGTCACCGACCCACTGGACGCCGCAGACCAGGATGGTCAGCACGATCACCACGGCGATCATCACCGACGTCTCGAAGCGCTGGTAGCCGTAACGGATGGCAAGGTCGCCGAGGCCGCCGGCACCGATGGCTCCTGCCATCGCCGAGGCGCCGACCAGCGTCACCAGCGTCACGGTGAAGCCGGCAACGATGCCGGGGAGCGCCTCGGGCACCAGCACTTCGCGGATGATGGTCCAGCGATTGCCGCCCATGGCGCGCGCCGCCTCGATCAGTCCGTGGTCGACTTCGCGCAATGACACTTCGGCGATCCGCGCATAGTAGGGCGTGGCGGCGATCGACAGCGGCACGATGGCCGCCCATGTGCCGATCGAGGTGCCGACGATCAGCCGCGTCACCGGGATCAGCGCCACCAGAAGGATGATGAACGGCACCGAGCGGAAGCCGTTGATCACGGCGCCGAGCACGCGGTTCACCCAAGGGTTTTCGGCGATGCCGCCGCGTTCGGTGGCAATCAGGGCCAGCCCGAGCGGCAGGCCGAACACCAGCGAGATCAGGCCGGAGGCGGCCGTCATCAGCACCGTCTCCCAGATCGATCGCAACAGAAGCTCAAACAGGACCGGCGACATGGCCAAGCACCTCCACCCGCGCCTGGCGGGATTTCAGGAATGTGATGATTTCTGCGAGATGGTTCGCATCGCTGCCGGGAACGGAAATGAACAGCGTTCCGACCGGCTGCTGCTGGATGTGGTCGATGCCGCCATGGACGAGGCGGAAGGGACCGGGCACGGCGGCCGCAAGGTCGGACAGCAGCGGCTCGCGCGCCGCCTCGCCCGCCACGTCGACGCGCAAGACCGTTTCGGTGCCGGCTCCCGGCAGCAGCCGCGCCGCCAGCTCCGGCGGAAGTTGCGGCCGGATGGTCCCGAGCAGGCGTCTTGTAATGTCCGATTGCGGATCGGCAAATACCGACCAGACCGGCCCTTCCTCGACGATGCGCCCGGCGTCGATCACCGCCACGCGGTCGGCGATCGAGCGGATCACCTCCATCTCGTGGGTGATCAAAAGGATGGTCAGGCCAAGCTGGCGGTTGATATCCTTCAGCAGGGCGAGAATGGAGCGCGTCGTCTCCGGGTCGAGTGCCGAGGTCGCCTCGTCCGACAGAAGCAGTGCTGGCCGCGCGGCAAGCGCTCGGGCAATGCCGACGCGCTGTTTCTGGCCGCCGGACAGCGAAGCCGGATAGGCTTTTGCCTTCTCCGACAGGCCGACGAGATCGAGCAGCTCCGCCGCCCGCTTCAGCCGCTCCGCCTTCGGCCGGCCCTCGATCTTGAGCGGCAACGTCACATTGTCCTGGACGGTCTTGGCCGACAGCAGGTTGAAATGCTGGAAGATCATGCCGATGCGCCGTCGCAGCGGCTGCAACTCGCGCTCGCCAAGTCGGCTGATCTCGCGACCTTCGATGAACACCTCGCCGGTGTCAGGCCGCTCCAGTCCGTTCAGGCAGCGGATCAGGGTGGACTTGCCTGCACCGCTGCGGCCGATGATGCCGAGAACCTCGCCCTTGCGCACCGTCAAGGAAATGCCGTCGAGCGCCGCCGTCTGGCCGAAGCGGCGCTTCAGGTCGACAAGGCGCACCACGTCCTGCGTGGCGGCCTGATCCGCGGCCTCGGTGGTTGCGATAAAATGCTGGTTCATGGGCAGGTCCCGAAACGCGATCGCGGCCCGCGCATCGCGCGGACCGCTTAAGCTGTCAAAGGCACGTCGGTGCCCGCATAACTCAATAGGCGCTGAGGCCGGTGCCCTTGTAGACCTTGTCGAACTCGGCCTTCACAGCCTCGTTCTGGTAGGACGCGACCAGCGTCTTCACCCAGGCCTCGTCTTCATTGCCGACCTTGACCGCGATGAAGTTGCGGTACGGATTGTCCGCGATCGGCTCCTGAGCGATGCGGTTCTCCGGCGTCAGGCCGCTCTTCAGCGCCCAGTCGGTGTTGACCACGGCGGCGTCGAGATCCTCGACCGAGCGGCCGACGATGCCGGCATCCAACTCCTTGATCTCGACCTTTTTCGCATTTTCGGCGATGTCGGCGGTGGTGGCGAGAATGCCGGTGCCATCCCTGAGCTTGATCACGCCCTCATTCTGCAGCACGCGCAGCGCCCGGCCTTCGTTGGACGGGTCGTTCGGCACGCCGATCACCGCGCCCTCCGGCAGATCGGCAACCTTGGTGTACTTCTTGGAGTAGAGGCCGATCGGCCACACGCCGGTATAGCCGACACGCACGATGTGGTAGCCCTGCGTCTTGATCTGGTTGTCGAGATAGGGCTGGTGCTGAAAGGCGTTGGCGTCGAGCTCGCCGCGCTCCAGCGCCTCGTTGGGCTGGGTGTAGTCGTTGAACACCACGGTCTCGATGCTGAGGCCCTTTTCGGCTGCTTGCGCGACGACGACACGCCAGACATCCTCGTCCTCGCCGCTGATGATGCCGACCTTGATCGCCTTCTTGTCCTCGGCCAAGGACGCATGCGGCGCCATCAGGCTGCCGATCGCGACGGCCGACGCGAACAGCAGAGCGAGGCCGCTGCGGCGGGTGAGGGGTGACCGTGGGGAAGAGGGCAAAGTGTTGTTGGGATCGGACATGATTGATCTCTGCGATTGTGAAGTCATGGCAGCAAGGCGGATTGCCGAGGCTTGTTCACATCGTCAGAAATTCTACTGATTTTATCAAAGAACGTGTTTCGCCGTTCTCGGCAAAGCCGGGAATATTCTCTCAAAAAACTCAGGGATGTGAGCACAGGACGCCGCCGGGTCGACCATGACGGCGCCGCGCCGCCATCCGGAGATGTCGGGAAGGCAGTCAAGTTTTCAACGAGCCCGCCTCTGCCGGCGGGCTGCGCAAACATCTCATACGGTCGATTTGAGCTTCGAGGACATCGCCCGAAAATGATGGACGGCCCTCGTTGGCTGCCGGGTTCATCCACGGCGAAGTCAAAAAGCTTTGCGGCTTGCTCAGCCACTTTTTCGTGAAGCTGTGCGGGTTGATCCGACCGCTGGCTTGCCTAGGTAGAGAGGGCGGCCGGGCGCCACGCGATCTCAATAACCGGTATGACATTTTCCTGCATTCGAAAGCTTGCCCTTTCTGGCCTCCTCGTCGTCATCCAGTCCTCCTGCGTCGTTCCCGACGACACGTCGCGCATCGCCAAGGTCGATCCAACGGCGGCTGCGGCACGCAAGGAGATGGTCGGCCTCAGCGAAGCCGATGTTCGAATGTGCGCGGGATTTCCGACCGCCACCGCGGATGTCGGCCAGTTCGGGCAGATCTGGGCCTATAAGCGCGTCGTCCAGCGCGGCAATCTCAGCGTCGTCGTTCCTGCCTTGGCCGTGGGGGCGATCCCGACGGTCGGCGGTTCCGTCAATGTCGCTCCCGGCGGTTACTGCGACACGCAGGTTCGCATGGTCGGCGGCCGTGTCGCCGAAGTTGCCTACGCCGGCGACAACAACCTGCCGAACAAGCGCGACGCGCTTTGTGTCAGCACCGTGGATGCCTGCGTGGCCTATGCCCGCCAACACAGGCCGGCGGCCAGATAGCGGCAGCGGATTTCGCGGGAACCAGCGATGGCCGGACACTCGGTGTTTGACGCGGATGGCGTTGAGGGCTTGACTGACCCGCCGGACCGAATACGCTAGGGCAAAATACCGGCTCTGATCGCCGGGCGGCAAATATGCCTCGTATGCCTCGCCCTTGCGGCGCTGGCTGCGGGGCATTGTCATTTTGGGGATCGGTTTGAAACGGCGCATCGAGATCGGCATCCTCTATTCCCGCTCGGGAAGCTATCAGCTCGTCTCCGACGCGTGCCGGATGGGCGCCATGCGCGCCATCGCCGACATCAACGCCGACAGGAGCTCAGGCATCGAACTGGTGCCGGTCGAGCGCGACCCGCAAAGCAATGCCGACCGTTACGCGACGCTGTGCGAAGACATCTTCAGGACCAGCAGTGCACGCCATGTCGTCGGCTGCGTCACCTCCTGGAGCCGCAAGGAGACAATCCCTGTGCTGGAGAAGGCGGGCGGCATGCTCTGGTACGCCTGCCCCTATGAGGGCTTCGAGGCCAACGAGCATGTCGTCTACATGCACGCTTGTCCCAACCAGCATCTGGTGCCGCTTATGGCTCATGTCGTGCCGCGCTTCGGCGCCAACGGTTTCCTGCTCGGGTCGAACTACATCTGGGGCTGGGAGATGAACCGTGTTGCGCGCGACCTCATCGCCGATGCCGGCGGCAAGGTGCTGGGCGAGCGCTATCTGCGCATCGGCGAGACCGACGTGTCGCGGCTGATCGCCGAGATACGCGCGACGCGACCGAACTTCATCCTCAACAACCTGATCGGCACCTCGTCCTATGCCTTCCTGGCGGCCTATCGTGATCTGGCGGGCGAGGATGCGGCTTTCAGTCCTGAATCTTGCCCGGTGATCTCCTGCAACCTGACCGAGGGCGAACTGCCGGCGATCGGCGAAACGGGCAAGGGTCATCTGTCGGTCGGACCGTATTTCGCGCCGCGGCCGGCCGCCTTCGCGTCGTCCTTCGAAGCCTCCGCCTATGCCTCGGTGCAGGTAATGGCCGACGTGCTGTCGCGCGATCCCGACGCCGGCCCGGCGGAATTTTCCAAGGCCTTCGCCGAGCGGCGCTTCTCCACGCGGCTCGGCCCGATCGCCATCGACGCCCATTCCCAGCACGCCACGCTGCCTGTCATCATCGGCCGGATCGCGGACGGCTATTTCGAAGTCGTCAGCCGGCAGCACGAGGTCGCGCCGGACCCGTACCTGTCGCGCTATGACCCCGCAAAGACATTCGGCCGGCCGCGCTTGCGGGTGGTGTCGTGACCAGAACCCCGCGCATCCCCAATCTCGGCGGCGCCAGGGCCTTTGTCCTGCATCGCCCGCACCCGACGACGCAAGCGATCACCAGGCAGTTGTCGGCCATCGGCCTTGTCACCGTGGGTTGCTGGCCGGAACTGGCACCGGAGGCGCTGGCCGCCGACTTCGTCTTCTTCGACGCCGATCTCGGCTTCGACGAGCAATTCCCCTGGAAGCCGGGCGAGGCGCCGATGCCGCTGGTGGCGCTGATCGGCTCCGAGGCGCCGGGCCGCATCGAATGGGCGCTGTCGCACAAGGCCGACGCCCAGCTCCTGAAGCCGGTCGGCAATGCCGGCGTCTACAGCGCGCTGCTGATCGCGCGCCAGAGTTTCGAGGCGAGAAAACATTTAGCCGGCGAAATTGCCGCATTGCGCCAGCGGGTCGCCGAACGCCAGACCGTCGTGCGGGCTGTCTCGGCTTTGTCGAAAGGCGGCGACGACGACCGCGCCTATGCACAGCTGCGCTCGCTGGCAATGAGCTGGCAGATCAGCGTCGAGGACGCCGCGCGCCGGATCGTGGCGATGATGGAGGAAGCCAAGACCGGGGAAGCCAGGACCGGGGAAGACCACATCGGAGATGAGAGCGGCGATGACCAGCCCCATCGCGCCTGATCTCATGGCAGGGCGCATGCCGGCCAGACCGCGCGCCGGTGTCTGGCGCCGGCTGGTCAAGCGCCGCCTGGCGCTGCTCGGCCTGGTTATCGTCGCCATTGTCGTTGCCGGTGCGATCCTGGCGCCATGGCTGACCGGCTACGATCCCAACGAACAGATGTTCGACGGTCTCACCATCGAGGGCTCGCCTCTGCCGCCGAGCGCGAAATTTTGGCTGGGCACCGACCTGCTCGGGCGTGACCTGTTGACCCGCATCCTCTACGGCGCGCGCACCTCGCTGATCATCGGCATCGTCGCCAACGGCGTCGCGCTTTTGATCGGCACGCTGGTCGGCGTCACCGCCGGCTATTTCCGCGGCTGGATCGGCGGCGCGCTGATGCGCTTCACCGATTTGATGATGGCGTTTCCGGCGCTGCTGCTCGCCATCTGCCTGGCGGCGGTGTTCCAGCCGAGCCTGTGGATCGTCGCCATGGTCATCGCGCTGGTCAACTGGGTGCAGACCGCCCGCGTCGTCTACACCGAGACCTCGTCACTCGCCGAACGCGAGTTCATCGATGCCGAACGCACCATCGGGGCCGGCGCGCCGCGCATCCTGTTTCGCCACATCCTGCCGCATCTCCTGCCGACCATCATCGTCTGGGGCACGCTCGGCATCTCGACCACGGTGCTGCTCGAGGCCACGCTCTCCTTCCTCGGCATCGGCGTGCAGCCGCCGACGGCGTCATGGGGCAATATCATCTTCGAGAACCAGACCTATTTCCAGGCGGCACCCTGGCTGGTGTTCTTCCCCGGCGCCGCGATCCTGGCCCTGGCGCTGGCCTTCAACCTGATCGGCGACGCGCTGCGCGACATTCTCGATCCGACGCAAAGGGGCCGGGCATGATCGCCTATCTCGGCCGCCGGCTGATCCAGTCGCTGCTCATCCTGCTCGGCGTCTCGCTGATCACCTTCGCGCTGCTCTATCTCCTGCCCGCCGATCCGGTGCGCCAGATCGCCGGCCGCAGCGCCACGCCGCAGACGGTCGAGAACATCCGCCAGCAGCTCGGCCTCGACCAGCCCTTCGTCGTCCAGTACTGGCACTATCTGACGAAGCTCGTCAGCGGCGATCTCGGCCGCTCCTACATCCAGCGCTCGGAGGTGACCGAACTCATCGTCTCGCGGCTGCCGGCGAGCCTGCTTCTGATGGTCGGGGCCATCCTGTGCGAGCTGCTGATCGGCCTCTCGATGGGCCTGATCGCCGCCGTCAAGCGCGGCACCGCCACCGACCAGACCCTGATGGTCGCCTCCTTCATCGGCGTCTCGGCGCCGCAATTCGTCGTCGGCCTGCTGCTGCTCTATGTCTTCGCGGTCAGATTGAGCTGGTTCCCGATCGGCGGCTATGGCACATGGCGCCATCTCGTGCTGCCGTCGCTCACCATGGGCATCCTCGGCGCCGGCTGGTACGCGCGCATGATGCGCTCGTCGATGATCGACGTGCTGCGCCAGGACTACGTCCGCACCGCGCGTGCCAAGGGCCTGGCTCGGGGCGCCATCATTTTCCGCCATGCGCTGCCCAACGCCATCCTGCCGGTCGTCGCCATGATCGGCATCGACATCGGCATCTTCATGGGCGGCATCGTCGTGGTCGAAAGCGTGTTTGGCTGGCCCGGCATCGGCCAGCTCGCCTGGCAAGCCATTCAGCGCGTCGACATCCCGATCATCATGGGCGTCACGCTGGTCTCGGCCTTCGCCATCGTGCTCGGCAATCTCCTGGCCGACATCATCGCGCCCTTCATAGATCCCCGCATCAAGCTCAGATGAACCAGAAAACAAACAGAGAAAGGGAACAGGACAATGAAGAAGTTTCTCGCATCGACCGTCGCGGCATCGGCGCTGGCGCTGATGCTCGGCATGACAAGCGCCCGCGCCGAGGACACCGTCGACCCGAACGCCAAGCAGGGCGGCGCCATCACCATCACCTACAAGGACGACGTCGCGACCCTCGACCCGGCCATCGGCTATGACTGGCAGAACTGGTCGATGATCAAGAGCCTGTTCGACGGCTTGATGGACTACGAGCCCGGCACCACCAACCTCAAGCCCGACCTCGCCGAAAGCTACGAGATTTCGCCCGACGGCAAGACCTTCACCTTCAAGCTGCGCCATGGCGTGAAGTTCCACAATGGCCGCGAGATGACCGCCGAAGACGTGAAATATTCGCTCGACCGCGTCACCAATCCGAAGACGCAGAGCCCCGGCGCCGGCTTCTTCGGCTCGATCAAGGGCTATGACGATGTCGCCGCCGGCAAGGCCGAGACGCTTTCCGGCGTCACCGTCGTCGACCCCTACACTGTCAAGTTCGAGCTGACCCGCCCGGACGCCACCTTCCTGCATGTCATGGCCATCAACTTTTCCCATGTCGTGCCGAAGGAAGAGGTCGAGAAATACGGCGCCGATTTCGGCAAGCATCCGGTCGGGACCGGCGCCTTCAAGCTGGCGGAATGGACCCTTGGCCAGCGCATCGTGTTCGAACGCAACGCGGACTATTGGCACAAGGGCCTGCCGCATCTCGACAAGATCACCTTCGAGATCGGCCAGGAGCCGATCGTGGCGCTGCTGCGCCTGCAGAAGGGCGAGATCGACGTGCCCGGCGACGGCATTCCGCCGGCCAAATTCCAGGAGGTGATGGCCGATCCCGAGCAGAAGGCGCGTGTCGTCGAAGGAGGCCAGCTGCACACCGGCTATGTCACCATGAACACCACCATGGCGCCGTTCGACAATGTGAAGGTGCGACAGGCTGTCAACATGGCGCTCAACAAGGCGCGCATCATTCAGATCATCAACGGCCGCGCCGTGCCGGCCAACCAGCCGCTGCCGCCGTCGATGCCCGGCTACGACAAGGCGTACAAGGGCTACCCCTATGACGTTGCCAAGGCCAAGGCGCTGCTGGCCGAGGCCGGTCATCCCGATGGCTTCGACACGCAATTGTTCGCCATGAACACCGACCCCAACCCGCGCATCGCCCAGGCGATCCAGCAGGACCTGGCGGCGATCGGCATCAAGGCCAGCATCCAGTCGCTGGCCCAGGCCAACGTCATCGCCGCCGGCGGCGACAAGGCCGGCGCGCCGATGATCTGGTCGGGCGGCATGGCCTGGATCGCCGACTTCCCGGATCCGTCCAACTTCTACGGCCCGATCCTCGGCTGCGCCGGTGCGGTACCGGGCGGCTGGAACTGGTCGTGGTATTGCAACAAGGATCTCGACGCCAAGGCGGCCGAGGCCGATTCGGTGGTCGACCCGGCCAAGGCCGCCGAGCGCGACAAGATGTGGAGCGCCATCTACGACAAGGTGATGGAGGACGCCCCCTGGGCGCCGGTCTTCAACGAACAGCGCTTCACCATGAAGTCGGCCCGCATGGGCGGCGCCGACAACCTCTATGTCGACCCGGTCCATATCCCGATCAACTATGACAATGTGTACGTAAAAGATGTGCAATAACTGCGACTACACCATCCACGGGCGCCATCACCATTTCGGCTGGGACAATTCGTTTGTCCCGGCTGAGCGGCTGGCGCCCGGCTCGACCATCGAGTTCCAGTGCCTGGATTCCTCGGGCGGCCAGTTGCAGCCCGGCAGCACCGTCGCCGACATCGCCAAGCTCGACTTTGGCCAGATCAACCCGGTCACCGGGCCGATCTTCGTCGAGGGCGCCGAGCCGGGTGACGCGCTGAAGGTGACGATCGAGATGTTCAAACCGTCCGGCTTCGGCTGGACGGCGAACATTCCCGGTTTCGGCCTGCTCGCCGACGATTTCCAGGAGCCGGCGCTCAACATCTGGAAATACGATGCCGCCTCGCTCGAGCCGGCGTTGTTCGGCAAAAACGCCCGCGTGCCGCTAAAGCCATTCGCCG
Source organism: Mesorhizobium sp. B2-3-14 (assembly GCF_006442175.1). Classification (NCBI taxonomy): domain Bacteria; kingdom Pseudomonadati; phylum Pseudomonadota; class Alphaproteobacteria; order Hyphomicrobiales; family Phyllobacteriaceae; genus Mesorhizobium; species Mesorhizobium sp. B2-3-14. The sequence continues at coordinate 7,289 of NZ_VFVP01000014.1, read as the reverse complement.
GCACCATCGGCAACGCGCCGGCCGAAATGGGCCACCACTCGGTGGTGCCGCCGCGCTGCGTCGGCGGCAATCTCGACATCCGCGATCTCGCCGCCGGCACCACGCTCTATTTGCCGGTGGAGGTGGCGGGCGCGCTGTTCTCGGTTGGCGACACGCATGCCGCGCAAGGCGACGGCGAGGTCTGCGGCACGGCGATCGAAAGCCCGATGAACGTCGTGCTGAAACTCGACCTGGTGAAAGATGCGCGGCTGAAAACGCCGCGCTTCACCACGCCGGGTCCGGTGACACGCCATCTCGACGCCAAGGGCTACGAGGTGACGACCGGCATCGGGCCGGACCTGATGGCGGGCGCGAAGGAGGCCGTGGCGCAGATGGTCGACCTGCTCGCCGGCCGCTACCAGATCGACCCGGTCGAAGCCTACATGCTGGCCTCGGTCTGCGGCGACCTGCGCATCAGCGAGATCGTCGACATGCCCAACTGGGTGGTGTCGTTCTACTTCCCGCGCTGCGTGTTTGAATGACAGGTCAGCGTCTAGGCACCCCCCTCTGGCCTGCCGGCCATCTCCCCCGCAAGGGGGGAGATCGGATCGCGCTTGGGCTTTCGCCAATCGTCACCGTTGGAAGAGAGGCGGGGCGTGGGAACTGCCAATCTCCCCCCTTGCGGGGGAGATGCCCGGCAGGGCAGAGGGGGGTGTGCCGGAGTAAATCCCTTTCCGGGCTGCCTCCCCAATGACCTCAACTCCCGAAACCATCCTCACCATCGCCAACCTCTGCGTCTCCGTGCGCGGCGAGGAGGGCTCCCGCGAGGTCGTCTCCGACCTGTCGCTGACACTCAAGCGTGGCGAGACGCTCTGCATCGCCGGCGAATCCGGCTCCGGCAAATCGATGACCGCGCTTGCGATCATGCAGCTCCTGCCGCAGCCCGCCGCGCGTATCTCGGCCGGCACCATCCACCTTGGCGCCACCGAGCTGACCGCCCTCGACGAACGCCGGATGCGGCGGGTTCGCGGCGACCGCATCGCCATGATCTTCCAGGAACCGATGACCTCGCTCAACCCGGTGCTGTCGATCGGCCGGCAATTGACCGAATCCATCGAGGCGCACACCAGCCTGTCGCGGGACGAGGCCCGCCAGCGCGCCATCGAGGCGTTGAAGGCGGTGCGCATTTCGGAGGCCGAAAGCCGGCTAAGGCAATTTCCGCACGAGCTCTCCGGCGGCATGCGCCAGCGGGTGATGATCGCCATGGCGCTAGCGCTGGAACCGGACGTGCTGATCGCCGACGAGCCGACCACCGCGCTCGACGTCACCGTGCAGGGCGAGGTGCTGGAACTGCTGCGCGACCTGCAGCAGAAGCACGGCACCAGCGTCATCCTGATCACCCACGACATGGGCGTTGTCGCCGAAATGGCCGATCGCGTCATCGTCATGCGGCATGGACGCATGGTCGAGGAAGGCAAGACGTCGGACATTTTCGCCCACCCGCAAGCCGAATACACGCGCGAGCTGCTGGCCGCAGTGCCGCGCATCGGCAGCGGCGCCGGCCGTCAGAAATCTAGGGAAGCCGAAGCCGCAACGCCGGCGAAGGTCGCCGAGGTCACCGATCTCCACGTCCGCTTCGACTTGCGCGGCGGCGTCTTCGGCCGGGTCACCCGCCGCGTTCACGCCGTCGAGGGCGTCAGCTTTTCGATCGCGCCCAACGAAACGCTGGCGCTGGTCGGTGAATCCGGCTGCGGCAAGTCGACCACCGCCAAGGCGCTGGCCGGGCTGGTGCCGTATAGCGGCGACATCGTCGTCGGCGGCCGCAATTTGTCCGGCCTCGGCCGGGACGAGCGCAAGGCGGTGCGCCGCGACGTGCAGATGATCTTCCAGGACCCCTACGCCTCGCTCGACCCGCGCATGCGCGTCGGCGACCTTGTCGCCGAGCCGCTGCTGATCCACGGCATCGCCTCGAAGGAACAGCGCCGCGAGCGCGTCGCCGCGCTGTTCGATCGCGTCGGCCTGTCATCGGACCAGATGGAGCTTTACCCGCACGAATTTTCCGGCGGCCAGCGCCAGCGCGTCTGCATCGCGCGTGCGCTGGCGCTCAGGCCAAAGCTGATCATCGCCGACGAGAGCGTCTCGGCGCTGGACGTCTCGGTGCAGGCGCGCGTGCTCGACCTCCTGAAGGAATTGCAGCGCGAATTCGGCGTCGCCTATCTCTTCATCTCGCACGACATGGCGGTGGTCGAGAATATCTCCGACCGTGTCGCCGTCATGTATCTGGGCCAGATCGTCGAGATGGGCACACGCGACCAGGTTTTTTCCAACCCCCGCCATCCCTACACCAGGCGCCTGATCGAAGCCGTGCCGGTGCCGGATCCGGCGCGTCGCCGAAGCCGTTTCGCCCGCCTCGACCAGGAAATCCCCAGCGCCACCCGCCGCATCGGCGAGGCGCCGCTGAAACTGGCGCTCAGCGACGTCGGCAACGGCCATCTCGTCGCCGCCGAGGGCTGAGGCCATCCGGGCCCAGACAAGCTCGGTCTGCGGCAGGTCGAGCTTCACATAGTCGTGTCGCACGCCATGGGCCGTCTCGCCGTCATGAAATCCGGGGCCGCCCCTTGCCCTTCCGCCTCATTTTCCTAATGTTGCATAGTGCTTGCGGATGACGATCGTAGGGGGCGGGCGGATTCATCCACATTGGGAGGAAGTAAACTCATGAAGCTACGCTATGTCGTTTCCGCCGCGCTTCTCGCGGCCACCACTATCCCCGCCTCGGCCGCCGAGATTTCCGATGGCAAGGTCAAGATCGGCATCCTCAACGATCAATCCGGCGTCTACGCCGATTTCGGCGGCAAATGGTCGGTCGAGGCGGCCAGGATGGCGGTCGAGGATTTCGGCGGCAAGGTGCAGGGAGCGCCGGTCGAGATCATCAGCGCTGACCACCAGAACAAGCCCGATATCGCCTCCAACATCGCCCGCCAGTGGTATGACACCGAGCAGGTCGACGCCATCATGGAGCTGACGACCTCTTCGGTCGCGCTCGCCGTGCAGGGGATTTCCAAGGAAAAGAAGAAGATCGACATCGTCACCGGTGCGGCGACCACCGACCTCACCGGCAAGCAGTGCTCGCCCTACGGCTTCCACTGGGCCTATGACACCCACTCGCAGGCGGTGGGCACCGGCGGCTCGCTGGTGCAGCAGGGCGGCGACAGCTGGTTCTTCGTCACCGTCGACTATGCGTTCGGCTATTCGCTGAAGGAGCAGACCGCCAAGTTCGTCGAGAGCCATGGCGGCAAGGTGCTGGGCGAGGTGCGTTATCCCCTCGGCGCGACCGACTATTCGTCCTTCCTGCTGCAGGCGCAATCTTCGGGCGCCAAGGTCATCGGGCTGGCCAATGCCGGCCTCGACACCTCCAATTCCATCAAACAGGCGGCCGAATTCGGCATCGTCCAGGGCGGCCAGCGCCTGGCGGCGCTCCTGTTCACGCTGGCCGAGGTGCATGGGCTCGGGCTGCAGGCGGCGCAGGGCGTCGTGCTGACCGAGGGCTATTATTGGGACCGCGACGACAAGAGCCGCGAATTCGGGCAGCGCTTCTTCAAGCGTACCAACCGCATGCCGAACATGATCCAGGCCGCGACCTATTCGGCGGTGACGCAGTATTTGAAGGCGATCGACAAGGCCGGCACGGACGAGACCGAAGCGGTCGCCAAGCAACTCCATTCGCTGCCGGTGGACGACGCCGTCATCACCGGCGGCAAGGTCCAGGCCGATGGCAACATGGTCCACGACATGTATCTCTATCAGGTCAAGGCGCCCAGCGAGAGCAGCAAGGATTGGGACTATTACAAATACCTCGCCACCATCCCCGGCAAGGAGGCGTTCCTGAGCGAGAAGGACAGCGGCTGCGCGACGGCCGCCCAGTGACCGGCGCGGCCACGGTGCCGCCTGATCTGAACGCGGAAGAGCCGCGGGTGGTGCTTTCCGCCCGGGGCCTGCGGCGTGACTTTGCCGGCTTCGTCGCCGTCAGGAATGTCGATCTCCATGTCCGCCATGGCAACATCCATGCGCTGATCGGCCCCAACGGCGCCGGCAAGACGACCGTTTTCAACCTGCTGACCAAATTCCTGGCGCCGACCAGCGGCAGGATCGAACTGCTCGGCCACGACATCACCCGCACCTCGCCGGCCAAAGTGGCGCGCATGGGGCTGGTGCGCTCGTTCCAGATATCGGCGATCTTTCCGCACCTCAGCGTGCTCGACAATGTACGCATCGCGCTGCAGCGGTCGGCTGGGCTCGGCATCCAGTTCTGGCGCTCGCTGGCGGCGCTCGACCGGCTGACGCCGCGTGCCATGGAACTGCTGCGGTCCGTCGGCCTCGACGATGCCACGAACAGGCTGGCCGGCGATCTTTCCTATGGCAGGAAACGCGTGCTGGAGATCGCCACGACGCTGGCGCTGGATCCCAAAGTGCTGCTGCTCGACGAGCCGATGGCCGGCATGGGCCATGAGGACGTGGCCACGGTTTCCGCCCTCATCCGCTCGGTGGCGAGCGACCGCGCGGTTCTGATGGTCGAGCACAATCTGACCGTGGTGGCCGATCTCTGCGACTGGATAACGGTGATGCAGCGCGGCGAGGTGCTCGCGGCCGGCGACTACGCCACCGTCAGCCGCGACGAGCGCGTCAAGGTGGCCTATATGGGCACCGCCGATGACTAGCGCTTCGCCCCTGCTCGCGGTCCGCGGCCTCAATGCCTGGTATGGCGAGGGCCATGCGCTGCACGGCGTCGACCTCGAAGTGTTTGCCGGCGAGACGGTCACATTGCTCGGCCGCAACGGCGTCGGCAAGACGACGACGCTGCGCGCCATCATGGGCCTGATCCGCCGGCGCACCGGCAAGGTCGTTTTCGACGGCGCCGACCTGATGCGGCTACCGCTGCACCGCACCGCGCACCAGGGCATCGGCTTCGTGCCGGAGGAACGCGGCATCTTCTCGACGCTGACCGTCGACGAGAACCTGGTGCTGCCGCCGGTCGTCGCCCCGGGCGGCATGAGCGTCGAGGAAATCTTCGATCTGTTCCCCAATCTGAAGGAGCGGCGCAACAGTCCCGGCACGCGGCTGTCGGGCGGCGAACAGCAGATGCTGGCGATCGCGCGCATGCTGCGGACCGGCGTCAAGATGCTGCTCTTGGACGAACCGACCGAGGGCCTCGCGCCTGTCATCGTCCAGCGCATCGGCGAGCTGCTGGCGACGCTGAAGCAGCGCGGCATGACCATCCTGCTGGTCGAGCAGAATTTCCGCTTCGCCAGCCGTGTCGCCGACCGTTTCTACCTGATGGAGCACGGCAAGGTCGTGGCCGGGTTTCCCACCGGCGAACTGGCGGACCGCATGACGCTGCTCCACGAAATCCTGGGTGTATGATGGCGCCATGACGATGATCTTCGGCATCCCCGTCCAGGCATTGCTCGGCCAATTGCTGGTCGGGCTGATCAACGGCTCCTTCTACGCCATGCTGAGCCTTGGTCTGGCCGTGATTTTCGGCCTGCTGCGCGTCATCAACTTCGCCCATGGCGCCCAGTATATGCTGGGCGCCTTCATTGGCTATCTCCTGCTCACCCATCTCGGCATCGGCTATTGGCCGGCGCTGGTCCTGGCGCCGCTGATTGTCGGCATCTTCGGCGTCGTGGTCGAGCGCCTGGCGCTGTCGCGGCTCTACGACACCGATCCGCTCTACGGCCTGCTCTTCACTTTCGGCCTCGCGCTCGTGCTCGAAGGCATCTTCCGCTACTATTACGGCGTGTCGGGAAACCCCTACGCCGTGCCGCCGCTGCTGGCCGGCGGCACCAATCTCGGCTTCATGTTCCTGCCCATTTATCGCGGCTGGGTCGTGGTCGCCTCGCTGATCGTCTGCTTCGGCACCTGGGCGCTGATCGAGAAGACCAGGCTCGGTTCCTATCTGCGCGCCGCGACCGAGAATCCCCGCCTCGTCCAGGCCTTCGGCGTCAACGTGCCGTTGCTTTTGACCCTCACCTACGGCCTCGGCTCGGCGCTGGCCGGGCTCGCCGGCATCCTGGCCGCGCCGATCTACCAGGTCAGCCCGCTGATGGGATCGGATCTCATCATCGTCGTCTTCGCGGTCGTCGTGGTCGGCGGCATGGGCTCGATCCTCGGCGCCATCGTCACCGGCTACATGCTTGGCCTCGCCGAGGGCCTGACCAAGGTTTTTTACCCCGAGGCCTCCAACCTGGTGGTCTTCGTCATCATGGCGATCGTGCTTTTGGTCCGGCCGGCCGGCCTGTTCGGAAAGGACGCCTGAGATGGCGGAGGAGACATCCGACATGGCCGGGCTTTCGCTGCGCGAGGCATCGGCCAAACCCTCGCCAAGGCTCGAATGGGTGCTGGTCGGGCTCGGCATAGCGGCGCTGCTGGCGGCCCCGTTCTTCGTCTACCCGATCTTCCTGATGAAGATGCTGTGCTTCGCGCTGTTTGCTTGCGCCTTCAATCTCCTGCTCGGCTACACCGGCCTGTTGTCTTTCGGCCACGCCACCTTCTTCGGCGGCGCCGCCTATTTCACCGCGCACGCCGTCAAGGTCTGGGGCTGGCCGCCGGAAGCCGGCATCCTGCTCGGCATGGCGGGCGCCGCACTGCTCGGCCTCGTCATGGGTTTCTTCGCCATTCGCCGGCAAGGCATCTATTTCGCCATGATCACGCTGGCGCTGTCGCAGATGTTCTTCTTCTTTTGCGTGCAGGCGCCGTTCACGCAAGGCGAGGACGGCATCCAGGGCGTGCCGCGGGGCGTCCTGTTCGGTGTCCTCGACCTCAACGCCCCGATGAACATCTATTATTTCGTGCTTGTCGTGGTCCTTCTCGGCATCTTCGCCATCTGGCGCATCGTCAATTCGCCCTTCGGCATGATCCTGCGCTCGATCCGCGAAAACGAGAACCGCGCCATTTCGCTGGGCTATTCCGTAGCCGGCTACAAGCTCGCCGCCTTCGTTATGTCGGCGGCGCTGGCCGGGCTCGCCGGTTCGCTGAAGGCGATCGTCTTCCAGTTCGCCACCCTCACCGACGTCACCTGGCAGATGTCGGGCGAGGTCATCCTGATGACCCTGCTCGGCGGCATCGGCACCATGGTCGGCCCCATCATCGGCGCCAGCCTCGTCGTCGGCCTGGAAAACACGCTCGCCACGTCAGGTTTCCCCGTGACCATCGCCACCGGGCTGATCTTCATGGTCTGCGTGCTGGTGTTTCGGCGCGGGATCGTCGGGGAGGTTTATGCGCGGGTGCTGGGGCGGGCGGGGAAGGGGTGACTT
>NZ_VFVP01000013.1:0-156370 GCF_006442175.1 Mesorhizobium sp. B2-3-14 | reverse complement strand
GTGCCGCGCGTGCGCTCCGGCTTGAAAGCCGCGCCCCCTTGCCGCCGTGCCCGCCAAGAAAGCATGCCGCCGAGAAGTGAAAGGAAGGCCAGCAGCAATGCGATCGGAAGCACGACCGGAACCTGGCGATTGCACTGCCACGGAACAAGCGCGTAGTTCAGCTGCGTCGAGATTGCCCAAGCCAAAGGCCCCGACAGAAGACCACCCCAGGACATTCCCAACCGCAGCGCGCGCATCAGCCTAGCCTCGGTACCCAGTAGATGAGCAGGTAGATCGGGATCCAGGTGAGCACCACGAAATCCCAGTAGAAGACGTTGTCGCCCACATCGCCGAAGCGCCGGCCGCTATACCCATGGCGTGTGAACATCAGCACCGTCAGCACGATCGTGTCGCCCACGTCGGTGATCAGATGCGTGGTGTGCAGTCCAAGCAACACCCAAAGCATCGAGCCGTAGGCGTTTGTGTCCCAAAAGATATTCAATGCCGGGAACTCGAACCAGCGCACCACGAGCGGGGCGACACCGAACAGCGACATCACGACCATGCCGATCCGCACCGGTACGATGGCGCAATGCTCGGCGTAGCGATTGAGGATGTGGTTTGGCACCAGGCTGGCGATCAGCAACAGGGTGACGATCGTTCCCGGCCAATGGTTAGGTTCCGGGGCGCTCAGACGCCAGTTGGGCCATGACATCGCCAGATAGAGATAGGCGCCGGCCGCCAGCGCGAAGCCCGTCCCTTCCAATGCCATGAAGCCGAGCGTGCCCCACCAGGTTGGGCTGCGCGGACCATGGCCAAACGTAGGGAGGGCGGAAAGGTCGGTGACGGGCCGCTGATTCATTCCTCGTCCTCCGGATCGCCCTTGGGCCAGAACCAGCCGAGCAGCGTGAGCGCGATCGGCATGGCGCCCCAGACGATCGCCCACGGCGTAAAGATCGAGTAGAGGAACGTGCCGCCCACGGCGATCGCCGCCAGCAGCGGCCAGATCGACGGCGTCGCCGATTTCTCGCGGATGTCGGGGTAGGCCTCCGCCACCGTCGAGATGAGCAACTCGCGGACATCGACGCGGAGTCCGGTTGCGACGGGAAGCGCCTCTCGTTCGGCCCACAGCGGCTCGACATTCGTCACGATCGGAATGCGCGAGAAATTGTAACTTGGAGGCGGGGACGACGTGGCCCATTCCAGGGTGCCGGCATCCCAGGGGTTATCGCCGGCCGGAGCCCCTTTCAATGCGCCATGTATCAGGTTGAAGGTGAACAGCACGAAGCTTAGGAAGAACAGCACCGCGCCGGCGCTGATGAACAGGTTGATGTTGCCCCAGCCAAGCTCCGCCGGATAGGTATAGACCCTGCGCGGCATGCCCCACAGGCCGACGAGATGCATCGGGAAGAAGGCCGCGTTGAAGCCGATGAAGGCCAGCCCGAAATGCCAGCGTCCGAGACGTTCGCTCATCATGCGCCCGGTGATCTTGGGGAACCAGAAATAGGCCGCGCCCAGCAGCGGGAATACCGATCCGCCGATCAGCACATAGTGGAAGTGGGCGACGACGAAGTAGGTGTCGTGCACCTGAAGGTCGAGCGGCACCGAGGCGAGCATGACGCCGGTTAGCCCGCCGATGACGAAGATGAAGAAGAAGCCGAAGACGAACAGCAGCGGCGTGCGGATCACCGGTCTGCCATCCCACAAGGTCGCCAGCCAGCAGAAGATCTGCACGCCATTGGGGATGGCGATCAGCATGCTGGACGCCGTGAAGAAGCTCGCCCCGAGCTTCGGCAATCCGGTTGCAAACATATGATGCACCCAGAGGCCGAACGACAGGAAACCCACCGCGATCAGCGACAGGACCAGCCCTAAATGGCCGAACGTCGGTCGCCGGGCAAAAGCGGGAATGATGGAGGAGACCATGCCCGTCGCCGGCAGGAAGATGATGTAGACCTCGGGATGACCGAAGAACCAGAACAGATGCTGAAACAGCAGGGCGTCGCCGCCCTCCGCGGGGTTGAAAATGTGGGTTCCGACAAGCCGGTCGAGAATGAGGAAGGTCGAGGTGATCATGACCGCCGGCATCGCGAAGACGACGACGAAGGAAGTGACCAGCAGTGCCCACACATAAAGCGGTATCTTGTCCAGCGACATGCCGGGCGCGCGTTGCTTGAACACGGTGACGATGGTGGCGACGGCGACCGCAAGCGACGACACTTCGGTATAGGTGATCATTTGCGCCCAGACGTCAGCGCGCTTGCCAGGAGAGAATTCCGGTCCGGATAGGGGCACATAGGCGAACCAGCCGACGTCCGGCGCCATGTTGAGGAGGAATGAGATCCAGGCAAAGGCCCCGCCCGAGACGTAGATCCAGTAGCCGAATGCATTGAGCCGCGGGAAGGCGATGTTACGGGTGCCGACCATCAGCGGCACCAGATAGATTCCCGTTGCCTGAACGATGGGCACAGCGAACAGGAACATCATGGTGACGCCATGCATCGTGAACAGCTGGTTGTAGAGGTCCGGCCCGATCAGCCCGCGCTGCGGCCCGGAGAGTTGGATTCGCATGGCGACCGCGTTCAGCCCGCCAAGGCACAGGAAGATGAAGGCCGTGATCAGATAGCGCCTTGCGATGACCTTGTGGTCGACGCTCGACAATGCTCCGATGATGCCGGGCGGCGTGCGCCATGCCCGCGTGAGCCAGTGGTGCAGGCTGGCATCGTCCATGCCGGTATCGCGCGGTCCGTCATGCTCGGGAGCCAGGTCGCCCTTGGTGGCGGTCTCGCGTTTCGGCGGCAGGTCGCGTTCGCTGATCAGATCCGCGCTGCTCATTTCAGACCCTCGAGATAGGCGACGATGGCGTTGAGTTCGTCGCCGTTGAGCTCCACCACAGGCATGTGGGAACCGGGCTTCACGCCTTGGGGGTCCGCTATCCAGGCAGCGATATTGCCTCGGCTCATCGTCAACGTGCCGGCGGCGAGCGTGCGCCGGCTGGCAATATGCGTCAGATCCGGCGCGACGGTTCCTCCCGCTGGAGTGCCCCCGATCCTGTGGCACATCACGCAGGGACGCTTGAGGAACAGGTCCTCGCCAGCCTTGGCCTCGTCGCTCGCCGGAGGGCCAGACGGCTGCAACTGGTCGTTCCACCAAGCGTCGAACTTTTCCTTCGGCTCGGCGATGATGAAGGTACCCATGTTCGCATGCTGCGCACCGCAGAACTCGGCGCACTGGCCGCGATATACGCCAGGCTTGTCGGCCTTGATGTCGAGCACATTGATATGGCCGGGGATGAGGTCGAGCTTGCCGGAAAGGCTCGGCACCCAGAAGGAATGGATCACGTCCGTCGATGTCAGCAGAAGCCGTACGGGCTCCCCGGCGGGGATGTGGATTTCGTTCGCCGTGGTCAGGATACGGCTCGGCGTGGCGTCTTCGTAGCGCACTTCCCACCACCATTGGTGGCCCGTGACGCGAATGGTGAGCGCGGCGTCGGAGCCGATCGCCGCAAGCGTCCTGTTGGCGAAGAAGCTCAGCAAGGTCAGCCCGACCACGATGGCTGCGGTCAGCCCGACGGCAACCACGACAACGCGCAACTTTCGATGGTCGGCGCCGGCGTCGAGCACGAGCGGCTCGGCGCCGTCCCGCGACCGCATCATCAACGGTGTGGCAAGAGCGATCATCACCAGGACCCAGATCACCGCGCAAAGCGCGGTGAAAAACCAGATGAGCCATGCCAGCTCACTGGCAGCTGGCCCTTTCGGGTCGAGCGCTGATTGCCATCCCGCGCATCCCTGCAGAAATAAGACGCAGGCCGTGCCGAACCCGGTCGACGCAAGGCGCTTCACGGTGATTTCCCCAGCGTGGCTGCATCCGGCATGCGATTTTCCGACGGATGCGGCATCATGTCGTCATTGCGTTGCGGCGCGGCGGACGAGGGTGCGTTGCCACTCAGCGAGCGAACGAAGGCGGCAAGCTCCCAAATCTGGTCATCGGGTATCTTGTCGCGGAAGCTCGGCATGCCTTTTGGCCGCCCATCGCGGATGGTGGCGTGGATGCTTTCGATCGAACTGCCGTAAAGCCATTTCTGGTCCATCAAGGCCGGCCCCATGCCGCCGCCGCCATTGGCATGACAGCCCGAACAGTTGAACCAGCTGAACAGGCGCTTGCCCTCGCTGAGGTGGAAGGCATTGGCCTCGAAGCTGGCTGCCTTGTTGTCGCTGGCCGAAGGCCGCTTTCCACCGGGTTCCAATGTGGTCACAGGCGCCGGCTGCTCGCCCGATCCGAGCGAGGATTGCGGGCGCGTGTCGCGCTCCTCGCGCTGGCATGCCGTAAGCGCTAGGGCCGTAAACAAGAGCATGGCGGCACCGTGCTTCATCGCACTGGGCTCCCCGGGCCATCGAGGCGCGGCACGCCATATTGCGACAGCAATGCGTCGATCTCGGCCTTGTGCCTGGCCAGCGCGCTGTTCACATCGCCACGCAGCGCATCGTCCTCGCGCCGAACGCCCATCGAGATGTCGTAGATCATGGGCAATTGCGGCCCGTCGATGCGAGGCGTGACGGGCGTGACGCGGAGAGGCACTTTCTGCTTGGCGGCGAAGTAGCCGGCGAGCGGGCCCCAGACGACGGCAAGATCGATGTCTCCGGTCGCCACTGCTTCGACGATGCGCGCCGGAGGGTTGGGTGCGGAGTAGTCGCCATAGACGGGATAGCCGACGAGATGCCCGACGATGCCGCGGCGGCCGAGCGCCTGGACGGGAGGCGAATTGGCCCCGTCGTCGCCGATGAGTTGCACGCCGATCCGCATGGCGCGCAGCCGCGGATCGTTGAAGGATGCCACATCCGGGCCGTCCTGGCGGGTGACGAAAACATAGGACGACCGATAATAGGGGGTGGTGGTGCGCAGCATTTCGAGATTGGCCGGCGTGCCGGGCACGAGATCGCAAAGGCCGGCCTTCAGCGTGTTGCGCACGAAGCCCCGGCGCTGTGCCCACCAAGTGTAGGTCAGTTTGGCGCCGAGATCGGCGGCCACGATCTCAGCGATCCTGTTCTCGAAGCCCTGACCGGCGGCGTTGGAGAAGGGCATGTTGTTCGGGTCGGCGCAGACCCTCAGTTCACGCACATTCGCTGTCGCCGGCAAGAGCAGCAAGGCGAGGGCGACCATGCCGGTTGCCAGTCGCTGGAGCGCCTTTCGCACCTGGCGCGGGGCCCGCTCGAGTGCCTCAGGGCAGCCGGAACACATAGAGCGTGCCTCCCGCCGTTGTCGCGTCCTTGAGATCCTTCATCGCGTTGACGAAACCGAGGGCAGCGGTGGCGTCGCGCGGATCGAGATCGCCGGACACGATGGCGCCGGCCCAGCCGCCTACACCCGACAGGATCGCCACATATTGGTGTCCGTCGGGGCCGCGATATGTGATGGGCTGGCCGATGATGCCGGACGACGTCTTGAATTGCCAAAGCAGCTCGCCGGTCTTGGCGCTGACCGCCTTGAACCAACCCTCCATGGTTCCGTAGAAGACGACATCGCCGGCGGTCACGACCGCGCCGCTCCACACCGGGAAGTTCTCCTTGAGGCTCCAGGCGGGCTTCTCCGCGGCGATGTCCCAAGCGGTGAAGGCGCCCCGGTTCCCACCAGGCCCGGGGATCATGCGCACGTTCATGCCGACATAGGGCGTGCCGGCAATGTAGTTCACCTCGACGCCTTCTTCGTCCATGCACAGATTGTTATGCGGTATGTAGAGCAGCCCTGTCTTCGGCGAGAAGGCGGAAGGCTGCCAATCCTTGAGCCCTGACGCGGTCGGGCAGATGTCGCGGACGACCTTGCCGGTACCGGTCTTCTTGTCCGGGTTCTCGATCAGACGGCCGCTGTCGAGGTCGACACCCTTGCTGGAATTGACGGGGCCGTAGGGCTTCGCGGACAGCACTTCGCCGGTGGTCCGGTCGAGAATGTAGAGATAGCCGTTGCGCTCGGGCCGGACCAGCACCTTGCGCGGCTTGCCCTGCCAGTTCATGTCGAGCAGGACCTGCTCGTTGATCCCGTCATAGTCATGAAGGTCGTGCGGGCTCCACTGGTAGAACCATTTCGCCGCTCCGGTATCGGGGTCGCGGGCGAAAATCCCTGACGTCCATTTGTTGTCGCCGGGCCGCAGATCCGGGTTCCACGGTCCAGGGTTGCCGGTGCCGTGGAAGATCAGGTTGAGATCCGGGTCGTAGGAAATCCAGCCCCACATGTTGCCGCCGCCGATTTTCCAGGCTTCCGGCGGCCATGTCGTGACGCCGAGGTCCTTGCCCTTGTCCATGTCGTAATGCGGCTTGAAATCGGGGCCGATCAGCACGTCCTTGTCCGGTCCGGTGCCGTAGGCCGTCCAGACGACATGACCGTCGCCGGCGTCAAGCGCCTTGACCCAGCCGCGGACGCCCATCTCGCCGCCTGAATTGCCGACCAGCACTTTGCCTTTCACCACCAACGGCGCCATGGTGATGGTCTCGCCTATGTTGATGTTGCCGATATGGGAGTTCCAGATCGGCTGACCGGTGTTCGCATCGAGTGCGATGGTGTGACCGTCCAGTGTGTTGAAGAAGATGCGCCCGTCCGCGAAAGCCGCGCCGCGATTCACGACGTCGCAACAGGCAACCCCTTGCGCCGCGGGTTCGGGATTGGGTTCGAACTTCCATTTCATCGGCGCGCCTGGCTTGGTGAGGTCGAGCGCGTAGACCATGTTGGGGAAGGGGGTCACGATGTACATCGTGCCGCCGACGACCAGCGGCGCCGCTTCCTGGCCTTTGTTGACGCCGGTGGAGAAGGTGAAGGCCACCTGCAGGTTCTTGACATTGCCTTCGTTGATTTCCGTGAGTTCACTGTAGCGGGTCGACGCGTAGTTCTTGGCCGGCATCGTCCATTGCCCATCGTCGCGCGGTGCGGCGGAAGCCGGCGGCGAGATCGCTGACGGTGGCGGAGCTTCGGAAGCGCCTGTCAGCAGAGGAGTGCAAGCCAGCAGCAACCCCGCAAGGAAGCTCTGGAGACGTTTTCTAGCTGCCGCCGGGCGGTTCGTGCGTACCGCGTCGACGCAGGGTGTTGCACACCGCGCTGCTTGCTTCATTTCGGTGTCGCGCCTCCGACGCCTGAACCGATTTCCGCTGCGATGTCGGCCTCGGTGCCCGAGCATAGCGGGTGACCCCAGCCGGAGGCGCTTTTTCCGCCGGGATCGAGATCATAGATGATGGCATCCTTACGGTTGGGATTGACGCCTGCCGGGACCTTGTCGAGGCCGAGAGCCGCGCGAACGCGCCAGGCGACATTGTGGTCGGCGCAAGAGGAATCGCCACTGACGCCAAGCGCGCCGACGATCGTTTTGCCGTCGTAAAGGGCCAAGCCCCCGCCAAACACGACGACGCCGCCGATAGGCTTGCCGACCAACGGATCGTTGGCGCTGCCGAAGGTTTTGGGATCGCCCGCATAAGCCGCGGCTTGGTTGACGGGGTTGGTCGCCTGCAGCCCGAACAGCGGCCCACCCGGTTGCACGCCAGCGTAGAGATTGGCCGTCGACAGGGCCATTTGAGCCAGGCTGAGACCATTGGCGGTGTTGGCTTTCTCCGCTGCGACGAGCCGACTGCCCGGCCATTGCGAATCGACTGCCGGGCCGCTGAACGCAATCGCGCAGACAGTGCCATCGCGGGCAACGATCGCGCCCCATTCGTTGGTTTCAAAGCCGCCATTGGCTGGTCCGCCGCTTGCCTTCACATTGGCTTTGAGGACTGTAAGCAGCCTATCGTGATCGGCCGGACAAGCCTGCTGCGCCATGGCCCTGTCATCGTGGAGCAGGTCGCCCATCAGCAACAACAAACCAAAGGCAGATACGAAAAGCTGACAGCGATACATTGTCTTGGGCATTCGTTCGAACATCAAAGAGAACCCTGGCAGATCGTGAACGCGAGCAGGCGTCCGTGCCTAACTCGCACAATGCTTCTATGTTCCTGCTTTGGAAAAATTCGTGCAGTTGGATTTGAAGGCTGGTGTTCAGCCATGCTGTCCGTGGCATCCCAAGCCTCCTTTGGCGGGCGATAAACCCGGACAACTCATCTGCTACCTAATCCGGACAACTCATGTGCTTACGACACAGATCGGAGAGGGACTTGCCTACATCGCACATGTCGTCGATATGAAGGTCGACGAATTCGCCGAAGGGCTTCAGGCGCGCTATACGGGACTTTGTCAGCGTCTCACCATGATCGACTTGGCGTAAATTCGTGTGCACCCGGCAGGGTCTAGCGTTTTGAATGTTAAAGAAAATGCTGAAAAATCAACAGTATAGACTGGCTATTGCACCCATGATGGACTGGACGGACCGGCATTGCCGGTTCTTCCATCGCCAGCTGACGACACATGCGCTGCTTTATACCGAAATGGTTGTGGCCGACGCGGTCATCCACGGCGCGCGCGAGCGGCTGCTTGGCTTCGATGAGGTGGAACATCCCGTCGCCCTGCAACTTGGCGGCTCCGATCCGGCAAAACTTGCCGAAGCGGCGCGCGTTGGCGAAGCCTTCGGTTATGACGAGATCAATCTCAATGTCGGCTGCCCGTCCGACCGCGTCCAGTCGGGCACGTTCGGCGCTTGCCTGATGAAAGTACCCGACCTCGTCGCAACCTGCGTCGCGGCGATGAAGGCGGCGGTGACGGTGCCAGTCACGGTCAAGTGCCGCATCGGCGTCGACGAACAGGATCCGGAGCCCGCGCTCGATGCGCTGGCGAATGGGGTGTTCGATGCCGGCGCCGATGCCTTGTGGGTGCATGCTCGCAAGGCCTGGCTGGAAGGGCTGAGCCCCAGGGAAAATCGCGACATCCCGCCGCTAGACTATAACAGGGTTTATCGGTTGAAGGCTAGAAAACAAAGCAAATTCATAGGCATCAATGGCGGTATTCAGTCTCTTGACGAGGCGCGGCTGCATCTCGATCATGTCGACGGAGCCATGCTCGGCCGCGCCGCGTACCACACACCAGGCATTCTGGCCGGTGTTGACGCCGCCTTCTACGGTGCGCGGTCGGAGGCGTTCGATTTCGCGGCACTGATCGATGCTATGGCGGAGTATGCGGCGCGCCATATCGAACAAGGCGGCCGGCTCGGCCATGTCACCCGCCATATGGTCGGGCTGTTTCATGGGCTGCCCGGCGCTCGCCGCTATCGTCAGATCCTGTCCACCGACGCAACCCGACCCGGGGCCGGGGCTGACGTGCTGAAGACGGCTTTCGCGGCTGTCGAACTCGGAGGAGCGGCCGAAGCGGCCTGAGCTCAGTCCCTGAGGATCATCCGGTCGCCGCGCACGTCGAAGCCCGACAGCGAACCGATGAAGTTCATGCCGAGCAGGCTTTGGCTCAGCATGCCTGGAGCGGCGATCATCACCGGCATATCCTTGCGCACGATGCCGCCGATCGCCAGTTCGTCGGTTTTGACCGCCGCGGCGCGCGTCATGCCGTTGGCGGTCGAAACCGGTATCGTGTAGTTGAGTGCCGCGGGATTGAAGCCTGAGGCCTGGGCGTCCTCCGAACTCAGCACCGTGCTGGTGGCGCCGGTGTCGACAACGGCGCGAACCGGGTTGCCGTTGACCAGGATGCGCGCTTCGAAATGGCCATTGTCGGCCTTGTCCAAGGTCACGGTGGCGTGGCCGTCTTCGACACCGAGCGCCAGCGGGCTGCCGGGAACAAGGCCGGCGGTCACCCGGCTGGCGACGTCCTGCAGCTCGTAGCGATATTGATAGCCGGCGATCAGCGCGAGCACGATAGCCGCCCAGGCGCCGAGATTGCGGGCCATCACTCCCAGCGGAGCGGACCGCAGCAAGCCGGCGCCGATAAGGGCGCCGAAAGCCCCAAGCCAGATCAGCCGGCCAAAATCGTAATTCTCGACGCCGAACGTGCTGCCGGCGGAATCGTTGAGCATGAGCAGGGCTGCCCCTACACCGATCACCGCCATCACAACCCAGAACAGCCGGCTGCTCACTCGTCCCTCGCTAGAGTGCGTCGCGTTCACGCGCCATGCGGGTGCGGCGCGTTTCCCGGCGCGGCCGGCGCTCGACGGTTTCGAGCCGGGCTGGCAGTTCGGCCATCACGCTGCGGCGCGTCTCGGGCGTCATCCCTATCCAGGCGCCGATCTCCTCGCGCGTGCGGCCGCAACCGAAGCAGAAGCCGGTTTTCATATCGATCGAACAGACCAGGATGCAGGGAGATTCGATGGCCGTCATGACTTTCTCTCGGTGGACCCGGTCCGGAATCCGCTCTTCCACCTCCACATGGTGCAACGGCAAAGCCAATGCAAGCCCTCCCGATCGCGCCTTCCGTGGCCGCCTTTGCGGCAAATCAGGAAGGACGATCGAGGAGGTTGTGCCGGTCACGCAAGACAGCTATTCCGCTCCTCTGCTCCAGGAACGATTGTTCGCGACATGACCAGTGCACTGCCTTTCGATGATTTCCGCGACCTGCTCGGCAATCTGCCATTGGCCGACCTCAAAGCTGAAGCGCGCGTGCGCACACTGTTTGCCAAGGCCGATAAGCCTGAGAATTCGCTTGGCCGCGTCGAGGACATCGCCGCCTGGCTCGCAGCCTGGAGCGGTCGCGCTCCGCCTGCCGTGACTAGGCCCCTGATGGCTGTCTTTGCCGGCAACCATGGCGTTGCCAGGCAAGGCATTTCGCCGAGGCCCGTGGCGGCGACCGCTAACGCGGTCGAGCTTTGCGCGGCCGGCGGTGCGGCGATCAACCAGATCTGCATTGCCAACGACCTCGGTCTGAAGGTGTTCGATCTTGCCCTGCACATCCCGACCGGCGACATCACCGAGGACGCGGCGCTCGATGAGCGCGGTTGCGCCGCCACCATGGCCTTCGGCATGGAGGCGATTGCCGGCGGCACCGACCTGCTTTGCCTCGGCGATCTCGGCGTCGGCAATTCCACCGTCGCCGCCGCCCTGCTCGCCGCGCTTTTGAGGGGCAGGGGTGCCGACTGGGTTGGCCCGGGATCCGGCGCCGACGCGGCGATGCGGGCCCGCAAGGCAGAGGTTGTCGATGCGGCGCTGGCTTTTCATGGCCGCCATCTCGAAGACCCGCTTGAGGCGCTGCGCCGGGTCGGCGGCCGCGAGTTCGCGGCGATAGCCGGCGCAATCCTTGCCGCGCGGATGCAGCGGATACCGGTACTGCTCGATGGCTTCGCGGCAACGGCAGCCGCGGCGGTGCTGCATGCAGCGAACCCCGCAGCCCTTGATCATTGTCTTCTCGCCAGCCTGTCGCCGGAGTCCGCGCATGCAAGGGCGGCCGAGCACCTCGGGCTGCGTCCGCTGCTCGATCTGGGGATCGGCCACGGCGAAGGGGCGGGAGCCGCTCTGGCGGCTGGGCTGGTCAAGGCGGCGGCACTGACCAGTTCGGGCATGGCGGCGGCTGTGCGGGGTTGACCACGCAGCACCAGCGTTTACGGGGTCCTTACCGCCGTCGCGCGGCCACCGCCGCGGTCGGCAGCGCCGGCAGTTCTTCCATCACCCGGCTCAGCGGGAAAATAGCGATCGCCTCGGTGCCTTCGCGCAGCTTGGAATGAAGCTCGAACTCGCCGCCATGCATGGCGAGCAGCCCTTGGACGATCGGCAGGCCAAGCCCGGTGCCTTGCTCGGCGCTCTTGATGGCGATCGAACCCTGGCCGAAGGCTGAAAGCACGACCGGAATCTCGTCTTCGGGAATGCCCGGACCGTTGTCCTTGATCGAAATGTATTGTCCGCCGCCCGCCGTCCAGCCGACCCGGACGCGGATTTCGCCGCCGGTGGCGGTGAACTTGATGGCATTGGACAGAAGGTTGAGCGTGATCTGGCGCACGGCGCGCTCGTCGGCGAACAGCCGCGGCAATGTCTGTTCGAAATCCTGGATGACGCGGATGTCCTTGTTGCGCGCCTTCAACTCCATCATGTGGCAGCAATCCTCGACGATGTTGAGCAACATGACCGGCTCCTCGTTGAGCTGGTAGCGGCCGGCCTCGATGCGCGATAGGTCGAGGATCTCGTTGATCAGGTCGAGCAGATGCTGGCCTGAGTCATGCACGTCGTGGGCGTAGTCACGATAGGTGGGATTGCTCATCGGCCCGAGGACTTCGTTCGCCATCACCTCGGAAAAGCCGAGAATGGCGTTGAGCGGCGTGCGCAATTCGTGGCTCATCGAAGCGAGGAAACGCGATTTTGCCAGGTTGGCGTCCTCAGCCCGCCGCCGCGCCTCGTCCGACATCGACTTCGCCGTCTCCACTTCGGCGATCAGCGCGTCCTTTTCGGAGCGGAACGACAACAGCAGCAGGGAAAAACGATTGAGGTGACTGGCAATATAGGCGAAGAAAGGCAGCGACAGGACAAGCAGCGCAGCCATGGTGGCCCCGACCGGCATCCAGGACTTGGTCGCGGCATAGGCGTAGAGCGCCACTGGAACCGCGAAGGTCGCCAGCAGTGCTCCGCCCAGGGACGAGGCCATGAGCGCCGTCCCTGCCATGGCAAACAGCAGCACCACCGCCTTGACCGCCTGGAACTGGTCGACCTCGCAGGCCCCGCAGCCCAGCCAGACGAACCAGGCCCAGCCCAGACCACAAAGGAAGTGGCCGACCAGGAATTCCCTTCGCGTTTGCAAGGCGTTAAGTTCGGAAGCTTCCGTGCGCTCGATGCGCCGCGCCATGAAAACGACGATCGTATAAGAGGTCAGCGTAAACAACGCCCAGAGCCCGATCTCATTGCCGACACCGGCCAGACGACCGGCCGCGGCGATCGCCAGGACGAGCATCGGGATGACGACGGCACCGCTGGTCATCGCCTGGGCATGGAGCTTCAGCAGCTCGCGGTCGAAATCGAGATTGCCGGCCTGCTGCGAAAGACGGTCGCGCGTCTTGCGAACCGCGCGCGCGACATCGCTGTTGCGATGCCGTTTCCTGCGGTCCACAATGAACTTGTCCGCCGTGTTCGAGCGTTGCAAGGGCATCAAAAGCTTCAATTTATGCGCGCAGCGATTTCAAGGTGTTAAGCTACGTTCGAATGATTAACCAACCGTTTGCCATATGAGCCGTTCGTGGTCGCCAAGGTCGCGCCCGAGGTACGCGGCAGCGCGCCCGAGAAGTCCGTGGCGAAAGCTGCTGGATTACGGGCTGACCGTCATCATTCTGGGGCTGCTGATCCTGCTTGCGGCGCGTCTCGATCGAGTGGAGACACGCAAGACGCAAGGTACAGCCATCATCAATGACGGCGATTCGATCACGCTCGGCGCCGAGCGCATCCGCATGCGCGGCATCGACGCCCCGGAATACACCCAGACTTGCCACAAGAACGGCGCCGATTATGCCTGTGGCACGCTGGCGCGCCAGTCGCTGGTGCGGCTGATCGCCGGCAGGCCGGTCACCTGCAGCGGCTGGCAGCGCGACCGCTATGGCCGGTTGCTCGGCGACTGCAAGGCCGGCGGCACCGACCTAAACCGCGCCCAGGTCGAGGCCGGCTGGGCCGTTGCCTATGGCGCTTTCGAAGGCGATGAAGCAACGGCCCGCGCGGCCAGGGTTGGCATCTGGGCGGGCACGTTCGACCTGCCGCAGGACTGGCGCGATAGTCACCACGGCGAGGTCGTCGAGCGAAAACATGGCACACTGGCGTCGATCGGCGACGCGGCGCGCGAGATCTTTCGCTTCTGGTGAAGCGTGTCTGGCGGAAGGAAAAGGAGGATCGAAATGAAGCTGTTCGACGGCGGCCGGGCACCCAACCCTCGGCGGGTTCGGATTTTTCTCGCCGAGAAGGGGATCGCGGTTCCGTTGGTGCCCGTCGACATGGGCGCGCTGGAGCACAAACAGCAGCCGGTAAGCTCGCGCAACCCGCTGCGGCGCCTGCCGGTGCTGGAACTCGATGACGGCACCATCCTCACCGAATCCGTCGCCATCTGCCGCTATTTCGAGGAACTCCATCCCGAGCCGGCATTGTTCGGACACGACGCGCTTGGCAAGGCAAAGGTCGAGATGTGGCAGAGGCGGATGGAGTTCAACCTGCTCAGCAGCGTCACGCAGGCTTTCCGCCATATCCATCCCGCCATGAAGGAATGGGAAATTCCGCAGATCCCCGAATGGGGTGAGGCCAACAAGCCGAAGGCGGTGGAGTTTCTCATGCTGCTCGATGCTGAACTCGGCAGCCGTGAATTCGTCGCCGGCGACAGCTATTCCATTGCCGACATCACAGGGCTGATCGCGATCGACTTCATGAAGCCGGCACGCATCAAGGTGCCGGAGGAATGCACCAATGTGTCGCGTTGGCATCAGGCAATCTCCAGCCGGCCGAGTGCCGCTGCTTGAGCGTGGAACTGGACAGATTCGCCGCGACGGTCCGCGCTTGCCGCATCTGCGCGGACGATCCCATCGGCAAGCCGCTGGCGCATGAGCCGCGTCCGGTGCTGCGACCCTCTTCCAGCGCCCGTATCCTGATCGCCAGCCAAGCACCGGGAACCAAGGTGCATCTGTCGGGCATGCCCTTCACCGATGCTTCGGGCGACCGTTTGCGGACTTGGCTCGATGTGACCAGCGACGAATTCTACGACATCGAGAAATTCGCCATCGTGCCGATGGGCTTCTGCTTTCCCGGACAGGACGCCAAGGGCGGCGACCTGCCGCCGAGGCGCGAATGCGCCCCGGCCTGGCGCGCGCCCTTGATGGCGCTGATGCCGCGGATCGACCTGGTGCTGACGATCGGCATCTACGCGCAGACCTGGCATATGGGCGCGGCGCGGCGCGCCTCGCTGACGGAAACGGTGATGGACTGGCGCGCCATCTGGGAGAATTCCGTCGGCCCCAAAGTGCTGCCGCTGCCACATCCATCCTGGCGCAACACGGGCTGGTTGAAGCAGAATCCGTGGTTTGAAATGGATTTGCTGCCTTTCCTGCGCTCGGAAATCCGCTATCGCCTCGGTTAGGCATTGAGCAAGAAATCACTCGCTTTTGGCGCAAGGGGCAGAATTTCTTTCTTGTGAATGGCCCAAATAAAAGGGAATATAGGGAAACTATTCCACCAGGAGCCTCCGATGGATCGCCTCGACCGAAAAATTCTCCGCCTGCTGCAGGAGGACGCGACGCTCGCGGTCGCCGATGTCGCTAAGAAAGTCGGCCTGTCGACCACGCCGTGCTGGCGGCGCATCCAGAAGCTGGAGGAGGAGGGCGTCATCAAGCGGCGCGTCGCCATTCTCGACCACGAGAAGGTCAATGTGCGGGTCACCGTCTTCGTGTCGATCCGCACCAATTCGCATAGTCATGAATGGCTGCGCCGGTTTTCCGAGGTCATCCAGGAATTTCCCGAGGTGGTCGAATTCTATCGCATGAGTGGCGACGTCGATTACCTCTTGCGCGTCGTGGTGCCCGACATTGCCGCCTACGACGCCTTCTACAAACGGCTAATCGCCAAGATCGAGATCCGGGACGTGTCGTCGTCCTTCGCCATGGAGCAGATCAAGTACACGACCGAAATCCCGCTCGACTATATGGTGCTGGACAAGGAGTCGGGCGCGAACGCAGCCTGAGCCCGCCGTTCAATTCTTCTTCTTGTTGAGGAAGCTCCAGGGCGAGTTCACCGGCAACACAACGGAGTCCGGAACCGTGTCGACGGCCACGACATCTGCCTTGCGCACGCTATAGCCGGACTGGATGACGCTGACGCCGTCGAGAATGAACAGCTGGCTCTTCTCCATGTCGGGGTTCAAGGCGCCGGTGACGGCAACCGACTGGTAGGCCTCGGACATCTTGTAGGGATGGGCTGGTGTGACCAGCACGATCTGGTTGGGCGGAGGCGTCGGCATGTGGCTGCACGCACCCGTCCATGGCACCAGCAGGAACTGATAAACGAGATCTCCGTCGCGATCGACCGGCAATGCATAGCCGGCTAATTGTATGGTCTTGTCGTGCAGGGCGACTGAGAGTGTCTCGCCATGATCCGGCAGTTTCGCCGCGATCATCGGCAAGCCGGCGTCTTCGGCGATGGCCTGCGTCGCCGGGCGCAGATCCTTCCAGAAGATGTGCGTGGTCTCGGCCGAAGCGCCCGCGGTGGAGAGTGCAAGCGCGGCCGCAAGCGCCAGGATCGCTTTGAAATGGTTCATGGTCGCATCCTTTGCGGGCGAGTAAAGACGCCGCTGTCGGTGGCGTCAATGCTCGAGCCGCGTCACATGTCGGCGAGAACCGGCTGCGGCAATCCCCGCCTTGTCAGGTCTTTCTGGTGGCGAGGCGTTCGTGGGTTTTGGCATGCGAGAGTTCTTTCACCGCATCCTTGCCGATCCAGCGCGCCGTCCTGTTCGCGGAGTTGGCAAGTTCCTGCGCCAGGGCAAGGGCAGGGCCATGCAAACCCACCGACCGTTTGCCGATTTGCCGCAGCGCCCAGTTGACCGCTTTCCTGACGAAATTGCGCTCGTCGCGGGAATGAGCCTCGACTAGCGGCAGGTAGGACAGAAACGTCGCGTCCGGCTCCTTTTTCAAATGCACTGACGCCCATGCCAGCATCGCGAAGGCCGTGCGGCGAACGAATTCGCGCTCGTCGGCGGCAAACTCCTCGACCAGCTGGCGCCAGAACAGCGTATCCACGAACAGATCCGAGACGGTGTCGACGATCTCCCAGGAATCGAAATCGCCGGCCCAGCGGCGGCATTCTTCAATGGTAATCTTTTTCGGCTCGCCGGTGAAGGCCGCCATCAGCCGTGCTTCGCGAACGCCGCTGTCCCACAGCGCCAGGGATCGCTTGTGGTCGCGCTTCAGCTTGCGCGCCAAAGGCCGCAAATCCGCATTGGCGACACCGAGCGCGGTCGCGGTGTTGATACCGAACCGCCCCATGCCGGCGCGGACTTCCTCGGTTCCGATCGAATGCAGATGAGCGACGATGTCCTGCGCGGTCCAGCCTGGAACGGGCAGGGACACTGCGCCTACTTCTCCAGCCGCGCCAGCAGCGAGGACGTGTCCCAGCGCTTGCCGCCCATCGCCTGCACGTCCTTGTAGAACTGGTCGACCAGCGCGGTCACCGGCAGCCTGGCGCCATTGCGATCGGCCTCTTCAAGGCAGATGCCGAGATCCTTGCGCATCCAGTCGACGGCGAAACCGAAGTCATATTTGCCGGCATTCATGGTCTTGTGCCGGTTTTCCATCTGCCAGGAACCGGCCGCGCCCTTGGAAATCACCTCGATCACCTTCTCAATGTCGAGACCTGCCTTCTTGCCGAAATGAATGCCTTCCGAAAGCCCCTGCACCAGCCCGGCGATACAGATCTGGTTGATCATCTTGGTGAGCTGCCCGGCGCCCGCCGATCCCATCAGTCCAACCATGCGGGCAAAAGCGTCGATAACTGGCCTGGCCTTAGCGAAGGCGGCCTCATCGCCGCCGACCATGACGGTCAGCACGCCGTTCTCGGCGCCGGCCTGGCCACCGGAGACGGGCGCGTCGAGAAATGAGAAGCCGCCCGATTGCGCGGCTTCGGCCAGTTCGCGCGCGACTTCAGCCGAAGCCGTGGTGTTGTCAATGAATACCGAGCCTTTCTTCATCGCCTTGAAGGCGCCTGCGGGGCCTGTGGTCACCGAGCGCAAGTCGTCATCGTTGCCGACACAGGAAAAAACGAAATCCTTGCCCTCGGCGGCCTGGGCCGGCGTCGCGGCAAAGCCGCCGCCATGTTGGGCGACCCACTGCTCAGCTTTGGCTTGGGTGCGGTTGTAGACGGTCACGTCGTGGCCACCCTTGTTCTTCAGGTGTCCGGCCATGGGATAGCCCATGACGCCAAGACCGAGAAATGCCACCGATGCCATGCCTTGTCCTTCCGGCGAAACAGAGATTTCAGCTGCGGAAGCTCTAGGCCATGCGACGAATTCGTCAAGGCGCGCGCTGCGGCATCGACTGGCACAGGCCGATCCGGAGCGGCTCAGCGATTGAGGTGGATCGTAATCCTGCGCTCGATCCATTCGACGCCATGGCGCAGGATTTCGACCATCACCAGATAGACGATGGCGACCCAGACATAGGCCTGGAAATCGAAGGATTTGGCGTAGGCAAGCTTCGCATTGCCCATCAGGTCATAGACCGTGATGATGGCGACGATGGCCGAGGCCTTGATCATCAGAACCAGTTCATTGCCGTAGGGCCGCAAGGCCACGATGAACGCCTGCGGCAGGATGACCTTGCGCAGCGTCTGCAGCTTGTGCAGGCCGAGCGAGGCAGCACCTTCCCATTGGCCCCTGGGAACACTCTCGATGGCGCCGCGGAGGATTTCGGCCTGGTATGCCGCGGTGTTGAGCGCAAAGGCGAACACCCCGCAGTTGAAGGCCTCGCGGAAGAACCACCACAGCCCGATGGACTCGAGCTGCAGCCGGAAAGAACCCAAGCCATAGTAAACGAGGTAGACTTGGACGAGCAGCGGTGTGCCTCGGAAGAAATAGACATAGCAATAGGCAAGGCCGGACAAGAACCGGTTCTTCGACATGCGGCCATAGGTGACGGGCAGCGAAAAGATCGCGCCGGCCACCATCGAGATCGCCACGAGCGACAGCGTGGTCCACAGTCCCTGCAGATAGGCGGGTGCATATCTGGCAAAGAACTCGCCATTCCAGGCGTAGACGAGATAGGCGAGGATACCGAGGCCGAAGAGGATCCAGAGGCCGACGAGTGCGTAACCGACGATGCGGGTGCGCGGCCAGCCGCGTGCCCGCGGCGGCGGGCGGTCGACCGAGATCGCTTCCGTGACGCTCATCGTGCCTCCCTCCGCCCCAGCGAGCGCAAGATGAACCCGGTTGCGATCGAGGACAGGATCGCCAGGACGAGGAAAACCAATGCGGCGACGCTGTAGAACAGGAAGGAATGCTTGGTGACACGTGCCGCCACGCCGGCATTGCGCAGGGTTTCAGCGAGGTTGACGACCGAGACGAGGGCGGTGTCCTTGAGCAGGCTCAGCCAGCAATTCTCAAGGCCGGGAAAGGCGATGCGCAGCAGCTGCGGCAGGATCACCTTGCGCATGGTAAGCCATTTCGACAGGCCGATTGCATAGCCGCCTTCATACTGGCCCTTCGGAATGGCGCGAAAGGCGGAGAGGAATACCTCGCTGGCGTAGGAAGAAAAGATCAGCGACAGCACGATCATGCCGGCGATGAAGCTGTCGACATCGATCGTTGCCTCGGGCTTGAAGAGGCGGATGACGTATTGCAGCAAGATGGGCATGCCGAAGAAGAACAGGAACAGCGTCACCAATTCCGGCAGGCCGCGAAACATGGTGGTGTAGATGTTGGCGGCCAGCCGCAGCGACGGTTCTTCGGACTGCTTGGCCCAGGCTACGAAAAAGCCGATCGTCAGGCCGATCGGCAGCGTTGCAAGCGCGAGCGCGATGGTGACCAACGCACCATAGGCAATATCGTCACTCCAGCCCTCCGGTCCCCAACTGAGCAGTGTCCATATGCTTTGGACTGGCATTGACTGGCCTTACCCCACGGCGCTCCCGAGATGAACAAGGCGGCAGGGAAACCCCGCCGCCTTGGCAATGATGATCAGGACTCGGCGCCGTAGACGTCGAACTTGAAGTACTTGTCGTTGATTTCCTTGTATTTTCCGTTGGCGCGGATGGCGTCGATGGCGGAATTCAGCTTGTTGACCAGGTCGGTATCGCCCTTTCGAACGGCGATGCCGGCGCCAGGTCCGAAAATTTCGACAGGTTGCGGCGAGGGCTGGCCGAGAATCTTGCAGCAGGCGCCTTCAGGCGAATCCAGAAACTGCTGCAGCACGACAATATCGTCCTCGATGGCGTCGAGACGGCCATTGGCGAGGTCAGCCTGTTCCTCGGGGCTGCTCGGATAGCCCTTAATGGTGCTGTCCGTGTAGGTCTTCGAGGCATAGTTGAAATGGGTGGTGGTGGTGGCGACGCCGATATTCTTTCCGGCGAGGTCTTCCTTGGTCACTCCCTTGAGCGGCGAATCCTTCGGCACGGCGATCGCCGACGGGGTGTTGTAGTATTTGTGCGAGAAGTCGACCTTCTGCTGCCTCTCCGGCGTGATCGACATCGAGGCCACGATGGCGTCGAACTTGCCGGCCTGAAGTGCGGGGATGATGCCGTCCCAATCCTGGGCGACGAAGGTGCACTTGACCTTCATCTCATCGCAAAGTGCCTTGGCGATGTCGATGTCGAAGCCGACAAGCTGGCCATCGGCGGTGAGGTTGTTGAAGGGGGGGTAGGCGCCTTCGGTGCCGATCCGCAGGGTCTTCTCCTGGGCCTGGGCTACGCCGAGCGTCAGCAGCGCAGCCGATGCGGCGAGCGCGATACGCAGTGCAATACGCATGATAGTCCTCTCTTTATGGTCCCGGCCGTCGTTCCGAAACGGCTCTGTGGGGCGGTGCTTTTTGACCGCCCGCTAGGCCGATACTCCCACTCTTTCCAAGAAAAAAGCAACCGCAAAACCGCCGAAATCGGTAATGGGCTTCTACCGTTACGTTACTTCTCAAGCAACGAGGCCGGTCGTACGCTCGATGAAGTCGGCTATGGATTTTGCGTCATCGAGGTCGAACACCGGCAGGCTCTGGTCGGCGATGGCGAAATCCGCGGCGACGGCGACAATATTGGGATCATCCACCGCAAGCGGCGTCCGGTCCTTCGCTTCCAGCCGCCTCGTTTCGATCTTACGGTGGGATTCGCGCTTGTAGCCTTCGACCAGCACGATGTCGCAGGGGGCGAGCCGCGACAGGATGGCGTCCAGCGGCGGCTCCTGCTCGCCACGCAATTCGTGCATCAGCGCCCAGCGACTGCCCGATACGATCGCAACCTCGGTAGCACCCGCCTGCCGGTGGCGGAAGCTGTCGGCGCCGGGCTTGTCGATGTCGAAATGATGATGAGCATGTTTGACCGTCGAGACTTTCCAGCCGCGCCGCACAAGCTCCGCGACCAGCCTTTCCGTCAGTGTGGTCTTGCCGGAGTTTTTCCAGCCGGTGATGCCGAAGATGCGTCTGTTCATGGCGACATGCTCTGCAACAGCTGTTCAGCCTGGGCAAGATCGTCCGGCACATTGATGTTGAAGAAAGGATCGATTCCCACGGATTGCGGGACAGGGAATTCCACGTCGACATGGCCGTGTTGTTCGATAAAGGTCGAAACGCGCCTGTTGTCCTCATCGACCAGGAAATGCCGCAAGGCTTCGCGGCATCCGGTTGGCCACAGCGCGAAGGTCGGATGCCGCCGGCCCGCCGAAGAGGCGACGGCGATCGAACCGGGGTGTTGATGCGCCGCCGCCGCAAGACGATCGACGAGATCCGGCGGCAGGAAAGGCGTGTCGCCGGCCGCTGTGACGATCGCCCTGCAAGGCGTGCCGGCGGCGGCCCATTCCAGGCCGGTCAGGATTCCGGCAAGCGGCCCGGCAAAGCCTTCGATGGTATCGGCAAGCACCGGCAGCCCGAACCGGGCGAACCGCGCCGGATCGCCATTGGCGCTGAGCGCCAGGGTCTCGAGCTGCGGGCCAAATCGCGACAGCACCTGGTCGAGCACGCAGCCGCCGCCCAGCGGCAACAACGCCTTGTCGCCACCGCCCATCCGCCTCGACTGGCCACCTGCCAGGATGAGCCCAGCAATATCCCGCTTCATGCTATCCAGCCTGTACGCCAGCCGCGGAAATCGCAAGCGGCTTCAAGGGGGTGCTAGAGTCCTTCCGGCGCCATGGCCGGGCCGGTGCTTTCGGCGACGATCTTTCGCCGGCCGACCATCCGCTCGCGATAAAGCGTATAGAGACCCGAGCCAACAACTATTGCCGCGCCGCCAATCATCGGCACGTCCGGTATGTCACCGAAAATAATCAAGCCAAGCAGTATCGACCAGAGGAGCGCCGTGTAGCGGAACGGGGCGATGAAGGAGATCTCACCCGATCGCATCGCCATGATGATGAATTGGTAGCCGATGAGCACCAGCACCGCGGCCAGCGCCAGCAGCGCCGTGCTTTTGCCGGTCATCGGTGTCCAGCCACCCATCGGCGTCAACAAAAACGCACCGACTACGGTCATGGCCAGCGCGGTGGCGGTCGAGACCAGCATCGTCGGGATGGCCTGGGGGATGCGCTTGGTGGCAAGGTCCCGCACCGTGCAGCAGGCGACGGATGCCAGCGCCACCAGCGAGTAAATGCTGAAGCCCTCGAAACCCGGCCGCACGATGATGATGACCCCGGCAAACCCGATGGCGATCGCCAGCCAGCGCCGCCAGCCGACCGCTTCACCGAAAAACAGCGCCGCGCCCATCGTCACCGCCAGCGGCAGCGCTTGCAGAACGGCCGAAACGCTGCCGATCGGCAAATGGGCGAGCGCGACCAGGAAGGACACCGTAGCGCCCGCCTCGCCCAGGACACGGACCGCCACCAGCGGCTGCAGCATCAGGCGCGGCTGAAAAAGTGCGCCACGTTGCCAAGCCAGCAGACCGACGAACAGCGAGGCGAACGCCCCTCTGATCAACATGACCTGCGCCATGTTCATCGACTCAGAAGAGTATTTGGTGATGGCGTCGTTGAGCGTGAAGCCAACCATCGCTACCACCATGAACAACGCGCCGCGAAGATTTGGGGAAAGGGGCAAGACATCTACCGGTTGCTTTGGCAAGCAAGGCTGTAACAGCCCGCCACGAGACAGCAACGGCAAAGGGCTGGGCCAGGACCCGATATCCATCTTCGCCGGCGTGAAACCATCCCGGACGAGGTATGAATTCTGTCGGAAGGCGGCAACGCCTCCCGACACGGTGCGGACGAGGGATTGTCTACTTCTTGGGTGACAGCACCTCGGTGCCGTTCCCCTCCTTGCCGGCGATGGTCCACAGACCATGCAGCGACCCGTCATCCTCGACCTTGTAGACGACGAGGCCGATATCCTTGCCCATTTCGTAGCCAGCGGAGAATGCGTTGTCGTTGCGCATGCAGATGCCATCGGAAGAAGAGCCGCCGGTCTCCCAGTGGATCGTGCAGGTGGTGCCGCTGGTCAGCGTGATGGTGGCTTCGCCGCCATAGGACGAACCATCGAAATTGGTGCCGGCGACGGTGTAAGTGCCGCCGATCGACTGGGCAGCCGCCGGCAGGGCAGCCAAGCCGAGCAAGGCAAAAGCGAGAAGAAGTTTGCGCATCATGTAATCCCCCGAAAATGCGATGAATCGCTACGGAACGGAGGGTAGGCGGGAAACCATGACCAGTAAATCAGACCGACATTTGCCGACAGAGATTTGTTTGCGGTGTGGCTAAAATACTCTTGGCTCGAACGGTTCATGGCCCCTTGAGGCTGCCAGCGATGGCGCCGACCAGCGGGTCATATTTCGATTTCAGCGCCGGCGGATAGTCGATCCAGATCGTGCGGATGACGCCATCCCCGCCAAACAGCCGCCGCTCGTAAAAAATCTTTCCGTCCTTCACGCCCGACAGCACCGCCCAATCCTTGCCGGCCCTGCCGTAGGTGAGCTTGTAGCCAGGCTCCTTGCTCGCCCTTTCGCCGACGACAAAGTCTTTCGGCGTCTCATGGTCGATGTTGAGGATGCCGGAGCATGTCAGGCTGGCGCCGTCCGCGCTCAGCCATACCTGACCGTCGCCATTCTCAGGCTCGGGCTGGCGATCGGTGAAGATATCGTCGGGGAAGGTGCAAACGGTGCCGAAGCGCTCGTTCACGTAGGTGGATTGCGCGGCAAACGCGGTATTCGCCGAGACCGCGGCAAGAGATATGACGATTGAGTAGAGCCGTCGCATGCCTTGCCCCGAAGCCGATGATTGCACGGCATTCTCGCACGGACAGGCGACGAGGTCAGCCGCCCGTGACACTCATATGCCGAGACACCGACGGACGGCTGGTGCGGCGGTCGATGATGAAGTCATGGCCCTTCGGCTTGCGGCCGATGGCTTCGTCTATAGCGTCGGCAACCAGTTCATTGCCTTCGGACGCGCGCAACGGGGCGCGCAGGTCGGCCGCGTCTTCCTGGCCAAGGCACATATAGAGCGTGCCCGTGCAAGTCAGCCTGACCCGGTTGCAGCTTTCGCAGAAATTATGCGTCATCGGCGTGATGAAGCCGAGTTTTCCGCCGGTCTCGGCGACTTGGACATAGCGGGCCGGGCCACCGGTCTTGAACGGGATGTCGGTCAGCGTGAATTGGCGCTCGATCGATGCGCGCAGCAGCGACAGCGGCAAGTACTGGTCGGTGCGATCGGCGTCGATTTCGCCCATCGGCATGGTTTCGATGACGGTCAGGTCCATGCCGCGGCCATGCGCCCAGCGCATCATTTCGGGCAGTTCGGCGTCGTTGAAATCCTTCAGCGCCACCGCGTTGAGCTTGACTTTCAATCCAGCCGCCTGGGCGGCATCAATGCCCGCCATGACCTTGCCGAGATAACCCCAGCGGGTGATTGCGTGGAACTTGTCGGCATCGAGCGTGTCGAGCGAAACATTGATGCGCTTGACGCCGCAATCGGCGAGCTCGGCGGCGAAGCGCGAAAGCTGTGAACCGTTGGTGGTCAGCGTCAGTTCTTCCAGTGCGCCGCTGTCGAGGTGTCGCGAAAGCTGGCGCACCAGATGCATGATGTTCTTGCGCACCAGCGGCTCACCGCCGGTGAGGCGCAACCGTTTGACACCCTTTTCGATGA
Source organism: Mesorhizobium sp. B2-3-14 (assembly GCF_006442175.1). Classification (NCBI taxonomy): domain Bacteria; kingdom Pseudomonadati; phylum Pseudomonadota; class Alphaproteobacteria; order Hyphomicrobiales; family Phyllobacteriaceae; genus Mesorhizobium; species Mesorhizobium sp. B2-3-14. Next base: position 131,785 of record NZ_VFVP01000013.1, on the reverse strand, counting down.
ACACGGTGCAGAGCCGGTCGAGTTCTTCCAGCGACAGCAGGTCTTTCTTGGGCAGGAAGGCCATATCCTCGGCCATGCAATAGGTGCAGCGGAAATCGCAGCGGTCGGTGACCGACACTCTGAGATAGCTGATCGTGCGACCGAAGGGGTCGATCATGTTCATGTTCGAGCGTTTCCGTGGCCGTTAACGGCGCCGTTATATACAGCTATGTGATACGATCCAGCCCGCCATTCAAGATAGCCGGCCTCGATCTTTGGTAACATTCCGCGACCGACATTGCGTGTCGGCACGATCCCATACCTTTTCGCTTGGCGCGAAGCAGCGTAGGGAAGGGCAAATTCAGGCAGGATTGATCATGACGGCGCCGAAAGAACTGAGGGTCTCCAAGGACCGCAAGCTGCTCACCGTGACCTTTCCCGGCCACCAGCCGTTCGAGTTGCCGGCCGAGCTGCTGCGCGTCGCCTCACCGTCGGCGGAAGTGCAGGGCCATTCGCCCGAACAGCGGGTGACGGTTCCCGGCAAACGCGATGTGGCCATCCTGAAGATCGAGCCGGTCGGCAACTATGCGGTGCGAATCACCTTCGACGACTTCCATGACACCGGCATCTTCACCTGGAATTACCTGCACACGCTCGGCCATGAGAAGGATGCGCGCTGGAATGCCTATCTCGCGGAGCTCGCCGAGAAGGGCCTGAGCCGCGATCGTTAGCCGCCATTGCGTCGTCAAAACGTCACCGATCGGGAGTAGGGCGGCGAAACGGGAGACGGAAAAAAATGTCGGTCATCACCACAGTCGAACAACTCGAAGCCCTTTACGGATTGCCGGGCGAGGCCTCGGTGGTCAAGGAACTCGACCATGTCATCCCCGAATACGCCGCCTTTATCGAAGCCTCGCCCTTTGTGGCGCTAGCCACCAGCGGCCCGGAGGGGCTGGATTGTTCGCCGCGCGGCGATCTCGCGGGCTTCGTGCGCATCGTCGATGCGAAAACGCTGATGATGCCGGACCGGCGCGGCAACAACCGTGCCGATTCGCTGAAGAACATCATCAGGGATCCACGTGTCGGCCTGCTGTTCCTGGTGCCGGGCTCCGGCACGACGCTGCGCATCAACGGCCGAGCCCATATCACCACGGACCCAGCGCTGTGCGCATCGTTCATGGTCGAAGGCAAGCCTGCGCGTTCGGTGACCGTGATCGATGTCGATTCGGTCTATTTCCAGTGCGCTCGCGCCATCGTGCGGTCGGAACTGTGGAACCCTGCCAAGCATGTCGACCCGAAGTCGCTGCCGACACCCGGAAGGATTTTGGAAATCACCAGCCGCAAGAATATCGATGGCGAAACCTACGACAGGGAATGGCCGGAGCGGGCGAAGAAATCGATGTGGTGATCGCCTGAAAGGGCGATCACGCCTCGTTCAGCACGTCATAGATCTTGCGCATCTGCTCGCCGATCATGTCGCATTGTTCCGGCGTCGACTGGCTCATCGCCTTCTCGATCAGCGCCATATGCACTTTCAGCGCCCGCATCAGCAGCGCCTCGCCGGTTTCGGTCAGCGTAAGCCGCAAGATGCGCTTGTCCTTCTCGTCGCCTTCGCGCCGCAGCAGGCCACGCGTCTCCAACTGCGGCAACAGCATGGTGATGTTGGAGCGGCCGACGAGCAGCTTGCGGGCGAGGTCGTGCTGCGACATGCCCGGGTGGCGGTAGAGATTCATCAGCACGTCGAGCTGCGCCGGCTTAAGGTCGAGCGGCGCAAGTTTCACCGCCAGCGTGCGCTCCAGCACATGGCAGGCGCGCGCCACCGCGACCCAGTTGCGAAAACGCGGGTTGTCCCAGGGTAGCTCTTGTTTATTGTTCATCTTTGAACTATTATGTTCATGCTTGAACGTATGGATGGATTCTGACTATGGCATCATTCGGGCTGAAGGTCATCCGAGGTGTGTTTGGTGCGGCCGAACATGTCGCGCCGCGCATCACCGGGCGTGCGGCTTTCGAATTGTTCTGCCGTACGCCAAGCACCAGGACACTGACCGACGGCGAGCGCCGCGCCATCGACCGCGCCGCGGAGTTCATGGCCGAGGCGCGGCATCACCGGCTGAAGACCGCGACCGGCTGCGTCATGGTTCATGAATTCCGCCCCGAGCCGGGCCGCGAGTCCGCCGGCACCGTCCTCGTCATCCATGGCTGGCGCTCGCGTACCGAATATATGCGCGTGCTGATCGAAGGTTTTCGCGCCGCCGGCTACAAGGTCGTCTCACTCGATCTTCCCGGTCATGGCCATTCGCAGGGCAGGCACCTGAACATGGTCAATGCCGTCGAAGCCGCAAGAGTGGCCGGCGAATGGTTTGGGCCGTTCGTGGCTGCCGTCGGCCATTCCTTCGGAGGTGCCGTTGCCGCCAATGCCATCGCCGGCTCCGTCAAGGACATCCCGCCGCTGTCGGCCGCACGTCTTGTGCTGATCGCGGCACCAAGCTCGCTGCCGGCAATCTTCGCCGACTTCAGCCGCATGCTCAATGTCGGTCCCCGCTCGCAGGTCGCCATGGCTGACCGCGTCGAATATCTCTCCGGCCGGCCGTTGCACGAATTCACCGGTGACCGGCAGCTCGCCCAGGCGCCCGTGCCGACGTTGGTCATCCACGCGCCCGACGACCGGGAGGTGCCGGCTGAACATGCACGACGCTATGCCGGCGCCGGCGACCATGTACGGCTGCACTGGGTCGACGGACTCGGCCATCGCCGCATTCTGGCCGACAAGGGCGTGGTTGAACGCGCCGTCGGGTTCGTGACCATGCAGCAGAACCCGTCGCTGCTCCACTGAGCGGCACTCAGGCTATTTCTTCTTGTCTCCGGGCTCTACAGGCAGTCCGGCAGCCTTCCAGGCCGTGTAGCCGCCGAGGATGTGTTTGACCGGGGAAAGACCCATGTCCTGCGCCGTCTTGGTGGCCAGCGCTGAACGCCAGCCGCCGGCGCAGAAGAAGACGAAGCTTTTTCCGGAAGCGAAGAAGGGCTTGTGGTAGGGGCTTTCGGGATCGATCCAGAACTCCAGCATGCCACGCGTGACGTGCTTGGCGCCGGGAATTCTGCCGTCGCGTTCGATTTCACGAGGATCGCGCAGATCGACGAAGATGGTGTCTTCGTCCTCAAGCAGCCCTGCCGCTTCCTCGGGCGAAACCACTTCGATCTCGGCGTTGGCCTCATCCAGCAGTTCGCGATACCCTTTTTTCACGTGGTTCCCTCCGGCCGCAGGTTTGCTGGCAAGTCGGATTTCGAGCACAACGGATGGTGTTTGTCACGCCTCGACGGTGCCGGCCATGGTCTTCCAAGCGGCCATTGCCCCGGCTACCGTCGCCATCAGGGCGGCGCGGGAAGCGCCGTCACGCGCCTGAATCGACATGCCATGCTGGACCGTTGCGAAAAAGGTCGCGGCTGCAAGGCAATCGAAGTCGGCAGGCAATTCACCTTCGGCCACGCCGCGCTGCAGACGCTTCTTCAGCGCGGCGAGATTCTCGGCGCGCCGGCGCCGCAAATCCGCGCAGATCGCGCCCCGGCTCGAGTCTTCGTGCAGCGCACCCAGCGTAATCAGGCAGCCCTGCGGACGATCGCTTTGCGAATAGGCCTTCGCGGTCCGGCGCAAGAACCGCTCGATCGCAAGCCGCGCCGTTGGCGCCTCTTCCAGCGCGAGCCAGATGTCGGCGCCCTGAACGCGGGAATAGAGATCGGTCGCCTCGAGGAACAGGGCCTCCTTGCTGCCATAGGCGGCGTAGAGGCTCGGCGAATTTATGCCCATTGCCACGGCGAGATCGCTGATCGATGCGCCTTCATAGCCCTTGGCCCAAAACACGTCCATCGCGCGCCGCAAGGCCGCGGTTCGATCGAAGGTTCGGGGACGGCCTCTTTCCGACATGATGCTCTTTTCTGTGTTGATCGATACATAAATGAGTTGACGCGGCCGGGCAAGGCTGGCAGGTATTTATGTATCAATCGCTACATAAATGGAGAAACCGATGTCATCAGGAAATTTGAACGGCAAGGCAGCACTCGTCACCGGAGGCAGCCGCGGTATCGGCGCGGCCATTGCACGAAGGTTGGCGGCGGAGGGGGCCGATGTGGCGCTGACCTATGTGCATGGCGAGGAGCAGGCCCGGTCCGTCGTCGCCGAGATAGAGACCAAGGGCGGTCGCGCCATCGCCATTAAAGCCGACAACCGTGACGCCGAGGCCATAGACCAGGCGGTGGCCGATGCTGTGACTGCCTTCGGCCGGCTCGACATCCTGGTCAACAGTGCCGGCATCTGGCGCGCCGCGCCGATCGATGCGCTGTCGCTTGCCGATTTCGACGAAACCATGTCGATCAATCTGAGAGCGCCGTTCATCGCCTCGAAAGCGGCGGCAAGGCACATGGGCGAGGGCGGCAGGATCATCTCGATCGGCAGCAATCTGGCCGAGCGGGTCACCGACACCAGCCTGGGCGCCTACTCGGCCAGCAAGGCGGCGCTGGTCGGCCTGACCAAGGCATTGGCCCGCGACCTCGGGTCACGCGGCATCACCGCCAATGTCGTCCATCCCGGTTCGACCGACACCGACATGAACCCGGCCGACGGCCCGCATGCCGAGCATCAGCGCCAGAAGATGGCCACCCCGCGATTCGGCGAAGCTGACGATATCGCCGGCATGGTTGCCTGGCTCGCCGGACCGGAGGGCAGGTTCGTCACCGGAGCCGCGCTGACCATCGATGGAGGCGCAAACGCGTAAGCCACAGGGATTCCCGGGCCGGCGCGACAGTTCGGTCGCGCCGGCCGTCACGATGTTGTGAAACCGTTCTGCAACAGCCCTGCCGAAATTTATGAAAGCTTAACGAAATCGGTATGAATCGGTATAGTCGCGCCTTACATCCGCCATGCGGTGAGCGGGACGGTCTAGCGTGCGGAACGGGAACCGGTTGCGACCGGAGCGGGTGATCCATGAAATTCCTCGGTAAAAAAGCAACCGTGATGCCGCTGGTGGCGGTTACGGCGACGCTGGCTTTCGGCATGCCTCAGGCAGGGGCCCAGGGATTTTTCGACATGCTGTTCGGCGGGGGCATCAGGCATGAGCCGAAAGGCGAGTTTCCGCCTCCTCCGCCGAAGCACAAACCCAAGCCGAACGCTCCGGCCGGCGGGGGCGGTGTGAGGATCAGCAGTCCGTCCTACTATACTTACAAGGCCGACAAGCTGGTGCGTGTCGACTTCTCGACGCTGGCGACGGCGCCGCAGCCGGCTACACCGCAAGATGCCGCTTTCGTGCCTTCGGCCACGGATGCTGCCTTCCATGAAGCCATTGCCGGGCTCGCCGACTATGAACTCTATGCCGAGCCCGACATCGCCAAGGCGCTGATCGCCTATTACTCGGCCAACCCGGATTTCATCTGGGTGACCGGAACCACCCCGAACAACCGCGCCCAGGATGCCGTGCGGGTGCTTGGCGAGGCTGCAAGCTACGGCCTCACGCCTGCCGACTACACGGTCGATGTGCCTGCCGCCAGTTCGTCCTCGGCGGACGAGGCAGCCAAGCTGAAGGAGCTCGTGCGATTCGAGATGGCGCTGTCGGCACGTGTCTTGCGTTATGCCCATGACGCCCAGAATGGCCGTGTCGAGCCCAACCGCATGACCGGCTACTACGATTTCCCGGCCAAGCCGCTCGACATGATGGGCGTGCTGAAGACTCTGGCGCATACCCAGGAGGTTCGCACCTATCTGGAATCGCGCCATCCGCAGAATGCGGAATATCAGGCGCTGCGCGTCGAACTGGAAGCGCTGCAGGCGAGCGCCGAGAACGAAATCGTCGTCGATCCCAAGCTGCTGCTGAAGCCAGGCGAAACCAGCCCCGAATTGCCGAAGCTGCTGTCGCTGATCGCGCGTAATCTCGATGACGAGATGGGCGGCACCTATGGCGAGGTCCTGTCGCGGCTGGCAACCAGCGAAGTCTACGTTCCCGAGCTGGTGCCGCTGATCAAGGCGGTGCAGCAGAAGGAAGGCATGAAGGGCGATGGCGTCATCGGTCCACGCACGGTCGCCACGCTGGCCGGGACGTCGAAGGCCGACAGGCTGCTGAAGGTGGAGGTGGCGCTGGAAGAACTGCGCTGGCTGCCTTCCGATCTCGGCAGCCCGCGTGTTTTCATTAACCAGCCTGCCTTCACCGCAAGCTATATCGACGACGGCCAGGAAAAATTGAAGACGCGTGCCGTCGTCGGCCGCGTCACCAACCAGACCGCCTTCTTCTACGACCAGATCAAGCAGGTCGATTTCCACCCCTACTGGGGCGTGCCGCAGTCGATCATCGTCAACGAAATGCTGCCGAGGTTGCGCGGCGATCCCGGCTATCTTGACCGGGCCGGCTACGAGGTGACGGATTCACGCGGCAAGCGCATCCCTTCGTCGGCGGTGAACTGGGGCGCTTATGGCGCCAACATTCCCTATAATGTGCGCCAGCAGCCGAGCGAGGCCAATGCTCTGGGCGAACTGAAGATCCTGTTCCCCAACAAGCACGCGATCTACATGCACGACACGCCGCAGAAATCGTTCTTCAAGCAGGATATGCGCGCACTCAGCCATGGCTGCGTGCGCCTGCAGGATCCGCGCGGCATGGCGGCGGCAGTGCTCGGCACCTCGGTCGATTATATCGCGGAGAAATTGAAGCACGGACACTCGACCGAGGATGTGACACGCACGATCCCAGTCTATGTCGCTTATTTCACCGCCTGGCCCGACATGTCCGGCAAGGTCGAGTATTTCAGCGACGTCTACGATCGCGATTCCCGGCTGAAGCAGGCCCTGGACGCAACCGAGGCGGTGCGCTCACCCTCGAGCTAGTCGTTATCGCTCCGACAGCGAGCGCCTGAAACCGGCGTCGCGCCCGGCGATCAGCCAATAGACCAGCCCGGCAACCAGACCGGCGGCGGCTATGATGCCGATGTCGGCCCAGCGCTCCAGATCCACGTCCTCCGCCGCGCCCGGCCAGATCAGGAAGAAACCTCCGGCCGCAGCCGCGGCGCCGAAGACCATGTGCAGCATAGCGTTGCGAAGAGAGAAGAATTCGGCGATCAGCGCAAAAATCAGCGTCTGGGGCGCGGTCACCACGATGGTCAGGAAATAGATGAACATGCCGAGCGGCGGTACCACAAAGGCCGCGATCGGCGAGACCCCCATGAGGTCGAAATAGGCTGGCGCGTTGGGCAGGGAACTCAGCGCGGCATAGATCGCCACGACGGCGATCAGACCAACCAGTATGGCGACGAGATAGCCGGCCAGCATCATGAGGACGCGCTTCATCAAGTGCTTCGCAGCCGACATACCCACCCCCTGAAGCGCGGTCCCTCCACAATCAGCCATCAATGGCGAATTGACGCAAGGGGAGACGGAGCACTCCTGGGCTCGCTGGTGAAAATCCCGCAGCTCAGGCGCCGCCGCACATATGCTGCGAATCCGGGAGAGCCCAGGAGCCTTTCGCGACGAGGTCGACGGAATAATAAACCCGGCCACGGTCGTCGTCCTTGGGGCAGTCCCTGGGAATGGAGATCAAGCACATGACGACGGGTTCGCCGACCTTGGCGGCGGCAAGGCCAGCCTCGCGATCATAGGATACGGCGCCGCCGCCATTGGTGAATGTGGCCGCGCTGCCCGCTTCGGGAGTAGCCGTTTCCAGCGGATCGTCGCCAAGCCGCGTGGTCAGCGTCTCGATATGCGTCGACGCGCATTGGCCGATCGCCGAGGGCAGGGGCTGGTCCTTATTGCCGGGATTCCGTGCAGCAGCGTCCAGCGCCTTCTTGCCGATCAGCGCGATGGTGTAGTCCTGCACCCAGGACGGCGCATTTCCATAGGTCTGCAAGGCGTTGTCGAGCGCGCTGGCGATACAGGGGGTATCGCTCTTGCAAGCATTGCGATCGGCGATCAGCCCGCGGGCAATCTTACGCCTGTCGCCGCCGAACGCCGGCTCGAATTCCTTGTAGGCCTTCGAAACCAGCAGATCGATGGCCGACAACTGCGGGTCGGCGCAGATCGCCTTTTCCGCCGGCAGGTTTGCCTTGCCGCAGTCGAAGGACGACCCGTCCGCCAATGCCGGAGAAACGGCAAGGAAGCCGCCGGCTGGGACGATGGCGAATACAGACAGAAGATAGGGTCTAACGAAACATCGCATGATGGCCCCCAAGCCAACAGGATTGCCGAAGGCGCGGCCCCGCGCCCAGCCTAACATACGCCAGGATGGACAATTTTGACGCTCGTTTTGTCGTTGAGAACACCCAGACGCAGCGCATTCGCGACGTGATGTCCGCGAACCTTATTTTGGTTCGGCCGTCACAGGATCGAAGACGATTTCGACCTTTGCCTTGTCCGAGGTATAGTAGGTGACGGTGTAGCCGTCCTTGTCCCAGTCGACCTCCTTCACGTAGCGAAACCCGTCACGCTGCTCGACCTTGGCGATGATCTCCGACAGCTTCTTGGCATTGGGTGGCGGCAGTGCAGTTTCATCCGCGGCAAAGGCGGGTCCGGCGGCGAAAAGAACGACGACGGAGGCCGCAAGCAGAAATCTGGACATGGTTTTCCCTCAAGTTTCGACGCAAGGAAACTCGCTGTCATGCAGGTTTGTTCCGCATGTGGGTGTTCCGGCGTTCAGCGCCTGTGCGGAAAGGCAGAGCGCCAAAGGGGAAGGCGGGCTGTAGCTGCCGATGTGATGTTCAGCAAACAGATGGTGGGCGATGCAGGGATTGAACCTGCGACCCCACCCGTGTGAAGGGTGTGCTCTCCCGCTGAGCTAATCGCCCGCTCGTTGCCCGAAGGCCAAGCGAGCCGCGATATAAGGGAGGCCGACCCATTAAGTCAAGGCAGCGTCTGGTGTTGTCACACAGATCGGATTTGCGGTCTCGCCAAGGCCCGTTCCGCAGAGATTTTCATCGTGGCGCTCAGTGTGCGGCGGCGCCGATCAACCTTTGCGCCAGATCGAGCGTCAACGCATCGAAATGCGAGATCACCGCCGAGGGCTCGAACTCGCGCACATGACGGTCGGTGTAGCCGAAATCAACGGCGACGACAGGAATGCCGGCCGCCTTGGCGGTGTCGATATCGGTTTGCGAATCGCCGACCATCAAGGCGCGGTGCGGATCACCGCCGGCGAGTTTGATGGTCTCGATCAGGTGGCGCGGATCGGGCTTGCGGAACGCGAACGTGTCCTGCCCGGCAATTGCCGCGAAATGCCTGGTCAAGCCGAGTGCTTCGATCAGCGCCAGCGAATTGGCCTGGTATTTGTTCGTGCAGATGGCCAGCAGATAGCCGGCCTTCTCAAAGCGGGCAATCGCCTCGATCACGCCGGGGTAGGGGCGGGATTTGCCCGGAATGTTGTCGGTGTAGTGATCGAGGAACAGTTTCAGCAGCCGGTCGTGCTCCTCGACCTTGAGGGATCGTTGCTGCGCGGCATGCGCCCGTTCGATCATCACCCGGCCGCCATGGCCGACGAAGCGTTTGAAGCCGGCTTCGTCGACGGCCGATAGTTCGCTGGCCGCCAGGCTGTGGTTGAGGCTGTCGAGCAGGTCCGGCGCCGTGTCAATCAGCGTTCCATCGAGGTCGAACACGATGATCGGGCGAGTCATGATCCATCCTGCGCAGGTTTGTGCATGGCAGGCGATAACGGCTGCGACGCGTTAAGGCAAGCAGACCGGCGGGACGGCCGCCAAGGGCTTTGACCCGGCCTGCAAAAATGCTAGGAGCCGAAAACGCTAAAGCGCGTCGCGTCGAAACAGACTCATGCGGCGCGCTTCAGGTCTTTCTTTCATGCATGTCGTTTTCCCAAAGCCGAGGTCATTTTGGGCGACATGCATTCGGTTTCGGGGCAGCAAAGCAGCATGGATGCGAGGCAATTGAAGGTCGAGGCCGCGCGGGCGGCCCTTGCCCATGTCAGCGACGGCATGCGGATCGGCATCGGCACCGGCACCACTGCCGAGGAGTTCGTGCGGCTGCTTGCCGACAAGGTCGCCACCGGCATGACCATAACAGGCGTGCCGACCTCTGAACGCACTGCTGCGCTGTGCCGCGAACTCGGCGTGCCACTGTCGACGCTGGAGGAAACGCCCGAGCTCGATCTCACAGTCGACGGTGCCGACGAGGTCGACCCGGAGCTGACATTGATCAAGGGCGGCGGCGGGGCGCTGCTGCGCGAGAAGATCGTGGCCGCGGCCTCGCAGCGCATGATCGTCATCGCAGACCGATCGAAGATGGTCGAGACACTCGGCCGGTTTCCGCTTCCAATCGAAGTCAACCAGTTCGGCCTGCGCGCGACCGAGATCGCCGTGGTCATGGCGGCTGGAAATCTCGGCCTTTCCGGTCCGGTGACATTGAGGATGACGGGAGGCCAGCCTTTTGTTACAGACGGCGGCCATTTTATCCTCGATGCATCTTTTGGCCGCATTCCGGATACAAGAGCGCTTTCGAATGCTCTCCACGCCATTCCTGGCGTGGTCGAGCATGGTCTTTTCATCGGGCTGGCGTCAGCGGCCATCATCGCCGGCGGCGACGGTATCCAAACTGTCCATGCCGCCCGAAAACCAGGGAGTTCTACCGATCATGATGTTGCATAACCGGGTTCGCCGTCTTTCCGTCCTTGTGGCGGCATCGGCCGTCTTCGCGTTCTCCTCGCCTGTCTTCGCGCAGGACGTCACGGAATCGCATCTGAAGGCCGCACGCGCCGCGGTCGCCGCGATCCACGCGACCGACCCGTTCGACAACATCCTGCCGCAGGCCGCCGCGGCGCTCGAATCGCAGCTTATCCAGAAGAACCCGGACATGCAGGAACTGATCGGCAAGACGATCAACGAGAAGGCGCTGGCGATGGCCTCACGCCGTGCGGATCTCGAGAAGGAAGCGGCTCTTGCCTATGCGAAGGTGTTTTCCGAAAAGGAACTCTCCGACATCGCGGCTTTCTACAGCTCCGAGTCCGGCAAGAAGCTGCTCGACAGCGGCCCGACCGTGACGCGTGACCTCGTCAAGGCCGCCGACATCTGGCAGAACGGCGTCGCGCGCGATCTCGCCCAGCAAGTCGGCGAGACTCTGGCAGCGGCGGCAAAAGCCAAGGCGCCGGCCGCACCCGCCGATGCAACCGCGCCCGCGGATGGTGCTGCTCCTGCGGACGGAGCTGCTCCGGCGGATGGCGCGGCCCCCGCCGACGGTTCTGCGCCGGCGGACGGCACGCAGAACTGATCGTGATCTTTCCGACGGCCTTGCGGCCATCTGTGAAAGCCCGGCTTGTCCGGGCTTTTCTTTTGACGGTTTGCGGCCTACCTGTCAGTCGCATTTTGGCGTTCAAGGAGCCGCTTCATGGCCGGTTATGACTACGACCTCTTCGTCATCGGCGGCGGCTCCGGAGGGGTGAGGGCGGCGCGGGTCGCGGCAGCGCTCGGCAAGCGCGTTGGCATCGCCGAAGAATACCGTTTCGGTGGCACCTGCGTCATCAGGGGCTGCGTGCCGAAGAAGCTCTATGTCTATGCCTCGCAATTTCCCGAGCATTTCGCCGACGCCGCCGGCTATGGCTGGACAGTGCCGGAAGCCAGTTTCGACTGGCAGACGCTGGTCGCCAACAAGGACCGCGAGATCAGCCGGCTGGAAGCGATCTACAAGAAGAATGTCGAGGGTTCGGGTGGCGAGACGTTTCACACGCGGGCGATGATCGTCGACCCGCACGTGATCCACCTCCTGAGCGAGGACCGCACCGTCACCGCCGATCAGATCCTGATCGCCACCGGCGGCCGTCCGGCAGCGCATCCGGCGCTGCCCGGCCACGAACACTGCATCTTTTCCAATGAGGCTTTCGACCTCAAGGACCTGCCAAAGGCGATCATGATCGAGGGCGGCGGCTATATCGCGGTCGAGTTCGCCAACATCTTCCATGGCCTCGGCGTAGACACCACGCTGGTCTATCGCGGCAAGGAAATCCTCGGCCGCTTCGACATGGACCTGCGGCGCACGCTGCATGAGACGATGGAGAAGAAGGGGATAAAGATCCTTTGCCATTCCGTCTCCGAATCGGTCAGCAAGCGGCCGGACGGACGGCTCGACGCGCAGCTCATCGGGGGGCAGGTGCTGACGGTCGATCAGGTGATGCTGGCGATCGGCCGCATCCCCAACACCGAGAATATGGGCCTGGAAGGCATAGGCCTCGAGATGACCGCCGCGACCGGTGCGATCAAGGTCGACCCGTATTCCCGCACCAGCATCGACAATATCTGGGCGATCGGCGATGTCACCAACCGCGTGCAGCTGACCCCGGTGGCGATTCACGAAGCCATGTGCTTCGTCGAGACGGCCTTCAAGGACAATCCGACGGCGCCCGACCACGACACGATCGCAACGGCTGTCTTCTCGCAACCGGAAATCGGCACGGTCGGCCTGTCGGAAGACGAAGCCGTAAAGCGCTTCGCCGATGTCGAAATCTACCGCGCCAGCTTCCGGCCGATGCGGCACACGCTGTCGGGCCGTGACGAAAAGATGCTGATAAAGCTGGTCGTCGATGGCGCTTCGCGCAGGGTTCTCGGCGCCCACATATTGGGGCCGGATGCCGGCGAAATGGCACAGCTGCTCGGCATCCCCCTGAAGGCCGGACTGACCAAGGACGACTTCGACCGCACAATGGCCGTGCACCCGACCGCCTCCGAAGAGCTCGTCACCATGTACAAGCCGACCTATCGAGTGAAGGACGGCGAGCGCGTCTGACGTCGCCTGACGCGGCGCTGCCGCCGCCAGCCACGGCCGGCGGCGGCAGTCGAACCGCTACAGCAAGGTGCCGCGCAGGATGACGAGCGCCACCGAGAAATAGATCACCAGTCCGGTGACATCGACCAGCGTGGCGACGAACGGTGCGGATGCACTGGCGGGGTCGAAACCGATCCGTTTCAGGGCGAAAGGCAGCATCGACCCCGACAGCGAACCGAAGGTGACGATGCCGACCAGTGCGGCACCAACGGTTGCGGCAATCAGCGGCCAGTGCGGGCCATAGTCATAGAAGCCCATATATTGCCAGAGCGCGATGCGGCAGACGCCGACCACGCCCAGCATGGCGCCGAGCACGAGACCGGTAGGCAGTTCGCGCAGCGCCACCCGCCACCAGTCACGAAGGCCGATTTCGCGCAGCGCCAGCGCGCGGATGACCAGCGAGGTCGCCTGCGAGCCGGAATTGCCGCCGGAGCTCATGATCAGCGGGATGAACAGCGTCAGCACGATCGCCTTCTCCAGCTCGCCCTCATAGCTTTGCATGGCATTGGCCGTCAGCATCTCGCTGATGAACAGCGCACAGAGCCAACCACCGCGCTTCTTGATCATGGCGAGAAAGCTCATCTTCATATACGGCTCGTCCAAAGCCTCCATGCCGCCAAAGCGATGCACGTCTTCGGTCGTCTCCTCAATCATCGTGTCGATGATGTCGTCGATGGTGACGATGCCGAGGATCTTGCCGTTGTCGACGACCGGGACGGCGAGCAGATCGTATTTGGAGATCGTCTGCGCCAGGTGTTCACGATCCGTCAGCGGAGTGACTGTCACCGGCAGGCGGTCCGGCGCTACCGACAGGATCGGGTCGTCCGGTTCACCGGTGATGAGCCGACGCAAGCCCGTCGACCGCACCAGGAGATTTGTCCGCGGATCGACGATGTAGATCGCATAGACCGTCTCGCGCGTCCGTTCGACCTTGCGGATGTAGTCGAGCGTGCGTCCGACGGTCCAGTCGGAGGGCACGCTGACGAACTCCGTCGTCATGATCGAGGCGGCGCTGCCTTCGGGATAGCCCAGAATGGAAAGCAGGGTGGCGCGCAGCGGCGGCGCCAGCGCACCGAGCAGCTCGGAGCGTGCCGGCTCGTCGAGCTCGCGCAGGATGTCGGCCGCGCGGTCGACGGACATGGCGGTGAGCAGCTTGCTCGCCTTGGGACGGGGCAGGGCCTCCGCCAGTTCGGGCGCGCCTTCGAGCTCAGGCTGGTCGAAAATCTCGACCAGCCGTTCGAAGGGTACGGCGCAAAGCAGCTCCGTCGCGGTTTCGCGCGATTCATGGTTGAGCGCCTCGACAAGGTCGGCGACGTGATCATTGGCAAGGATGCGGGCGATAGCGACGGCCTCGTCGTCCGCTACGGGGAAAAAATCGTTCATGGCTCACTCCTTGCCGTCCGGCAGGACATGAACCATTCAGGTCACGTCTAGGCGGACGGCGGTTGCGTTCGACTGTGACTGTCGCCAGGCATGGCGCGGTGACCTTTCTGCTTGCGGGTTCGCTTTTGACTGCTGCAAGCCGGCGCAACATAGGAGCGCGCCTTGCCGAGTCAATCGCGGTGAGGAAGGAAAACAGTGCCGAACGGCCCGGATCGCGAGACTGTGATCACCGTGGACCGTTCACCATGGCAAGCCACGGGGACATCAGCGTTATTTCTGCTTCAGCCGGCGCGAGAAACGCGTCCATTTGTCCTCGACCGGCCTTGGCTGGGCCAGGATCGTGGTGAGTTCCAGCGGCAGGCTCGGGGCAAGCGGCTTCTTCGTGGCGACGCCATCGGCGATCAGGACCATCGAGTGGTAGAACTCGGTCCCGGCGGCAGATCTCGGTGCCACGGCTTCGTGCATGACACTGATCACCGTCACATCAGGGCAGTTGTCCTTGATGGCCTGGTGGAAGGCAATCTTGCCATCAGGGTCGAGAGCCCCGGTGGCCTCGTCAAGGAACAGCAGGCCCGGTTGCTGCAGGATGATACGAGCCACCACCAGTTTCTGCTTCTGGCCGCCCGACAGGACCTGATCCCAGTTCTTGCCCTCGCGGCTTTCATTGGCCATGTGTTCGATGAAATCGCCAAGGCCAGCCTTGTGCAGTGCCGACGCGACCTGGGTATCGCCGTGGTCGCCTTCGGAGCCTGGCAGGCAGACCAGCTGTTTCAGCGACACCTGCGGCAGCTTGACCTCCTGGGCGGCATAGAAGCTCTTGACGCCCTCGGGGAAGACGATGGTGCCGCGGCCATAAGGCCACAGGCCGTTGATCGCCTTGATCAGCGAGGTCTTGCCGCACCCGGATTCGCCTTTCAGGAAGGTCCATTCGCCGCGCCGGAAGCGCAGGTTGGCGGAACTGAGGAATGGTGTCGCATCCTCACCCTGATGCGCCAGCTCCAGCTTCTGGATGGTCAGACCGAAGACCGGATTCTGGCTGGCGTAGTGGAAGTCGGAACGGCCGCTCTGGCTGTAGAATTCCTGCGGGTGCTGGACTTTCTCGATCGCGTTGGCGAGCTCCGTCACGCGCTGGCTGTTGGCGCGCAGCGTCGCGATGGCGGGCATGACATGAATGAACCAGGAACACTGGCTGATGAGCTGGGCGACCATTTCGGAGCCGGTGATGTAGCCTTTATAGTCCAAGCGGCTGTGGATGAACGGCACAAGGCCTGGAGCATAGGCGACGATACGGGCGCCGACGAAGTTGTAGATCAGCTCGAACGACATATAGCTGGTGTTGACGACATTCAGCCGCCCCCAGGTGCGATCGATGTCGACATAGAGCCGGTCGTGCATCCTCTTCTGCACGCCCTCGCCATGCGAGGCGGCGACATGGAAGCTGCGGCGCAGGAACGTCGTCAGTTCGCTACGATAACTTCCCTCGGCCTTCTGCATGCGAATGTTGAGACGTTCCAGCAGGCTGCCGAGCTTGACGGCGATCCAGGTGTTGAGGGGTACGTAAGTGGCAACCGCGAGAAGGGCGAGAACAGCGCTGCCATAGCTGCCAAGGAACTCCAGGCCTTTGACCTCCACTGACGACTGCAACAGGTTCTGGCCTATGAAATAGAGCGAAGTCGCCAGCCCCAGCACGCCCATAGCGAGGCCGATTGCACCGCCGGTCATGTCCTTGATCGATTCCTGGATGCGCTGGTCGACATTGTCGGGCGCAACGATGCCGCCGTCCGCGGAACCATGTTGAGCGTGAAAATGGGTATGGTTGCCGTCGAGCAAGGCCTGGTTGAATTGGTCGTTCAGCCAGCCGCGCCATTTGCGGTGCAAGGTTGCCGAGACGAGATTGCGCACGCCGGTGAAGCCGACGTCCTTGAGCATGACCAGCAGCACCAGTATGCCGGCGTTCGTCAGGATTGTCTCCAAGGGCCTGGTGTTGGCGGCATCGTGCAGGAAGGCGATCGAATTCACCAATTCGCCCGACGCCATGGCGAACCACACGCTAGCCTTGCTGGACAGCGCGGTGAGCAGGGCTATTACCAGCGTCAGCGCCCAGGCTTCCTTCCAGCGGTCCGAAATCCAGTAGGCTCGCACGAGCCCCCAGAAATTGCGCATCGAGGATACCGGCGTCAAATGCGACCGCCCTGCGGCGTCGCTGTGTAGTCCATCCGGTACTGACTCTTGCGATCGCCTGCCGATCCGAATCACGATCCCGCCCAAACCTTTTTTGTTTTGTTACGGATGGTAACACCAATTGATCATTTTCCATTAATTTTTAAACCAGGCCTATGGGATTGCTCTCGCGGCCGTTGCACTGAGGCAACAGATTGAAGATCGAATCGCCAGCAAAACGGTGGGCAACGATCAGAAAATTTTGATTGGTTTCAGCAACTTGGACGCGGCGAACGGGGCTTCTGTCGATCTTCCCCTGGGGAAACCTGGTACACGGTTTCGTGACTCAAAAAATCATGAGGGCCGGGGTTCTCTTGCCGAGACCTGGCCAGAATGCCTGAGAACACGCTGTCCTCAACGTCTGATTCCTCGCCGTGGCGAAGTCGCCGATATCGGATTGGAACAGCGGGAGTGCAGGATCGTTCTTGCCCATTCGTCAACCAAAGGGGTGATCCGCACCGGCCCAATGGCAAGCGGCTCTTTCATCAGCACGCCAAATGAAGGCGAATTGGCGTCCGCTGGCCTCAGCCGGCTTTCTCCAACTCGCCACGCGCCTTGGCCGCCGCGACCTGACGGATCGCATCGGCCAACGTGTCGGCATCCTGCGCACCCATCACGGCATATTTGTCCTCGAGCAGGAAGCACGGCACGCCTGTGATGCCCATGCGCGACGCGGTGGCGATTTCCGTGCGAACCGCCTCGACATCAGCGTCACTCGGCAAGAGCGTTTCGACAACAGCGGCGTCCATGCCGGCCTCGCGGGCAGCTTCGACCAAGACGGTGTGGTCGCCGATATTGGCGCCTTCCTCGAAATTCAGCTGGAATAGGTGGCGCACCAGTCGGTTCTGGACGTCCTCGCCGGCGGCACCGGCCCAGCGGATCAGCCGATGCGCGTCGAGTGTGTTCGGCGCCACCTTGATAGCGTCGAAGGCAAAGGAAATGCCTTCAGCTTCGCCAAGCGGTTCGATGCGAGCATGAATTTCGCGAATGCGCTCGTCGCTGCCGAACTTGGCCAGCATGTAGTCGTGGCGGTCCTTGCCTTGCGGCGGAATGGTTGGATCGAGTTGGAACGGCCGCCAGCGTATATGCACTTCGACATCGCCGGCCGCGGCGATCGCCTTGTCCAGCCGCTTCTGACCGATGAAGCACCACGGGCAGACGACGTCCGACACCACGTCGACGGTTATGGCGTTCGCTTCGCTCATCTCGATCTCCGGACTTCAGTTCGGTTTGCGCCACCATGTTGGCAGCTGATAACCGAATATGGGCGTCTTGCGCGGATGTTCCAGATAATTCCAGTAAGCAAGCCACTGCTGCGTATTGTACTGCATCGGCACCATGTAATTGCCGGAGATCAGCAGCCGATCGAGAACGCGAACCGCCGCGACGTAATCCTCTTTCGAACGGGCTCGCAGCATTGCGTCGATGGCCGCATCGATCGCCGGATCGGCGACGCCGGCGAGGTTGAACGATCCCTCGGTCCTGGCCGCGGCGGACGACCAGCGCCCGATCTGCTCAATGCCAGGGGACAACGAATTGTTGAAGCCGCTGGAGCCGATCAGGACCTCGAAATCGAAACGCTGCTTGCGCGACTGGATCTGGTCGCCGTCCAGGCTGCGGATGCTGACATTGATGCCGATCTTCTCAAGCGTGCGCTGATAGATGCCGGCCAGACGTTCTTCATCCTGCGAGGCGGTCAGAATCTCGAAGCCGAAAGGTTTACCGTCGGGATCGATCATCGTGCCGTCCTGCACATGGTAGCCGATGCTTTTCAGAAGATCGAAAGCGGTCTTCAGCACCTTGCGGTCCTGGCCCGAACCGTCCGTCACCGGCGGCTTCCAGGTGCCGTCCATGACGTCGGCCGGCACGCGGCCGGGATAGGGCGCCAGCAGCGCCTTTTCCCTGTCATCAGCCGGATGGCCGAGCGCGGAAAGCTCCGAGTTCTGCCAGTAGCTCATCGTGCGGGTGTACTTGCCGCCGAACAGGTTCTTGTTGGCCCATTCGAAATCATAAAGCATGCCGAGCGCGCGCCGAACCACGGGGTTGGAAAACTTCGGCAGCCTCGTGTTGAACAGAAAACCCGTCACGACGGGTGGAATGCCGGTATCGAAGGTTTCTGAGACAACGTCTCCCCTATGAAACGCCGGAAAGTCGAGATCGCGCTCGCGTTTCACCGGATCGCTGTCGTCGTCGATGGCGCAAAGACCCTTCTTGAAAGCTTCGAGCTTGGCGTTGGCGTTGAGAAAATACTCGATGGTGATCTGGTCGTAATTGTCGAAACCGCGCTTGGCGGGAACGTTCTTGCCCCAATAGTCGGGGTTGCGCTTGAAGACGATGCGCTGGCCGGGCGTCACCTGCGCGATCCTGTAGGGACCGCTGCCGATCAACGGCTTCAGCGTCGTCCTGTCGAAAGTGTCGATGTCGAAAGCGTGCTTGGGGATGATCGGTGTCAGCGCGATGATCAGCGGAAACTCACGATCGGCCTTGTCATTGAAGGTAAAGCGCACGCTATGGTCGCCCGTCTTTTCGAGCTTGGCGATCCTGGCCATGCGGTCGCTGTAGGGCGGACGGCCTTTCTGCGTATAGGCATCGTAGGTGAACAGCACGTCTTCCGGCGTCACTGGCTGACCATCCGACCATTTGGCATTCGGGTTGAGATGGAATTCGATGGTCTTGCGCTCGGGATCCATGTCGGCGGTGTCGGCCAGAAGCCCATAAAGGGTAAAGGCCTCGTCGGCACTGCGCTGCATCAGCGGCTCGAAGACCAGATTGCCGTAAATCGTGTCCATCATGCCGCGCGCGGTCGTGCGCAGGCTTTTCAGGATGAAAGGGTTGAGATTGTCGAAGCTGCCGACGACGCAATAGGTAATGCTGCCACCCTTCGGCGCGTCGGGATTGACGTAGCTGAAATGGGTGTAGTCCGGCGGCAGGGCCGGTTCGCCCTGCATCGCAATCGCGTGTTTCGGCTCCGACAGCGCCGGAGGCGACGACAGGCTGAAAAACGATAATGCGGTGACCAGCCAAACAAGAACGCGGCCCATGACCGTCTCCTTAACAGGTCGGCTTGATGATTCGGTCCGCACCCTAGCATGGGGCACCTGCGTGGCGGCCAATGGCGTCGTCAAGAATTACCGGTCGGCGGGCTGGATTCGACGCCGCTTGCAGTGTAACACGCCGTCCGAAGTCATTCTGTTGCCTCATTTTGGCAACAGGTAGCTGGACCACACGGCGCGAAGAAGCCGGTCCCGGGATCATTGAGAGGAAGTGCACGACATGACGAGCCTGAACAGCAACGCGTACCGCCTGTCGGTCATGGCCGCAGGCGTGGTTGGCTTTCTCGGCGCAGGACTTCCCTCTGCTTCCGCGCAGCAGCAGCCGCAGATTCCGCAGGGCTGGTTCAAGGCCTGCACCAAGCAGGAAGACGTCGACATCTGCAATGTCCAGAACATCGTCACCGCTGGCAATGGCCAACTCGTGACCGGCGTCAGCCTGATCGAGCTCAAGGGCAAGGTGAACCGCAAAGTGTTCCAGGTGACGGTCCCGACCGGCCGCCTCGTGCCTCCCGGCATCGGCCTGCAGATCGACACCGGCAAGGCGCAGAAGCTCGACTATGTCATCTGCTTCCCGGATCGTTGCGTGGCGGAAGTGCCGCTGACCGATCAGCTTGTCGCTTCGTTCAAGAAGGGTCAGGGGATCACGCTGACCTCGATCAATTTCCAGAACCAGGCCAACCCGATCAAGATCGCGCTGCAGGGCTTCAGCGGCGCCTATGACGGCCCGCCGCTGCAGCAGTCGGACATCGAGGACCGGCAGAAGAAGCTTCAGGACTTCGTCGCCAAGAACAACCAGGATTTCGCCAAGAAGCTCAAGGACGAGCAGGACAAGGCGAAGACCGCCAACTGATCCAGCGTCGGGAATATAGCGAGTCAAAAAAGCGGGGTCATGCCCCGCTTTTTTCATTTCTGGCCATACTCAGCATGCCGGAAGTCAGTGCCTGGACTGCCGTTTCGGCGCATAGCGCCCATCCGGCTTCTTGTCGAACATTTCCTTGATTTGCGGATGGCGGACAGGTTCTCCCGATTGGTCCTCGAGCAAATTCTGCTCGGACACATAGGCGATGTATTCGGTTTCCGAATTCTCGGCGAGCAGGTGGTAGAATGGTTGGTCCTTGCGCGGCCGTACGTCGGCGGGGATGGCCTCGTACCATTCGTCGGTGTTGGCGAATTGCGGATCGACGTCGAAAATGATGCCTCGGAACGGGAACAGCCGGTGGCGAACCACCTGTCCGATCGCGAATTTGGCCGTTTTCATCGCACTCACCACTGAATTCCTTGGCTTTATTTGGCGCAGACTCCGCATCAATTCAATCCCGAGCGTCTGAGCGCCTTCAAGATACGCGGTATGCGCAACAAAGGTTTTGATGAACGTCGCGATACCGCGGCAAAGTCCGCAAAATCGCTACCGCTGCCGAGCCGGCTTCCGAAGGCCGCCCGCAACTGCCGCAAAGCCGCTGCCCGGGCGAAGCCCTTCCCGCATGAAGAAGGCGCGCAGCGGCGTAAAGCCGCCAAGTACACCCAGGCCAACGCCACGCGCCATCTGCGCCGGCAACATGTCCGAAAGCAGCGACATGTTGAGCAGATTGACTGCGCTGCTGCGCGCCAGAATATCGGGCCGGCGCTTGAAATCGTATGCAGCAAGGGCCGCAACAGCCCCCGGATCCTCACGATTTTCACGCGCGATTCCAACCAGATCGTCAATATCCCTGATGCCTAGGTTGAGGCCTTGCGCGCCGATCGGCGGGAACACGTGCGCCGCCTCACCGACAAGCGCCACCCGTCGCGCCGCGAAACGCAGGGGGGTCACCGTCGACAATGGATAAATCTGGCGACCCGGCTCGACGGATACCCGGCCCAGCATCGATTGCATCTTTTGCTCGACGCGGAGCGAGAGCGTTGCATCGTCCAAAGCGGCAAGCTCCTTGGCGGTCTCTGGCTTGACCACCCAGACAAGGCTGGAGCGATTGCCCGGCAGTGGAACCTGCGTGAACGGGCCGGTCTCTGTATGGAATTCCGTCGAGGTGAAGCCATGTTCGCGGTTGTGGCCGAAATTGAGGACAAGCGCCGCCTGAGGGTAGGCGCGCGCCGCCGTCGAGATGCCCGCGGCCTCGCGGGCCGGCGACAGGCGGCCGTCGGCGGCGACCGCAAGGGACGCATCGATCTCGCTGCCATCAGCCAGCGTGGCATGCGCTTTGCCGGCGCCGAGATGCCATGCCTTCACCATGGATCTGCGCCACTCGATGCCGGAATGCGCGGCCACCTTGCTGGCAAGCGCCGGGCCAAGGACGCCGTTGGGCAGGTTCAGGCCGAACTGTTCCTCGCCGATCTCGCTGGCGCGGAAGGTGACGACGGGGCTGCGGATCAGCCGGCCGGTCGCATCGGCAATGCGCATCACCTTCAAAGGCGCGCCCTTGGACCTGATGTCCTCGAGCACGCCCAGCCCTTCGAGCACCTTCAGGGCAGGCGTCATGAGCGCCGTGGTGCGACCGTCGGGAGCCGAGGTTTCCGGCCCGGCAATCGTCACCGGAAAGCCGGCATCGGCCAAGGCAAGCGCGGCGATCAACCCCGCCGGCCCCGTGCCCGCAATCAGTATCCGCGCTGTTTCCTGATGCTCCAAGATCGGCTTCCGGTCTGCAGTTGAGAGGCGGCCACCAGACCTGCCAGTCCAAACAGGCATATAGGGCAGATCATGCGGCTTGATCAACGCGGCGATTCGGCCCATTCGGATGTCATGACCGGCCAACAGGACGACTTCAGCCATCTCGACCGCGCCGGCCGCGCCACGGCAAATGTCGCGCGCGACCCGCGTTTGACGGTCAACGTCGTCGTCTGTGCAAGCATCGCGTTGGCCTGGCTGCTGCTTGCCGCGATGGCGATACGCGGCGCCGAGGCGCGGATCAGCGCGCCGGGTGACGCTCTCCTGCGCAACCTGCCACAGCTGCCGCTGCCCGATTTCCTGGACCATTTTTTCGTTCTTTGCCTTTCGCCAGCGCCGCTGGACGCAAGCATCGGCCCGCGTGCTTTGGCACTCATCCTCATGTGGTTCCTGATGGCGATCGCCGCGATGCTGCCGTCGGCGGCACCGATGATCCGCACCTATTGCGAGATCGCCGATACGGCGCGGATCAAGCGGGCGCCGGTCGTCCATCCGCTGGTGCTGGTTGCCGGCTACCTCTGCGCCTGGCTCGCCGCATCGCTGCTGTTTGCGGCACTGACACTTGCCGTCCACGCAGTCGCCGCGTCCGCGGGGGTATTCGATCCGGTGCTTGGCGTTGCTGGTGGGCTGGCCTTGCTGGTTGCCGGCCTCTACCAGTTCAGCGGCCTCAAGGAGGCCTGCCTGACGAAATGCCGGAACCCATTCTCGACCTTGTTTTCAAACTGGAGTGCCGAGACCTTCCGCATCTTTCGGCTGGGCATCGTGCAAGGTATCTGGTGCCTGGGATGCTGCTGGGCATTGATGCTGGTGATGTTCGCCGTCGGCGTCATGAACGTCTTCTGGATGGCGCTGATCGGCGTGTTCACCCTAATTGAAAAACAAACGATGGGCAGTCTTCCAACCCGGCTGGCCGGTGCGATACTGCTTGTCTGGGCAGCCGTGCTGCTAGTAGTCTCACTGTGATTGGGGGGAATTCGATGACTGACCCGGGCTGGGCAATGAAAGGAGAGCTCGTACTCTCCTGCAATTGCACGGTTTTTTGCCCTTGCGTCTTGTCGCTCGGCAGTCACCCACCAACAGAAGGCTATTGCCAGACATGGGCGGGTTTCCGTATCGATGCGGGTCACTTCGGCGAAGTCGACCTCTCCGGCCTCAACCTTGGGCTGATCATGGAAATCCCCGGTTACATGAGCCGCGGCAATTGGACCGCGGGCCTGTTCATCGACATCAGAGCCTCGGTTTACGCGGTCAAGGCGTTGACCAGGATCTTCACCGGCAAGGCCGGCGGGACCACGTCGCTGCTCTCGATCCTCGTCGGCAAATTCCTGGGCGTAGAACAGGTGCCGATCACCTACGAGACACGGGACAAGACGCGTATCTTCCAGATTCCGAAGATCATCGACGGGGCGGTCACGCCAATCGCGGGCAAGGACCGCGACAAGGATACGGTGATCACGAACTCGGAATACTGGATCGCGCCGGAGATCATCGTGGCAAGGTCCGACAAGAGCAAGATGCGCGCCTTTGGCCGCAACTGGAATTTCGCCGGCCGCTCGGCCGAGATCTGCAAGCTTGATTGGCGGGGCCCGTGAGCAAGAACACAAAAGCCCGCAAGATCGCCGGGAAGATCACCGACCGGATTCCGCGGCCGAAGAAGAAGGTCACCTGGCCGCAGGCGCGTGCGTTTTCGGTGCATCTGCTGACCGCCTCCGGTTCGTTCCTGGCTTTCCTGTCGCTGGTGGCGGCGAGCGAGGAGCGCTGGACGGCCATGTTCTGGTGGCTAGGCCTGGCGCTGTTCGTCGATGGCATCGACGGGCCGATCGCCCGAAAGCTGGAGGTCAAGGAAATCCTGCCGACCTGGTCCGGCGAACTCCTCGACAACATCATCGACTACGTGACCTACGTGCTGATCCCGGCCTTCGCGCTCTACCAACGGGGCTTCATGGGCGAGGGCCTGTCGTTCCTTTCGGCGGCGATCATCGTCGTCTCCAGCGCGATCTACTATGCCGACACCGGCATGAAGACGAAGGAGAATTTCTTCAAGGGATTCCCGGTGGTCTGGAACATGGTCGTGTTCACGCTGTTTGTCATCGAACCGGGACAATGGGTCTCGTTCGCGGTGGTGGTGGTGGCCGGCATTCTGACTTTTGTCCCAATAAACTTCATCCATCCGGTGCGGGTGAAGCGGCTGCGGCCGATCAATCTCGGCATGACGCTGTTGTGGTGTGCTTTCGGCGCGCTCGCGCTTGCGCAGGCCGCACTCGCCGCTTTCTACGACCAGATCGGCGTGCTGGGCGAGCAAGTCGGCACTTTCACCAAGATCGGAATCACCGTTACCGGGCTCTATCTCGCAACCATTGGTGGCCTCATGCAGTTCTTTCCGAACCTCGGCGCCAAAAAGGCCTGACCAGCCGCTCTTCAAGGAATCCTCTCCATGTCCAAAGCCATCCGCATCCACGCCAATGGCGGTCCGGAAGTCCTGATCCATGAGGACACCGATCCTGGCCAGCCGGGTTCGGGGCAGATCCTGATCAGGCATACCGCGATCGGTCTCAATTTCATCGACGTCTATCATCGCTCGGGTCTTTATCCGCCGCCCGGCGGATTTCCGCTCGTTCCGGGCAGCGAAGCCGCCGGCGTGGTGCTGGAAGTCGGCGGGGGCATCGACTGGCTGAAGTCGGGCGACCGGATTGCCTATGCCGTGACGACCGGCGCTTACGCGCAAGAGCGCGTCATCGATGCCAGCAAGGTCGTCAAGGTACCGGACGGCATCAGCGACGAGCAGGCCGCCGCCATGATGCTGAAAGGCATGACCGCGGAATATCTTCTGCGCCGCACCTTCAAGGTGAAGGCGGGCGACACCATCCTGTTTCATGCCGCGGCCGGCGGGGTCGGCCTGATCCTCGGCCAATGGGCGAAGCATCTCGGCGCGACGGTCATCGGCACCGCCAGTTCCACCGACAAGATCGAACTCGCCAAGGCGCACGGCTTCGACCATGTCATCAACTACAAGGAGCAGGATTTCGTCGCCGGCGTAGCCGCCATCACCGGCGGCAAGAAGTGCGATGTCGTCTACGATTCGGTGGGTAACGACACATTTCCGGCCTCGCTCGACTGCCTGAAGCCGCTCGGCATGTTCGTCAGCTTCGGCCAGTCCTCGGGACCCATCCCGCCGTTCTCGATGTCGCTGCTGGCGCAGAAGGGCTCGCTGTTCGCAACCAGGCCGACGCTGTTCGTCTACAATGCCAGACGTGAGGACCTCGATGCCTCCGCCGCCGCACTGTTCGAGGTCGTGCTCAGCGGCGCCGTCGAGATCAAGATCAATCAGCGCTACGCACTGAAGGATGCCGGCAAGGCACATGCGGACCTTGAAGGCCGCAGAACGACAGGTACGACCATCCTGGTTCCCTGAAGGCAATCTGCCTGGGTTTTCAGCGCGCTGCCGCAGCCGCGAGCATGGTTTGCCCGAAAAGCCGGCCCGCCATATGCTTGTGCGAAGGAAGGCTGATCTTTGCCCTTGAGTTTCCGCTGAAATTCTTGAAGCTCTTTCAAGTTGGGTGCTGCTTTCGCACGAGAGCCGGCCGCGCATACGATGCTTGCGGGAACACAGAACATGTCCGGTAATCCGGACGGGAGGCACTGTGAGTGCAAATCATGATGGGGCGAACCTGCTCGAGGTTCGGGGCCTGACCAAGATATTCGGCACGCTGACAGCGTGCGATCATATCGATCTCAACATCGCCAAAGGTGAAATCCACGCTTTGCTCGGTGAGAACGGCGCCGGCAAATCGACACTGGTCAAGATGCTGTTCGGCTCGCTGGAACCCAATTCCGGCGAGATTTTCTGGAACGGCCAGGCAGTGCGGATCACCAGTCCAGGCGTTGCCAAAAAGCTCGGCATCGGCATGGTTTTCCAGCATTTCTCGCTGTTCGAAGCCCTGACGGCCGCCGAGAACATCGCGCTGTCGCTGGATGACGGCTCGCCGATCGGCAGCATCGCGGCCAAGGCGAGGGCCCTTTCCTACAGCTACGGCCTGCCGCTCGATCCGGAATCGCTGGTCGGCGATCTGTCCGTCGGCGAGCGCCAGCGCATCGAGATCATCCGCTGCCTGCTGCAGACGCCGCAGCTCATCATCCTGGACGAGCCGACATCGGTGCTGACGCCGCAGGAAGCGGACAAGTTGTTCGAGACGCTGGAACGCTTGCGCGCGGAAGGCAAATCGATCCTCTACATTTCGCACCGGCTCGAAGAGGTCAAACGCATCTGCGACCGCGCCACGGTGCTGCGGCACGGCAAGGTGGTCGGTCACTGCAACCCGCGCGAGGAGACAGCCTCATCGCTCGCCCGCATGATGGTCGGCAACGAAGTGCAGGCCGTGGTGCGCGCGCCGGTCGAGGGGATCGAAACCGCGCAGCCGCTGCTCGAAATCCTCAACCTCAACCGCAAGCCGGCAACGCCGTTTTCCATTCCGCTCAAGAACATCAGCCTCAATGTCCGCGCTGGCGAGGTGATCGGCATTGCCGGTGTCGCCGGCAACGGCCAGGGCGAGTTCTTCGAATCCGTCTCCGGCGAGGTTTTGCAGCAGGATGCCGCTTCGGTGCGCATCCGCGGCAAGAACGCCGGCAGCCTCACCATTACCGGGCGGCGCCTGTTGGGGGCCGCGTTCGTGCCGGAGGAGCGTCTCGGCCATGGCGCCGCGCCGCGCATGAAGCTCTCGGAAAACCTCCTGCTGTCGCGCCATGCCACGGACGGCAAGGCTTTTGTCGGCACCGGCGGCATGGTCAAAAGCGGCGCCGTCTATGCCGCCTCGCAGCGCATCATCGAGGCGATGGATGTGCGCAAGAGCGCGCCGGATCCCGAAGCGGCAGCACTTTCGGGCGGCAATCTGCAGAAATTCATCGTCGGCCGCGAACTCGACCGCCGCCCAAGCGTGATGGTGGTGAACCAGCCGACATGGGGTGTCGACGCAGGAGCCGCAGCGCACATCCGTCAGGCCTTGATCGAGCTCTCTCGCAGCGGATCGGCGGTGCTGGTGATCAGCCAGGATCTCGACGAGCTGTTCGAAATATCGGACGCGATCGCCGTCATGCACAATGGAGAATTGTCCAGGCCGATGCCGATCGCCGAAGCGACTTTCGAGAAGGTCGGCTTGCTGATGGGTGGCGCCGAGCCCGGCCACGCCGAACATACGCTGGAGACGGCATGATGCGCCTCGAACTTGTCAAACGCCCGCAGCGCTCGGCGCTGTTTTCGATGCTGTCGCCGTTCATCGCCTTCGCGCTGACCATCATTGCCGGCGCGGTTCTGTTCGCGCTGCTCGGCGTCAACCCGCTGAATGCCTTCCATATCTATTTCATCGAGCCGATCAGCCAGGTCTGGCAGTTGCATGAGCTGGCGATCAAGGCAGCGCCGCTGATCCTGATCGCTGTCGGCCTGTCGGTCTGCTACAAGGCCAACATCTGGAACATCGGCGCCGAAGGCCAGTTCATCTTCGGCGCAATCTTCGGCTCGATCATTCCCGTGCTGTTCCCGCAATTCGATGGCCCGCTGGTGCTGCCGCTGATGCTTCTGCTCGGCATGCTCGGCGGTGCGGCCTACGCAGCGATCCCGGCCTTGCTGAAGACCCGGTTCAATACCAACGAGATCCTGACCAGCCTCATGCTGGTCTATGTCGCGCAGCTCTTCCTCGACTGGCTGGTGCGGGGTCCCTGGCGCGATCCGCAGGGCCACGGCTTTCCGCAGACGATCCAGTTCGGCGACGCGGCCGTGCTGCCGGAACTGATGCCCGATGCCGGGCGCGCCAATTGGGGGTTTGTGTTCGCCCTGGTGGCCGCGGTGCTGATCTGGATCCTGATGGGCCGCATGCTCAAGGGCTTCGAGGTCCGCGTGCTGGGCTCCAGCCCAAGGGCAGGGCGCTTCGCCGGCTTCGGCCTCAACCGGATGGTGTTCTTTGCCTTCCTGCTATCGGGAGCGCTGGCCGGCCTTGCCGGCATCTCCGAAGTTTCCGGCGCCATCGGGCAACTTCAGCCCGTGATTTCGCCCGGGTATGGCTTCACGGCCATCATCGTGGCGTTCCTCGGCCGCCTCAATCCGCTCGGCATCGTCGCCGCGGGCCTGGTGCTGGCCCTGACCTATCTCGGCGGCGAGGCCGTGCAAAGCGCACTCGGCATTTCCGACAAGGTGGCGAGGGTGTTCCAGGGCATGCTGCTGTTCTTCGTGCTCGGCTGCGACACGCTCATTCATTACCGCATCCGCTTGATCGGTCTGGCGCTGACGAAACAGGAAACGCCCGCGAAGCTCGAGGCCGCACCAAAGTTGAAGGAAGCCCGCTGATGGACATCACCGTCAACATCCTCCTGACCATCGCCACGGCGGCGACGCCGCTTTTGATCGCGGCGATAGGCGAACTGGTGGTCGAACGTTCCGGCGTGCTCAACCTCGGTGTCGAAGGCATGATGGTCATGGGCGCCGTCGGCGGCTTCGGGGCCGGCTATCTGACGGGATCGCCCTGGATCGGCCTTCTGGCGGCGATCGTCGTGGGCGCGCTGTTCTCCTTGCTTTTTGCCGTGATGACGCTGTCGCTGGCCACCAACCAGGTGGCAACAGGCCTGTCACTGACGCTGCTTGGTCTCGGCCTTTCCGGCATGATGGGAACAAGCTTCGTCGGCCAGCCCGGCGTCAGGCTGCCCAATCTCGATATTCCCGGCCTCAGTTCCATACCGGTCGTGGGCAGGCTTCTTTTTGGCCAGGATCCGATCTTCTACATTTCGATCGCCCTGACGGCGGCGGTGATGTGGTTCCTGTTCAAGACGCGTACCGGCCTCACGCTGCGCTCGATCGGCGACAGCCATGCCTCGGCGCATGCGCTCGGCATCAAGGTCATCCGTTACCGCTATCTCTCGGTCATCTTCGGCGGTGCCTGCGCCGGTCTTGCCGGTGGGCATCTGTCGCTCGTCTATACGCCACAGTGGGTCGAGAACATGTCCGCGGGCCGAGGCTGGATCGCACTCGCACTGGTGGTGTTCGCGTCCTGGCGGCCATGGCGGGTACTGGCCGGCGCCTACATCTTCGGCGCGGTGTGGATCGGCCAGCTTCATGCACAGGCTTTTGGCATTCCAGTGCCCTCGCAGATGCTTTCTTCTCTGCCCTATCTGGCAACCGTCGTGGTTCTCGTTCTAATCTCGCGCAACAAGCGTCTGACGATGATGAACACGCCGGCATCCCTGGGGCAGCCATTCGTTCCGGATCGTTGACAACAAGAACAAGACGGGAAGCTCCAAGGCTTAACTCAGAGAGGTAACACAATGAAAAAACTGCTTATTGCCCTGATGACGACGACAGCGGCTTTGTCGCTGGCCGTGTCCGCGGAGGCCGCCGACAAGTTGAAGGCCTGCTGGGTCTACACCGGCCCGATCGGCGATTTCGGCTATTCCTACCAGCACGACCAGGGCCGCCTCGAGGTCGAGAAGGCGCTCGGCGACAAGGTCGAGACTGCTTACCTGGAAAACGTCTCCGAAGGCCCCGATGCTGACCGTGCTTTCGAGCGCCTGGCGCGCGAAGGCTGCAAGATCATCTTCGGTACCTCGTTCGGCTTCATGGACGCCGAAGTGAAGGTGGCCAAGAAGTTTCCCAAGGTGATGTTCGAGCACGCCACCGGCTACAAGACCGGGGACAATCTCGGCATCTACAATGCCCGCTTCTATGAAGGCCGCTATGTGCTCGGCCAGATCGCCGCCAAGGAATCGAAGTCCGGCGTCGCCGGCTACATCGTCTCCTTCCCGATCCCGGAAGTGGTGATGGGGATCAACTCCTTCATGCTCGGCGCGCAGTCGATCAATCCGAACTTCAAGGCCAAGATCGTCTGGGTCAATTCGTGGTTCGATCCGGGCAAGGAAGCCGACGCCGCCAAGGCGCTGTTCGACCAGGGCGCCGACATCATCGTCCAGCACACCGACTCGACCGCGGCCCTGCAGGTGGCCGAGGAGCGCAAGCTGCACGGCTTCGGCCAGTCGTCCGACATGATCAAGTTCGCGCCCCACGCGCAGCTGACCTCGCTGACGGACGAATGGGGTCCGTACTATATCAGCCGCGTGCAGGCGGCCATCGACGGCACCTGGAAGCCGGACAATGTCTGGCTCGGCATCAAGGACGGCGCGGTCAAGCTCGCGCCCTACACCAACATGCCCGACGACGTGAAGGCGATGGCCGAAGCGACCGAAAAGAAGATCGCCGGAGGCTGGAATCCCTTCACCGGGCCGATCGCCAAGCAGGACGGCTCTGCATGGCTGAAGGACGGCGAGGTCGCCGACGACGGCACGCTGCTCGGCATGAATTTCTACGTCAAGGGCGTCGACGACAAGTTGCCGCAATAAGCAGCACGCCACGTCTCTATGGGAAGGGCGCCGCGAGGCGCCCTTTTTCATTTGGATGGTGAACTTGATGGAAGGCTCAGACAGCCGAGCCGTAGAGATCGTAAGCGTCCGCGCGCTCGATCTTGACGGTGACGATGTCGCCGGCGCGCATCGGGCGGCGCGACTGGATGTGGACCGAACCATCGATCTCGGGCGCATCATATTTGGTGCGACCCTTTGCCGAAGTGCCGTGCGCCTCGTCGATCAGCACCGGCAGACGCTTGCCGACCTTCCTGGCCAGCTGCGCTGCCGAGATCTTCTGCTGGCGCTGCATGAAGCGATGCCAGCGCGCTTCCTTGATCTCCTGCGGCACCTGCTCAAGCCCGAGCTCGTTGGAGCGGGCGCCTCTGACCGGCTCGTATTTGAAGCAGCCGGCGCGATCGATTTTCGCTTCATCCAGCCAATCGAGCAGCATCTCGAAGTCGTCATCCGTTTCGCCGGGGAAGCCGACGATGAAGGTCGAGCGGATGGCGAGATCCGGGCACACGTCGCGCCAGCCGCGAATGCGCTCGAGCGTCTTCTCGCCATGAGCGGGCCGGCGCATGTTCTTCAGCACCTGTGGCGAGGCATGCTGGAAGGGGATGTCCAGGTAGGGAAGGATTTTTCCTTCGGCCATCAGCGGGATGACGTCGGCGACGTGCGGATAGGGGTAGACATAATGCATGCGCACCCAGATGCCGAGCTTGCCCAACTCCTCCGAGAGATCAAGGAATTTCGCCCGCACTTCGCGGTCGCCGAACATGGACGTCTGGTACTTGATGTCGATGCCGTAGGCGCTGGTATCCTGCGAGATGACGAGCAGTTCCTTGACGCCGGCCTTGGCCAGTTTCTCGGCTTCGCGCAGCACATCGGCGGCCGGCCGCGAGACGAGATCGCCGCGCAGTGCCGGAATGATGCAGAAGGTGCAACGGTTGTTGCAGCCTTCCGAAATCTTCAAATAGGCGTAATGGCGCGGCGTCAGCTTGACGCCTTGCGGCGGCAGCAGGTCGATGTAGGGATCGTGTGCGGGAGGGGCTGCCTCATGGACGGCGGCCATCACGCTCTCATAGGCCTGCGGACCGGTGATCGCCAGCACGTTGGGGTGCTTCTCGCGGATCACGTCCGGCTCGGCGCCCAGACAGCCGGTGACGATGACCCTGCCGTTTTCCGACAGTGCCGAGCCGATGGCGTTAAGCGACTCGTCGCGGGCGGAGTCGAGAAAACCACAGGTGTTGACGACAACGAGATCGGCGCCGTCATGCTTGCGGGCGATCTCATAACCCTCGGCCCGCAGACGCGTGATGATGCGCTCGGAATCGACAAGGGCCTTGGGACATCCGAGACTGACGAAGCTGACGCGTGGGGCGGACATGGGCAATTTTCCAATGGACGCGAACCGGAAACACCGATCCGGCCCGCAGTCTCAACATATGATGGCTTGCATGGCTCCTGGCAGGAGCTCAATTTGGGCGGCGCAATAGCACGGCTTGCTCAATCAGGCAAACGGAGCCCTGCGGCCCGGCATGTGCGTCAGTGCCCGTTCGACCCGAACCAGGGTGACAGGAAAGCGAAATGATCGGGGAATTGCTGCACGGCTCCGTCCAGCAGCATCTTGACCGCGACATAGAGAATGATGACCAGGCCGATATAGGCAATCCAGCGGTATTTGTGCAGCAAGCGCGCGACGAATGACGCGGCAAAGCCCATCAAAGCGATCGACAGCGCCAGCCCGACAATCAGCACCGTCGGATGGTTCATAGCCGCTCCCGCGACGGCCAGAACATTGTCGAGCGACATCGAGACGTCGGCAATGACGATCTGCCAAGCGGCCTGCGAGAAGGTTTTGCTCGGCCCCTTGCCGCCAATGACGCCATCCTTGTCGAAGTCGCCGTTCGACAGCGCTTCGGTGGCGTCGCGCTCATCGTCGTGGCTGACACGCAATTCGCGCCACATCTTCCAGCAAACCCACAGCAAAAGCAGGCCGCCGCCGATAAGCAGCATGGGACCAATGGTCAGCAGCCATTGCGTGATCAGGGCGAAGAAAATGCGAAGAACGGTGGCCGCCGCGATGCCGACAAGAATGGCTCGCTGGCGCTGGCTGGCCGGCAGGCCGGCAGCGGCAAGGCCGATAACGATGGCATTGTCGCCCGCGAGCGCAAGGTCGATGGCGATGACCTGAAGGAGAGCCGAAAAGCCCGCGGCGGTAAATATTTCCATCGACCTGGAAGCCCTTCGTCGAGTGTTCGTCGTCGATCGTCCGAACGGGCCTAAAGGCATGGTCCGCTGGCGTCAAGTGCGGCAACGGGCAACGCTGGAAAACCATTTTCGTGGCGGTGGAATTGCGGGAGGTTCTCGACAGCCGCCGGCACAAGCCGGAGGCGGGCGCAAGCCCGCGAGAACCTAATCGTAGAGATTGTATTTCGCCCAGTCGGCTTCCGGAATCTCGTCCCCGATCCGATAGCGGAGCTGGAGAACTTCCATATGGTCCGGTCCCGTCTGGCATTTGAATTTCAGCCGGTACCATTGCCCCTTGCTGCGGAACGCCGCACCGGGACTCCGGATTGCGTCGGCGCTCATCTCCGGCGTCGCGAAGGCGTAAGCGACGACGCGGTCGGCCTTGAACTTGCGATCATCGTGGGTGATCCGGTCCAGGATTTCGGCATCGCAACGCTGTTCGAGGCGGGTTTGCGGATCAAGTTTCATCAGCCCGGCGCGCAAAGCGTTGTCCATCGCACTGGCCGGAAAGGCCAGCGTCAGGGACGCAATGGCCATCATGCAGAGTGTCTTCATGGGCGGGACAAGCAACATGTTTTGTCTGAAAAATCAACCAATAGCGGCGGTTCATGCTCGGCAAACCCCGGCATTCAGAGGTCCGGCGCAATCAAAATCTCGTGTCGGGCTTCATCGTGCGCGACCTGCGGCCAACGAACCAGCGAAGCTCGGCCGGCATCCGTGAGATCATAGAGACCACGCTCGACCCTTGCGAACCAGCCATAGACATTGTGCTGAAGAATCTTCGGCGCGATCGACGTCAAGGCTTTCAGATCGCGCGGCCGTTTGGGGCCGTCCGCAAGCGCGGCGGCGCAGGCGAGGGCGCTCTGCCGGTAGGCGGTCATGATCGGAGTGCGCGATCCGCCGCCAGCGACAGGATCGCCGCGGCGGCGCTGATGCTCATCGACAAGGCGAGAACGCCGTCGCGCATTTTTGCGCGGTGCCTGGGCGACCGGACTGAGAAGCACTTCGACCCTGTCATTGGCGGTCACCGCGAGCAGCCCGAAGCCAAGCCGACGGCAGAGATTGCGGAACCTGGCATCGCTTTCGCGCCCCTTGCCCCGCGCCGACATGCGCGCTGCCAGCCAAACTTCATCGCAAGCAGCCGCACGGTCGACGCCCTGCAGAACCAGTTCGAGATTGAACTGCAGCTTCAGCTCGCAGATGACGACGATCGGCGGCTCTCCCTCGCGCAGCGCGACGATGTCGCAACCGCCGATTTCCCCTTTCACGACGAAGTCGAGGTTTTCGAGGAAGCGCTTCACCGGCGCGTAGAGTGAGGTCTCGTTCATGCCTCGAGGCTTAGCCGATTCGCCATGAAAGGCCTCGGCACCGTGGCCCCGAACTCATCTGTCGACATGCTCGATGCCCGGCGTGTCCGGCAACCAGCCTGCTTCGACGCTCGGCGCTGCCCGTTTCGACGGCTTCCTGTGAGGCAAGAACGGATAGCCGAGCTGGCCGAAATAGCTGGAGGGGATGGGATCATCGACGCCGTATTTCTCGGGCAGCTTGTTGCCGGTGGCATTGTAGGTGCCGAATATCACGTCGAGGAACGGCAATTGGCCGGCGAAGTTCTTGTCGTAGGCTGTGCGCTGGTTGGCATGGTGCCAGCGATGGAACTGCGGGCTGGCGATCAACCACTTGAAGGGGCCGAACGCAATCCGCAGGTTTGAATGAACAAGCATCGTGTGGCCGAAGTAGATAAGCGAAAAGACGGCGAGTGAGGCGTCGGAGAAGCCAAGGAGGTAGATCGGCGTCAACGATATTGCCTTTGTGACGATCGCGTCGACCGGGTGGGAATGGAAAGCGCCGAGCCAGTCCAGCTCCTCAATGCCATGGTGTATCGCATGGAATTTCCAGAGAGCGGGGATTTTATGGAAGGCCCGATGCGCCCAATAGACGCCGATATCGGTGATCAGGATCATTTCCGCAACCTGCAGCCAGATGGGCTGGCCGCTGACGGCCCGCGTTACCGATTGCGGGACAAGGATCGCGGCGGCTTCGAGGGTGCCGAGCGCCATCATGGCCATGGCTGCCTTTATGACAAAGGTGTTGAACAGCACATAAATCAGATCGACATCCAAGCCTTTGCGGAGGACCTTCTGCGGCTGCTCGGCAAACAGATGTTCGAACGGAATGAAGATCAGCGCACAGATCAAAAGCGCCTTGATGCCAAAGATGTCCATCTATCGCCCAGCCTGTCGCCGGCACGCCGCCAGCGCTTCAACTCCTCAGCAGAACCACATCTCCCTTTCCAAAGGCTGAAGGGATCTCCGATAATGCTTATGGCCGGCATGTGATCGCCACCGATGTCGCAAGACCGCGAGACGCGTACCGATCGTCCTTGCGAAGGGCGTACGCAGCCATCTGTCCTTGTGTCACATCGGTGTCGCAACCGCGCGATATCTGGACAATGCGCGCTTGTCGAACGCAGCGCAACGCGCGTCCTTCCAGGACTAACCCCTCCGGTCCCTGCCGGCGGGGTTTCTCATTTTCAGAACCATATTGTCGGTCGCGAGTTGTCCTTGCTATTGTGGCATTGCGGTCAGCAGGGACGCCCATCATGGATGCAAGCGAAATGAGTGCGATCGGCGATACCCTCATGAGGATCGTCACGCCCGACATGTCTCCCAAGCAGCTCGTCAAGGCTGCCCGGAAAGCGCACCCCAAGGCCTCCAAGAAGGATATCGCCAGAGCAGCCTTCTTTTCGATCATCGCGAACGCCGACCGGGACATCGGCAAGGCCAGGAACCTGCAGGCGTTTGCCATCGCGGAGCGCACACAGCAGTCCGACTGAGCAAGGTGGCGACCTTCGCCTTTGTGCAACATGCGGGCGGCCCGGCGAGGAGGGGTGGGACGCCGCCGGGCCTGACCAGCGGTGTTGGGTTGGGATGATTACCCGCCAGCTTGACCGTTAATACGCCAGCTTCCAGAAACGGCATCATTCAAACGGCGGGAGACGGTCGGGTTGCACCAAGCGTCGGGGCCACCAGACGAACGCGCAGCGAAAAGCGACCGAGCCAAAAAATCTGGCTGACATGTCTCCGGCTAAAAGCCAAATAGCAAACGCCGATCGTTTGCCGGGGCGGAGCGGTTGCGGCGGCTGTTGGGCTAACACGCTATCTCACGGTCCCGTCATCAGGGAACCAATCCGCTGCCGATCTGTTGTTTTGGCAGCGTGGAGATGTCCCCTCAATCCTAGCCGAATGGCCCGCTGCGCTCCTCCCGGAGGCGGCGGGCTTTGCTTTGTTGGAACCCGAGCCCCCCGACTTTGTTTTGGTAGAGAACAGGAGGCGCATGTGGAGCCGAAGTCATCACGCGAACTGCCAGGTCCAGAACCCCGCAAGGACCGAGGAAGGAACACCCGAAAAGCGGTTGCCAAAACACCTGACAAGACCAATGACTGGGACCGTGATGCCGTGCATGGAGATGGCGACACGATCGACATTCAGCCTGAGCCGGGCGTGGAGTCGAAATAGCCGTCTACGGTTGGGTCGCCCCCGCAACCAACTTCGCCGCCCATCGTTGACCTATGCTGGTTGATCCCAGCACTCCAGAACTTGCCCGCCGGTTCCCAGCTGGCGGGCCTTTTGCTGGGTGGGTTGGAAAATATGTGCCGGTCATGAAGGTTCGGGACTGGTCCGCTTGCCCTGTTGTCGGTTCCCCTTTGAATCGCAGTTGGCCGTGACATCATCACAATGACGGACGACTTACCCCGCCACATGTGAAAGCTTCACAGGGCGTATGAGGGGAATGGCCGGTGAAGGATCAAATTGTCGGATCACTTCGGTACCATCCGAAGCCTAAATGCATCGCGTGGCTCCCAGCGTCAGCAACGCTGGAAACCGAGCGAACCGAGCGAGACGCCAAGACCGCTGGCCTCAGGCGACTGAGGGCTTACTCGGAATGGCTCGTTCGCGACGATCTAGCCTCGATGCGCGATCAGGTAGACTGCTCGGCTCTTCTGTAGAGTGTCAGCCGGCTGTGGCACGGCCCACGCCTTGCGAGAGGGAGCTAGAGCGGGACTCGCTGCTATAGCGCTACCCATTGCCGTTTGCGGGCTGTCTGGGCGCTGGCGATGTCATCGAAGGCGCATTCCATGCTCAGAGCATTAAATCGAAACGGATTCGCTATCAGTCTCCTGTTAGTCACGCTGAGCGGACTGGCTCCGCCCGGCGGGCTTTTTTTGGCTCCTATGACGTCCTGCGGTTTTTTGAACCGGGCGCGCTAGGTGGAATGATGCGGAACAGTGGAATCGTTCGTTCTAGTTGCAACAACTGCAGTAACGGTTGATTCAACCATTGCTGGTATTCCATTTATGGTGGCGGCTCCGACAGTGCGGCGGGGGCTGGGTTGCCGGAGCCGCCTGCGCAGTCCGGTTGGGATTTGACCGCGCTGTCTCAGAATAGGACAGCGCGGTCAATGATTCGTTAATCGTGACAGTTTCGCCGGTCGGGCGTCAGCAGTAATCTGTAGCTTTCGACGATGGCAATGATCGCCTTGGACGCAATGGAACAATTCCGTGTGTCGGAGGCGGCCCGCCGGCTTGCGTTTCTCCAGTTTTATTGCGCTCTCGCCTCAACCCTCTCAAGGCACTGAACGGGAATATTAGGCCATGTCGCCTTGGCGCATTCCGATGCCGTAACGGCCACCACGGGCTCGCCTTGCACACTGGCCGCTTGGGTAGGCGTGGATGCAAGGAGGAATGTTTGCGTCAGGAGGGCTGACAAGGCTGCAACTTGAACAAGCACGGCGGCAAAGGCGATTTTCTTGAGCATGCCGAGAGAACGCGGTGGATAGCTACCGGTTCCCTGTGCCCACCATGCCCAAAATCATCGTGAATGGTAACTACGAGACGCTTTACGGCGCTTGCAGTCACCCCTTATCGGCTCTCAAATCGGCGACCCCAGATGCCCGTGTCGAACTCGACCATGGCACCCGCGGATGATTGGTGAAGATGTTGCGGCACCACCGCAGCCAAGCGGGCAGGGGATAGCGGTGGGGTCCCTATCTGATTCATAGACGTTATGGCGGAGGGAGTGGGATTCGAACCCACGGTGAACTTGCGCCCACGCCGGTTTTCAAGACCGGTGCCTTAAACCGCTCGGCCATCCCTCCAGCGACTGCCGGCCACTGCTCTAGTGTGCCCGGCAAAGGCCTGTCAACCGGCTTGCATGAGCAGGTCGCTCCCTGAGCCTAGGACAGGACAGGCGGCGTCACAATCTTGCCCGGTTCCGGCCACAATCGGTTAATACCGTGATAAACAATTCCTGCGCACAAAGGATCGGGGTTCGAGGCGTCGTTGGCATTGTCGAGTGAGTGCTTTGGCTCCTCTGATGGTCGGATGCGACGTCTTCATGAGATTTAGGGGGCAATCAAGAATGCAGGCTGTGACGCACCCGCGTCTTCGTCGCGTTGCCACGGTTGCGTTGCTTGCAGCGTCGGCTGCATTGCTCGCCGCTTGCGCGTCGCAGCCCGAGCCGAAAGGGATGGTCTACAAGAAGACCCGCTCCAAGGAATATTTCGCCGAGACCGAATATGGGGTGAAGGCCAGTCCGCGCGCTGCCTTCATGCGGCGCGGCGGCGGTCGCGACCAGCTTGGCAAGCCCTATCAGGTGCGCGGCAAGTGGTATTATCCCAAGGAAGACAAGAAGTACGCCATGGTGGGTCTGGCATCATGGTATGGCGACGCCTTCCATGGCCGGCTGACCGCCAATGGCGAAGTCTACGACATGGCGCATCTGACGGCGGCGCATCCGACCATGCCGCTGCCCAGCTATGCCCGCGTCACCAACCTCGAAACCGGCAGTTCGGTCATCGTGCGCGTCAATGACCGCGGCCCCTACCATGAGGGCCGCATCATCGACGTCTCGGAGCGAGCCGCGCAGATGCTGGACTACGACAAGGTCGGTACCGCGAAGGTGAAGGTCGAATATGTCGGCCGCGCGCCGCTCGACGGCAATGACGATCAGTACCTGATGGCCTCTTACCATCCAGGCAACCGCATACCGGACCCATCGGATGGCCTGCCGACCGGCGTCATGGTGGCCATGAACGGGCCTTCGCCGAGCCTTCCGGTCGGCGCGGCCGCCGTGCCGTTTCCAGGTCAGCTGACGGATGCCGCGGCACCGATGCAGGGACGGATGGCCGCGCAGCCGGCCTTCGGCGATCCGGCGCTGCCCGATTTTGGACCGATCGTGCCGGAACGGCCGCAGATCAGCCTGCCGCCGCAATCGCCGTTCGCCATGGCGTCGCTGTCCTATGCGGATGAACGCGTCCATCGCGCGGATGTCTTTGCCGCTCTGGACGACAGCGGCATGTCGCCCGCAGACATCCTGCGGTCGTGGAAAAACACCGGCCGCCAAGCGGCGCCATCCAGTGCCGACTATGTCGCCGCCGGCACGTTCGACGACGCCACCGAAGCCACACGTGTGGCCTCGGCACTAAAGCCCTTCGGCAGAATAGAAATCCAGCGCTCCGATCTCGACGGCAATGACTGGTATGCGGTCAACCTCTATCCGGACGGCCATGGCGGTCTGGACGAGTTGCTGAAGGCGGCGTGGTCTCATGGCGCGCCCGACGCGCTGGTCGTGCGCGACTGATCCAGCGCCGGTTGCGCCCGGCAGTTGATCCCTCACCGAAAAAGCCCGATAGTTTCGGGACGCCGGAGGGGCCGGCCAACGGGTCGATTTTCATGCAGTTTCGCTTGCTACAGCCTTTCGCCGTTTTTTTTCTCCTCAGCCTCCTGCTTACGCTTTCGCCGGCCCAAGCGCAGCTTTTCGAGACCAAGGCCGCGCAAGCCTTCATGATCGATGCCGATACCGGCACGGTGCTGTTTTCGAAAGATGCCGATAAACCCATTCCGCCGGCTTCGATGGCCAAGCTGATGACGATGGAAGTGGTTTTCAACGCCCTCAAATCCGGGCGCCTCAAACTCGACGATACGTTCGTGGTCAGCGAAAACGCCTGGCGCAAAGGTGGCGCGCCGTCGGGAACCTCGACGATGTTCGCCAAGCTCAAATCGGCGATCCGGCTCGAGGACCTGATCCAGGGGGTGACCGTGCAGGCCGCCAATGACGGCTGTATCGTCATCGCCGAAGGCATGGCCGGATCCGAGGACAATTTTGCCGGAGAGATGACCGAACGTGCGCGCCAGATCGGCCTCAAGACGTCGACTTTCGTGAACTCCACTGGCCTGCCGGCCGACGGCCAACAGACAAACGTGCGCGAATTGGCGCAGCTCGCCCTGCACCTATGGCGCGAATACCCCGATTTCTACCGGTATTACGGGTTGAAGGATTTCACCTGGAACAAGATCTCGCAGAGGAACCGCAACCCGTTGCTGGCGATGGACATCGGCGCCGACGGCCTGGCTGTCGGCGCAAGCGAGACATCCGGTTTCGGCATCGTGGCTTCGGTCAGCCACAACGGCACGAGGGTGATCGCGGCGATGAGCGGGCTGGCAAATGACAAGGAGCGCGCAGAAGAGGCACGCAAACTGCTCGATTGGGGCGTTCGCTCGTTCGAGAAGACCGAAATCTTCGCCAAGGACGAGGTGGTCGGAGAGGCCCAGGTTTTTGGCGGCATGAAATCCGGCGTGACGCTCAAGGCAAAAGGTCCGATCGACATCTTCCTGCCGATCACCAACCGCGACAAGCTGACGGCCAGGATCATCTACACCGGCCCGGTCGCGGCACCGGTGGAGGAGGGGCAGCCGGTGGGCGCACTGCGCGTCTGGATCGGCGACACGCTGAGCCAGGAGACACCGTTGTTCGCCGCCGAGTCGATCAGCGTCGGCACGTTGCCGCAACGCGCTCTCGATGCCGTCAAGGAACTGGCGATCGGCTGGCTTCGATAGCGCCGACGGCATGGACGTTTTCCCGAACGCGGACTATCTACAGCCCAACAATCCACTCGAACACGAACAAAGGCCCTCGGTTGGCGCGCGGTTTTTTCATCACCTTCGAAGGCGGCGAAGGCGCAGGCAAGTCGACACAGATCGAGCGGCTGGCCACCAAGATGCGCGCCAAGAAGTATGATGTCGTACGGACACGCGAGCCGGGCGGCTCGCCGGGCGCCGAAGCGGTCAGGCATGTGCTGCTTTCGGGTGCCGCCGAACCGTTCGGGCCCAAGATGGAAGCGCTGCTCTTCGCAGCCGCGCGTTCCGACCACGTCGAGCAGGTCATCCGTCCGGCGGTCGAACGCGGCTCCATCGTGCTTTGTGACCGCTTCCTGGATTCCTCGCGTGTCTATCAAGGCGTTACGGGTGGGATCGATCCGGCATTCATGGCCATGTTGGAACAGGTCGCCGTCAACGGCATGATGCCCGACATGACGCTGATCTTCGATATCGACCCGGCCGAGGGTTTGAAGCGCGCGACATTGCGGCGTGGCAGCGATGCCACAGCCGACCGCTTCGAAAAAGAGACGCTGGCCATCCACCAGGCCCGCCGCGAAGCGTTCCTGGCGATCGCCGCGGCAGAGCCGGAACGCTGCATCGTCGTCGATGCGTCCGCCGATCCGGACACGGTGGAGGATGTCGTCACGGCGACCGTGTTCGCGGCACTGGAGGCAAGGGCGTCCGAGCGCAACAGGCAGGTCGCACCCGTATGATCTTCGAACGCATCGCGCCGGAACAGCATGATACGCTGGACGGTGTGCCGGAACCCTCCGAAACACCGCGTCTGGTCGGACACGGGCAGGCCGTCACCATGCTTGCCGCCGCCTATCGTGCGGGAAAGCTGCCTCATGCGCTTATCTTCGCCGGTCCGGTCGGGATCGGCAAGGCGACGCTCGCCTTCCATCTCGCCCACCACCTTTTGAAGCATCCGGCCTTCGACCAGGCGCCTGGCAACCTAGCAGTTCCAGATCCGGCCTCGCCGCTGTTTCGCCAGATCGCAACCGGCGCGCATCCCGGCGTACTGCATCTGACCCGCCCGTTGAACGACAAGACCAAGAGTTTCAAGACCGTCGTCACCGTCGACGAAATCCGCAAGGTCAGCCGCTTTCTGTCGCTGACTTCGCATGACGGCAGCTACCGGGTGGTGATCGTCGATCCGGCCGACGACATGAATGCCAATGCGGCCAATGCCTTGCTGAAGAATCTCGAGGAACCACCGGCACGGACCCTGTTCATTCTCATCGTCCATGCACCCGGCAGTCTGCTGCCGACGATCCGCTCGCGCTGCCAGGTGGTGCGGCTGACACCGCTCGACGCCAACGAACTGATGGCGGTGCTGGAGACAGCGGAGCCGCCGCCGCCCGACGATCCGGCCGCGAGGCCTGCATTGGTCGAGCGGGCAGGGGGCAGCGCCCGCAACGCGATCCTGTTGACGCAGTATGGCGGGCTGGAGATCGCGCGGACGCTGGATGGACTGGTGGCGACGGGAAAGAGCGATATTGGCGGCG
Organism: Mesorhizobium sp. B2-3-14; assembly: GCF_006442175.1. NCBI lineage: Bacteria > Pseudomonadati > Pseudomonadota > Alphaproteobacteria > Hyphomicrobiales > Phyllobacteriaceae > Mesorhizobium > Mesorhizobium sp. B2-3-14. Next base: position 89,634 of record NZ_VFVP01000013.1, on the reverse strand, counting down.
CCTATCGCCTGGCCGAGGCGGTCGCGGGCAAGGACCAGGCGATACAGTTCGACATCTTCAATCGCCGGGCGCTGGACCTTCTGTCGGATGCGGCAAGCCAGGCGGCGCGGGCTGGCGATCTCAAGCGGGCCAAAGCGCTGTCGGACAGTTGGCATGAGGCGCTGGACGCTATATCTGAGACGGACACCTACAATCTCGACAAAAAGCAGCACGCCCTGACCATGATCGACCGCCTGAATTCTGCAATGCGAATGTGACGGGCTTTTTTGGTGCATGCCGTTGCCCCTTAAACCGGGGCCACTTTTGGGCGGCATGCACTGGTCTCGGGATGGCAATCGCCATTCCGATGCGATATCCACCGCCACGGCCTCCATTCAGACATTCATGACGGTTCATTCATGTCACGCGACACATTCTACATCACGACCGCGATTTCCTATCCGAACGGCAAGCCGCATATCGGCCATGCCTACGAGCTGATCGCCACCGATGCTCTTGCCCGCTTCCAGCGGCTCGACGGCAGGCAGGTCTTCTTCCTTACCGGCACCGACGAGCACGGCATCAAGATGCTGCAGACAGCCAAGCGCGAAGGCATTTCTGCGCGCGAACTGGCCGACCGCAATTCAGCCGAGTTCAAGCGCATGGCGACCGCGCTCAACGCCTCCAACGACGATTTCATCCGGACCACCGAGGAGCGCCATTACGCTGCTTCGCAGGCGATCTGGAAGGCGATGGCCGCCAATGGCGACGTCTATAAGGGCGGCTATGCCGGCTGGTACTCGGTGCGCGACGAAGCCTATTACGGCGAGGAGGAGACCGAGGTCCGTCCCGACAATGTCCGCTACGGGCCGCAGGGAACGCCGGTCGAATGGGTCGAGGAAGAGAGCTACTTCTTCCGCCTGTCGGCCTATCAGGACAAGCTCGTCGCGCTTTATGAAGGCCAGCCCGACTTCATAGGTCCGGCCGAGCGCCGCAACGAGGTGATGAGCTTCGTCAAGTCGGGACTGAAGGACCTGTCGATCTCGCGCACCACATTTGACTGGGGCGTGCCGGTACCCGGCGACGAAAAGCATGTCATGTATGTGTGGGTCGACGCGCTGACCAACTACATCACCGGCGTCGGCTATCCCGATGAAAAAGATGAGAAATGGAAGTTCTGGCCAGCCGATGCGCACATCATCGGCAAGGACATCGTGCGCTTCCACGCGGTTTATTGGCCGGCCTTCCTGATGTCGGCCGGCATCCCGCTGCCGAAGCGCGTCTTCGGCCACGGCTTTCTGTTCAACCGCGGCGAGAAGATGTCGAAATCGGTCGGCAACGTCATCGACCCGTTCACCATGATCGAGCATTATGGCCTCGACCAGGTACGCTACTTCTTCCTGCGCGAAGTGCCGTTCGGCCAGGACGGCAGCTACAGCCATGAAGCGATCGTCAACCGCACCAACGCCGATCTGGCCAACGGTCTCGGCAATCTGGCGCAGCGCTCGCTGTCGATGATCGCCAAGAATTGCGGCGGCGTGGTACCGAAGCGCGGCGACCTGGCGGAAGCCGACAAGGTGATCCTGGATCAAGCGATCGACGCTCTCGCCACCGCGCGCAAGGCAATGGCGGAACAGGGCATCCATCTGGCACTGGCGGCGATCTTCGGCGTGGTTACGGAAGCCGACCGGTATTTCGCCGGACAGGAACCCTGGGCGCTCAAGAAAACCAATCCCGAGCGCATGGAAACGGTGCTGTGGACGACGGCCGAAGTGGTCCGGCGCGTGGCGGTTCTATGCCAGCCCTTCATTCCGGGCTCGGCCGGCAAGCTGCTCGACCTGCTGGCGGTGCCGGCGGACAATCGCGAGTTCGTGCATGTCCACGCCGACCATGCGCTTGTTTCCGGGACGGCGCTGCCTGCGCCGGAGGGCGTGTTTCCGCGCTATGTCGAACAGACGGACGCGAACGCCTGATGCTCGTCGACAGCCATTGTCATCTGGACTTTCCGGACTTCGCCGAGGAGCGGGCGGCCATTGTCGCCCGCGCCAAGGCGGCCGGAATCGGCCGCATGGTGACGATCTCCACGCGCGTGAAGCGGTTTCAGCAAGTTCTTGAGATCGCGGAAACTTTCGACGAAGTCTATTGCTCGGTCGGCACTCACCCGCACAATGCCGCCGAGGAGCTCGACGTCACCACCGCCGACCTTGTCCGCCTGTCCACTCACCCAAAGGTGGTGGCGATCGGTGAAGCAGGTCTCGATTATTTCTACGACAAGGCACCGCGCGATGCGCAGGCGCAGGGTTTTCGCGCTCATATCGCCGCCGCCCGCGAGACCGGGCTGCCTCTCGTCATCCATTCACGCGATGCCGACGACGACATGGCCGCCATTCTCGAGGACGAGACAGGGAAGGGCGCCTTCCCGTTCATCCTGCATTGCTTTTCGTCGGGACGGCGGCTCGCGGAGGTCGGCGTGTCGTTTGGCGGCTATGTGTCGTTCTCGGGCATCCTGACCTTCAAGAACTCGATCGAATTGCGCGCCATCGCCGCCGATTTGCCGCGTGACCGGCTGCTGGTCGAGACCGACGCGCCATATCTGGCGCCGGTGCCGTTTCGCGGCAAGCGCAACGAGCCGGCTTACGTCGCGCAAACCGCGAAGGCGCTGGCCGAGACAATCGGCGTCAGCGAGGCTGAGATCGCGGCGGTGACGACCGATAATTTCTTTCGGCTGTTTGGAAAAATGCCTCGCCAGCAGGCGCTCGAGACATGAGCGACCGGCTGCGCCTGACAATTCTCGGCTGCGGGTCATCCCCAGGCACGCCGCGCATCACCGGCGACTGGGGCAATTGCGATCCCACCAATCCCAGGAACCGGCGCATGCGCACGGCGGCGCTTGTCGAGCGCATTGCCGCCAATGGCGGCCGCACCACGGTCGTCATCGACACCGGCCCCGATTTCCGCGAGCAGATGCTGATGGCTTCAGTCAGGCGCATCGACGGGGTGATCTACACGCATCCGCATGCCGACCACATCCACGGCATCGATGACCTGCGCGGCTATGTGCTGGAACAACGGCATCGCATCGGCATCCATGCCGACGAGCCGACCATGCTGCGGCTGCGCGAGGCGTTCGGCTATTGCTTCCAGACGCCGGCAGGCAGTTCCTATCCGCCGATCGTCGACGCCCGCATCATCGATCATACCAGGCCGGTCGTGATCGAAGGAGAGGGGGGTGCCCTCACCTTCGAGCCGCTGCCCCAGATCCATGGCGACATCATTTCGCTGGGTTTCCGCATCGGTGGGCTCGCCTACTGTCCCGATGTCAGCGACTTTCCCAAGACCACCGCAGAACGGCTGCGAGGTCTCGACATGCTGGTCATCGACGCTTTGCAATACAACACGCATCCAAGCCATCTTTCGCTTGGCCAGGCGCTGGACTGGATCGAGGCGCTTTCGCCTGGGAGCGCCGTGCTGACGCACATGCACGTGCCGCTCGATTACACCGCCGTGATGGCCGAGACGCCCGACAATGTCGAACCAGCCTATGATGGCATGGTGATCGAAATCCCATACCAGTCAAACCGCTAGAGGCTGCTGCTCAGTTGGCGTTTCAAGTCGTCGTTTGAACGCTCGACCATGGGTTCGAGGTCGTGAAGTGCCGGTGGCGCGCATTCACGATGATTGCCGGCAGCGGTCAGAACCGCAGCAATTCCCCGGCCGCGCTACGTGCGCAAGTTCCATAATCTATCTTATGCGACTTTTATCATAACGTGAAAAGCATCTCGAATCCATCTCACAGCCCTGCTTCACAGCCCGGGCTTCCGAAGCAGACCGGACCAAAAGCGTCTCAAACTCGCGAATGAAACTAGCGCACGCCGCTCCATGCCGCGGTATTCGATCCTGTCGCGACCGACCGCTTCGTCATTCCAGACCAATTCAAAGGCGATGCCTTTGAATCCGAGCTCGCCGATCTGACGCACGATGGTCTCTTGCAGATAGATATCGGATAGTCGCACGCCATCGGGCCGCTCCGGCAACTTGAATATCTCGGCCCCGCCGATGGCCTCCGGCCGAAGGACGAGATTTTCGATCGTCATGATACCGCCATCGTCAAACCGGACGGTTCTTGAACGTTCTTCGTCCATCGCATCGACCACATTGGTGACGTTGAACAGCGATATGGGTTCGTCAGCACGAAGCGGCAGGAAGTCACCATACGGTTCTAGAATCGGCCGTAGCAACTTCAACGCCGTGCTCCTCAGAATGAGCACGTGCTCGCCGAGCCAAGGAAAATCCGAATATAGCCGGGGTGTTCCGTCTTCTTGCTCGCGCAGGAATTTCATCCGCGGCGGACGCCATCGCTTCTGGCCTGGGTCGCCGAGGCTCGCGAATAGCTGGTAGTCCTCGGCTTGTTGGGGAAGAACCCATTCCTGTCCCTCCACTACACGCGGACTATAGATTTTCACCCGACCTCCTGACCCGGCGCCGCCGACACCGGCACGTCGCTCGAGACATCGCGTCCGGTTTGGCGGACGCCCGTACCAAGCATATCATGCCAGATGACGCGGCGGCGGCGCGCGACGCTTTCCATCTGTTCCTACATCGCGACCGGTCGCATCAGGGCAGCCTCCGCCGGTCGAGCAGGATGCGGTGGATCTGGATTCGCTCCGGCAATTCGATCAGGAACTCCGGGTCGCGGTCGAGATGGTGGACCCTGGCATTGGCCTTCCAATGCCTCTCCTCGTTTACGATGCTCGCGCTGGAAGGTTCCGGGACAAATAACGTCAAGAGACATCGGAGGATCAACCGGTGCGGGACGGCCGGGACCTGACCATTTTGGCAATGGAATCCTGCCGACGAAGCTGGCGATGTCGCGTCTCCAGGTCACTTTGACGTTAGCATATAGCTGCCAGCGCAGCGGTACCTGCAGACTGATTCCGTTGCGCGTAGCGGCAGCGAGGCGCGTCGTAGGCGTTCCTAAAAATTGTCGAGCACCCCGCTGAAAGCAGTTGCTATTGCAATGACGTGGACGAGGCCAAGCGCCAACCAACCGGCGCGGCCGGCTTGAGCAACAAATGCCCCATAGGCAGGAAACTGTGCCACAGCCAACCCTAGGGAAAGGCTGGTAATCGTGTTGTCGGTCAAAAGAGTTGCCAACATGGGGATTGGATAGAGAATGCGGGCTAGCACATAGTCGCCATGCCCAGCTCCGGCCGAAAAGAGTGCCAGCAGGAAGGCAACGGGAGTAGCGCATAGGCCGAAAAGGAGACCTGCCTGCCATGAGAACTTTGGCAATGTCATTCCCTTCCCCATCAACCACATCTATGCGGATGCGTTCAGCCATAAGAACCGCGGCACTCGACAACAAAGATAGATCATGCGGATTTTCCTCGGTCGGTCCATTCGCTTTATCGCAGTTCCAGTAATCTGCAACGTTTACCCACTTTAGCAAGCTCAATGTCCCCGTCTCAGGGCCGCCTCCAGCTTGGAACCGACGGAACTTCTGGACGGCGATTTCGGCAATGGAATTCGACCATCCCAGCAACTACGCTAGCTTCAATCCATCACGCCTCGGCTGGACTCAAAGGCTTATCAAGAATGACCACACGATCTTCCTCTCTCGGCTTGCCCGATCGCCTCGCCGATGACACGGCCCCCCGCGCGGTGATCTTCGGCGCCGGGCACGGCAGCACCTATCCCGGCAAGGACAGCAGCGGTCATGCCTTGGCCGCCGATGCCATCCGCGTTGCGAGCCAGGGTGATGCCGCGCTCGTCGAGCATTGGGATTTCGATCTCGGCGGCCCGCTGTTCGACGGCAAGCCCGTCTGCTGCGTCGACGTCGGCGACATCCTGACCATCATGCATGACAATGCCGGCAACCGCGCCCGGATCGAGGCGAAGACGCGCGAGATCCCTGTCCTTGCCGGCCGTGCCCATCCTGCTCGGCGGAGACGATTCCGTGGTCAGTCCCTTCCTCGCCGGCTTCGCGGATCACGGGCCTGTCTGGATCCTGCAGATCAACGCCCATATCGACTGGCGAGACGAGGTGCATGGCGAACGCCATGGCTACTCCAGCCCGATGCGCCGCGCGAGCGAGATGGCGCATGTCGCCGGCATGGTGCAGGTCGGACTGCGCAGCGTCGGCAGCGCACGCCTCACGGAAATCGAAGCGTCGCGGCGCTATGGCAGCCGTTTCGTCACCGCTCGCGAGGTCCACGCCCTGGGTGTCGAAGCGGCGCTCGGCCATATTCCGGAAGGCGCGCGAGTCGTCGTTACCCTCGACTGCGACAGTCTCGACCCCGGCATCATGCCGGGCGTGGCCGCGCGTACGCCCGGCGGCCTTACCTATACGCAGGTCATCGATCTCATCGCGAGCCTGGGCAAGCGACGCGAGGATTGCCGGATTCGATCTTGTGGAGCTCTATCCGCCAGCCGACATTGACGGCCTGTCGGCGCTCACCGCCGCGCGCCTTCTTATCAATGTTATCGGCGCCCTGGTCAGGCAGGTCTGAGACCCGACCTGAGGTGGAATACGGCCCCGGTCCGCCTTTGCGCCCGCTTCATGGCTTACAGGAAACCTTTTACCGAGGCCCCTGCTCCAGGCTGATCCGGTAACTCAGCGAACGCTTCGCGCCCGGCGCGATCAGCATCAGGCCGGGCTTGTCGGTGAACTCGCCATCGAAATCCAACGGACTGGCAATGCCGTGCCAGGGCTCGATGCACAGGAACGGTGCGCCACCGGGTTTGGACCAGATGCCCACTTCCTGAAATCCCTGCCATGAGACCTCGATCGCCGGACCGTCATCGGCGCCATAGCGAACGCTGTTGCTGGCCGGCCGGTCCAGGATCACAGCGTCGTCGTCAAACAGCCGTTCGGACAGCTCGAGCACAGTGCCTTTGACCGGCGTTGGCTGCGGCGTTGCGATGAGCAGGCCATCCTTCAGCCGGCGGATCGGCGCTGGCTCTGCCTGGGCAAACGTCAGGCGATAGGCGTCCTTGGCCATATCGGGCAGAACCGGCCAGTTGAACGCCGGATGCGCCCCGATCGACGCCGGCATCGGTTCGTCGCCCGGGTTGGTAATCTCGAATTCTATGTCGAGTTGCGCCTCGCCCAGCGTATAGGTCACGGCCAGTCGAAATGCGAACGGGTAGTGCGTTCGGGTTTCCGCGTCGTCGGTGAGCACCAGCGTGCAGGATCGAGGCCCCCTCTCCGCCCACATAAAAGGCTTGTCGCGGGCGAAGCCGTGCTGCGTCATCGGATAGGTCTGGCCGCGATGGTGCAGGTGATCGCCCTTCAGCCGGCCGACGATCGGAAACAGCACCGGCGAATGGCGCCGCCAGGCCGGTCCAGCCTGCCACAGGAACTCAAATCCTCGTGCATCCCGCAGGGAAGCCAACTCTGCGCCGTGGGCGATGATGGTTGCCGATATGCCATCGCCATGAAGCGTCAGACTGTCCTGTTCCATATGTCCTCGCGGTTCGTCCGGCGTGGCCGGCAGGCTAGCAAATGGCCGGGCGTGAACTCAAGGTGGCGGACGGCATTTGCATTTCACGCGATCACGATGAACCTTGATGGTGGGCCAGGCGCCCCTTTCGAAAGAAGATGGCCGGAGGTTTCCCTCCGGCCAGCCAAGACTCAAAGCTGTTGCCTGCTACGGTCCGGACTATTCCCGCTCGCCGGTAAAATTCAGCAGCAGCTGGAAGATGTTGATGAAGTTCAGGTAGAGCGAGAAGGCACCGAAGACGGCGAGCTTCTGGCGCGACTCCGCATCGAAATTCTCCGCGTATTGCTCCTTGATCGTCTGCGTGTCCCAGGCCGTCAGGCCGATGAACACGGCGATGCCGATGACCGAGATGGCGAACTGCAGCGCGGTCGAGCCGAGGAAGATGTTGACGATGCTGGCGATCACCACGCCGATCAGGCCCATGATCAGGAAGGACGAGAACTGCGTCAGGTCGCGCCTTGTCGTGTAGCCATAGAGGCTGGTGGCGCCGAACATGGTGGCGGCGATGAAGAAGGTGCGCGCGATGCTGGTGCCGGTGAAGACGAGGAACACCGAAGCCAGCGACAGGCCCATGACGGCACAGAAGGCCCAAAACATCGCCTGCGCGCTTGCCGCGGACATGGTCTGCATCTTGAACGAGAACAGGACCACGAAGGCGAGCGGCGCCAGCATCACCACCCATTTCAGCGGGCTGGAAAAGATCGGCACATAAAGCGCCGGCGTCGACGACACCAGGAAGGCGACAAGGCCGGTAACCACCAGGCCAAGGCCCATATAATTGTAGACGCGCAGCATGTGCTGGCGCAGGCCCTCGTCATAGACGGCTCCAGTCCGGGCGCCTGTGCCCACGCGGTATCCAAGATTGGGCGTATTCATTCGAGCTCTCCTTTGTGGATTGGTCAGTAAAGCGTTCTGGCGAGCGTTTCGGCGGCGCGGTCGAGATCATGAACCTCGCTCTTGGCGACGAGAGCGTAGGCGACATCGCCGATCTGGAAATAGGCCGAGGAGATGTCGCCCGAGGGCGCCATGGTCGGCTTGACCACATCGAAAGTGCCCGGCCGGATCGCAAACAGCGAAACCAGGCCCATCTCCTTGGTGTCGACCGCAATCTCGACACTCGGGCCGAAGCGCGACGGATAGATCTGCACGTCGCGGACCTTCCAGTCCTTCGGCAGTGCCGGCATGACGACGGCGGTGGCGGCGCGGATCTCGCCGGCATTGTAATTAGGCGCCTCGGTCTGCGAGGGCATGTTTTCGCGCAGCAGCGTGGTCCTGTGTGCCTGTACCGCCTCGTCGACATAGGCGGGCGGCTGCGGTGAAGCGACGACCTTGGTCACCGACATCGGCCCGACGATGCCGTTGGCCAGCCAACCGGCGGCAACGAAAGCGGCGACCGCTGCCGCGCGTTGCAGCACACCGAAGATGTGGCCCCGGCCAAGCCCCCTCTCCAGCCGCCGCGCGGCATCGGCCGTCGCCGGCCGCGCCATGCCTTCGGAGCCGGCCAGCGCCACGCGCAGTTCGTCGCGGGTGCGCAGATCCGACATCACACGCGCGGCCGTGTCCGGACGCGCCGACAGGAAGGCTTCGACCTCGATGCGGCGGCTGACGTCGAGCTGGTCGTCGATATAGGCGTCGAGATCGGCGTCCGTAACCGGGTCGACAAGAGCGGTCATGAGTCACCTCCCACGATCCTGAGATGATTTTTGCCCCGGGCGGGCGCCTCTTCCATCTGCCGCAAGGCTGTGCGCGCCCGGGCGATACGCGACATCAGCGTGCCCAGCGGCACGCCGCTGGCGTTGGCGGCCTGCTGGTAGGAGAGCCCTTCTATAGCGACCAGATGCAGCGCCGAGCGCTGCTCTTCCGGCAGGCTGAAAAAGGCTTCGCGAACCTGCGCCAGGCGCACGGAATGGTCCTGCGGCGCCGGGGTGCTGCCGTCGGCCAGATATCGGGCCTGTTCGAGGCGTGCCGCTTCCGAGTGGCGCGAGCGCACGCGGTCGATGAAGGTGTTGTGGACGATCGACAGCAGCCAGGCGCGCAGGTTTCCGCCCGAGCGGAACGTGCCGCGCCGCTCATAGGCGCGCACCAGCGCGTCGTGGACGAGATCCTCGGCCTCGACGCCGTCGCGCGTCAGCGAACGGGCGTAGCGCCGCAGCGACCCGAGTTGTCCAATGATGTCAAAGCGTGGCATCGACCGTTTCATGCCCTGTTTACGGAGCATGTGGGGATTTTAATCCCGGCCGTGCCGTTTTTTCTTCGCGGGAAAATATATCGGCTGCAGGTATCTCGTCTCGCCTAGGTGCCGTGAGCGCCCTTAGGTCCAAGTGGTTTTGCCGGTTTGGGAACCGTGACACCGCAAGCGCGCAACACCCACCGGCGGCCGTCGCTGCGCAAATCGGTGATGCTCAGTGGCTCGACGTCGATCTTCGAGCTGGCGGCAAGCGGCGCCCCGAGAACATGCAGGATCGCGGCGCGGATGACGCTGGCATGCGTCACGGCGATGGTATGGCCACGTTCGGCGATCAATCGATCCATCAATCCGGCGGTCCGTCGGGCAACGTCGGCCAGCGGCTCACCACCATGCGGGGCTGCATTCGGATCCATGAGCCATGCGGCGATTTCTTCAGGCTGTCGCGCCTGCACCTCTTCAAAGCTCTTGCCTGCCCATCGTCCGTAATTCTGGTCGGCCAGCATCGGATCGACGGACGCGTTCAGCGACAGCGCCTCGGCGGTCTGACAGGCGCGAAGCGCCGGCGCTGTCCACACACGGTCGGCGCGACGCAGCGTCCCGCGCATCGCCTTTGCCAATGTCAGCGATCGTGGCTCCAGCGGTTCATCCGAGGGAAACCGCCCTTTCCGGGTCGCCGCCGTGGCACCGGCGCAGATCATGGTCAGACGGACGAGCATGGCATGCCTTCTCTGAAGTGGTTGAAAAGCAGCACCGGCAGGTGCCGCCTTTCGCGCCGGCGCGATTAAAACCGCTGGTGAAACGTGGCCAATTTGCGTATCACTCCGCCGCGCCAACGGAACCATAATGATGTTCGAAGACCTGCAGCCAGCTGCCGCCGACAAGATTCTTGCGCTGATCGGCCTCTATCGCGCCGATCCACGCCCTGGCAAGGTCGATCTCGGTGTCGGCGTCTACAAGGATCGCGACGGCAAGACGCCGGTTATGCGGGCCGTGCGCGAGGCCGAGAAGCGGCTGCTGCAGAGCCAGGATACCAAGACCTATCTCGGCCTTGCCGGCGATACCGGGTTCAACACTATGATGGCCAAGCTCGCCTTCGGTCAGGGCGCGGACCTGTCGCGCATCCGGGCGGCACAGGCGCCCGGTGGCTCCGGCGCGCTGCGGCTGGTGGCAGAACTGCTCAAGCGGACGCGTTCGGATGCCACGGTCTGGGTCTCCGACCCGACCTGGCCGAACCATATGCCGGTGATGCGTTCCGCCGGCCTGCAGATTCGCGAATATCCCTATTTCGATGCGGCCTCGGGAGCGGTTCGTTTCGACGACATGCTGGCGACGCTGCGGTCGGCCAACAGCGGCGACGTGGTGCTGCTGCATGGCTGCTGCCACAATCCGACCGGCGCCAATCTGGATGCGGCCCAGTGGGAGGCCATCGCCGATCTCGTCGTCGAGCGCGGCCTGCTGCCATTTGTCGACATCGCCTATCAAGGCTTTGGCGACGGCCTGGAGGCCGATGCCCTCGGCTTGCGGCTGCTGGCCGCGAAAGTTCCGGAAATGGTTGTCGCGTCGAGCTGCTCGAAGAATTTCGCGGTGTACCGCGACCGGGTCGGCGCGGCGATGGTCCTGGCCAGGGACGGCGCGCAGGCCGACGTCGCGATGAGCCAGATGCTGTCGGCGGCGCGCGCCATGTATTCGATGCCACCCGACCATGGTGCCGCGGCAGTGCGCATCGTCCTGGAAGACGCCGCGCTGCGTGCCGACTGGGAAGCAGAACTGGAAGAGATGCGTCTTCGTATGCTGAGGCTTAGGGTCGCATTCGCCGAGGCGCTGCGCCGGCAATCCAATTCCGACCGCTTCGACTTCGTTGCCAGCCATCGTGGCATGTTCTCGCGGCTCGGCCTCACGGAAGCGCAGGTCGAAAGGCTGCGCGCCGAGCACGCCGTCTACATGGTCGGCGACAGCCGCATCAACGTCGCCGGCCTGCCCGAGGACGGCATGGATGACCTCGCCAAGGCGATCGTTTCCGTGCTGGACTGACGAGGCGGGTACGGTGCGCCTGTGGACAAGGTCCCCTCGCCGGCTGACAGCGTTGGCCGAGTGGCGGTTCGCGCGATAGCATCCGCACCATGACGCCATCGAAAGACATTTCACGCCTGATCGAGATCATGGCGGCGTTGCGCGCGCCGAAGACCGGCTGCCCGTGGGACATCGAGCAGGACTTCTCCACCATCGCGCCCTACACGATCGAGGAGGCCTACGAGGTGGCGGATGCCATCGCGCGCGGCGATCTCGACGATTTGCGCGACGAACTCGGTGACCTCCTGCTGCAGGTCGTCTACCATGCCCAAATGGCGCAGGAAGCCGGCGAATTCGCCTTCCCTGACGTTGTCCAGGCCATCACCACCAAGATGATCCGCCGCCATCCGCACGTCTTTGGCGACGAGAAGGCCCGCAGCGCCGGCATGGCCAAGGGCATGTGGGAGAAGATCAAGGCGCAGGAGAAGGCCGAGAAGCGACAAGCCCGGCTCGCGCGCGGTCTTGACCCGGAGGACAACGGCAAGGGGTTCCTGGACAGCGTTCCGGTCGCCCTGCCCGCCTTGACGCGAGCGCTGAAGCTTCAGGAAAAAGCCGCCCGCGTCGGCTTCGACTGGAGCGAGGCTGCTCCCATCCTGGACAAGATCGAGGAAGAGATCGGGGAGTTGCGCGAGGCTTTGGCCAGGGGTGAGACGGCCTCGATCAAGGACGAGTTCGGCGACATGTTGTTTGCCGTCGTCAATCTCGGCCGTCACCTGAAGCTCGATTCGGAGGCGGCGCTCAGCGGCACCAACGAGAAATTCCGCTCACGCTTCCACTATGTCGAGCAGGCCCTGGAAAAATCAGGCGGCTCGCTGGAGGAAGCTAGCCTGGAGGAGATGGAAGCGCTCTGGCAGGAAGCAAAGACTGCAAGGTAAGCCTCTATAGCTCCGGCAATTCCGGACGGAAAGCGCGATACTTATCCTGGAATTTCTGCGCGTTAGCCGTTGTTTTTGCGACGCAATCGGCTTTCAATCTCTTCTCGGGCGCTTTGCGTGGCCTTCAGCGAAACGGTGGCGCTTCCATCGTCATTGTCGGTTCGCGAAACGACATCGCCATTGCGATAAAGCCAGTCGACCAGGCCGAATTGTGCCGGCTCGATGGTCACCGTCAGGTCTTGCAGTTCGCCGGCCATCCGCGTTTCGATAACCGCTTTCAGCGCATCGATGCCTTCGCCTGACACCGCCGATACGGCAATCGGCGGCTCCTTGGAACCGTCGGTGCTATCGGCGAGCAGCCGCTGCCTGTTGCCTTCGTCCAGCAGGTCGATCTTGTTCCAGACTTCGATCACGCGCCTGGTGTCGCTGGCGTCGACGCCGAGATCGGCGAGGATGCGCTCGACATCCTCGGCCTGCGCCGCCGTGTCGGGGTCGGAAATGTCGCGCAGATGGATGACGAGATCGGCCTCGACCACCTCTTCCAAGGTCGCCCGGAACGCTGCGATCAGATGCGTCGGCAGGTCCGAAATGAAGCCCACCGTGTCGGAAAGAATGATCGGCGTGCCATGCGGCAGCCGCACGCGGCGCAGTGTCGGATCCAGCGTGGCGAACAGCATGTCCTGCGCCAGCACCCCTGCTCCGGTCAGCTTGTTGAACAGCGTCGACTTGCCAGCGTTGGTGTAGCCGACGATCGCCACCACTGGAAACGGCACCTTCTTGCGCTTGGCGCGGTGCAGGTCGCGGGTGCGGCGCACGGTTTCCAGCTCGTGCTTCAGCTTTATGATCTTTTCCTGCAGCTGCCGCCGATCGGATTCGATCTGCGTTTCACCGGGGCCACCGAGGAAGCCTGCACCGCCACGCTGACGCTCCAGGTGGGTCCAGCTGCGCACCAGGCGGCCCTTCTGGTAGTTGAGATGGGCAAGCTCGACCTGCAGCGTGCCTTCCTTGGTGCGCGCCCGCTCGCCGAAGATCTCCAGGATCAGCCCGGTGCGATCCAGCACCTTGGCGTTGAATTGCTTCTCGAGATTGCGCTGCTGCACCGGCGTCAGCGGATGGTCGACGATGACCACTTCCGCGTGCCCTTCCCTGACGATCCCGGCGAACTCCTCGACCTTGCCGCTGCCCAGCAACGTCGCCGGGCGCGGGTCGTTGACGGTCACGACCGCCGTATGGATCAGATCAAGGTCGATGGCGCGGGCAAGGCCGACTGCTTCGTCGTGGCGCGCCTCGGCCGAGCGCGTCAGCCGCGGACGGTTCGTGTCATCGTCGTTACGCGGTTGGCGGGTAAGCACAGGCACAATGACAACGGCCCGGGTCGGACCCTTGGCTTCCGTCCCGGGATGATGCGCTGGTTTTCCGCGAACCGTGCCGTCCGCGTCCTTCTCACGTGCCAATCAGGCGCCCTGGCTTTCCTCGCCATCGAACATCTGAACCGGCTGGCTCGGCATGATCGTGGAAATGGCGTGCTTGTAGACGAGTTGGGAGTGACCGTCGCGGCGCAGCAGGACGCAGAAATTATCGAAAGAAGTGACCACGCCGGTCAGCTTCACGCCGTTGATAAGAAAGATGGTGAGTGGGTTCTTGCTCTTGCGAACTGAATTCAGGAACAGGTCCTGAAGGTTTTGCGATCGTTCCGCCATTGTTTTTGTCTTTCGCCGATCCCCTTCGGTTTGCAGCCAATGCGCCAAATTAGCGGGCACATGTCAAGCGCGCAAACACCCTCTTGCCGTCAGTAACGACAAGCAGAACGAGATATATTGATGTTCATTCCACCTGTGCGGTTATCAGGCTGGACTTTTTTCCGCAATGTCAAAAAAGGCATGCCGCAACGAAAGTGTTATTGAGCCGGGGTGGCCATTGGCTATGGGATCGCCGTCAATGGCCACGATCGGCATGGCAATAGTCGTCGCGGAACTGATGAATGCTTCGCGGGCCGCTTTGGCCTCGGCGACGGAAAATTCCCGTTCCTCGATCTTCAGGCCGAGCCTTGCCGCGACTTCGAACATGGTGGTGCGCGTGATGCCGCGCAGAATGCCATGTTCGGCCGGCCGGGTGACCAGAACGCCATCCTTGGTAACGATCCAGGCATTCGACGACCCGCCTTCCTTGACGTTGCCGTCGGCATCCACGAACCACGCCTCCTGCGCGCCCGCTTCCTTGGCCTTCTGCTTGGCCAATACATTGGGCAGCAGCCCGACGGTCTTGATGTCGACGCGGTCCCACCGGTTCTCCGGCACGGTGATGACGGCGATACCGGTCTCGGCTCGCTTGGCTCCCGCGGCAGGGTCGGCCTTCCTGGCTGTCACCACCAGCGCGGGCTTGACGTTCGCCGATGGGAAGACAAATTCCCGGCTGGCGACACCGCGCGTCACCTGAACATAGACCAGGCCGTTGACGACATGATTGCGGTTGACCACTTCGCGCAGGATCAGCGGCAACACATTGCGTGTCACCGGCCAGGCGATCGACAGTTCGGTCAGCGAGCGGTTCAGCCGGGCAAGGTGGCGCGGCATGTCGACGATGAAGCCGCGCGCCACCTCGCAGACCTCGTAGACGCCGTCGGCGAACTGGTAGCCGCGATCCTCGATATGCACGGCGGCATCGGCATGAGTGATGTAGCGCCCGTTCACATAGGCAATGCGCGGCATGGTCACCTCGGGAGATTTGGTTCGGCCTGTTTAAGCGATTCCGCCGTGCAGGTAACGGACAATCGCGTGGGCCACCGAGGATTGGGTCAGACGCCCAGCGACTTCAGCTTGCGGTGCAAGGCGGAACGCTCCATGCCGATGAACTCGGCTGTCTTCGAAATGTTGCCGCCGAACCGGTTGATCTGGGCGATCAGATAGTCCTTTTCGAACTGTTCGCGTGCCTCGCGCAGCGGCAGCGCCATTATATGCTGGTCCGACTGGTTCGGCGTGCGCGGCATGACGTCCCCGATTTCGGACGGCAGCAGATCCGCGGTGATCGGCGCGTCCACGTCCTCGCCGCGCGCCAGGATCATCAGTCGCTCGACGTTGTTGCGCAACTGGCGCACGTTGCCGGGCCAGTTGTGCGCCTGCAGCACGGCCAGCGCGTCGTCGCCGATACGGCGTGGCTTGATGCCAGCCTGGCGGGCGATCTGCTTCATGAAGTTGTCGACGAGATAGGGAATGTCCTCGCGCCGCTCGGCCAGTCCCGGCACCATGACCGGAACCACGGCGAGCCGGTGGTAGAGATCCTCGCGGAAACGCCCATCGGCGATCATCGCCTCAAGGTTCTGGGAGGTCGAGGAAATGATGCGGACGTCGACCTTGACCCGCTTAGTACCGCCCACCCGCTCGAATTGCTGTTCGACCAGGACGCGCAAAATCTTGTTCTGCGTCTCGCGCGGCATGTCGGCCACTTCGTCGATGTAGAGAATGCCGCGATGGGCCTCCTCCAGCGCCCCCACCTTGCGTTCGACCCCGTTCGATTCGGTGCCGAACAGTTCGATCTCCATGCGTTCAGGCGTGATATTGGCGGCGCTCAGTGTCACGAACGGCCCGCCCTTGCGCGTCGACAGCGTATGAATGGCGCGGGCGGCCAGTTCCTTGCCCGATCCGGAAGGGCCAACGATCATCACCCGGCTGTTGGTCGGCGCGACACGCTCGATGGTCTGGCGCAACTGGCTCATCGCCGAGGACATGCCGATCAAATCGAAAGTCTCGCCGCTGCGCAGCTTGAGGTCGGAAACTTCGCGGCGCAGTTTCGAGGTCTCGAGTGCGCGTTCGGCAATGAGGATCAGCCTGTCGGCCTTGAACGGTTTTTCGATGAAATCATAGGCGCCGCGACGGATGGCGGAAACCGCCGTTTCGATGTTGCCGTGGCCTGAAATCATCACCACGGGCAGGTTCGGGTGCATGGTCTTGATCTCGTCGAGCAACGCCAAGCCGTCCAGACGCGAGCCCTGCAGCCAGATATCCAGGAAGATCAGCCTCGGCGCTCGGTCGGCGATAGCCGCCAGTGCGCTGTCGGCATCGAATGCCGTACGGGTTTCGTGACCCTCGTCACTCAGGATGCCCGCGACGAGTTCGCGGATGTCTTCCTCGTCATCGACGATGAGAATATCAGACGCCATTATCGACCTTTTCAGTTTCTCTTTCGTGGTCCGCCTTGGTTTCGCCGCGCGGCAGCGCGCTGGTCGCAGGTGGCAGGATGATGCTGATCATCGCGCCGCGCCCGCCGTGGAAATCCGCAGGCGCGTCATGGAGTTCCAGCCTGCCGCCATGGTCCTCCACGATCTTCTTGACGATAGCGAGACCAAGCCCGGTGCCCTTTTCACGCGTGGTCATATAGGGCTCCAGCAACCGTTGGCGATTCTCGCGCGGCAGGCCTTTGCCATTGTCGATGACATCGATGCGAATCGCGCCATTCTGACGGCCGGCTTGAATCCGGATTATGCCGTGCGAACCGTCCTTATGTTCCAGTCCGTCGATCGCCTCGGCGGCATTCTTGATCACATTGCCGAAAGCCTGGGCCATCAGCCGGCTGTCGAACGTGCCCTTGAGCGGCTCGTTCCCGAATATCCGCTCGAAGGTGATGTCGGCGCGGCTGACTTCGACCAGGAAGGAAGCCTCGCGCAGCGATTCGCGCAGGTCGATGGCCTTCATCTCGGGCTTTGGCATGCGCGCGAAAGCCGAGAACTCGTCGACCATGCGGCCGATATCCTCCACCTGCCGGATAATGGTGTCGGTGCACTGGTCGAAAACCTCGCGGTCTTCGGTGATGACCTTGCCGTAGCGGCGCTTGATGCGTTCGGCGGAAAGCTGGATCGGCGTCAGCGGATTCTTGATCTCGTGGGCGATGCGCCGCGCCACGTCGGCCCAAGCGGATGAGCGCTGGGCCTGAACCAGATCGGTGATGTCGTCGACGGTCACGACATAGGATTTTTCCTCCGAGCCGTCGTCGCCTGCCTCGATGGTGACCTGCACATTGAAGGTCCGCTCGGCGCCGGCGCGATAGAAGGTCACCTGTTCGCGGTAGACCGGCTTGCCGGATTTACGACCGATCTCGAAGACGCGGCCGACATGCGGCAGGATCGCGGAAAGATTCTGCCCAAGTGCCGCGCTGGCGGAAACGGCCAGCATCGATTCGGCAGAACGATTGACGATGGTGATGATGCCGTAAGGGTCGACGCCGATGACGCCGGCGGTGACGCCGGCAAGCACGGCTTCGGAAAAACGCCGCCTCTCATCGATCAGGTCCTTCGCCGACAGGATCTCGTTGCGTTGTGATTTGAGCTCCAGCAGCATCTTGTTGAACGTGTCGCCGAGCGAGGCGACATCGCCATCGGATGGCCGCACCGGCACCGCGACGTCGAGATTGCCGGTCGCGACTTCGTCGGCAGCGCCGATCAGCTGACGGATCGGCCGCACGAGCCGGTCGGCAACAGCTATGCCGGTCCAGATTGCCGATAGGATGATGATCAGGGTCAGCGACAGATAGGGCAGCGCAAACGCCACTTGCGAGGTACGCCTGTTATCCTCGAGATTGCGATACTCGTCGGTGTTGGACCTGACGATCTGCCGCGCCTTGATCACCTCGGGGTCGACCAGACGGATGGTGTAGAGATAGAGGCCATCGATCTCGCGCAGCTTGACGATGGCGCCCATAATGTTGCGCGTGCGCGGCTCGATCAGCACCGGCTTGCCGTCGGTGGCGGTGGCCACCGCTCCTTCCGGCGGTTCCGGCATGGCGAAATCGGCATCGGTCTTGGCGCTCATGACGAAGGAGCCATCGGGCTTGATCAGCGCGGCATGCGCCAGCGAGCGGCCCACGGCTTCCTTGTTCATAAGATCGAGAAAGCCGGTGCGATCGAGGCCGTAGAGCGTTCGCGACGCATCGAGATCGTAGGCCATCGACAACGTCGTACCCTGCAGGTTGCGCGCGTTCTCCTGCACATAGGCGTCGGCGATCGACAGGGACGAATTGACGATCGTCTTGGTGCGAATTTCGAACCAGCGATCAAGGCCGATATCGAGCGTGATCGAGGCGATGATCGCCACCATGATGGCGGGAATGGCGGCGACGAGAGCGAACATGGCAACGATGCGCACATGCAGCCGAGAAGCCGCTTTGCCATGCCGGCGCGCCATGACGATGCGATGCACCTCGCGTCCAACCAGCGCGATGAGGAAGAGCACGAAGGCGGCATTGAGAGCAATCAGCGCCCAGGTCGTTTTGGCGTCAGGCGCAATCGGTGTCGCACCGACCAGGATGGCGAACGAAATAGCCGCCATGACCAAGGCACCGACGACCGCCACCACGCCGGGCAGTGCCAGCAGCCGGCGCCCGTCGCGCGCGCCAGGTTCGCTGAAGAGCGGTTTGTTGAGTACAGGTGTCTGCGGAGCCATGTCGCCGTCTAGAGCCAGTGATTGCGTCCGATCTATGCAACGCATTGTGGCGATTATGCAACAAGTGTGACAACTACAGGACTCTTTCCCCGGCCGGTCCCCTGAAAAGATCCTGTATGCAGCGCGGGCTCAGGTCTGGCGGGAGGACTTGTAAACGTTGACGCCCAACTCGCGAATCTTCTTGCGCAGGGTGTTGCGGTTGAGTCCCAGGAGCTCCGCGGCCTTGATCTGGTTGCCGCGGGTTGCCGTCATCGAAGCCAGCACCAACGGATATTCGACTTCGGACAGGATGCGCTCGTACAGACCGGCAGGCGGCAATTCGCCTGCAAAGGAGGCGAAATAGCGCTGCAGGAAGTGCTCCACCGCCTGCCCGATGGAAAGATCGTCGGGAATGAGGTTGCCGCCGCCTGGTACCACGGGGCGTTCGCCTGTCTTGAGCTCCGTCTCGATGATCTCGGCGGAAATCTCGTCCTGCGAATAAAGCGCGGCGAGCCTGCGGACCAGGTTTTCCAGCTCGCGCACATTGCCTGGCCAGGGATAGCGCTTCATCAGTTCGATGCCGCCGGAAGAGATGCGCTTGGTCTGCAGCCCCTCCATTTCGCCGAGCTTGAAGAAATGGCGCACCAGATCGGGCACATCCTCGGAGCGTTCGCGCAGGGCCGGCAACCTGAGCGGCACGACATTGAGACGGTAGAAAAGATCCTCGCGGAAGAGGCCCTGGTTGATCAGCGTACGCAGGTCCTTGTTGGTGGCGGCGACAATGCGCACATCGGTCTTGATCGGCGTGCGGCCGCCGACGGTCGTGTACTCGCCCTGCTGCAGGACGCGCAGCAAGCGCGTCTGCGCCTCCATCGGCATGTCGCCGATCTCGTCGAGGAACAGCGTGCCGCCCTCCGCCTGCTCGAAGCGACCGGTCGAGCGGCTCTGCGCGCCGGTGAAGGCGCCCTTCTCGTGACCGAACAGTTCCGATTCAATGAGATCGCGCGGGATAGCCGCCATGTTGATGGCAACGAACGGGCCGCCACGACGGCGCCCATATTCATGCAGCGCGCGCGCCACCAGTTCCTTGCCGGTGCCCGATTCGCCCGAAATCATCACCGTCAGGTCGGTCTGCATCATGCGCGCCAGCATGCGGTAGATGTCCTGCATGGCTGCCGAACGGCCGACCAGCGGCATCGTTTCGGGCGGCTCTTCTTGCCTGGCATCGATCTTCGGCCGCCGGGGCTCGGACAAAGCGCGGTTGACGATGTTGAGGAGTTCGGTCAGATCGAAAGGCTTCGGCAGATATTCATAGGCGCCCGTTTCGGAAGCGCGGATCGCCGTCATGAAGGTATTCTGGGCGCTCATGACGATGACAGGCAGTTCCGGCCGCGCCTTCTTGATGCGCGGCAGCATGTCGAAAGCGTTCTCGTCCGGCATCACGACGTCGGTGATGACGAGATCACCCTCGCCGGCCGCCACCCAGCGCCACAGAGTCGACGCGTTGGAGGTGACGCGCACCTCGTGACCGACACGCGACAGGGCCTGATTGAGAACGGTGCGGATCGCAGCGTCGTCGTCGGCGACCAGAATATTGCCGCGAACGGTCATTTGCGGTCTCCTTCACCGTCTTGATCAGCGCCAAGCGCCGTTTCCTTCCAGGCCGGCATCAGAACCCGGAATGTTGTCGCGCGCGGCGTCGAATCGCATTCGATGATGCCGCCATGTTCACCGACGATCTTGGCGACCAGCGCCAGCCCGAGCCCCGAGCCGTTCGGCTTGGTGGTGATGAAGGGATCGAACAGGATCGGCAGGATATCCTCCGACACGCCGGAACCATTGTCGCGCACGCAGAACTCCAGCGGCAGCGACACGCGGTCCTGCGTCCCCGGGACCGAGACGCGAATGCCGGGCCGGAAGGCGGTGGACAGCACGATCTCGCCCTGGGGGTCGCTGCCGATTGCCTCGGCGGCGTTCTTGATTAGATTGAGGAACACCTGGATCAGCTGGTCGCGATTGGCAAATACCGGAGGCAATGATGGATCATAGTCCTCCAGTATCTTGATTTTCCTAGCGAAACCGTTCTTTGCGATCGCTTTCACGTGATCGAGCACCACATGGATGTTGACGGGATAGCGGTCGATCGGCCGCTCGTCGGAAAACACCTCCATGCGGTCGACCAGCGATACGATACGGTCCGTCTCGTCGGTGATCAGCCGCGTCAGCGCGCGATCCTCATCGGAAGCGGACAGCTCGAGCAGCTGAGCCGCCCCCCTGATACCGGAGAGCGGGTTCTTGATCTCATGCGCCAGCATCGCCGCCAGACCGGTCACCGAGCGCGCGGCGCCGCGATGCGTCATCTGCCGGTCGATCTTGTCGGCCATCGACCGCTCCTGGAACATGACCACGACGGAGCCCGGAAACTCCGGCACCGGCGCGACATAGAGATCGACGACCTTTTCGATGCCGAGGCGCGGCGACGAAACGTCGACCCGATATTCGTTGACGGGCGCGCGGCGCTCGCGCACCTGGTCGACCAGTGTCAGCAGCGGACTGCCGAAGGGTATGAGCTTGGACAGGGTGTTGCGCGCCAGCATGGTCGCGCTGGAGCGAAAGAAGTCCTCGGCATCGGCATTGGCGAAGGTGATGAAGCCTTCCTCGCTGATCATGATCACCGGGCGGCGGATCGTGTTTAGTACGATCTGGGCAGCATCCGCCATTTCAACGCCTTGGCCAGGGGTTGCGGTCATGCGGCGCTCCGCAGGTTCAAGGTTTGCGGATCGCGCGAAAACACGTCACGCAGCAAGGCAATGACGCGGGCCGGTTCGGACGCGGTCAATATCGCTTTCCTACTCTCGCCAGCGACACCCTCGGCATGTCGGTCGAGATACCAGCCCAGATGCTTACGCGCCTGGCGCAGGCCGCTCTCGATGCCGTAAAGCGCCAGCATGTCCTCGTAGTGGGCGACGACATAATCGGTAAGCGCTTGCGGGGTCTCGGGAATGCCGGGCGAAAATGTCCCGGTGGCAGCCGCAGCGATGCCGCCGGCGACCCACGGCGCGCCATAATGGGCGCGGCCGACCATCAACGCATCGGCGCCGGACTGTTCGAGAACGGCGGCTGCCTCGCTTGGGGAGCAGACATCGCCATTGGCGACGACCGGAATGGAGACAGCCTCCTTGACGCGAGCGATGGCGCGCCAGTCCGCCTTGCCCTGGTAGAACTGGCAGCGTGTGCGGCCATGGACCGTAACCATTCTGACGCCCGCCTGCTCGGCCCGGCGCGCCAGGATAGGAGCGTTGAGCGCGCCTTCGTCCCAACCCAGCCGCATCTTGACCGTCACCGGCACCTTGACCACGCCTACCACGGCCTCGATCAGCGAGAGCGCGTGGTCGAGATCCAGCATCAATGCCGAACCGGCATAGCCACCGGTGACCTTCTTGGCCGGGCAGCCCATGTTGATGTCGATGATGTCGGCGCCCTCGCCGGCGGCGATCCGCGCGCCTTCGGCCATATGCATGGCCTCGCGCCCGGCAAGCTGCACCATATGGACGGGCAGTCCGGAGTGGCGTATCCGCAGGCCACAACCCGCCCTGCCCTTGGCGAGTTCGCCGCTGGCCACCATTTCGGACACGACCAGGCCTGCGCCATGCCCATGGGCGCGCTGCCTGAACGCCTCGTCCGTGATCCCCGACATTGGCGCGAGGAAGACGCGGTTGCGTATTCTGACGCCGCCGACGTCGAGAGACTGGGCCAATCCGGTCAAGTTAACCATGCACAAAAACCAAGCACGTCCATTCGTTGCACATTCTCTAGCCAGATCGAGAGAAATGTGCAACGCGGAATGACGCCACATTAAGGCGCAATTGGGAAAATGCTGGCCTTCGGCCTTGGCCGCGACTAGGACCGGACTGCATGACTGGCGCAACCGAAAATCAGGCTCCGGATCCGGGTGGCAAAGTCGCGGTGGTTATCGTCGCGGCCGGTCGCGGCGCGCGCGCCGGACAAGCCGATGGTCCTAAGCAGTATCAACGAATTGGCGGACGCGCCGTCATCGCTCGTGTCATAGACATTTTTCTGGCGCACCCGCTCATCGGCCGGGTCGTCGTGGCCATCCATGCCGAAGACCGCGAGCTTTTTCAGCAAGCCGTCGGAACCGATGCGGATCGGGTAACGGCAATTGCCGGAGGCGCCACCAGGCAGGATTCGGTTCGGCTCGGGCTACAGGCGCTGAGAAGCTACGCGCCGGACAAGGTCCTCATCCACGACGCCGCGCGCCCCTTTGTCGACATGGATCTGATCGACCGCACCATCGCGGCCATCGGCGAACGTGAAGGCGCGCTTCCCGCCCTGCCGGTCGCCGACACACTGAAACGCGAATCGGCGACCGGCATGGTCGGCGAAACGGTGCCACGGAGCGGGCTGCACGCGGCGCAAACGCCGCAAGGCTTTCCCTTCCTCGCGATCATGACGATGCATGAGCAAGCCTATAACAGCGGCAAATCCGACTTTACCGACGACGCGTCGATCGCCGAATGGATGCAAATGCCGGTGAAGCTCGTTCCTGGATCGCCCGACAATGTCAAACTCACATGGGCACGGGACATCGCCATGGCGCACCAGCGACTTTCCAGCGAGCGGACACACTTTCCCGACATCCGCACCGGCAATGGCTATGATGTCCACGCCTTCGAGCCCGGCGACCATGTTACGCTTTGTGGCGTCGCCATCCCGCATGACAGGAAATTGTCGGGCCATTCCGACGCGGATGTCGGCCTGCACGCCCTGACCGACGCGCTGCTGGCGACCTGCGGGGCCGGCGACATCGGCACGCACTTTCCTCCGTCCGATCCGCAGTGGAAAGGCGCTGCATCGCGGATATTCGTCGAACATGCGGCAAGACTGGTGCGCGAGCGCGGCGGACGCATCGCCAATGCCGATATCACGCTGATCTGCGAGGCGCCGCGCGTCGGCCCGCACCGCGAGGCGATGACATCAGTCCTTTCGCTGATGCTGGGCATTTCCGCCGACCGCATCTCGGTCAAGGCGACAACCAACGAGAAGCTCGGCTTTGTCGGCCGCGAGGAAGGTATCGCGGCGATCGCCACCGCCAGTGTGGTGTTTCCAGGCGAGGTTCCGGAATGACCAACAGCGAACTGGCAACCGCCCTGTTTGAGGCGTGCCGGGAGCGCGGCATCATGCTGGCGACCGCGGAAAGCTGTACCGGCGGGATGATCATCGCCGCGCTGACCGACATTGCCGGTTCTTCCGCCGTGGTCGATCGCGGCTTCATCACCTATTCCAATGAAGCCAAGATGGACATGCTCGGCGTTCGCGCCGCCACGCTCGACGTGCATGGTGCGGTCTCCCGCGAGACAGCCATCGAGATGGCCGCAGGAGCGCTCGCCCGTTCGCGTGCCGGGCTGGCGCTGGCCGTCACCGGCATTGCCGGTCCGGGTGGCGGTTCCAGGGAAAAGCCGGTCGGGCTGGTCTGGTTTGGCGTTGCGGTGAACGGCCGACCCGTGACGGCTGAACGCAAGCTGTTTGCCGGCAATGGCCGTGACTTCATCCGCCGGGAAACGGTCCATCATTCACTTGAGATCGGCTTGCAGGCGCTTGGCGAGAGTCAGGCCGCCGGTTTCTTGCCGTAGATGATGTCGGCGCGCTTTTCAAAAGCTTCGGCGAACATGCGGAAGGCACGATCGAACATCGTGCCCATCAGCGCACCCAGGATGCGGCTCTTGAATTCATAGTCGATGAAGAAGCGCACGGCACAACCGGCACCATCCGGCTCGAACCGCCAGACATTGCTCAGATATTTGAACGGGCCGTCAATATACTTCACGTCGATGGCGTGTTCGTCGGGCTTGAGCAGTACCTGCGTCGTGAAAGTCTCCCGGATCGCCTTATAGCCGATGCTCATGTCGGCCACGAGGATGGTGCGGCCGTCACGCTCCTTGCGCGAGCGGACCGCCAACGCTTCGCAAAGCGGCAGGAATTGCGGGTAAGTTTCGATGTCGGCGACCAGCGCGAACATCTGCTCAGGCGTGTGGGCGACGCGTCGGGTGGCTTCGAATTTCGGCATGAAACCGGCGTTAGATCAATTTCTGGAGCTGCGCTTCGCGCGCGGCGCGCAGCCGGGCGAAATCGTCGCCGGCATGGTGCGAAGAGCGTGTCAGCGGGCTCGATGCCACCAGCAGGAAACCCTTGGTCTTGCCGATCGTCTCGAAGGACTTGAATTCCTCCGGCGTGACGAAGCGGATCACCGGGTGGTGCTTCTTCGACGGCTGCAGGTATTGGCCGATGGTCATGAAGTCGACATTGGCCGAACGCAGATCGTCCATTAATTGCAGGATTTCGTTCCGCTCCTCGCCAAGGCCGACCATGATGCCGGACTTGGTGAAAATCGACGGATCGAGTTCCTTGACCCGCTGCAGCAGCCGGATCGAGTGGAAATAGCGGGCGCCCGGCCGGACCTTGAGATAATTCGACGGCACGGTTTCGAGGTTGTGGTTGAAGACATCGGGCCTGGCCGCCACGACGATCTCCAGCGCGCCTTCCTTGCGCAGGAAATCGGGCGTCAGGATTTCGATCGTCGTCAGAGGCGTTGCCGCCCGGATCGCACGGATGACATCGGCGAAGTGCTGAGCACCGCCATCGTCGAGATCGTCGCGGTCAACGGAGGTGATGACGACGTGGCTGAGGCCCATTTGCTTGACGGCATGCGCGACACGCGCGGGCTCGTCGGAGTCGAGCGCGGTCGGGATGCCAGTGGCGACATTGCAGAAGGCGCAGGCGCGCGTGCAGATCTCGCCCATGATCATGAAGGTGGCGTGCTTCTTTTCCCAGCACTCGCCGATGTTCGGGCAACCGGCCTCTTCGCATACGGTCACCAGCTTGTGCGATTTCACGATCTCCCGTGTCTCGGCATATCCCTTCGACACCGGCGCCTTGACGCGGATCCAGTCCGGCTTACGCAATACCTCCTGGTCGGGCTTGTGGGCCTTCTCGGGATGCCGCAGCCGCGGCGCGTTGGCGATCGTGTCGAGGACAGTGACCATCTGAACCCTGGCCTTTCTTGCGACCGCCCGTCGGCGATCGTCACTTTAACGTCATCTAGGACTTTTCGGGACAAAGAAAAAGGCTGCAGCGGCGCATGCCGCTACAACCGTTTTCGCATAGCCGAAAACGATATCGACTAACGGCGCACCAGGCGACCTACCCAGATCAGCAGGCAGGCACCGATGAATCCGGTGATCAGATAAGCGGTCCAGCCGACGCCGAATACGCCGATGTTGAGGGCCTGCAGGACTGCATTCAGCACCACCGCGCCAACGATGCCCATGATAATGTTCATGAATATGCCGGTGTTGCTCTTCATGACCATTTCGGCCAACCAGCCTGCCAGGCCGCCGATGATGATTGCTGCGATCCAGCCCACGCCGTTCAAGTGCATATGCCTTCTCCTTGCGCCAGTAAAAATGCATTGGGAAACGAACTGCCTCGCCGTCGAGATCCCACGGCTTCGACAGCTGAGTCTCCCGCGGGGAATCTATCATGCGTTCAAGGCGCGGCCATAGGCGTCTAGCACGCTTTCCTTCATCATCTCGGATAGCGTCGGATGCGGGAAGATGGTGTGCATCAGCTCTTCCTCGGTGGTTTCGAGGTTCATCGCCACGACAAAACCCTGGATCAGTTCCGTGACTTCGGCGCCGACCATGTGTGCGCCGAGCAACTGACCGGTCTTCTTGTCGAAGATGGTCTTGATGAAGCCCTGGTCTTCCCCAAGCGCAATGGCTTTGCCGTTGGCTCCGAACTGGAACCGGCCGACGCGGATATCCTTGCCCTCGGCCTTGGCTTTTGCTTCCGTCAGTCCAACCGAGGCGACCTGCGGATTGCAGTAGGTGCAACCAGGGATCTTGAGCTTGTCCGTGGCGTGAACACCGGGGAAGTTCGCGATCTTCTCGACGCACACGACGCCCTCGTGCTCGGCCTTGTGAGCAAGCATGGGCGGACCGGCGACATCGCCGATGGCGTAGATGCCAGGCACATTGGTCTTGCCATACCCGTCGATGACCACGCAACCGCGCTCGGTCTTAACACCAAGTGCTTCAAGTCCGAGGTTCTCGATATTGCCCTGGACGCCAACGGCCGAGATCATGCGGTCGGCGGTGATCTTCTCGACCTTGCCGTCCTTCATCTCGACATGCGCGGTAATCGAGTTCGCCCCCTTCTCGACCTTGGTCACCTTGGCCTCGAGGATGATCTTCATGCCTTGCTTCTCGAACTGCTTTTGCGCGAATTTCGAGACCTCTGCGTCCTCGACCGGCATCACCGCCGGCAGCAGCTCGACGACCGTGACGTCGGCGCCCATTGTGCGATAGAAGGAGGCGAATTCGATGCCGATGGCGCCTGAGCCCATCACCAGCAGCGACTTCGGCATCTCCTTCGGCACCATGGCTTCGAAATAGGTCCAGATCAGCTTGCCGTCCGGCTCTATGCCGGGCAGAGCGCGCGGCCGGGCGCCGGTCGCCAGGATGATGTGCTTGGCGGTGTAGGTGCCCTCGCCCTTGACGCCTTTCGGTACCGGCGGCTGCGGCTCCATCGGCTTCTTGGCCGTCTTAGAAACCACGATCTCACCGGGCTTGGATAGTTTGGCCTCGCCCCAGATGACGTCGACCTTGTTCTTCTTCATCAGGAAGGCGACGCCGCCATTGAGCCTGAGCGACACTTTTCGCGACCGATCGACGACGGCAGCGGTATCGGCACTGATCTTGCCGCCATCGAGCTTCAGGCCGTAATCCTTCAGATGATCGGAATAATGCATGATCTCGGCCGACCGCAGCAGCGCCTTGGTCGGAATACAGCCCCAATTCAGACAGATGCCGCCTAGATGCTCGCGCTCGACGATCGCCGTCTTGAAGCCGAGCTGGGCGGAGCGCACCGCGGTGACATAGCCGCCGGGACCGGAGCCGATGATGATGACGTCATAGTTCTCAGCCACGGGTTTTCTCCTTCAATCACAATTCCAGCATGACGCGCACGACCGGCGTCAGCGCCTCGCCAATGTTTCGCGTATTCTCGGCATCGAGGTGGACGCCATCGAGAGGTGTTGTTTGCGCCACCGTGCCAGCGTCGAAGAAGCCGCAGCCGACCTCGTCGGCGAGTGCGGCGTATTGCGGCGCAAGCTGCTTCGAGGCCTCATCGCCGCCGGCGAACATCTCCCTGAAGTCGGCATTTTCGGTGCGGCTGACAAGAGGCGGCGAAACGATCAGTATCTGCGGTGCCGGCCAGTCGAACGGATAGTCGTGGCCACGCACGATATCGATCAGCCGCTGGATGCCTTGCTTGGCGGCAACCGGGTTGCCATGGATCCATGGCTTCATGTCATTGGCGCCGAGCATGATGACGATCAGGTCGATCGGCGCATGCGTCGTCAACACTGTCGGCAGCAGCCGCGCGCCGTTGCGATCGGCTCCGGCCAGATGATCGTCGAAGGCGGTGGTGCGGCCATTGAGCCCCTCGGCGACGACTTGAACGCCTCCGCCGAGGCCTGCTTGCAGGACGCTTGGCCAGCGATCCCCGAGCCCATGACGGCCGCCCTCGGCATTGTAGCCCCAGGTCAGCGAGTCGCCGTAACAAAGCACCGTCTTCATCCGTTCAACCTGCCTTTGTGTCGGCCACGTCGCGCTTCACGCGCCAGCGTACGAACAACCAATGGATGACGATCGTCACCAGGCCCGGCAGACCGAGACCGGCAACCATCGGTATGTCTTTCCTGACCACCGCGGCGCTGCTGTCGCTGTAGAGGATCAGCGCGACCAGCAGGACGAGAAGCGCCACAAAGGCAATCAGCGTCCACTTGCCCGCCCTGGCAACGGCCGCGACCGGATCGTTCGTCAATTGCGCAACGAAGAAGATGAAGGTGGCGACAAAAGTCACCAACACCGAGAACATGAAGACGATGATGTATTCTTCCTCGGCGCCGGTGGCGACAGCCAACCATTGCGCGATAAGGCCGCCGGCCAAGCCGGAAATCAAAAAGGCGAAAAGGCTGGTGAAGAATATCCGCACAGCCTTTCCCTTTCCTAGACCAGCATGCCCATCGGATTCTCGATCAGCTTCTTGAAGGCGACCAGCAGTTCGGCTCCCAGCGCGCCATCAACCGCACGATGGTCAGTCGACAGCGTCACCGACATCACGGTGGCTATTCTGATCTCGCCGTTCCTGACCACCGCCCGCTCCTCGCCGGCGCCGACCGCCAGGATCGTCGCATGCGGCGGGTTGATGACGGCGGCAAAGTCCTTGATGCCGAACATGCCGAGATTGGAAACGGCCGTCGTGCCGCCTTGATATTCTTCCGGCTTCAGCTTGCGGCTGCGGGCGCGGCTGGCCAGGTCCTTCATCTCGTTGGAGATGACCGACAGCGTCTTTTCGTCGGCATGCCGGATGATCGGCGTGATCAGGCCACCGGGGATCGAAACGGCGACGCCGACATCGGCATGCTTGTGCTTGACCATGGCGCTCTCCGTCCATGAGGCATTGGCATCCGGCACCGCCTTCAGCGCCATCGCCATCGCCTTGATCACCATGTCGTTGACCGACAGCTTGTAGGCGGGAGCCTCGCCCTTGTCGGTCTTCTTCACCGGTGCCGCGGCATTGAGCTGAGTGCGTAAAGCCAGCAGCGCGTCGAGTTCGCAGTCGAGCGTCAGATAGAAATGCGGGATGGTGGTTTTTGCTTCGACCAGGCGCCGCGCGATGGTCTTGCGCATATTGTCGTGCGGGACGAGTTCGTAGGAGCCTTCCTCGAACAGTTTCAGCACCTGCTCGTCCGACATCGCCTTTACCGCCGGGGCGGAGGCAGGCGCGCCGGCCGGAGCCTTGGCAGCCGGTGCCGCCTTGGCGCCACCACCGGCAATCGCGGCATCTACGTCAGCCTTGACCACGCGGCCGTGCGGGCCGGTGCCGGTGACCGCAGAGACGTCGACGCCGGCGTCCTTGGCGATACGGCGGGCAAGCGGCGATGCAAAGGTGCGGTCGCCAGCCGCGTTGCCATTGGCGGCCGGAGCCGCCTGCGCCTTTGGGGCCTCGACCTCGGCCTTTGGCGCTTCAGCATTCGGCGCTTCGGCTTTAGGCGCATCCGCTTTCGGAGCTTCGGCTTTCGCCGGTGTGGCGGCGCCGCTTTTCGCCGCGGCGCCGGCATCTTCGCCTTCCGCCGCAAGCACCGCGATCAGCGCGTTGACCTTGACCCCTTCGGTTCCGGCCGGCACGACGAGCTTGGCAACCGTGCCCTCATCGACGGCTTCGACCTCCATCGTCGCCTTGTCGGTTTCGATCTCGGCGATCACGTCGCCGGGCGAAACCTTGTCGCCTTCCTTGACCAGCCACTTGGAAAGATTGCCCTCTTCCATAGTGGGCGAGAGCGCCGGCATGGTGATGTTGATTGGCATATTGTCCTCCCACCCGGTTCAGCGATATGCGACGGCTTTGACGGCCTCGATGACCTCGCCGACATTCGGCAAAGCCAGTTTTTCGAGGTTCGCCGCATAAGGCATCGGCACGTCCTTGCCGGCAATGGTGATGACCGGTGCGTCGAGGAAATCGAAGGCGCGCTGCGAGACCTGGTTGGCGATGTGGTCGCCAACCGAATTCTGCGGGTAGCCTTCTTCGACCACGACCAGCCGGTTGGTCTTCTTGACCGAGGCGATGACGGTGTCGAGATCGAGCGGACGGATAGTCCTGAGGTCGATGATCTCGGCGTCGATCCCCATGCCGCGCAGCTCGGCTTCAGCCTTGACCGCATAGGTCATGCCGATGCCGAAGGAGACGATGGTGACATCCTTGCCTGCCTTGTGGATGCGCGCCTTGCCGATCGGCAGCACGAAGTCGTCCAGCTTCGGAACGTCGAAGGACTGGCCGTAGAGAATTTCATTCTCGAGGAAGATGACCGGGTTCGGATCGCGGATCGCTGCCTTGAGCAGGCCCTTGGCGTCGGCGGCCGTATACGGCATCACGACCTTCAAGCCTGGAATGTGGCTGTACCAAGCGGCATAGCACTGCGAGTGCTGCGCCGCGACGCGGGCCGCCGCGCCATTTGGCCCGCGGAACACGATCGGCGCGCCCATCTGGCCGCCCGACATATAGAGCGTCTTGGCGGCGGAGTTGATGATCTGGTCGATCGCCTGCATGGCGAAGTTGAAGGTCATGAACTCGACGATCGGCTTCAGCCCAGCCATCGCCGCACCGACACCAACGCCGGCAAAACCATGCTCGGTAATCGGCGTGTCGACGACGCGACGCGGCCCAAATTCCTGCAGCAAGCCCTGTGTGATCTTGTAGGCGCCCTGGTATTCGGCGACTTCCTCACCCATGACGAAGACATCGCCGTCGCGGCGCATTTCCTCGGCCATGGCATCACGCAGCGCCTCGCGCACCGTGGTCGAGACCATTTCGGTGCCGGGAGGAATGTCCGGATCGGCAGCGAGGTTGACCACCGGGGCGGCGGGGACGGAGGCTTTCGGCGCCTCTCCAGCATCCTGCGGCGCCCGCTGCGAGCCTTCCTCGGCCGCGTCGGCGCGCTGCCCACCAGTTGACACCGCGTCTTGCGTCGAGGCGGGAGCCGCCTTGGAGGCCTTGTCGATGTCGCCAGAACTTTCGCCATCCTGCAGCAGAACGGCGATCGGCGTGTTGACCTTGACGCCTTCGGTGCCGGCGGCGATCAGGATCTTGCCCAGCGTACCTTCGTCGACGGCTTCGACTTCCATCGTCGCCTTGTCGGTTTCGATCTCGGCAATGACGTCGCCGGCGACGACCTTGTCGCCCTCGTTCTTCAACCACTTGGAAAGATTGCCCTCTTCCATGGTCGGCGAGAGGGCGGGCATGAGAATTTCGATCGGCATGTCCTGGCCCTCCCTTACAATACGATATCGGTCCAGAGCTCGGACGGATCCGGCTCCGCGTCGTGCTGGGCAAATTCGGCGGCGTCGGCGACGATGTCGCGAACCTCCTTGTCGACGGTCTTGAGTTCGTCCTCGGTCGCCCACTTCTTCTCGATGAGCCGCGCCTTGACCTGCTCGATCGGATCATGATCGGAGCGCATCTTCTGGACTTCTTCCTTGGAGCGATATTTCGCCGGGTCAGACATCGAGTGGCCGCGATAGCGATAAGTCTGCATTTCGAGAATGATCGGCCCATTGCCGGCACGGCACCACTCGGTAGCCAGATCGCCAGCCGCCTTCACCGCACGCACATCCATGCCGTCGACCTGGATGCCCGGAATCTTGAACGACGCGCCACGATGCGAAAAATTGGTTTCCGCCGAAGAGCGCGACACCGAGGTGCCCATGGCGTAGCGGTTGTTCTCGATGATGTAGATCACCGGCAGCTTCCACAGCGAGGCCATGTTGAAGCTTTCGTAGACCTGGCCCTGGTTGGCGGCACCGTCGCCGAAATAGGTCAGCGAGACATTGTTGTTGTCGCGGTAGCGGTTGGCAAAAGCCAGACCTGTTCCAAGCGACACCTGCGCACCGACAATGCCGTGACCGCCATAGAAATGCTTCTCCTTGGAGAACATGTGCATGGAGCCGCCCTTGCCCCTGGACAAGCCGCCGCGGCGTCCGGTCAGCTCGGCCATCACGCCACGCGGCGACAGCTCCATCGCCAACATGTGGCCGTGATCGCGATAGGCCGTGATCATCTGGTCGCCGTCGATCAGCGCCATCTTCATGCCGGTGACGACCGCTTCCTGGCCGATATAGAGGTGACAGAAACCGCCAATGAAGCCCATGCCGTAGAGCTGGCCGGCCTTCTCCTCGAAGCGACGGATGAGCAGCATATGCCGGTAGGCGGCAAGCTCTTCGTCCTTGGTGAAGTCAACAGGCTTGGGTGCTGATAGACCGGATTTGCCGTCGGATTTCGATTTGGCAGGCGCTTTTCTGGCTGCGGTGGCCATGCATCACTCCCTGTTGGCGTCTCTTTGCGGACACTGGAGCAAGATCAAACTGCTCCGGGGAGATCGCCCTCCCCTTCGATTTATGGGAGGCTAACACGTAGAAAGGCGTTCCGCCATGTCGAAATTGCATAGCTGGCATGCGCCTAAGCAATTAAAATCATTGAAAATATTGGTGATTAACCTGAAATTGGTTACTTCGCCGGAGCCGGCAGCATGATGGTGATCTCGTCGGCCTGCGACAGATTGAGTGCCTTGCGCGCCTGCTCGTCCAGCATGTCCTTCTCCAGCGTGCCGTCATGCATGAGCTTGACGCGCCGCTCGAGTTCCATCCTGCGTGCCTTGATCGCATCGAGCTGACCCTGCAACGCAACCGTCTCGGCCTCAAGCTTGTATTTCGAATTGATGCCGAATTCACCGTGATAGGCATGGAAGCCGAAATAAGCCAGGAACAGCACGCACAGCGAGGGAATGATCAGCCGGCCGGTGTTTCTCTGCTTGTGCTGACGCGTCCACATAACCGATTCCCCGTGCCGCGAACTCAAACGGCTCGAAGTCTTTTCGCCTGATTGTGCTTAACGGACGGTTACGGGAGACCGCCATGCCGGCCTGAAATGAAAAAGGGCGGGATGTCCCGCCCTCTCCGTATCAACGATGTGCGGCCGGATCAGCCCTTGATCACGGACTTGCCGGCATAATGCGCCTGCTTGCCGAGTTCTTCCTCGATGCGGATCAGCTGGTTGTATTTGGCCATGCGGTCGGAGCGCGACAGCGAGCCGGTCTTGATCTGCCCGCAATTGGTGGCGACGGCGAGATCGGCGATGGTCGAATCCTCGGTTTCGCCCGAACGGTGCGACATGACGGCGGTGTAGGCAGCCTTGTGCGCGGTCTCGACCGCATCCAGCGTCTCGGTCAGCGAGCCGATCTGGTTGACCTTGACCAGGATCGAGTTGGCGACGCCCATGCGGATGCCGTCGCGCAGGCGCGCCGTGTTGGTGACGAAGAGATCGTCACCAACGAGCTGCGTATTCTTGCCGATCAGGTCGGTCAGGTACTTCCAGCCTTCCCAATCGTCCTCGGCAAGGCCATCCTCGATCGAGATGATCGGATAGTCGGCCGCGAGCTTGGCGAGGTACTTGGCTTGCGCCTTGGGATCGCGCGTCTTCTTCTCGCCCTCATAGACATAGTTGCCGTCCTTGAAGAACTCGGTCGCGGCGCAATCGAGGCCGAGCGCGATCTCTTCACCTGGTTTGAATCCGGCCTTCTCGATCGATTCCATGATGAAGTCGAGCGCCACCGGCGCGCTCTTCAGGTTCGGGGCGAAGCCGCCCTCGTCGCCGACATTGGTGTTGTGGCCGGCATCCTTCAGCTTCTTGCGCAGCGTGTGGAAGATTTCCGAGCCCCAGCGCACGCCTTCGCGCAGCGTCGGCGCACCGACCGGCAGGATCATGAATTCCTGGAAGTCGATCGGATTGTCGGCATGCGCGCCACCATTGATGATGTTCATCATCGGCACGGGCAGGACATGCGCCTTGGTGCCGCCGACATAGCGGTAGAGCGGCAGGCCGGCGGCATCGGCCGCGGCCTTCGCGACCGCCAGCGAAACGCCCAAGATGGCGTTGGCGCCGAGCCGGCTCTTGTTGGGCGTGCCATCAAGCTCAATCATGGTCTGATCGATATGGATCTGGTTTTCGGCTTCCATGCCGCCGATCGCCTCGAACAATTCGCCATTGACCGCCTCGACGGCCCTGAGCACGCCCTTGCCAAGGTAGCGGGCGCCGCCATCGCGAAGCTCGACGGCTTCGTGGGCGCCGGTGGAGGCACCCGACGGCACCGCGGCGCGGCCCATCGAACCGTCTTCGAGAACAACATCGACCTCGACGGTCGGGTTTCCACGGCTGTCCAGGATTTCACGCCCGACAATGTCGATGATGGCGGTCATTGCGATGTCCTCGATTGATCTGGAGAAAACGTCGCGCCCGTCTTAGCCAAAGCGACGCAAAAGGCAATCGGGGCCTGATCGAATAGTGCCGCCCGCCCGATTCACGAAGCGCAATTTCCTGTCATCATAAGTCATGCCACCGGACGCGCATTTCGGGTTAGGAATGTTATCGTGGGGCGAAACAGGAGGGGTTCGCCATGTCTGAGTTGAGCGGTATTGTCAGTCTGTTCCTGATCGCCGCGGCGTTCCTGACGTCATGCGACAACCAGCAGTCGCCGCCAAAGGCCATTGCGTCTTTGCCGGCTTTGCACATCAGCGAGTAGCGTTGCGTTTGAATCAAAAAGGGGGCCGTGGAAACGACCCCCTTTTTTCGATTGTGGCGTCAATGCCAGTAGGGCGCGACCTTGTAATATTCGTATGACTCGTCGCGCGCGCTCTCGCCATCCGCGCCGGCCAGTTCGTTGATGGAATGGGCAGGCGCTGCCTTCAGCTGTTCCTTGGAGAAGGGTATGACATAGCCGCCCCTTGCCTCATCATAGTCGAGGCTTGCCCAGGGGATGGCGTGGTACTTCTCGCCAATGCCGAGAAAGCCGCCAAATCCAATCACCGCGAACATGATGCCGTTCGACGTCTTGTCGAGCATGACGTCCTCGATGCTGCCGATGCTGTCGCCTTGGGTGTTGTAGACGGTCGTGCCGATGACTCGCGAAGCGGCAATGGCTTCGGTGTGGCCTGTTTGCGTCGTCATTGTTTGCTCCTCGTTGTCGTTAATCCGCACTTTGACAATGAGGGGCGCGGGCGAAAGTTCCCGACTTTTTTGGCGGGCTGCCCAATCACTCCGCGAGGATGAAAGTCACCTTCATATTGACGCGATAGGCTGCGATCTTGCCATCCTCGACGACGATCTTCTGGTCCTGGATCCAGGCGCCTTCGACGTTCTTCAGGGTCTTCGCGGCGCGCGCAATTCCCTTCTCGATGGCGTCTTGAAAGCTTTTCCTGGACGACGAGGTGATTTCTGTGACGCGAGCGACGGACATTGGCTTCCTCCTGCCAAAGCGCTCATTTGCCGGACGAGCCTACAACCGGGGCTTATCCGCTACAGGACATTGGCTTTTCAGCCCTTTGCAATCCTGTCGAAGGCTATCAGCCTTTCCAGCAGTGCCGGCATATCCTTCAGCGGCAGCATGTTGGGACCGTCGGAGGAAGTCGAATTGTCGGGGTCCTGGTGGGTCTCGATGAAGACGCCGGCAACGCCGACGGCAACGGCCGCGCGGGCCAGCGTCTCGACAAAGCGGCGCTCCCCGCCAGACGATCCGCCCTGCCCGCCCGGCTGCTGCACCGAATGGGTGGCGTCGAAGATCACCGGGGCGCCGATCTCGGCCATGACAGGCAGCGCCCGCATATCCGACACCAGCGTGTTGTAGCCGAAAGAAGCGCCGCGCTCGGTGGTCAGCACATTGGCATTGCCTGAGCCGGTGATCTTGGCGACGACGTTCTTCATGTCCCAGGGCGCGAGGAACTGCCCCTTCTTCACATTGATGACCTTGCCCGTCCTCGCGGCGGCGACCAGCATATCGGTCTGGCGCGACAGGAAGGCCGGAATCTGCAGCACGTCGACATGCGGCGCCACGATCGCGCACTGTTCCTCGGTGTGGACATCGGTCAGCACGGGAAGCGAGAATTCCTTGCGCAACTCGTCGAAGACGGGAAGCGCGGCGTCCATGCCAGCACCCCGCGTTGCCGACAGCGAGGTGCGATTGGCCTTGTCGTAACTCGTCTTGTAGACGAGGCCGATGCCGAGCCTGCCGGTCAGCTCCTTCAGCGTGCCGGCCATGTCGAAGGCATGCTGGCGCGATTCGAACTGGCAAGGGCCGGCGATCAGCGCCAGGGGTCCCGCATTGTCGAAGACGACGTTGCCGACGGTTACTGACGAATTGGGCGCCAGGGGGTTGCTCATGGGATCTCCCGAAAGATGAAGGCTGCGCCCTGCCCAGATGCCGGCCGCACGATGATGTCATTGCCCGACATATCGTGCTGGACGGCATTGGCCGCAAGCAGACCTGCGGTGGCGCCAATGTCGCGGATCGAAAAAACCACGGCGGCGAAGTGCAATTCTGATGGCGTACCGGCCGGTATGCCGAATCTCGCCGTGAAAGCGGCGGTGTCCAGCACGGTCAAGACCGCGTTCGGCAGATGAAAAACGCCGTCGTGCGCATCGGCGGCCTGATCATTGACCGCCACTGAAATCAGCCGATGCTGCTCGGCGGAAGCGCTGCTGATTGCAACCACCTCGACAATTCCGTCGACCCCATTGGGGTGAGCCTGCAAGGCTCCTCGGTCTACTCTCGGCGCGTTGATGCGCTGACAGGCAAAAAGAAATGCGTCCGTTTGGCCGGGAGCCGCGGCAAAGGCGAGCTTGAATGACGCCGTATCGCTTTTGCCCGCCGTGTCGGTGAAGGCTCGGGAGAAGCTCAGCTTGTCTCCCGCCGACAGACCCGCTTCGACATAGCGTTCATGGTCGTCATCGGCATTGTCCGTGCCAAGCACCACCGCGGAAAATCCCTCGTTGCCACGACTTTCGCGATAGAGGCGATCGCGCGCAACGAAGACATTGCCCTCGGCAGCCGCCTCTGTCGCAGCCTGTTCACGGCCGATCGCAAGCGGCTCCAGATAGGTGCCATCGGCGAGGAAAACGCAGCAGTTTTCCGTGCCAAACGGATGGATGCCGGTCGGAGCGACGACGAAGCCAAGGGCGTTGAGCCGGGCACGCGCCACATCGAGGCTCTGCGTCGGCAGAACCAGATGATCGAGCGGATGAATGCCTGACGAGGTCATGGAAGCGCGATGTGCATCATTCGGAAGATCGGTTCAAGACTTGATCGCAATGCCGCCGGCGGCGGCCCCGCAACAACCACCTGAAACAGTCGTGGACTTTCCCTTCCGCCGCAACTGGACTTGACATGAGGCTATCCCGGCACGGGATCAGCTTCCAGCCACGACATCAGCGGAATAGCGCAGCTCGCGCAATGGTTTGACCTTGCTGGTGGTCTGCGCATAGAGCGGATGCGACTTGTAGGCTGCCAGCGCCGCGTCATCGGCAAATTCCGCGTAGACGACGACATCCACTTCATCCGACAGCGGGTCGACCTTGGTGTTCAACGTGACCTCGAAGAGACTGGAATGAGGAATGTCCCCAAGCGCCAGCAGTCCGGTGCGAACTGCTTCCACATCTTCCTTGCGGCGCGCGCTGAAGAAAACGATATGCCGGATCAATCCCGCCTCCTCGATCTGAAATGTCGGGGTCTTTTGTGACGGCGGTCTCTTTGCGTCAACCGGTCATGGCGCCACGCGTCCTTGCGACGCGCCTCG
This sequence comes from Mesorhizobium sp. B2-3-14, assembly GCF_006442175.1. Lineage (NCBI taxonomy): Bacteria > Pseudomonadati > Pseudomonadota > Alphaproteobacteria > Hyphomicrobiales > Phyllobacteriaceae > Mesorhizobium > Mesorhizobium sp. B2-3-14. The sequence goes on along the minus strand of NZ_VFVP01000013.1, from coordinate 51,351 downwards.
ATCGGGCTGGACCTCGTCTCACACCGGTGAGCACCTCAAATGAGGCGCCAGGCTGCTATCTCAAGAGGGGATATCAGGCTTTTCCGGTGACGTAGCGCACGACATGGGAGAGTTCCCTGACCGTGACGTCGAGATACCGGCCCTGATTGTAGAGACCGTCCCAGATCAGGAAGAACGCGATGGCGGCAATGACAATCACATAACGCATGGCTAAAGCTATCGCACTAGCGCCGCGGCTGCCATAGACGTTTTCGATTTCGGGCAGCAGCCTGCCGCAAGGCGGCGGATGCCAGCCGCCCGCGTGGCACAGTCCAGCTCTTGGCATGCCTCTTGAAGTTCCGCCTCATGGCGTGGAAGATTGGCGCAGGCATTCATCGGGAAGCGCTGAAGCTCTGGCTAAGGGGCGCGCGCTTCGTTCGAGCCCGCCTGTCGCCGGATCCGCAAGCTACCGGGACCAGGCAATGGCGTTCGAACCCGGCGGATGAACCAAGAGAACCGCGGCTCGGCGATCGCGCCGGCACCACGGAGATCCAGGGGCTTGGAATGACACACGGGGAACATCATGGCATAGCGCCGGGCGACGCGGTCAGGCTCGACGAGTTCAATTTCGCCGAGATCGTCAAGGGCCTGCCGGCCAAGGCGCGCATGGTGCTGTCGGCGGCGATGAACCTGCCGCGCGGCTCGCTGAAAGTCTGGATGCCGGACGGCCGCGCCGTTCTCGTCGGCGGAAAGGCGCCGGGGCCCGATGCCGAACTGGTGCTCAAGAACTGGCGCCTGCCGGGCCGCGCCTTTTCCGGCGGCACAATTGGTGTTGCCGAATCCTATATGGACGGCGATTGGGAAAGCCCTGACGTCACCAGCTTCCTGGAATTATTCGTGGTCAACTCCGCCTTCGGTGAAAGGGTTGCCGGCGGCGCCAGCTGGCTCATCAACACAGTCCAGCGCATCCGTCACTGGTTCAACGAGAACACACGCACCGGATCGAAGCGTAATATCTCGGCGCACTACGATCTCGGCAACGCCTTCTACAAGGAATGGCTTGACCCGAGCATGACCTATTCCTCGGCGCTTTACGCCAATGGCGTCAACGATCTCGAGAGCGCCCAGGCCGCCAAATACCGGGCGCTGGCCAGGGACACCGGCATAGGCGGGAAAGATCATGTGCTGGAGATTGGCTGCGGCTGGGGCGGCTTTGCCGAATTCGCGGCACGCGAAATCGGTTGCCGGGTTACCGGATTGACCATCAGCCGCGAGCAGCACGACTTCGCCAAGGCGCGCATCGCCAAGGCCGGCCTTACCGAAAAGGTCGACATCAAGTTGCAGGATTACCGCGACGAAACGGGCACCTACGATCGCATCGCCTCGATCGAGATGTTCGAGGCGGTCGGCGAGAAATACTGGCCGGTGTTCTTCTCCAAGATGAAGGACTGCCTAAAGCCCGGCGGCATGGCTGGGCTGCAGATCATCACCATCAACGAAGCCGCCTACGACACCTATCGCGCCAGGCCGGATTTCATCCAGCGCTACGTCTTCCCGGGCGGCATGCTGCCGACGCCGTCCATCTTGAAATCACTTGGCGCCGCGCACGGCCTTGCCCATCTGCGCGAACGCGTTTTCCCCGAGGACTATGCCCGTACGCTTGCCGAATGGCGCCAGCGTTTCCGAGGGTCCTGGGAGAAAATCGTACCGCTCGGTTTCGACGATCGTTTCAAGAAACTCTGGGAGTTCTACCTGCACTATTGCGAAGCCGGCTTCCGAGCCAGCTACATCGATGTGCGCCAGGTGGTCTACAAGGCGTAGCTGGGTACGCACGTCGACTTCCTTTTGCGGGCGGCATTTCCATCGATGCGCTGGATCTTGTCATGCCAGGCGATTCGTGCCGCCGGCCCCTCCAAGGCTGACCGCATCCAGCTTTGACGGCTGATCAGAGAAGGATGCGATATCGGGCAAAGCCAGCTTCGCCCTCGCCGGCAGGTTCGATCTTCAGCGACTTCACATCGGCGATGACGTCCTTTGCCTTGACGCCGGTGTCGAAGACGACGCTGGTTCCCGGCAACGGCGCGAACGACCAGTTGTCGTCGGCCGACGGGTTGATGGTGCCCTGGCTGACGATGTAGCGGACGATGACGTCGCGGTTGGTGTCCGGCGCCTCGTAGATGATCTTCGCGGCATTGATGTCGGGGAAATTGCCACCGCCGCCAGCCCGGTAATTGTTGGTCGCGACAACGAATTTCGCTGCCGGATCAATCGGTTTTCCGTCGAACATAAGCTCAACAATGCGATTGGAACCGGCATTGACGACGCCGCCCTTGGCATCGTATTTCGGCGGCTGCGACAGATCTATCCTGTAGGTGACGCCGTCGATGACGTCGAAATTGTAGGACGGAAAATCAGTGTTGATCAGGACCTGGTCGGCCTTCCCGGCCTCGATCTTGTTGAAGATGCCGGCCGACATTTCCAGCCATTCCTTGACCTGAGCCCCGGTGATTTCCACGGCGCGCACCGTGTTGGGATAGAGGTAGAGGTCGGCGACGTTCTTGATGGCGATGTCGCCCGCCGGCACATCGGTATAGTAATCGGCGCCGTTGCGTCCACCGGCTTTGAACGGGGCCGCCGCCGACAGCAACGGCACGTCCTTCCACTGTGTGCTTTTCAATATGTCCTTCAGGTACCAGGTTTGCGCCTGGCTGACGACCTGCACCGACGGGTCGTCAGCGACCAGCGCGAAATAGGAATAGAGCGGCGCGGACGTCTTGCCGACAGGGCGGCGCACATAGGCGAGCGTCGCCTGGTGGTCCTGCTCGAGAGCGGCGATGATGCGCTTGTCGTCCGGGACGGTCGGCTTGTTCTTGTTGTCGACACGCTCGAAGATCGGCCGTGCCTCCGATGTCGCCGAGACCACTTTCCACTTCGACCCGTCGCGCTCCAGCATCAGGTCGATCAGGCCCATATGTGAGCCCCAGAACCCGCCCATGACGGCGGGCTTGCCTTGCAGCGTCCCCTTCTGTGCGTCGACGCCCTCGAGCGCCTGGAAATCTTTCTTGCCGGGGAAGACCAGATGCTGGTGGCCGGTGAAGACCGCGTCGATGCCTTCGACGCCGGCGACGAAGAACGAGGCATTCTCCATCATGTCACCCTGCTTGACGTCGATGCCGGAATGCGAGAGCGCGATGACGATGTCGGCGCCCTCCTCCTTCATCCGCGGCACCCACGCCCTCGCCGCTTCGACAATGTCGCGTGTCTTGACGTTGCCTTCGAGGTTCTTGAGGTCCCAGACCATGATCTGCGGCGGCACGAAACCGATGATGCCGACCCTGATCGGCTGTTCCGAGCCTGACCCGTCCTTGATCTTCTTGTCCAGGATTACGTAAGGCTTGAGGTAGAGCTTGTCGTCGCGCGGGTTGGCGGCAAGCTCGGTACCCCGGATCAGGTTGGCGCAGACGAACGGGAAATTGGCGCCGGCCAGCACCTTGTCCAAAAAGGACAGGCCATAGTTGAATTCGTGATTGCCCAGTGTCGAACACTCGTAGCCGAGCAGGTTCATGCCTTTCATGATCGGATGGAGATCGCCCTCCTTCAGGCCCTTCTCATAGGCGATGTAGTCGCCCATCGGGTTGCCCTGCAAAAGGTCGCCATTGTCGATCAGCATCGAATTGGCGGCTTCCTTGCGCACCGCGTCGATGAGGGAGGCCGTGCGCGACAGGCCCATCGTGTCATTGGCTTTGTCGGCGTAGTAGTCATAAGGCAGCACGTTCACATGGATATCGGTGGTTTCCATGATCCTTAGATGCGCCTGGTTGGCCTGCGCCCGGGCGGAGAAGGGATGAAGCACGATCAGCGCCCCTGTGGCGGCGGCCCCGGCTAGGAGACCACGGCGAGAGACGGGATGGAGCAGTTGCGACATGTTTTCTCCTTCTTCAACGACCTGACGAGTCCTGCCCCGAAGCGAACTTCGCGCTGAAATCAGCTCAAGTCCACTCAAGAAGTCGCGCGCATTGGCACGCCAATCCATCAGCAACAGATGACGGCCGGATGAAAGGCGCGGTGAAGAAAGTCAGGTCTTGTCGTCGTCGCCCTGGGTGATCAGCCGGGCGCTGCGCTGGCCTGTGACGTAGATCCATAGCCAGCTCAGCGAAACCGCAAGCCGATTGCGAAAACCGATCAGGAAATAGATATGTGCAATGCCCCAAAGCCACCACGCAAGCCAACCGGTGAGCTTGATCCAGCCGAAATCAATGGCGGCGGCGCGCTTGCCGATCGTCGCCAGATCGCCGGCGTGCTTGTAGTGGAAAGGCCGCGGGCTGGTGTCGCCGGCAAGCCTGGCCTTGACGGTCGCGGCAACATGCCGTCCCTCCTGCTTGGCGGAAGGCGCGACGCCGGGCACGGGCCGCCCGTCGGGCCGCAGCACGTGGGCGGCGTCGCCGATGACAAAAATCTCCGGGCTGCCGGGCACGCTGAGATCAGGCTCGACCAACACCCTGCCCGCCCGATCCGCCTTCGCTTCCAGCCATTCGGCGGCTGGCGAAGCGGCAACGCCGGCTGCCCACAGGATCGTGCGGGCCGGCAGAATCGTGTCGCCAAAAACCACGCCGTCGGCATCGCAGCGCGTAACGGCCCGGCCGAGCTCGACCGAAACGCCAAGCCGTTCCAGCGCCTTCCGAGCGTAGTCGGAGAGCTTTGGCGCGAAATTGGCCAGAATGCGGTCGCCGGCCTCGATCAGCACCACCCGCGTCTGGCGCGTATCGATGTTGCGGAATTCGCCGCGCAGCGTGTCATGTGCCAGTTCGGCAATGGTTCCGGCGAGTTCGACCCCGGTCGGCCCGCCGCCGACGATGACAATGGTCAGCAGCGCCTGGCGCCTGGCAGGGTCAGATTCCCGCTCCGCCTGCTCGAAGGCCAGAAGAATGCGGCGCCGAATGGTGGTGGCATCCTCCAAAGTCTTCAGGCCCGGCGCGAAAGGCTCCCATTCGTCATGGCCGAAATAGGCATGGCGCGCGCCGGTGGCGAGCACCAGCGTGTCGTAGGCGACGGCGCTGCCGTCGTCGAGCAGAACGCGTTTGCCGGACCGGTCGACACCCGTGACATTGGCGAGCAGTGTCGTCACATCCTTGCGCTTGCGCAGGAGATGGCGGATCGGCCAGGCAACCTCCGAGGTTGCCAGCGCCGTGGTTGCCACCTGATAGAGCAGCGGCTGGAACAGATGATGGTTGCGCTTGTCGATCATGGTAATGCGCACCGGTGCACCGGCCAGTGCGCGGGTGAATTCGAGACCGCCGAACCCGGCACCGACGACGACGACATGATGTCTGGCATCGCTCATTTGATTCACCCCTGATGGGCAAGATTGCCTGCCCTAGATGTAGGTATCTTGTGCAATGCAACAATATCAGGACAGTGCTTGAGACTCGTCGTTCCATGTCGTGAATGCACATGTTCTATCGTATCGCGAGGTATAGCGTCATCGAACATGAGATGAGGTGAGGCATGGCTAACGATCATGACAACCAGGGCCCGGCGCAATACTCTTCGCCGCCCTGCTTCATGCACGAGCTCGACCCTGCGTTCCAGGCACCACTCAGCGACTGGACCGACGTGCGGCGTTGGCGCAAAGCCGAGCGCGAAAGGCTAATCGCCGCCCGGCTTGAAGTTTCCGCCGACGCCCGAACAGCAATGTCGCAACGCATCGCCGGCGGGCTGGATGCACTTGTCGGCGAGATCGCGGGCCGCATGGTCAGCCTTTACTGGCCGTTTCGCGGCGAGCCGGATCTGCGGCCCTGGATGGCGTCCGTCAATGAGCGTGGCGGTCGCACCGCGCTGCCCATCGTTGTCGAGAAAGGGCAACCGCTGATCTTCCGCGCCTACAAACCGGGCGACCGGTTGGAAAAGGGCGTCTGGAACATCCCGATTCCGGCAGAGGGTGATCCGGTGCTGCCGGACATCGTCATCTCGCCCATTGTCGGCATTGATCCGGCAAGCTATCGCCTGGGCTATGGCGGCGGCTTCTTCGACCGTACGCTGGCCGCCATGCCGTTCAAGCCACTGGTCATCGGTGTCGGCTACGAATTGCAGCGCATCGCCACCATTTATCCGCAGCCGCACGACATCCCGATGGATCGGATCGTGACGGAGACGGCCACGGTATAGGGCTCTAGGCCATCTCCGGCTTCAGACCCATTGCCGTCCGGTCGACGATTTCGCGCAGGGCGAAGGACGAATTGATCTTCGTCACATGCGGCATCGCCGACAGCCATTCCTTGTGGATGCGCTCGTAGTCGACGAGATCCTTGGCCGCGATCCTCAGGATATAGTCGTACTCGCCCGACATCAGGTGGCACGACAGCACGTTGGGGCAGCGTTTGATCGCCGCCTCGAAATCCGACAGCGTCTTTTCGAACTGGCCGGAGAGCGATATGTGAACGATCGCCGTCATCTGATGGCCAAGGGCCGCGTTGGACAGCCGGGCGTGATAGCCGCGGATGGTTCCGGACTTCTCCAAATTGTCGAGCCGCCGCGAGCAGGCCGACTGCGACAGGCCAACCTTCTCGGCAAGGGCCGCGTTCGGCATCCGCCCGTCCTTCTGCAAAGTCTCAAGAATGGCGATATCAATCCTGTCGAGCGGCATTTTTCGTGATTCCTTCGAAAATCCGTATATTTTTTGCAACGAATATCGAAACTGGCCTGTCCACGCAAGCGCATTCGCAAACACCTGCACGCCGATTCATGGTTCACTCCAGCACTACAGGGAGTGAGCCCAAAAGGGCCCGGATCAGGAGAAGAAAATGCGCATCGGCAGCCCCAAGGAAATCAAGAACCACGAATACCGTGTCGGCCTGACGCCGGGCTCGGTACGCGAATATGTCGCCCATGGCCATGAAGTGCTGGTCGAGACCGGCGCGGGCGCCGGCATCGGCGCCGATGACAACGCCTACCGCGCCGCCGGCGCCATCATCGCCAAGGCGGCCGCCGACGTGTTCGCCAAGTCGGACATGATCGTCAAGGTCAAGGAGCCGCAGCCCAATGAATGGGCACAGCTGCGCGAAGGCCAGATCCTGTACACTTATCTCCATTTGGCTCCGGATCCGGAGCAGACCAAGGGCCTGCTCGCCTCGGGCGTGACGGCGATCGCCTACGAAACCGTGACCGACGATCGTGGCGGCCTGCCGCTGCTGGCCCCGATGTCGGAAGTCGCCGGCCGCTTGTCGATCCAGGCCGGCGCCACGGCGCTGCAGAAGGCCAATGGCGGCCGCGGCGTGCTGCTCGGCGGCGTACCCGGCGTGCTGCCGGGCAAGGTCACCGTGCTTGGCGGCGGCGTCGTTGGCCTGCACGCGGCCCGTATGGCCGCCGGCCTTGGCGCCGATGTCACCATCATCGACCGCTCGATCCCGCGCCTGCGCCAGCTTGACGACCTCTTCGCCGGCCGGGTCCACACCCGTTACTCGACCGTCGAGGCGCTCGAGGAAGAATGCTTCTCGGCCGACATCGTCGTCGGCGCCGTGCTCATCCCGGGCGCCGCCGCACCGAAGCTCGTCAGCCGCGAAATGCTGTCCGGCATGAAGAAGGGCTCGGTACTGGTCGATGTCGCCATCGACCAGGGCGGCTGCTTCGAGACCTCGCACGCCACCACCCATGCCGAGCCCACCTACGAGGTCGACGGCGTGATCCACTACTGCGTTGCCAATATGCCAGGTGCCGTGCCGGTCACCTCGGCCCACGCGCTCAACAACGCGACGCTGCACTATGGTCTGCAACTCGCGGACAAGGGCCTGAAGGCACTGGTCGATGACCATCACCTGCGCAACGGCCTCAATGTCCACAAGGGCAAGATCACCAACCGCGCGGTCGCCGAAGCGCTCGGCTACGAACTGGTCGAGCCGAAAGCAGTGCTGGCGGCTTAATATACCCGGAATATACCCAGAAAAAGTCAACTCACACTCTTGCCCGCCGGTTCACTCCGGCGGGCTTTTGCTTTGGGCAATGATGCGCCAAACCCGCTTCCCAGAGGACCATCGAAGCGTGTGCCGTAAGGGCACTTTACCCCCTATTGTTGCATTTTTGTCATACCCTTCTTGGCCGACTCCCTGCTAGGAACATCTTGGGCTTATTGATTAGGGGTACGGGCTATGTTTCTTCGCGTTTCAGCGAAATCTATTCTTCTTAGTGCAGTATCGGCGGTGGCAATTATGTCGGTCGCGCATGCCGCTGATGTTGTGCAACCGGTCGAGGCATCCGGTTTTAACTGGAGTGGCGTTTATGTCGGCTTCGGTATCGGCGCCGGAGCCAACTCGCACAAGCTCAGCAGCGATTTCATCCCCGGTCTGTCTTTGGATGGCATCGGCGGTGAAGGGGTCTACGGCGAACTTACCGCTGGTTACGACTATATGGTGTCGCCCCGCTTCCTTCTGGGTGGGCTTGTCGATGTCCATGTTGGCAACATTGAAACGTCGCTGGATGTCGGCCCTTTCGACGCGTCTATTCAGGAGACATACGGCTTCGATGCCGGTTTGCGTGCTGGTTACCTGATCACGCCGACTACGCTGGGCTACGTCATGGGCGGCTATTCCTGGCAGAAGTACAAGCTCGATACCAATGCCGGTTTCGGCTTCGATTGGGACCAGAGCGGATATTTCGTCGGGGGTGGTCTCGAAACCGCGATCAACAGCAACTGGACGATCAAAACAGAATACCGCTACACCCGCTTCGGCACCAAGGACGATCTCCTTTCCGAAGCTGGCATTCCTTCGCCGGACGGCGCACTCAATCTCGACACGTCGCGTCACACATTCCAGGTTGCCGCCAGCTATCGCTTCGGTGCGCAGAACGGAGCCGCCGCTTCGTTTGAAACACCCGCCTACAACTGGACCGGCTTCTATATCGGTGGTGGCTTGGGCGCCGGCGCATCGGTGCACCAGCTCGAAATCCCGCCGCTTCTCGGTGCCAAGTTCAACGGCCTTGGTGGTGAAGGCGTGCTTGGCGAGTTGAACGTCGGCTATGATCATGACTTCGGCAGCTGGGTTGCGGGTGTCATGGTCGATGCTCGTTATTCGGGCATGACCAGCCAGCTCGACATCCCAGGCGGCTCGATCAATCTGGATACGGACTACGGCTTCGATGTGCTGGGCCGCGTCGGCATGAAGATGAACGAATCGACCCTTGCCTATGCACTGGCTGGCTATAGCTGGCAGCATTTCGATCTGAACGCTTCCGATCCGGTCGGTGATATCATCGACTGGGGTTCCAGCGGCTTCTCAGTCGGTGGTGGCCTGGAAACGGCAGTGTCGAGCAACGTCACGCTCGGTCTGGAATACCGCTATTCGCAGTTTGCCAAGAAGGATTTCTCGTCGGATCTCGGCCTCCCCGACGACTCCATCACTTCCAAGGCTTCCTTCCATACCGTGCGTATCGGCGCGAAGTACAAGTTCAACTAAGCCCCTCCAGGCAAACAGTCGAAGCCCGTCGGCCATGCCGGCGGGCTTTTTTGCGGCGAAAGACGTTAGGGCCGAACGCGGACAACAAAAAAGCGGAGCCAAAGCCCCGCTTCCTCGATATCGAGATTGCCGCCGGTTCATCCGCGGTCGGCCAATCGATCGACACTGGCTTTCTAGCGCGTCTATGCGACAGCAGTGCGACAGAGACTTTCTGCCGCCAATCCCTTGATCTTATGCGCGCTCGATGCGGCACTGATAGCAATTGTTGCGCGCCGAGCGGACATGCACATAGGCAATGTCCTCACGCTCCAACAAAGTCTCGGCTCGTGCGGCAATTGCTCCGGTCGGGATGATGCCACCGCTGCCGTAGACGATGCGATCATCGCCGCCATAGCCGCGCACGATATAGTCCGGGCTGTCGAGGATCTCCGGCGGCTCCCTTGTCCCGACGGCACGCTCGCATTCCTGGGCATGCAGGAAGATCGGCCCGGCTTCTGCATAGGGCTGAGGGTCTGGAAATGGCCGGTAGGCGAGGATGAGATAGACATCGCCGGCGGCGATATTCCTGAGACAATGACGGCAAGGCATCCCGTCGCCGTCAGAGATTTTCCGCTCGGGCGTACGGCCATAGGCATCGGGGCCGCCGCGCTGCAGCGCCCTGACATTTTCGGTCGGCAGAGCTGTGAATTGGATGGTCATCGTAAGATCTCCGGTACTGGCGACCGGAAACTATGCGCTCGCCGCCGTGCTTCCCACCCGATTCCTGCCAAGCGTGCATGAGCCGATCCGATGTCGGATCCTCCCTTCGAGCTCCGGGAGGGCTACCGAAATCGTTAATCGGCTAATCAGTTCGACAATCCCTTGATGAATCATCGAAGCGGCGGCGGATTCCGGCTGAACTTACGGCCGCATGACGCTGGCCGAGCGCTCGGCGAAAGGCAGGGGATGCACGACTTCCTTCTTCTGCGCCACCGGCTTGAAACCGAGCTTCTGGTAGAGCGGTAGCGCGGCCGGGTGGTCGAGCGTGCAGGTCTGCACCGTCACCCTTTTCGGCCCATACGACCATGCTGCGGCAATCGCCGAACCAAGGAACCAGCGACCGATGCCTTGACCGGTGGCATGTTCCATCATGCCGAAATAGGCGAGTTCGACTTCCTCGGGCAGATGCGGCTTGAGATCGAAGAAGCCGGCCGGCGCACCGTCGAGATAGAGCACCCTGATGTCGCGATCCTCGCGGTGGATTCCGGCTGACAGCTCATCGTCATTCAGCCTCAGAACATTCACCCAGTGCCATTTGCGTCCCACCCGGTCCATCAGGTAGCGATAGAAATGCAAGGGAATGTCCCTGGTCTTCAGAAGTGCGACCTGACGGTTGTAGGGTACCGGCGGCGAGACGGGCGGTGGGGCATGCATTTCGAGAAAAGTCACCGTGACCTCAATGTCCTGCAGCACGCCGTTTTCCATCAATTCATTCCTTGCCGGTCGTTGCTGGGCCGGTCACGACTGGTGTATTGGGCAATCCGCCCCACTCGGTCCATGAGCCGTCATAAAGCCTGTTGTCGGTATGGCCAAGCGTCTCCAGCGCCAGCGTGACCACCGCGGCGGTGACGCCGGAGCCGCAGGATGTGACCACGGGTTTGGATAGGTCGATACCGGCGTCCTCTATCACCTTGCGCAAACGGTCCTTCGGCAGCAGCCTGCCGTTTTCCGACAGTGCGGAGTACGGCACATTGCGCGCGCCCGGCATGTGGCCGGAGCGGATGCCAGCGCGGGGCTCGGGTTCGCTGCCGGTGAAGCGGCCCGGCCCACGGGCATCGGCGATCTGTGCTGTCTTTGTATCGACAATCCGGCGCATATCGGCCAGACCGACGACGCGACCGGCGTCGAAATCGGCATGAAAGACGCTTGGCGCGATCTTCGTCGGCTCGGCCGTTACCGGCCGGCCGGTCGCCTTCCAGCCATCAAAGCCGCCGTCCAGAATATAGGTCTGGAAGACACCCATGATCCGGAACATCCACCATGCCCGCGGTGCGGAGAAAAAGCCCGGGCCATCATAGACGACGATGGTATCATCGGCCGAAACGCCCATCGCGCCGACATATTGGGCGAAATGCTGCGGGGATGGCAGTGTATGCGGCAAGGCAGCGTCAGGATCCGAAACCGCGTCCTGGTCCAGGAAACGGGCGCCAGGAATGTGAGCCGCATCATACTCGGCGCGCGCGTCGCGCCTTTGTGCAGGCAGATACCAGGAGGCGTCAATGATCGTCAGGCCCGGCTGGCCGAGGCGTTCCTGCAGCCAGTCCGCATCGACGGTAAAAGGACTGTCTTCGGCCATTCTTTTCTCCTGCCGCCTTTTGATGGTGTCTGTCTGTTCAGTTCGCCGGCATCGGGCCGAAGCGGATGCGGAAGCGCCTGTTCTCCCGGCCCTTCTTTTCGATCTTGCCGATGTGGATTTCGCCGATTTCGCCGGTGCTCCTCACATGGGTGCCGCCGCAGGGCTGGCTGTCCACCGAGGCATTGTCACCGATGCAGACCAGACGGATCTTGCCGGTGCCAACAGGCGGTCGGACGTTCTTGGACTTCACCAAGCCAGGATTCGCGGCCAATTCCTCGTCGCTGATCAGCCTGGTGAAGATGGGATGATCGGCCCGCACCAGATCCATCATGCCGGCGGTCACCTCTTCCTTGATGAAGCTGGCGTCTGGAATGTCAAAATCGACACGGCTGTCGTCCTCGGAAACCGCCGCCCCGGTGATCGGGAACGGGCAGACAACGGTGAGCAGGTGGCAAGCCGCGTGCATGCGCATCAGCAGATGCCGGCGCTCCCAGTCGATGGCGAGCTTCACCGTCTCGCCCACCTCCGGCAAGGCCTGCTCCGGTGACGGCACATGGATGATCTCGTCCTTGGTCTCGCCAGTGATCGTGGCGGCAATTGCGACGCGGCTGCCGTCGGCACGCTCCAACGTGCCGCTATCGCCCGGCTGGCCGCCGGAAGTGGCATAGAAGATCGTCCGGTCGAGGATGATGCCGCCGCGCTCATTGATGGCGACGACCGTGGCATCCGCCGTGCGGAGATAGGCGTCGTCGCGAAACAGCGCTTCGGTCCGGTGCGCCATCACGTGACCTTCTCGAAGGGCACTGAAATCTTGCTCTGCAATTCCATCCAGCCTGGTACCGGCAGTTGCTTTTCGCGCAGGAATTCGGGGTTGAATAGCTTCGACTGGTAGCGCGTCCCGTAGTCGCAAAGGATCGTCACGATGGTGTGGCCCGGACCCAATTCCGCAGCCAGCCGCACCGCGCCGGCGATGTTGATGCCGGTCGAGCCGCCGACGCACAGGCCTTCCTCCTGGATCAGGTCAAAGACGATCGGCAGCGCGTCCTCATCCCTGATCTGGTAGGAGAAGTCAGGCGTGAAGCCTTCGAGGTTGGCGGTGATGCGCCCCTGCCCGATGCCTTCGGTAATCGAACTGCCTTCTGACTTCAGCTCGCCGCTGGTGTAGAAACTGTAGAGCGCGGCGCCGAGAGGGTCGGCGAGCGCGATCTTGACGTTCTTGCTCTTGGCCTTCAATCCGAGCCCGACACCGGCCAGCGTTCCGCCCGACCCCACCGCCGAGACAAAACCGTCGACCTTGCCGCCGGTCTGGGCCCAGATTTCCTCGGCCGTGGTGCGGATATGGCCATCGCGGTTGGCGACATTGTCGAACTGGTTGGCCCAGATCGCGCCGTTCGGTTCGCTCCTGGCCATCTGCTCCGCCAGCCGTCCCGACAGTTTCACGTAGTTGTTGGGATTCCTGTAAGGCACGGCCGGCACTTCGATCAGCTCGGCGCCGAGCAGCCTGATCGTGTCCTTCTTTTCCTGACTCTGCGTATCCGGAATGACGATGACAGTGCGATAGCCCAGCGCCTTGGCGACGAGCGTCAGCCCGATGCCGGTGTTGCCGGCGGTTCCCTCGACGATGACACCGCCCGGCTGCAACAGGCCGCGTTGTTCGGCATCACGGATGATGAACAGGCCGGCGCGATCCTTAACCGACTGCCCCGGATTCATGAACTCGGCCTTGCCCAGGATCTCGCAGCCGGTTTCTTCGGAAGCCTTATTGAGGCGGATCAGGGGCGTGTTGCCGATCGCGTCGATCACTGAACGGGGCATTCGGGATTCCTTGTATGCGTGCGCCGAAACCCTAGAAACCCAACGCTTCGGTTTCAAGGCAAGAATTCGTCTGGTCCAGTCGCATTTCCGGCGCTGCGGTGTATGGATGTCGCCGGGGACCGGTGGACACCGGACAGTTCATTTGCACCCGGCGTCGAGAAGCACTCTTTTCATTCGATTTCTCCACCGCTAGAGCAAGACATAACAACTCGGCAGGGCGCAGCATGACACTCTATCGGGCCGATCCGAAACACGGCGTAGCCTGGGTCACCGGCGGCAGCAGCGGCATTGGCCGCTCGCTGGCCAGGGATCTGGCGTCACAAGGCTATGCGGTGGCTGTGACAGCGCTGGACGACGATCCGATCGACACGCTCATCGTCGAGACCGCGCAGATGCCGGGCAAGGTCGTGTCCTTTCCCTGCGACGTCACCGACGAGCCGCGCATGGCAAGAACGGTGGCGGCGATCGAGAACGACCTCGGGCCGATCGTGCTCGCCATCTTCAATGCCGGAAATTACATCTCGACACCCGGAGAGTCCCTCGTCGTCAAGGATTTCCGCCGCTCCTTCGAAGTCAACTATTTCGGCATCATCAATGGGCTGGTGCCTGTCGTCGAGCATATGCGGGTGCGCGCGCGTGGGCATGTCGTTCTGGTCGGCTCGGTGACCGCCTATTTCGGCTGGCCGACCACGGCGGCCTATGGCGGTACCAAGGCGGCTATCAACATTCTGGCCGAGTCGCTGAAATATGATTTCGACAAGATGAACATCCGCGTCCAGGTGATTAACCCCGGTTTTGTCGACACGCCATTGACCGAAAAGAACATGCTGCCGATGCCTGGCCTGATGCCGGTCGGCCGCGCGACGCGCCGCATGGTGCGGGGAATCAAATCCGGCGGCTTCGAAGTGACGTTCCCGTACAGAACGAGCTGGCCGTTGAAAATTCTCGGCATGCTGCCAAGGCCGCTATGCCGATGGGTGATCAGCCTGACGACCAGCTGGAAAGCGCGCCCGCTGCATTATGAGCGCAAACCGCCCAACAAATAATGCCCACAGGATTGGTGGCTTGGCCGCCTGAACGGCCGTTGCCTGTTCATGGCCACCACCATAGTTTGAATGTTGTTGCGTGGAGTCTGCGATGGGGCGACGGATCGTGCTTGCTGTGCTGGGCCTGATCGCCGTCCTTGCACTGACCTTCCTACTGGGTCCACGCGTACTCGTCGACACCACGATCCATTTCGATCCTTCCGCCATCGGCGACGACCCACAGGCCTATGTGGCAAAAGTGGAGGCTGCCGTACCCGGTATCCGCGACGGGCTGGAGAAGGAGATCGTCTGGGCCAACCCAATGGTGCACGCAAAGACACCGCTGTCGATCGTCTACATCCACGGCTTTTCCGCATCGAAGGGCGAGATCCGACCCTTGCCCGACGACGTGGCCGACCAGCTCGACGCCAACCTGTTCTACACCCGCCTCACCGGCCACGGGCAGGACGGCGCGGCGATGACGCAAGGCAGCGTCAACGCCTGGATCAACGATTATGAGGAGGCGCTCGCCATCGGCCGGGCAATCGGCGACAAGGTGATCGTCATCTCGACATCGACCGGCGGCGCGCTGGCGGCCTGGGCGGCGACGCAGCCCGGGGCGTCCGAGGGTGTGGCGGCCATTGCATTCATCTCGCCCAATTTCGGCGTGAAAGCATCCGGCGCCGAGATCCTGACCATGCCCTGGGGCAAGCAGATCGCGGAACTCGTCGCCGGCAAGGAACGCAGCTTCGCGCCGCGCAACGCGCTGCATGAGAAATTCTGGACCACCAGATATCCGATCGCCGCGACGATGCCGATGCAGGCGCTGACCGACCTTGCCTATGGCGCGCCGGTGGAGAAGGCGACCATTCCCGCCCTGTTCATCTTCTCGGATATAGACAGGGTCGTGCGACCCGACCGCACGCGTGAGATCGCCGCGCGCTGGGGTGCCGCGCATGAGCTGGTGCCCATCGAAAGCACTGGCGATCCAGACAACCATGTCATTGCCGGCGACGCGCTATCGCCATCCACCACCGCATTCCTGGCGCAACGGATTGCCGTCTGGATCGAAGCGGTGGCGAAGTGAGGTTGGAAGACAAAACGGCGGCTGAAGCAATGTTCAGCCGCCGTTTCATTCGTAGTCGGCACCAGGCAACCGTTAGGAACTGGCCGGTTGCCGCGAGGTTTCGTTAGGCAGCCCGTGCGGCCGGACGCTTGCCGCCGAAGCGGCGCTTGTTGTTGCCCTTGAAGGGTTTTGCACCTTCCGGCTTGCGCTCACCGGCAAAGGCCGGCTTGTCGCCGAAACGCTTCTTGCCGAAGCCGTTGTTCGGCTTCTTCTCGCCGCCCGGCCGCCTGCCGTCGCGACGGCCATTGCGGTCGCGATCGTTGGCAGGTTCGAAGCGCTCGTTTTTTTCCGCAGGATTGCGTGCGGGATCGGGGCTGCCGAGATGGTCGGCAACGATTGGCAGCTTGGTGCGGATGATGCGCTCGACCTGACGCAGCTTGCTGTTCTCCGAAGGATCGCAGAGCGTGATCGCGATGCCATCCATACCGTTGCGGCCGGTGCGGCCGATACGGTGGACATAGCTTTCGGCTTCGTCCGGCAGGTCGAAATTCACGACATGGCTGATGCCGGGCACGTCGATGCCGCGCGCGGCGATGTCGGTCGCGACCAGAATGCGCACCGATCCATCACGGAAATCATTCAGTGCCTTCTGACGGGCATTCTGCGACTTGTTGCCATGAATGACGGCGGCCTTGAAGCCGTCGCGTTCCAGGTCCTTGGTCACCCGGTCCGCGCCATGCTTGGTGCGCGAGAAGATGATGACGGACTTCATCGCTTCGTCGGCGAGCATCGTCGACAGCACCTGGCGCTTCTGCTTGGTGCGGGCGAAGACGACGCCCTGCACGATCTCGGCCGCCGCGGTGCTTTGCGGCGAGACCTCGATGCGGACCGGGTTCTTCAGGAGGCCCTTGGCGAGTTCGGCGATCTCGTCCGGCATGGTGGCCGAGAACAGCGCCGTCTGACGATCGGGCGCGGTCGCCTTGGCGATGCGCTTGACGTCGTTGATGAAGCCCATGTCGAGCATGCGGTCGCCCTCGTCCAGCACCAGCCATTTGGTGTCGGAGAGGATGAGGTCGCCCTCGCGCACCAGGTCGGTCAACCGGCCGGGCGTGGCGATGAGGATATCGACGCCGGGAGCAACCTTCTTCACCTGGCTGAAGCGCGAGACACCGCCCAGCACGAGTGCCGTCGAGACATGCGCGCCCTTGGCGAGGATCTTGATGGTGTCCTCGATTTGCACCGCGAGTTCGCGGGTCGGCGCCAGGATGAGCGCGCGGGTCGTCTTGGCGCGCCGCTTGGTGCCGAGTGCGATGATCTTCGACAGGATCGGCAGCGCGAAGGCAGCGGTCTTGCCGGAGCCGGTCTGGGCGATGCCGAAAATGTCACGGCCTTCCAGCTGCGGCGGGATCGCCTGCATCTGGATCGGCTTCGGTTCGGCGAAGCCGGCATTGTGGGTGGCCTTGAGCAGCGCACCGGTAATTCCCAGCGCCGCGAAACCGGAGAGTTCCGCGGTGTCGTTGCCGGGCAATGTGTTTTCGTTGGTCAAAATAATCTTCTTTCACGCGGCCTCTGGCCGCAAACGTCAATGGCGGCAGGGCGCAACCTGCCGTCGAAAATTTTATATGAAACGACAAGGCGGGCGGACGCGTGCGTCCACTCGGCTGCGCTGTCGTGCCCGCAGGCATCATGCCACGGGGCTTTTTCGCCACTTTGTGATGTATCGGAAGAGGGCCGATATACCGGAAAGAGGGAAAACAGACGCAACCAGTCTCATTTGTCGAGAAGGCCGGAATCTCCCGGCCCAAGCGCCTATGGGCTGCATATGGCTGAGTTCGGCCTGGAATGCAAGGGGCGCAATGTTGCGGTGCAGCAAAAACCAGCCAAAAAGCCGACGCTTGCACTCCCCGACCGGCATCATTACCACAAACGCAGCTTCCGATTTTGGGGATCGAACGATGAAGGACGTGCTGAAGGAACTCGAGCGGCGGCGCGACATCGCCCGCATGGGTGGTGGCCAGGCCCGTATCGATGCGCAGCACAAGAAGGGCAAGCTCACCGCGCGCGAACGCATCGAAGTGTTTCTCGACGAAGGCTCGTTCGAGGAATTCGACATGTATGTCGAGCACCGCTCGACCGATTTCGGCATGGAGAAGACAAAGATCGCCGGCGATGGCGTCGTCACCGGCTGGGGCACGGTCAATGGCCGTCCCGTTTACCTCTTCGCCAAGGATTTCACCGTGTTCGGCGGTTCGCTGTCGGAAGCCCATGCCGAGAAGGTCATCAAGGTGCAGGAGATGGCGCTGCGCAACCGTGCGCCAATCATCGGCCTCTACGATGCCGGCGGGGCGCGTATCCAGGAGGGCGTGGCAGCCCTCGGCGGCTATGCCGAGATCTTTCAGCGCAACGTGCTTGCGTCCGGCGTCATTCCGCAGATTTCGGTCATCATGGGCCCATGCGCCGGCGGTGACGTCTATTCGCCCGCCATGACCGACTTCATCTTCATGGTGCGCGACACCTCCTACATGTTCGTCACCGGACCGGACGTGGTGAAGACCGTAACCAATGAGACGGTGACCGCCGAGAGCCTCGGCGGCGCGTCGGTGCACACGACGAAGTCCTCGATCGCCGACGGCGCCTATGACAATGACGTCGAGGCGCTCCTGCAGATGCGGCGGCTGATCGACCTGTTGCCAGCTTCCAACACGTCGGAGATCCCCGAGATCGAATGCTTCCAGTCGGTCACCGACCATGACATGTCGCTCGACCGGCTGATCCCCGACAACGCCAACAAGCCTTACGACATCAAGGAATTGATCCTGAAGGTCGCCGACGAAGGTGACTTCTTCGAGATCCAGCAGAGTTTTGCCAAGAACATCGTCACCGGTTTCGGCCGGGTCGAAGGCCGTACCGTTGGCTTTGTCGCCAACCAGCCGATGGTGCTGGCCGGCGTGCTCGATTCCGACGCCAGCCGCAAGGCGGCGCGCTTCGTGCGCTTCTGCGACTGTTTTTCTATTCCCATCGTTACCTTTGTCGATGTTCCAGGCTTTTTGCCGGGCACGGCGCAGGAATATGGCGGGCTGATCAAGCACGGCGCCAAGCTGCTTTTCGCCTATGCCGAGGCGACCGTGCCGAAGATCACCGTGATCACCCGCAAGGCCTATGGCGGCGCCTATGATGTGATGGCGTCAAAACATCTGCGCGGCGACATGAACTATGCCTGGCCGACGGCGCAGATCGCCGTCATGGGGGCGAGAGGCGCGGTCGAGATCATCTACCGCAAGGACATCGGCGATGCCGAAAAGATCGCGGCTCATACAAAGGCTTACGAGGACCGCTTCCTGTCGCCTTTCGTGGCCGCCGAGCGCGGCTATGTCGACGAGGTGATCATGCCGCATTCGACCCGCCGCCGCATGGCCCGGGCGCTTCGCATGCTGCGCAACAAGGATATGCAGAACCCCTGGAAGAAGCACGACAACATCCCACTGTGAACGGTGTCGAGGTCATCGCTCAAGTGCGGTTGATCAGCGCCCTCCTCTGGCAGCCACCAGTTCGCGCAGCACCGGCACCATCGCCAGCGGCAAATCCTCGGCGATCAACCCCGGCCCGAACCGACTGCCGGCCTCGGCATGGATCCAGACCGCCGCGCAGGCCGCTTCGAAAGCCGGCATGCCTTGGGCAAGCAGGCCGGCCGTGATGCCGGACAACACATCGCCCGATCCTGCGGTGGCAAGCCAGGCCACGCCGTTGGAATTGATCGCCGCTCTGCCATCGGGAGCGGCGATCACCGTGTCGGCGCCCTTGTAGACGATGACGGCATTGGCGCGCGCGGCCGCCACGCGTGCCTTGTCCAGCTTGGACGAGACATTGTCATCGGCGATGTCCGCGAACAGCCTGGCGAACTCGCCTTCGTGCGGTGTCATCACCAGCGCGGGCGCGTCCGGCCTGCGGGCGGCTTCGAACAAGACATCCGGCGCCTCACGAAACGAGGTGATCGCGTCGGCGTCGAAGACCAGGCCGTCAATTCCGGTGGACGCGGCCGGCTTGCCCGACGCGAGTAGCGCAAGTGCGAACGCCCGGGTTTTTTCGCCGATGCCAAAGCCGGGCCCGAGAACGAAGGCCGATGGCCGGCGCTCCCCGACGAATGCTTCTATGTCGGCAGCTTCGTCGGCCTTGCGCAGCATGATCGAGGTCAGGTGCGCGGCATTGACCTGCATGGCGTTGCCCGGCGACAGAACCGTCACCGCCCCTGCCCCGCTTCGGGCAGCGGCAAGGGCTGAGAGCCGCGCCGCGCCAGTGGCGCTCGGCCCGCCGGAAAAGACGCCGACATGACCGCGCTTGTATTTGTGGGCATCGATTGCCGGCACCGGTAAATCGCGCAACCAAAGCGCTGGACCGTTCTCGAACGTGCGGGGCTGCAGCCTTGCGATGATCTCCGCCACTATGCCGATATCGGCAAGCACGATCTCGCCGCATCTTTCCCGGCCCGGCAGCAGCAGATGGCCGGGTTTCTTGCGCGCGAAGGTCACTGTGAGGTCTGCTGAAAACGACGTTCCGAGCACTTTGCCGCTGTCACCGGAAATGCCGGAAGGCAGGTCGACGGCGACAACCCGCAAATGCAGCTTGGCGGCCAGATCGACCGCCCTGGCGGCGTCGCCGGACAGCGGCTTGGACAGCCCTGCCCCATAAAGCGCATCGACCACGATCGAGCGGGGACCGGGATCAAAGTCCGATAGCGGTCGGGGCTTGATGGGGCATTCCGCGGCGGCGACTGCCGCGTCGCTACCCGGCCTCGGCGGGCCAGACGTCCAGACCGTGGTGGCGACACCGCTGCCGGCCAGAATGCGAGCGACGACATAACCGTCGCCGCCATTGTTGCCCGGGCCGCATAACACATGGACATGCGCTGCCGAGGGATAGCGGCTGAGCACTTCGGTCGCGACGGCCTGCCCGGCACGGCGCATCAATCCAACGCCGTCGGTTGGACCTGCTGCAATTGTCAGCCGATCCGCCTCGCCCATCTCGGCGGAGGTAAGAAGTTCGTGGCTCATGGATTGCCGATCCGCATTCGATCAAGCATTGTCCAGTTTTCGGCTCGACGCAAACGGGGAGGAGTTGGCGCTGTCATGAGCACGTCGATCGGCGCGAAGATTGCAGGCACCGATCTGCCCGCAGGATGAGCAATTTGCCCGAATATTGGGCAGACATGCACAGTCCTGCCGGGTAGGCTGCAGCCATCTATGCCGGTTCCGATGCAGCGAATGACGCGAATTTGCATATGGGGGTGACATGACTTTGAAATCGTATGACACCGCTTCTGTTCCCTTCGACTGGCACAGTTCGTGCTTGATTGAGGCGCAAGCGGGGGCTCACAACCCGTTTTTTTGGCAGTGGAGGCCACTTTTTACATGAAAAAGATCGAAGCGATCATCAAGCCATTCAAGCTGGACGAAGTGAAGGAAGCGCTTCAGGAGGCCGGACTGCAAGGCATTACGGTGACCGAGGCCAAAGGCTTCGGCCGCCAGAAGGGTCATACCGAACTCTACCGCGGCGCCGAATATGTCGTCGACTTCCTGCCCAAGGTGAAAATCGAGGTCGTGCTCGGCGACGATGCCGTGGAAGGCGCGATCGAGGCTATCCGCAAGGCGGCCCAGACCGGCCGGATCGGCGACGGCAAGATCTTCGTCTCCAACATCGAGGAAGTGGTGCGCATCCGCACCGGCGAAACCGGAATGGACGCGGTTTGATCCGAACCGGTCATCCTCTAAGAAACGTCATCCATCAAAAAACGTCAGCACACAGGGATTACATGACATGACGACAGCCAAAGACATCATGAAGCAGATCAAGGACAACGACGTGAAATTCGTCGACCTGCGCTTCACCGACCCGAAGGGCAAGCTGCAGCACGTCACCATGGATGTCGTCGAGGTCGAGGAAGACATGTTCGCCGACGGTGTCATGTTCGACGGCTCCTCGATCGCCGGCTGGAAGGCCATCAACGAGTCCGACATGGTGCTGATGCCCGATCCGGACACCGTCCACATGGACCCGTTCTTCGCGCAGTCGACCATGGCCATCCTGTGCGACATTCTCGATCCGGTCTCGGGCGAATCCTACAACCGCGACCCGCGCGGTACCGCCAAGAAGGCCGAGGCCTACATGAAGTCGGAAGGCATCGGCGACACCATCTATGTCGGCCCGGAAGCCGAGTTCTTCGTGTTCGACGACGTGAAATACAAGGCCGATCCCTATAACACCGGCTTCAAGCTCGATTCGACGGAACTGCCGTCGAACGATGACACCGATTACGAGACCGGCAACCTCGGCCACCGCCCGCGCATCAAGGGTGGCTATTTCCCGGTGCCGCCGATCGATTCGGCGCAGGACATGCGCTCCGAGATGCTGACGGTGCTCGCTGAAATGGGGGTGCGCGTCGAAAAGCACCACCACGAGGTGGCAGCCGCCCAGCACGAGCTCGGCATCAAGTTCGACACGCTTGTCCGCAACGCCGACAAGATGCTGATCTACAAGTACGTCGTGCACCAGGTCGCCAATGCCTATGGCAAGACGGCCACCTTCATGCCGAAGCCGATCTTCGGCGATAACGGCTCGGGCATGCACGTTCACCAGTCGATCTGGAAAGGCGGCAAGCCGACTTTCGCCGGCAATGAATATGCCGGTCTTTCGGAGAGCTGCCTGTTCTACATCGGCGGCATCATCAAGCATGCCAAGGCGATCAACGCCTTCACCAACCCGCTGACCAACTCCTACAAGCGCCTGGTGCCGGGCTACGAGGCGCCGGTGCTGCTCGCCTATTCGGCGCGCAACCGTTCGGCTTCCTGCCGCATCCCGTTCGGCAGCTCACCAAAGGCCAAGCGCGTCGAAGTCCGCTTCCCCGATCCGGGCGCGAACCCCTACCTCGCTTTCGCCGCCATGCTGATGGCAGGTCTCGACGGCATCAAGAACAAGATCCATCCGGGACAGCCGATGGACAAGGATCTCTATGACCTGCCGCCGAAGGAACTGAAGAAGATCCCGACCGTCTGCGGTTCGCTGCGCGAAGCGCTCCAGAGCCTCGACAAGGACCGCGGCTTCCTGAAGGCCGGCGGCGTCTTCGACGACGACCAGATCGACAGCTATATCGAGCTCAAGATGGCCGAAGTGATGCGCTTCGAAATGACCCCGCATCCGGTCGAGTACGACATGTACTATTCGGTCTAGGATTCCGCTCGAATAATGTTTTAAGGCCCTTGAAGGTTTTCCCCCTTCAAGGGCTTTTTGCTGATCCAAAGGCTCATCGATGGATTGCGTGCGGCCAGCCACACAACGATGGTCAACTTGCTTTTTTGGGGGACGCAATCAATCGCCAGGAGCGAGCGGCACACTGCCTCAGGCTGCAATGCCCGCTCGTCCGGCGCCCCCGCCAATGCCGTCGTTCACGAAACCCCCGCCCCGTTCGAACAGCATCGCTTGGCGTAACCCCAAGGCCACGAATACGCATGCCGCGGCGTAGCCTGTCAACGCCGCCACACGGAGGCATAAATCGCCGATTTCAATGTATGAACAGTGGCTTATATAAAGGACCGCCGCGTACGAACCGAGCTGAAACAGGCTGTTTTCCGGGCTTTTTCAATGAAAACTTGGAACCGCACGAGACGAGTAGCGGCAAGGAGCGTCAGCCAAAGCCGCTCGTTTCGGTGAAACCGCTCGTTGTTTTTCAACCTGACTTTTTTTGGGGGAATTCGCCGCTCCGGGGCAGTCGGTGACGACGCTGACCGCGCGTGGCGTCATGTCGGGTCGGTAAAAAGAAAGGCCCGGGCGCTTCCGCCCGGGCCTTTATTGCAAGAACATCCATCTGCCGCGCATTGAAGCGCCCGCAAAACGGATCAGGCGGCGGCCGAAATCTCTGCGCTCGCCGGCACCGAAGCGATCGTCTTCAGGATCTGCGAGGCGATCTGGTAGGGGTCGCCCTGCGAGTTCGGACGGCGGTCTTCCAGATAGCCCTTGTAATCGTTCTTGACGAACGAATGCGGGACGCGGATCGAGGCGCCGCGATCGGCGATGCCGTAGCTGAACCTGTTCCACGGCGCGGTCTCGTGTTTGCCGGTCAGACGTTTGTCGTTGTCCGGGCCGTAGACGGCGATGTGGTCCATCAGGTTCTTGTCGAAAGCCGCCATCAGCGCTTCGAAATAGGCCTTGCCGCCGACTTCACGCATATAGGTGGTCGAGAAATTGGCATGCATGCCCGAGCCGTTCCAGTCGGTGTCGCCGAGGGGCTTGCAGTGGTATTCGATGTCGATGCCGTACTTTTCGGTCAAGCGCTGCATCAGATAGCGGGCCATCCACATCTGGTCGGCGGCCTTTTTGGAACCCTTGCCGAATATCTGGAATTCCCACTGCCCCTTCGCCACTTCGGCGTTGATGCCTTCATGGTTGATGCCGGCCGCGAGGCAGAGATCAAGATGTTCCTCGACGATCTGGCGCGCAACGGAGCCGACATTCGAGTAGCCGACGCCGGTATAGTACGGCCCCTGTGGTGCGGGATAGCCGCTCTCGGGGAAGCCGAGCGGACGGCCGTCCTGGTAGAAGAAATATTCCTGCTCGAAGCCGAACCAGGCGCCTTCGTCGTCGAGGATGGTGGCGCGCTTGTTGGATGCATGCGGCGTAACACCGTCGGGCATCATGACTTCGCACATGACGAGCACGCCGTTGGTGCGGGCCGGATCGGGATAGACCGCGACCGGCTTCAGCACGCAATCGGAGCTGTGGCCCTCGGCCTGCTGCGTCGAGGATCCGTCGAAACCCCACAGCGGCAGCTGCTCGAGCGTCGGGAACTCAGCGAATTCCTTGATCTGCGTCTTGCCGCGAAGATTCGGGACCGGGGTGTATCCATCGAGCCAGATATACTCGAGCTTGTATTTGGTCATTCTAGAGCCTCTCGTTGCTTGGACACCGCAAGCAGGCGGATGTCGATGCATGGCCGAAACAGGCCGGCCTGCCGATGGATAAAAAGCAATTCGTGTGCCATTCGGCTCTCGCAGGGTGCGGCAAAATGATCGTGCCCAGGCGATTATTTTAATGAGCCGCATCAGCAATGCTTGCGGATGATCCAGGCGGCAATATTGCTTAAATCATAGGCAAGTCATGATCTTTTCATAGGCATATTGCCTAAATGGATCGCAGGACCTATTTTGATGCAAGCTGAATCAACGAGCGTCTGAAAAAGCAGGGAGACCGGCAATGCAAGTCACGCAATCGCGTCCGTCGGCGAAAATCCTGATGTTCCCGCTGGCAGCGCGCAGGACTGCCTTAAATTTAGGCGCCAAGGCCAAATTCGCGGCAGAGCTTGCCGCGCTTCGCGGCGAGCACGCCGATTTCGATGGCTGGTATCACGAGGCCGCCGTCGAGGAAGAAGACCCGCGGCGGAAGGGCTGAACCCTTCCACGTCGATCTTGAATAAAAAAGCCCGGCGCGATCGCTCGCGCCGGGCTTTTCGTTCTGGCCTACCGACTATTCCTTGGCGTGCAGGTCGGTGCCGAGCGTGTCCTTGACGAAGATCATGCCGATGATCAGCGTCATCGCCGCGATGACCACCGGATACCAAAGGCCGTAGTAGATGTCGCCCTTGTAGGCGCTGAGCGCGAACACCGTCGCCGGCAGCAGGCCGCCGAACCAGCCATTGCCGATGTGGTAGGGCAATGACATGCCCGTGTACCGAATGCGAGTCGGGAACATCTCGACAAGGATCGCCGCGATCGGCCCATAGACCATGGTCACGAACAGGACCAGGATGAACAGGATGCCGATCGTCATCGGCCAGTTAACCGCCGCCGGATCGGCGAACATGGCAAAGGCACCGCCGCCCGGTATGTTGTAGACGGTGACCTCGGGGGCGCCCGCTGCCTCATCGGCGGTCAAGAGCTTGTCCTTAACCGCCTGGTCGGTCGGCACCGCTGCCTTTTCACCGCCGCGGATGGCGGCCGCGTCGAGCTTAAGTTCAGGATTGGCTGCGATGAAGGCATCGAGTTTCTGGTCCGCGACCTTGATCGGCGCTCGCTTCAGCGGATAGCCGCCGTCCTGCAAGGACATGTTGACTGCCTTGACGAAGGCGGCGTCCTTAGCCTTGGCCTGATCGCCGGCGGCGACCGCATCGTAGGACGCCACTGTCTCTGTACCGATCTTGACTGACGCAGGCGTCCCGGCCGCAGCCGTCGACACCACTTCATAGGGAACCGAGTTCTTGGTCAGGAACGAAGTCGCGATGTCGCAGGACGTCGTGAACTTCGCCGTGCCGACCGGATTGAACTGGAACTTGCAGTCGCCGGGAGCTGCCGTCACCGTTGCCCGAGTGCTCTGCTGAGCCTTGGCGAGCGCCGGATTAGCGGCCCAGGTCAACGCCTTGAACAGCGGGAATGTACAGACGATGGCCAGCGCAAGGCCAGCCATGATGATCGGCTTGCGGCCGATCCTGTCGGAGAGCCAGCCGAAGACGACGAAGAAGATCGAGCCGATAGCCAGCGCGATGGCGATCATGATGTTGACCGACTGCGCGTCGACCTTCAGCACGTTCTGCAGGAAGAACAGCGCGTAGAACTGGCCATTGTACCAAACCACGGCCTGACCGGCGGTGAGGCCGAGCAGCGCCAGGAGCGCGATCTTGGCGTTCTTCCACTGACCAAAGGCTTCCGAGAGCGGCGCCTTTGAGCCCTTGCCTTCGTCCTTCATCTTCTGGAAGGTCGGAGACTCCGAGAGTGACAACCGGATCCAGATCGAAACGGCGAGCAGCAGGAAAGAGACGATGAACGGAATGCGCCAGCCCCAGGCGGCGTAGGTCTCCTTGCTCAGCGATCCCTGTACGATCAGGATGACGATCAGCGACAGGAACAGGCCGAGCGTCGCTGTTGTCTGGATCCATGAGGTGTAGAAGCCACGGCGGTCATCGGGTGCATGTTCGGCGACATAGGTCGCAGCGCCGCCATATTCGCCGCCCAGCGCCAAACCCTGCAGCATACGCAGGACGATAAGGATCACCGGAGCCGCGATGCCCAAGGTTGCATAGCCGGGCAGCAGACCGACCAGGAAGGTCGACAGGCCCATGATCGTCATTGTGACCAGGAACGTGTATTTGCGGCCGACGAGGTCGCCGATGCGACCGAACAGCAGCGCGCCGAACGGGCGAACCAGGAAGCCTGCGGCAAAGGCCAGCAGCGCGAAGATGTTGCGCGTTGCCTCGGGAATGGTCGGACTGAAAAAGGTCGAGCCGATGAAAGCCGCCAGTGAGCCGTAGAGATAGAAATCGTACCATTCGAAAACAGTGCCGAGCGAGGAAGCGAAGATGACTTTCTTCTCCTCCCGCGTCATGCCGCGGCTCGTTCCGCCGGCGGTCGATGCCATTGCCATAGAGCTATCCTCCCGTGAGACTTCGATGCTGTGCGCCGACGTCCGCGTTCTCCTCCGAACGCGGACTCAAAGACGCAACCAACACAGGAAAAATGGCAGAAAGGGCGAGGAAAGGGCACCGCGACGATGGGATTATGACTTTCGTATTAGGTGCAGTGCGAAGGCGGAGCGAAGCCCTCAGGCCCGCAGCGCTTCGAGCAAGCTGACGGCGGCCATCATGTCCCGTTTGCGAGCGGCGCGGCGCGCGACGGCTTCGGCGTCCTGTCCCCACTGTGCGATCTGCCAGTCCTCATCGACATGGCCGGCGGCCCAGGCCTCCTCGCCGTCGAGCTCGCCGAAATCGACCGCCAACGCCAGCAATGCCGAGCCGGTCAACGATGTCATGACATGGATGGCGGCAAGGCGCAGCGGTTCGGCGCGTTGCGCCAGATGGCTGCCCAGCACGGCAATGGTTTCGCGTGGCTGCTCGACATGGATGATGCCCTCGGCAAGCTTGAAACGGGCCCCAAGTGCTGCGCGGGCCCAGTCGATGACGGGATCCCACCGCTCGTTCTGGCGCTCGACCAGCTCTTGCGGTGCATCGGCGCGATAACAGAGCAGATCCGACGAGGCAAAACGCAGAATGTCTTCCAGCACCGCCTGCGGATCGCTGGCCACGCCATCGATTGCGGTGTTGACCAGCCGCATCACCGGCATCGTCATCGGATTGATCGTCTCGCCCTGTTCCGCGAACTCGCCGGCAACCAGCGTCGCGGCCGCCTCGGTCGGCAGCGCCAGCATTGCCTTGCCCGGCGTGCGCACCGGCTTGCCGTCGAGATGGACGGCAAAGCCACCTTCCGCCGACGCGACCGAGACCTCCTTATAGAAGCGCTTGGGCAGCGGCGTCTTCATCTGGATCTGGGCGCGACGCACCGGATCCGGATCGGAAAGATACTTGCCCGCTTCGAGGTCGTTGAGGATATCACGCATGAAGTGCCTTTCTTACACCGGTATCAGCTTGCGTGCCGGCCGGTTGACGATGATCAGGCCGGCCGCAATCAAGCCAAGTGCGAGAAAAATGCGAATGGTCAGCGGCTCGTTCAAGATGATCGCACCGCACAGGACACCGAAGACCGGCGACAGGAAGGTGAAGCTGGACAAGCCTGAAGCCGGATAGCGGCGCAGCAGCCAGAACCAGAGCACATAGGTGAAAGCGACGATATAGACCGCCTGGAAAAGCAGCGCCAATGTCGGCAACAGGGACGGATCGCGCACCGGTGGGCCGGCAAGAGGCAGCACCATCATGCCAACGATCGCCGCGCCGGCGAGTTGATAGAGCAGCAGTTTTTCCGCACTCGCCTCGACCAGTTTTGATCGTTTGATAAGGATATTGGTCAGGGCCCAGAAAAACCCCGAACCGAGGCTCAGGAGATCACCGAACAGCATGTCTCCGCTACCGCCGAGCTTGTCGGAAAAGACCGTGGCAAGACCGGCGAAGGCCAACAGCAGGCCGAGAAACTTGCGCATGGTGATCTGTTCGCCGAGCAGGAAATGGCCGCCGATCAGCATCCAGAACGGCATTGAGTTGACCAGCAGCGTATTGCGCGCCACGGTCGTATGCTCCAGGCCAACGTAGAGACAAAGGAACTCGACGCCGAAAAGCACGCCGACCGCAATGCCCGCCGGCAATGTCCCATCCCTGCTGAACAGCGCAATGCCGCGCCAGCGGCACCAGAGAAAGACGCAGAAACCACCGATGACCGAACGCGCGATCGATAGGAAGACGGGATCATAGCCTGCATAGGAGATCTTGGCGGCGACGTAGTTCAGCCCCCAGGAAAAGGTCAGGCCGACCATGATGGCGGCTGCGGCCATGTCGACCGCGTCGCGCCGATCGAGCGCATCGGTGGCGCCGCTCACGGTTAGTCCTCCGCGCTGGCGTCGTCGAAGCCGATCAGGTTCCAGCTCTGGCGCATATGCGGCGGCATCGGAGCGGTGACGTCGATGACGCCCTTGTCCGGGTGCGGGATAATGATGCGGCGCGCGTGCAGATGCAGGCGGTTTTGAATGCCGCCAGGAAAATCCCAGTTGGTGTCGGCCTCGAAGTATTTCGGGTCGCCGATGATCGGGCAGCCGATATGGGCGGCATGGACGCGAAGCTGGTGTGTGCGGCCGGTATAAGGTTCCATCTCCAGCCAGGTCATGGTCTGCGCCGCCTGCTCGATAATGCGATAATAGGACACGGCATGGTCGGCGCCTTTTTCGCCATGCGCGGCAATGCGCACGCGGTCGCCGTCCGGCGTAGCCTCCTTGATCAACCAGGTCGAGATCTTGTCCTCGCGCTTGGGCGGCACGCCCTTGACCAGCGCCCAGTAGGTCTTCTTGGTTTCCCGCGCCCGGAACGCCTCTGAAAGCTTCATCGCGGCCAGCCTGGTGCGGGCCACCACCAGCACGCCCGACGTGTCGCGGTCGAGCCGGTGCACCAGCCGCGGCTTCTCGCCTTTCTGGCTGCGCCAGGCTTCCAGCATGTCGTCGACATTGCGGGTAACGCCGGAGCCGCCCTGAACGGCGAGGCCCGCCGGCTTGTTGAAGACGAAGACCTTTGGGTCCTCGTGGATCAGCATCTTGGCGAGCACATCGGCGTCGCCCTGGTTCCGGATCGAGTGGCCGGTGAGCGCGCTCTCGCCCTTCTTGTCCACCTCGAGCGGCGGAACGCGGACCATCTGCCCCGGCTCGACGCGGGTGTCGGCCTTGACCCGGCCGCCATCTACGCGGATCTGGCCGGAGCGCAGCAGCTTCTGTAGATGGCCGAAGCCAAGGCCCGGGAAATGCGTCTTGAACCAGCGATCGAGCCGCATGCCCGCCTCGCCGGCCTCCACAGTGATCTGTTCAACGCCTGCCATGTCTTCTTCGCTTATCCGTTTCCCGAGCAGGGCTCTTGGCCTGCGCTTGGCGCGGCAATAACATTATGAAACGGTTCTTGCGAGCCAAAGTCCCAGAAACAGGGCAATGATCGCGCCAACGACGCTGGCAAGCGCATATCCGAATGCCGGCAGTGTCGAGCCTCGTTCCCACAGGGCGGCGAAGTCGAGCGAAAAGGCGGAGAAGGTGGTGAAGCCTCCGAGAATGCCGGTAGCAACGAACAGCCTGACCTCATCGGACCCGCTGCGACGCGCAAGGATGGCGATGAACAGCCCCATCGCAAACGAGCCGACGATGTTGATCGCCATCGTGCCCCAGGGATAGTTGGGACCGACGAGGCGCAGCGCGCCCATGCTGGTCAGATGGCGGATGCCGGCACCGATGCCGCCGCCGACGGCTACGAGAAGCAGATTGAACATAGAACGTTACTGCCCCCGCGAGGACGCCGGCGTCAATCCCTTGAGCGAGGTGACGCAGCTTCGGGGATGGCAGAGATAGTCGACCTATCAAGAACCGGGCTTCCAACTCACGTAGCGCAATCACTGCCGTGACACATTCAGGATACTGCCGGCTCCGCCGGCAGTATCGACAGATCTTCAACTTAGGTGGTTTCGACCTTCTTTGGCTTTGTGGAGCCGATCATCTTCCAGTTCTTGTAGAACATCGAGTTGATGCGCTCGACGCTCACCGAGACGACCGCAAGCATGCCGGCGATCAGGCGGGGCACCGGGGACGGCCTGATAATATCCATGAACACGCAATAGCGGCGGCCATCATACTCGTTGACCGAGCGATGCAGCAGCGTGTCGTCGAAAATGAACTGCGGATTGTCGTACCAGTAGTTCTTGACGTTGCCGCATTCGACGAAAATCTCCGCTTTCACCGGGATCAGATTGTAGAGGATACGCAGGCTGAGCCGCAGCGGTCCGAAATGCCAGGAGGTCGATTCGCGCTTGCTGAAGACGGAAACGGCAATCGTTTTGATGTATTTGAAGTCCTTGTTGAATTCCTCGACGTTGTCGATCCTGTGCTTGCCGTACCACTGGTAGACATACATGCCGCGCCGGCCGGCGCCGAAATTGGCGTCGATGTCGGCGATGATCTCATCTTTGCGCGCCTTGAAGATATCAAGGACCTCATTGACCTCACGCTGGTAGTCGGCGGGAAACTGCTCCAGCTTCCACACGCCCGGATTTCTGTAGCACAGGAGATCGACCAGCAGGTTGAAGGGCGACAGCAACCAGGTGAAGAGCCCGTTGCCAAGGAAGTAGCCACTGAACAGCGCCAAATCCTTCCTGTCGTTGCGCAACACGTCGATCAGACCACAGACGATGAAGATCGTCGTCAGGATGGGGATGAAATAGAAGCCAAGGGCGAGAAGCGGGATGGCAATGGCGAATTTGCGAAGGGATTTGCGAAGGGTTTTTGTCATTTTTCCACGCGCGAAGCGCGATCCTGTTGCGAATGAGGTGCCCAATCATGGCAACGGCCACCGCCCGACCGTGCGCCTTGATAAGGTTTTTTGGGTCACCGCACAACGGCCATGGTGTCTGGCCGGGCTGGTTGCCTGGTGGAGTTTGCCGGGCCGTCAATGCACTGCCGGCAAGCCAAGCTCGTCCCATTTGTCCCTGGCCACGGGATCGCCGACCAGAAATTCAAAGCCAATGACGCTTTCGCCGTCCTTGGCGAGCTGGCATTTGAACTTCAGACTGTACCAGTTTTTACGGCTGCGAAAGGCCGCACCATTAGCGGCGATCGTCGTGCCGGTGATCTTCTCCTCCGCGGTCGCGTAGGGCACCACCCGCTCCGGCTGGAAATCCGCATGCCATTGGCGGATTTGGTCCATGGCCTCCAGATTGCAAAGCTGCACCATGCGCTCATCGGATGCGAAGGTCCTGAGATCGGCGCGGGCCTGCTTGCTGCGCGGATCGGCGAGGGTCTTGGCCGACAGCATCCGCGTTGGGCGGATCATGGCGGGCGTGGCGGGAAATCGAGGAGCGCTTGGAGCAGGCGCCGGTGCCTCGGGCATGGGTGCGCGGGGTGCCTCCTCGATGGGAGGTGCGGGCGGCCTTGTCGAAACCTCGAATTGCCGTGGCGTCAGGATGGCGACCGACACGCGCTCCTCCTCTGGCCCGCTCGAGCGCTTCGGCGATGGTAACAACATAACGCTGGCGGCGAGCAGCCCATGCAGGAGAACCGAAGTGGAAATCCCCCAGGGCGAGGCCTCGTTTCGCACTGACAAGGCCACCGGGCTCCGCAAGCCGGCTATTCCCGCTCTTTGCGCAGCTTTGCCCAGTAGTCGAGCCGCTTCCTGATGTCGCGCTCGAAACCACGCTCGGGCGGATCGTAGAAGGTCTGGCGGCCCATCTTTTCCGGAAAATAATCCTGGCCTGAAAAGGCATCTGGCTCATCATGGTCGTAGCGGTAGCCGGCGCCGTAATCCTCTTCCTTCATCAGCTTGGTCGGCGCGTTGAGAATGTGCTTCGGCGGCAGCAGCGAGCCATGTTCCTTGGCGGCCCGCGTGGCAGCCTTGAAGGCAGTGTAAACGGCATTGGATTTGGGCGCGGTGGCGAGATAGACGGTGGCCTCGGCAAAGGCGAGTTCGCCCTCCGGAGAGCCGAGATAGTCATAGGCATCCTTGGCCGCGTTGGCGACGACCAGGGCCTGCGGATCGGCCAGACCAATGTCCTCCATCGCCATGCGAACCAGCCGGCGGCCGAGATAGAGCGGATCCTCCCCGGCATCGAACATGCGCGCGAGATAGTAGAGGGCGGCATCGGGATCCGAGCCGCGCACCGACTTGTGCAGCGCCGAGATCAGGTTGTAATGGCCGTCCTGGCCCTTGTCGTAGATCGGCGCACGGCGCTGGACGATGCGCTGAAGCCCTTCGGGATCGAATATCTCGCCCGGCTTGGCCGCGCGCCAGACCTCTTCCGCCAGGGTCAGCGATGCGCGTCCGTCGCCATCGCTCATACGAATGAGCATCGTGCGTGCTTCATCATCAAGCGGCAGCGCCCTGCCCTCCGCCTCTTCCGCCCGCGTCATCAGCTTGGCGATGCTGTCCTCACCCAGCGAATGAAAGACCATGACCCGTGCGCGCGACAACAAGGCCGCGTTGAGTTCGAAGGACGGGTTTTCGGTGGTGGCGCCCACCAGCACGACCGTCCCATCCTCCATGACGGGAAGGAATGAATCCTGCTGAGCGCGGTTGAAGCGATGAATCTCGTCGACGAAAAGCAACGTCTGGCGGCCGTTGGCACGGCGCAGCTTGGCCGCCTCGAACACTTTCTTCAGGTCGGCGACGCCGGAAAAGACCGCCGATATCTGCTCGAATGCAAGGCTGGTCTCGCCGGCAAGCAGCCTCGCCACCGTGGTCTTGCCGGTGCCTGGCGGCCCCCAGAAGATCATCGATCCCAGCGAACCGGAGCCGATCAGCCGAGTCAGCGCGCCATCGGGTCCCGTCAGATGTTCCTGGCCAACGACCTCCCCAAGATTCCTCGGACGCAGCCTGTCGGCCAGCGGCCGTCCGGGCGGCACCTTTTCCGGTTCGTCAACGCTGAACAGATCGGCCATGCACTCCCTCAGAGCAATTCCAGGAAAAGTGTGAAGCATTTTCCGTCCGGGATTGCGTCAAAACAAGGATATAGGGCAGGTCGGCGTTTTGGTGAAACGCCGACCTGCTCCAAGTTTGGAGCGCGATCCCTTCAGGGTCGAACTCAGTAACGCAAAACCTGGCGCAGTATCTGCCCGCCGCGCTCGACGGTAAAGCGCCACCAGCGCGTATCCTGCTGGGCTACCTGCGCCAGCACTGCGGCGGTGTCGATGGTGGTGCCGTTGACCTCGCGCACGATGTCGCCTGGCTGAAAGCCGAAATCGGCGGCCGGCGAATCGCGATTGATATCGATCACCGTCACACCCTTGAGGTCGGTACGCAAGCCAAGCTTCTGGGCAAGCCGCGGCGACAGTTCCGAGACCTTCGCGCCCGAGAACGGGCTGCGGCCATGCAGCGTCACTTCCGAGGCTTTTGCCCCCTCCGGCGCGCGCTCCAGCGCAATGTCCATCGCCGCTTGCTGGCCCTTGGTCAGGATCGCGAAATTCGCCTTGGTGCCGATCGACAGCGTCGCCATGCGGTAGTCGAGCGCCTCGATGCTCTCGACCGGCTTGCCATTGATCTGCAGCACGACATCGCCCGGCTTCAGCCCTGCCTTGCCGGCGGGACCCGTCGCGTCGACCGAGGAGACCAGCGCCCCGGTCGGCTTTTCCATGCCCAGCGATTCGGCGATCTGCGGCGTCACCGCTTCGAATTCGGCGCCGATATAGGGCCGCTCGAAGAAATCGAGACCGGCCTTGGCGGCATCGGCGAAAGCCCGCACCATATTGGCGGGGATGGCGAACCCGATGCCGATCGAGCCGCCGCTGCGGCTGTAGATGGCGGTGTTGATGCCGACCAGCTGGCCGCCCATGTTGATCAGCGCGCCGCCGGAATTGCCGGGGTTGATGGCGGCGTCTGTCTGGATGAAATAACCCGAATCCGAAACGCCGATATGGCTGCGGGCAAGCGCGGAAACGATGCCGCTGGTGGTGGTCTGGCCAACACCGAACGGGTTGCCGATGGCCAGCACCAGGTCGCCGACCTCGAGCGCGTCGGAATCCCCGATGGCGATGACCGGGAACGGCTTGTCGGACTCGATCTTGAGCACGGCAAGATCGAGCGTTTCGTCCTTCAGCATCACCTTGCTGGTGAATTCGCGGCCGTCGGCGGTCGCTACCTTGACCTCGTCGGCATCCTTGATGACGTGGAAATTGGTGACGATGACACCGCTCGGATCGACGAGCACGCCCGAGCCGAGCGAAGACTGCGCACGCGGCTGGGCACGGCCGAAGAATTCCTCGAAGAACGGATCGCCTTCGAAAGGCGATGTCACCTTGGCGGTCTGCGAGGCATAGACGTTGACCACCGCGGGTGCCGTTTGCTTGACCAGCGGCGCGAATGAAAGCTGGACCTCCTCGCGGCCGAAAGGTACGCGCTTGTCCGGACCTGAAGTGGCATTCTCGCCTTCGACGCCATGCAGCAAGTCCGTCAACACATCGGAGAGGCCTGGATCGGCGGGCTTGGCGACGTCTTCGGCCTGCGCCTGCCGAACTGCCGGTGCGGCTGCGAACACAATGAAGGCGCAGAGCAGAACAAGGGACAGTCTTTTGGCGCGCATTGCGAATCCTCCAAGCGAGTTCGGGCGCATTGTCCCGACGAATGTGCAAAATGAAAGGCTAAGCCGCTGAAATCCGATTTTTTAAGCAGTAAAAGCAGCTAAAGCTGAACCTGAAGCCGAAAAGCTCGTCAGCTCACATGAAAAAACAACTCCTGTCATTCCGTGACTTTTTGAAGACCGGCAGCTTGGGGCCGATCCGCCCCGACATGACAATGGCCGAGATTGTCGAGGTGCTCGGCACGCCTGAGCATGCTGACCCGGACTATTGGACGTTCGGAAAGCTCGAAATTTCCTTTGATATCGAGCCACCGCACCAGATGAACTGGTTTCAAATCGAAGAGGCCGGTTATCTCAAAGGCCAGTCGGAGACTGTCACCGATTGCTTTGCGCTTGCTCTAGATGGGCTCAGCGGAAAGACAAAGCCATCAGAGTTCCTGGGGGCCGGCCTTTGGCTTCCAGATCAGGCTAAAGTTTTCTACGCTACGTCTGGCCATGACATCGGGATGAATATCTGCGCCGGACTGATTCAGATTCATTTTCATGTGGCTACTGACTTCATCGGCGATCAGGACACCGAAGCGTATTTGGGCGCGTCCTCCACGTCGCAATCGATGAGGGAGATCGATTCTCGGGCCGTCCTCGACAGTATCTATTCTTACCCCAGCCCGAAGACTGAAGAGGTACCGGGCGCATTCAATTGGAAGCTGTTGAGTGGAAGCCAGTATCTGGCGCTTGCCAGCGGACGGTAAAACATCGGCAGACGCAAAAAGGGGCCCGCAGGCCCCTTCAATTCAATTCGGAAAGACCGAGCCTTATGCGGCCGCGGCATCCGCGTCGGTGGCTTCGGCTTCGATGCGGGCGCGGTCGCCGGCGCCCTTGGCCGAGGTGTCGCGATCGACGAACTCGATGACCGCCATCGCGGCATTGTCGCCGTGACGGAAGCCGGCCTTCATGATGCGCAGATAGCCGCCGTTGCGGGTGGCATAGCGCGGGGCGATGGTGTCGAACAGGCGCTTGACGACGCCCTCATTGCCGATCTGCGCGATCACCTGGCGGCGCGCGTGCAGGTCGCCGCGCTTGCCGAGCGTCACCAGCTTCTCGACGATCGGACGCAGGTCCTTCGCCTTCGGCAAGGTGGTGACGATCTGCTCGTGCTCGAGCAGCGACACCGCCAGGTTGGCGAACATCGACTTGCGGTGGCTTATGCTGCGGGCGAAGCGGCGGCCTTTGAAACCGTGGCGCATGGCTCTTTTCCTTCTTCAGTTGTTCAAGAGGCCACGGCCTCCGAGGGTTTTCCGCATGACCGTCGGATCGAGCGGCTCACGCCGCCAATCCTTGGAATTCATGCTCAATATTGGTCTTCGTAACGCTTGGCGAGGTCTTCGATGTTTTCCGGCGGCCAGTCCGGCACTTCCATGCCGAGGTGCAGGCCCATCGCCGCCAGCACTTCCTTGATCTCGTTCAGCGACTTGCGGCCGAAGTTCGGGGTGCGCAGCATCTCGGCTTCGGTCTTCTGGATGAGATCGCCGATATAGACGATGTTGTCGTTCTTCAGGCAGTTGGCCGAACGCACCGAAAGCTCGAGTTCGTCGACTTTCTTGAGCAGCGCCGGGTTGAAGGCGAGCTCGGTGACGGCTTCGGCGGCGACTTCCTTCTGCGGCTCGTCGAAGTTGACGAACAGGCCAAGCTGGTCCTGCAGGATGCGGGCGGCGAAAGCCACCGCGTCCTCGCCCGAGATCGAACCGTCGGTCTCGATGGTCATGGTCAGCTTGTCATAGTCGAGAACCTGGCCCTCGCGGGTGTTCTCGACCTTGTAGGAGACCTTCTTCACCGGCGAATAGAGGCTGTCGACCGGGATCAGGCCGATCGGCGCGTCCTCGGCGCGGTTGCGCTCGGCAGGCACGTAGCCCTTGCCGGTGTCGACGGTGAATTCCATGCGGATTTCCGCGCCTTCGTCCAGCGTGCAGATGACGTGGTCGGGGTTGAGGATCTCGACGTCGCCAACCGTCTGGATGTCGCCGGCAAGAACCGCACCCGGGCCCTGCTTGCGAACGACCATGCGCTTGGGGCCATCGCCTTCCATGCGGATTGCGATTTCCTTGATGTTCAGGACGATGTCGGTCACGTCCTCGCGCACGCCGGCGATGGACGAGAATTCATGCAGAACACCGTCGATCTGCACGGCGGTGACGGCCGCCCCGCGCAGCGAAGACAGAAGCACGCGGCGCAGCGCGTTGCCAAGCGTCAGGCCAAAGCCACGCTCGAGCGGCTCGGCGACCAGCGTGGTCAGCGTCTTCTTCTTCGACGAGAACTCGATCTTGTTCGGCTTGATCAGTTCCTGCCAATTTTTCTGGATCATGATGCTTTCCTTCCGTTGACCCGCCACCATCCAATCGTGGCGGGCGACCTGGAATACCGTGGAGGAACGCCCTTGGGCGCTCACGCGGCGTTCGATAAATTGCTTAGACGCGGCGCTTCTTGCGCGGGCGGCAGCCATTGTGCGGGATTGGCGTCACATCACGGATCGAGGTGATGGTGAAGCCGGCCGCCTGCAGGGCGCGCAGCGCCGATTCACGACCGGAGCCCGGTCCGCAGACCTCGACTTCGAGCATGCGCATGCCGTGTTCCTGGGCCTTCTTGGCAACGTCCTCGGCAGCCATCTGGGCGGCGAACGGGGTCGACTTGCGCGAACCCTTGAAGCCCTGGGCACCGGCCGACGACCAGGCAATCGAATTGCCCTGCGCGTCGGTGATGGTGATCATCGTGTTGTTGAAGGTCGAATTGACGTGGGCAACGCCCGACGAAATGTTCTTGCGTTCGCGACGGCGAACACGAGCGGCTTCCTTGGCCATGATAGTCCTTTCAGTTGATCTCTACACCGCCGTAATGCCAGCGGCTCCACCTGGAAAAGTGAATAGTGAATTAATGAGTAGCGATGACGTCCTCACCACCCACTACCAACCACTCACTCTTATTACTTCTTCTTGCCGGCGATCGACTTGGCCGGGCCCTTGCGGGTACGTGCATTGGTGTGCGTGCGCTGGCCGCGAACCGGTAGCGAGCGGCGGTGACGCAGGCCGCGGTAGCAGCCAAGGTCCATGAGCCGCTTGATGTTCATCGACACTTCGCGGCGCAGGTCGCCTTCGACCTGATAGTCGCGGTCGATGGTCTCGCGGATCTGCAGCACTTCCGCATCGGTCAACTGGTTGACGCGGCGCTCGGCCGGGATGCCGACCTTGTCGACGATCTCCTGGGCGAACTTCTTGCCAATGCCGTGAATGTACTGAAGCGCGATGACGACGCGCTTGTTGGTCGGAATGTTGACGCCGGCTATACGAGCCATATCTTCTCTTCTCCATGTGGGCCGGACAAGCCGGCATTATTCAGATTGCCCCGCGTCCGGTGGAGGCCGGCCCTTGCGGGAGTTTCCAGTTCAAAGCGACTGCCCTGCCCTTGCGGACAGGCAAAGCGCGCATCTGATAGGAAGACGGGCCGCCATACCGCAGCAAGTCGTCTCCGTCAAGCTTAATCTTTAAATTCCCTTACCGCGCCTTCTCGGCCGCCGCGAGAACGGCTTCAATCTCGGCGGTTACCGCGTCGATACTGGCCATGCCGTCCACAGTCTTGAGCTTGCCTTTGGCGTAATAGTAGCCGGTCAGCGGAGCGGTCTTTTTGTAGTACTCCCGCAGCCGCTCTTCGAACACGGCGGGATTGTCGTCCTTGCGCACCGGCTGGCCGGCGGCCTTTGCATCATCGGCGCGCTTGACGATTCGACCAACCAGGGCCCTGTCGTCGACAACCAGTTCGATGACGGTGTCGAGATCAATGCCACGCGCTGAAAGCATCGATTCAACCGCATCCGCCTGCACCAGCGTGCGCGGATAGCCGTCGAGGATAAAACCCTTGGCGCAGTCAGCCTGATCGATACGCTCGGCGACGATGGCGTTGACGATGGCGTCGGACACCAGCTCGCCGGCATCCATCACCGCCTTGGCACGCTTGCCGACCTCGGTACCGGCCTGAACGGCGGCGCGCAGCATATCACCCGTCGAGAGCTGGGGTATGCCGTGTTTTTCTACCAGTCTTTGTGCTTGTGTCCCCTTGCCCGCTCCTGGCGGCCCAAGCAAAATCAACCTCATCTGGCTTTCTTCCCCCCGCGCAGCTTCGACTTCTTGATCAGGCCTTCATACTGGTGCGCGATCAGGTGACCCTGAATCTGCGCAACCGTATCGAGCGTTACACTGACCACGATCAGAAGCGATGTGCCACCGAGGTAGAATGGTACGCCAGTGGCCGAGATCAGGAACTCCGGCAACAGGCACACCAGCACCAGATAGATGGCGCCGACGACGGTGATGCGGGTGAGAACGTAGTCGATGTAATCGGCGGTGCGCTCGCCCGGACGATAGCCAGGGATGAAGCCCGAATGCTTCTTGAGCTGGTCGGCGGTGTCCTTCGGGTTGAACACGATCGCTGTGT
Source organism: Mesorhizobium sp. B2-3-14 (assembly GCF_006442175.1). Taxonomy (NCBI): domain Bacteria; kingdom Pseudomonadati; phylum Pseudomonadota; class Alphaproteobacteria; order Hyphomicrobiales; family Phyllobacteriaceae; genus Mesorhizobium; species Mesorhizobium sp. B2-3-14. The sequence goes on along the minus strand of NZ_VFVP01000013.1, from coordinate 11,695 downwards.
AGAAGAAGGCGAAGAACACGATCATCGCCGCATAGAATGCCATGTAGAGCGGCTGGCCGTGGCCAAGCGAGGCCAGGATCGTGCTGGCCCAGGCCGGCATGTTGGTCGTCTGCGAGAAGCCGGCGACGGTGGCCGGCAGCAGAAGCAGCGACGACGCGAAGATCGGCGGGATGACGCCCGAGGTGTTGAGCTTAAGCGGCAGATGCGAGGTATCGCCCTGGAACATGCGATTGCCGACCTGGCGCTTCGGATACTGGATCAGCAGGCGGCGCTGGGCGCGCTCGAAGAACACGATAAGCGCTATGACGACGATGGCCAGCACGATGATCGCCAGGATCAGGCCGGTCGACAGGGCGCCGGTACGGCCGAGTTCCAGTGTGCCGGAAATGGCATGCGGCAAGCCGGCGACGATGCCGGAGAAGATGATCAGCGAAATGCCGTTGCCGATGCCGCGCGCGGTGATCTGCTCGCCCAGCCACATCAGGAACATGGTGCCGCCGACCAGCGTGACGACGGTGGAGATGCGGAAGAACATGCCGGGATCGCTGACGATGCCGTTGCCGTTCTCCAGTCCCACCGAAATGCCATAGGCCTGCACCAGCGCCAGGAGCACGGTGCCGTAGCGCGTGTACTGGTTGATGACCTTGCGGCCCTGCTCGCCTTCCTTCTTCAGCGCTTCCAGCGAGGGAATGACCGAGGTCATCAGCTGCATGATGATGGAAGCGGAGATGTAGGGCATGATGCCGAGTGCAAAGATCGCCATGCGCTGCACGGCACCGCCGGCGAACATGTTGAACATGCCGAGCACGCCCTTGCTCTGCGAGGAGAAGGCCTGGGCGAAAGCGTCGGGATTGATGCCGGGAAGCGGGATGTAGGTGCCGAGACGATAGACGAGCAACGCGCCGATGGTGAACCAGATGCGTTTCTTAAGGTCCTCCGCCTTGGCGAAGGCCGAGAAATTCAGATTCGAGGCTAGTTGTTCAGCAGCCGAAGCCATGCCTGATTCTCCGCTTGGTAACGCTTGATGGCCCGTGAGGTCAGGCGGTGCGTTTCACCGAAGCTCACGAGATAAGCTCCGGGCTGTAAACATGCAAGCGGCCGCGTCGACGCGGCCGCTAAATTGAGCAGGTCAAAGCGCGATCGGAAGCAAAAACGGATACCACTCTTGCCGACCGCTCTTCAAATTGCCGTTACTCGGCGGCTGCCTTTTCCGGCAGCTTGACCGAACCGCCGGCCTTTTCGATCTTCTCGATCGCGGCCTTGGAGGCGCCGGCGACGTCGAAGGCGAGCTTGGCTTTGAGTTCGCCATCGGACAGCACGCGCACGCCATCCTTGACGCGACGGATGACGCCGGCGGCGACAAGCGCCTCGGCCGTCACGGTCGCCTTGACGTCAAGCTTCTTGGCATCGACGGCTTCCTGGATGCGGGCCAGCGACACGACGGTGAAGCTCTTGGCGAAGATGTTGTTGAAGCCACGCTTCGGCAGACGCCTGTAGAGCGGCATCTGGCCACCCTCGAAGCCGTTGACTGCGACGCCGGAGCGCGCCTTCTGGCCCTTGACGCCGCGACCGGCGGTCTTGCCCGAGCCGGAGCCGATGCCGCGGCCGAGACGCTTCTTGGAGTGCGTCGCGCCGTCCTTGTCACGCAGATCATTGAGTTTCATCTGGGTTCTCCTGCGCTCTTGCTCAGCCCTCGTCCACGACGCGGACGAGATGCTGGACGGCAGCGATCATGCCGCGCACGGAAGGCGTATCTTCCAGCGTGCGCTGCTTGTGCATCTTGTTGAGGCCGAGGCCGACCAGCGTTGCGCGCTGTTCCTTCGGGCGGCGGATCGGCGAACCGATCTGCTCAACGGTGATGGTCTTGGTTGCTTTCTTGGCCATGGTCAAAATCCCTGGTCAGATCGACTATTCTTCAGCCGCAACGGCGGTGCCGCGGCGGGCCTGAAGGGTCGAATACTTGATGCCACGCGCGGCAGCCACATCCTTGGGATGCATCTGGCTCTTCAGCGCGTCGAAGGTGGCGCGAACCATGTTGTACGGGTTCGACGAACCCATCGACTTGGCAACCACGTCGTGCATGCCGAGCGTCTCGAAGACGGCGCGCATCGGGCCGCCGGCGATGATGCCAGTACCCTGCTTGGCAGCGCGCAGCAGAACGCGGCCAGCGCCCCAACGTCCCTCGACGTCATGGTGCAGCGTGCGGCCCGAGCGCAACGGCACGAAGATCATGTCGCGCTTTGCGGATTCAGTTGCCTTGCGGATAGCTTCCGGCACTTCGCGCGCCTTGCCGTGACCAAAGCCAACGCGGCCCTTCTGGTCGCCGACGACGACGAGCGCGGCAAAACCAAAGCGACGGCCGCCCTTGACGACCTTGGCGACCCGGTTGATGTGGACAAGCTTGTCCACCATGCCGTCATCGCGTTCTTCACGATCGCGGCCGCGGCCGCCATCCCTACGTTCCTGTGCCATATCCTGTTCCTTGTTCTTTTCCGGAAGCACGGGTTGCTGATTGCCGGCGCCGCTTTGGGTCGCCGACGGTGAAAATCATTTCTTCCCTTGCATGATCTTATCCGAAAAGTCTGCAACTTTTCGGGGTCATGCTTAGAAGCTGAGACCGCCTTCGCGGGCCGCTTCAGCCAGCGCCTTGACGCGGCCGTGATAGATGTAGGCGCCGCGATCGAAGACGACTTCCTTGACGCCAGCCTTAGTGGCGCGCTCGGCGATCAGCTTGCCGATCGCAGCGGCGGCAGCAGTGTCAGCGCCGGTCTTGAGCGACCCCTTGAGGTCCTTCTCGAGCGTCGAGGCGGCGGCAATGGTGTGGCCTTTGGCGTCGTCGATGACCTGAACGTAGATGTTCTTCGACGTGCGATGAACCGACAGACGCGGACGCTCGCCGGCGACTTTCTTGATCTGACGGCGCACGCGCTGCGCGCGGCGCTGGATGGATTCCTTGATAGCCATGATAGTCCCTTGCCTTCAAAAAACGGGGGCCGCCATATGCGGTAGGCGAAGCGCCTCCCGCGACCGCTCCCCGCGGCGTTAACTTCCGTGGCTTGGTCCCTGTGCGAAAAGTCTGCAACTTTTCAGGGCCAAGCCGATTACTTCTTCTTGCCTTCCTTGCGGACGATCTTCTCGCCAGCGTAGCGGACGCCCTTGCCCTTGTAGGGCTCGGGACCGCGGTATTCGCGGATCTCCGCCGCGACCTGGCCGACCTGCTGCTTATCGATGCCGGCCACGGTGATTTCGGTCGGCTTCGGCACGGTGATCGTGATGCCGGCCGGCGTCTCGTAGACGACATCATGGCTGAAGCCAAGGGCCAGTTGCAGGTTCTTGCCCTGCAAGGCGGCGCGATAGCCGACGCCGGTGATCTCGAGCTTCTTCTCGAAACCGTCCTTCACGCCCTGCAGGATGTTGACGATCTGCGTGCGCGACATGCCCCACTTGGAGCGGGCGGTCTTGGTCTGATCGCGCGGCTGGACAGCGATTTCGCTGCCTTCCATCTTGACCAGGACTTCGTCGTTCACCACGAACTTCAGCTCGCCCTTGGGGCCCTTCGCCGTCACGGTCTGGCCATTGACGGTCGCGGTCACGCCCTGCGGCAGCGAAACGGGTTTCTTTCCAATACGAGACATTAGGTTGTCCTCGTCACTTCTCTTGTTTCAGGTCTCTGTCTTCGGGAACGATCCGAAGACCGAATTCCACGTGCGGTAAGCTGCCGGATCAGAAGATCTGGCAGAGGATCTCGCCGCCGACGTTCTGTTCGCGTGCTTCATGGTCGGCCATCACGCCCTTCGGTGTCGAAAGGATGGCAATGCCGAGGCCGTTGGCAACGTGCGGAATCGACTTGGCCGAGACGTAAACGCGGCGGCCGGGCTTCGAAACGCGGGCGATTTCGCGCACGACCGGGGCACCGTCGAAATACTTCAGCTCGATTTCGATCTCGGACTTGCCGTTGTCGAAATCGGTCTGGCTGTAATCGCGGATATAGCCTTCAGCCTTCAGCACGTCGAGGACGCGGGTGCGCAGACGCGAGGCCGGCGTCGAGACACTCGACTTCTTGCGGCCATAGGCGTTGCGGATGCGGGTCAGCATATCGCCGAGAGGATCGCTCAATGACATGTTATGTCCTCCTTACCAGCTCGACTTGACCAGGCCCGGGATCTGGCCGTTATTGCCGAGGTCCCGAAGCGCGATGCGCGATACTTTGAGCTTGCGATAGTAGGCACGCGGGCGGCCGGTGACTTCGCAGCGGTTGCGGATGCGGATTTTGGCCGAGTTGCGCGGCATGGCGGCAAGCTTGAGCTGAGCGCGGAAGCGCTCTTCCATCGGCTTGGATTGATCCATGATGATCGCCTTGAGCGCAGCGCGCTTGGGACCGTACTGGTCGGCAAGCTTGCGGCGCCTGTTGTTCTTCTCGACTGAGCTGGTCTTTGCCATTTCAGATTTTTCCTTTTCTCGCTGCCGTTACTGGCGGAAGGGGAAGTTGAAAGCCTTGAGCAAAGCCCTGGCTTCGTCGTCCGTCTTCGCAGTCGTACAAACGATGACGTCCATGCCCCAGATCTGATCAACCTTGTCGTAGTTGATCTCCGGGAACACGATGTGCTCCTTGATGCCCATGGCGTAGTTGCCACGGCCATCGAAGCTCTTGGGGTTCAGTCCGCGGAAGTCGCGGACGCGCGGCAGCGCGATGTTCACGAGGCGGTCGAGGAACTCGTACATGCGTTCCTTGCGCAGCGTGACCTTGGCGCCGATCGGCATCTTCTCGCGAACCTTGAAGCCCGCGATCGAATTGCGGGCGCGGGTGACGACGGCCTTCTGGCCGGCGATCATCGCCAGGTCCTCGGCCGCGACCGAAGGCTTCTTCGAATCGGCGGTCGCTTCGCCCACACCCATGTTCAGCACGATCTTGTCGAGGCGCGGAACCTGCATCTCGTTGTCGTAGCCGAACTGCTCCTGCAGCGCCTTGCGGATGGTCTCGTTGTAGACCTGCTTGAGACGCGGCGTGTTGTTGGCAGTCGCCTGCTTGGTTTGAGCCTTAGCCATTGATGACTTCTCCCGAGCGCTTGGCGACGCGCACCTTCTTGCCGTCCTTCTGGAAGACGAAACCGACGCGGGTCGGCTTGCCATCCTTCGGGTCGGCCAGCGCGATGTTCGACAGCTGGATCGGCGCTTCCTTGGTGATGATCCCGCCCTCTTGGGACTGGGACTGCTTCTGGTGACGACGGATCATGTTGACGCCGCGCACCAGCGCGGTGTCATCCTTCGGCTGAACCGAGAGGACTTCGCCCGAACGGCCCTTGTCCTTGCCGGCCAGCACGACGACCTTGTCGCCTTTTCTAATCTTTTGCATTGGTCCGGCTCCTTACAGCACTTCAGGCGCGAGCGAGATGATCTTCATGTGGTTCTTGGCGCGAAGTTCGCGCGGAACCGGTCCGAAGATACGCGTGCCGATCGGCTCTTTCTTGTTGTCGACGAGAACGGCCGCGTTCTTGTCGAAACGGATCACGCTGCCGTCCGGGCGGCGGATGTCCTTGGCCGTGCGAACCACGACCGCCTTCATCACATCGCCCTTCTTAACGCGGCCGCGCGGAATGGCTTCCTTGATCGACACCACGATGATGTCGCCCACGGAAGCGTATTTCCGCTTCGAGCCGCCCAGCACCTTGATGCACATGACACGACGCGCGCCGGAATTATCCGCCACGTCGAGGTTTGTTTGCATCTGAATCATGACTGGCCGCCTTCTTCTTTTCTAACGGGATGGGCTCGAAGCCCCTCCCCGGTCTGTCCAAAATTCGTTTGTTTACGCCTGATCCGAGGATACGACGATCCAGCGCTTATCCTTGGAAATCGGCTTCGATTCCTGGATGAACACCTGATCGCCGACCTTGTGGGCGTTGTTCTCGTCGTGCGCCTTGTACTTCTTGGTCATGCGCACGGTCTTCTTCATCACGGGATGCGTGAAGCGCCGTTCGACCTTGACGACAACCGTCTTCTCGTTCTTGTCGCTGACGACGGTGCCCTGCAGAATGCGCTTTGGCATGGTTTTCGTCCTTAAGCCTTCTTGGCCGCGGACTTTTCCGCAGCGATGGTCTTGATACGCGCAATGTCCTTGCGGACCTGCCTCACGCGCGCGGTCTTCTCGAGCTGGCCGGTGGCCTTCTGGAAGCGCAGGTTGAACTGCTCCTTCTTCAGGCTGGCCAGGTCGTCGGTCAGCTGGTCCTGGGTCTTGGTCCGGATGTCTTCGGCTTTCATGATCAGCCCGTCCTTATTCTGCGATGCGCTGTACGAAGCGCGTCCTGACCGAGAGCTTGGCCGCGCCGAGACGCAGCGCCTCACGGGCGGTTTCTTCATTGACGCCGTCGATCTCGAACATGATGCGGCCCGGCTTGACGCGCGCCGCCCAGTAATCGACCGCGCCCTTGCCCTTGCCCATGCGGACTTCGGTCGGCTTCGAAGTGACCGGCACGTCCGGGAAAATGCGGATCCAGACGCGGCCGGCACGCTTCATTTCGCGAGTGATCGCGCGGCGGGCCGCCTCGATCTCACGCGCGGTGACGCGGTTCGGCTCAAGCGCCTTCAGCCCGAAACCACCGAAATCCAGGTTGGTGCCGCCCTTTGCGGTACCATGGATACGGCCCTTGAACTGCTTGCGGAACTTTGTGCGCTTTGGCTGCAGCATCGTTCTAACTCCAAATTCCTAAATGTCTCAGGCGTTTTCGCGACGACGACCGCGTTCGCGATCACCACCACCGCCATGCGCGGCATCACCCTCGGTCGCGCGGCGTTCCGAAGCCATCGGATCGTGCTCGAGGATCTCGCCCTTGAATACCCAGACCTTGACGCCGCAGATGCCATACGCCGTGTTCGCCTCGGCCGTGCCGTAGTCGACATCGGCGCGCAGCGTATGCAGCGGCACGCGACCTTCACGGTACCATTCCATGCGCGCGATCTCGGCGCCGCCAAGACGGCCGGCGCAGTTGATGCGGATGCCTTCGGCACCGAGGCGCATGGCCGACTGCACGGCACGCTTCATGGCGCGGCGGAACGCGATACGGCGCTCGAGCTGCTGGGCAATCGACTGGGCGACCAGGGTCGCGTCGATTTCCGGCTTGCGCACTTCAACGATGTTGAGGTGCGTCTCGGACTTCGTCATCTCCATCAGCTTCTTGCGAAGCTTCTCGATGTCGGCGCCCTTCTTGCCGATGATCAGACCCGGGCGCGCGGCATGGATGGTGACGCGGCACTTCTTGTGCGGACGCTCGATCACGACCTTCGAGATCGCGGCCTGCTTGAGTTCCTTCTCAAGATACTTGCGGATCTTGATGTCCTCATGCAGCAGCTTGCCGTACTCGCCGGTGTTCGCGAACCAGCGCGAATCCCAGGTGCGGTTGATGCCGAGGCGAAGACCGATCGGATTGACTTTCTGGCCCATTATGCGGCCTCCCCTTTTTCTTCGACTTCACGAACGACGATCGTGAGGTGCGAGAACGGCTTCTCGATACGGCTGGCGCGACCACGGCCACGAGCGTGGAACCGCTTCATGACGATCGACTTGCCGACATAGGCTTCCGCCACCACCAGCGCATCGACATCGAGGTCGTGGTTGTTTTCCGCGTTGGCGATTGCCGATTCCAGCGTCTTCTTGACCGTGCCGGAAATCCGCTTGGCCGAGAATTCGAGATCGGAAAGCGCTGTCGCGACCTTCTTGCCGCGGATCAGCGCGGCAACCAGGTTCAGCTTCTGCGGGCTGATACGGATCGTGCGCAACACGGCGCGCGCTTCGTTGTCAGCAAGCCTGCGCGGAGCTTTGGCCTTGCCCATGATTATTTCCTCTTCGCCTTCTTATCCGCGCCGTGACCGTAATAGGTCCGGGTCGGAGCGAATTCACCGAACTTGTGACCGACCATGTCCTCGTTCACCGAAACGGGAACATGCTTCTGGCCGTTGTAGACACCGAAGGTGAGGCCGACGAACTGCGGCAGGATGGTGGAGCGACGGCTCCACATCTTGATCACCTCATTGCGACCGCCTTCACGAACCTTGTCCACCTTCTTGAGAAGGTAGCCGTCGATGAAGGGGCCTTTCCAAATAGAACGAGTCACTTGGCGTTACCTCTTCTTAGCTCTTGCGCTGATGGCGCGAGCGCAGGATGAACTTGTCGGTCGCCTTGTTGGACCGCGTCTTCTTGCCCTTGGTCGGCTTGCCCCACGGGCTGACCGGATGACGGCCACCGGAGGTGCGGCCTTCACCACCGCCATGCGGGTGGTCGACCGGGTTCATGGTCACGCCGCGATTGTGCGGACGCTTGCCACGCCAAACCGTGCGGCCGGCCTTGCCGTCGTTGATGTTGCCGTGGTCCGGATTGGACACGGCACCGACGGTGGCCATGCAGGAGCCGTGAACGACACGCTGCTCGCCCGAGTTGAGGCGCAGGATCGCCATGCCCTGGTCACGGCCGACCAACTGGCCGTAACCACCTGCCGACCGGGCGACCTGGGCGCCCTTGCCCGGCTTCAGCTCGATGTTGTGGACGATGGTGCCGACCGGCATCGAGGCCAGCGGCATCGCATTGCCGGGCTTAACGTCGACCGCTTCGCCAGCCACGATCTTGTCGCCGGGAGCCAGGCGCTGCGGAGCGATGATGTAGGACAGCTCACCATCATCATACTTGATCAGTGCGATGAAGGCGGTGCGGTTCGGATCGTATTCAATGCGCTCGACCGTGCCGACAACGTCGAACTTGCGACGCTTGAAGTCGATGATGCGGTACGAACGCTTGTGGCCACCACCAATGAAGCGGGCGGTGATACGGCCGTGATTGTTGCGGCCGCCCGACTTAGTCAGACCCTCGGTCAGGCCCTTGACGGGCTTGCCCTTGTAGAGGCCCGAGCGGTCGACGATGACCAGCTGGCGGGTGCTCGGCGTTACCGGGTTGAATTTTTTCAGTGCCATTGTTGTTGTCCTCGCGGCCTTGCTCAGAGACCCGTCGCGACGTCGATCGACTGGCCGTCGGCCAGCGTCACGATCGCCTTCTTGACGTCGCTCTGGCGGCCGATCGTGCCGCGGAAGCGCTTGATCTTGCCCTTGCGGACAAGCGTGTTCACGGCCATCACCTTGACGCCGAACAGCGCTTCGACGGCGGCCTTGATTTCGGGCTTCGACGCCTTCTTGGCGACGTTGAAGACGACCTGGTTCTGCTCGGAGGCCATGGTCGACTTTTCAGTGATCGCCGGCGAGACGATCACGTCGTAGTGACGAAGGTCGGTCATTTAAAGCGCTCCTCGAGAGCCTCGACGGCGGCCTTCGAAAGGACCAGCGTGCCGCGGCGCAGAATGTCGTAGACGTTGATGCCCTGGATGGGCAGCACGTCGATGTTGGGGATGTTGGTGGCTGCCAGCTTGAAGTTCTTGTCAAGCTCGGCGCCGCCAATCACCAGGGCGTTGGTCAGGCCCAGCGTCGCGAAATTCGCGATCAGCGCCTTGGTCTTGGCCTCGGTCAGCTTCAGCTCGTCGATGATGATGATCGACGCGCTCTTGGCCTTGGCCGAAAGGGCATGCTTGAGGCCGAGCGCACGAACCTTCTTGGGCAGTTCATGCTCATGGCTGCGAACGACCGGGCCGTGGGCCTTGCCGCCGCCGCGGAACTGCGGAGCGCGTGCCGAGTGGTGACGGGCGCGGCCCGTACCCTTCTGCTTGTACATCTTGGCACCGGTGCGCGCGATTTCGGCGCGGCCCTTGGCCTTGTGCGTGCCCTGCTGCTTCTTGGCAAGCTGCCAGCGCACGACGCGCTGCAGGATGTCCTCGCGCGGATCAAGGCCGAAAATTCCGTCGGAAAGTTCCACCTTGCCGGCGTCTTTGCCGCCGAGCGTTGTGATCTTGAGATCCATTATTCCGCTCCCTCTGTGGCCGGAGCCTCGTTCTTAGCAGCTGCCGCAACGGCGCGGATCGCGGCGGGCTTCGGCGCATTGGCCGGCAGTGCCACCTTGGCCGCGTCGCGGACCAGGATCCAGGCGCCCTTCGATCCGGGAACCGCACCGCGGATCAGGATCAGGCCGCGGTCGGCATCGGTCGAAACGACCTCGACATTCTGTGTCGTCACGCGGGTGTCGCCCATGTGACCAGCCATATGCTTGCCCTTGAACACCTTGCCCGGGTCCTGGCGCTGACCGGTCGAGCCATGTGTACGGTGCGAGACCGAGTTACCGTGGGTCGCGCGGCCACCACCCATATGGTGGCGCTTGATGACGCCCTGGAAACCCTTGCCGATCGTCGTGCCCGTCACATCGACCTTCTGGCCGGCGACAAAATGGTCGACGGTGATCTCGGCGCCGACGTCGATCATGTTGTCGGCGGAGACGCGGAACTCGGCGACCTTCGCCTTCGGCTCGACGGAGGCGGTCGCGAAATGGCCGCGCATCGCCTTCGACGTGTTCTTCACCTTGGCGAGGCCAACGCCGAGCTGAACGGCGGTGTAGCCATTCTTCTCCTGCGTGCGCTGTGCCACGACCTGGCAGTTCTCCATCTGGAGAACGGTGACGGGAACATGTTCCCCGGCATCATTATAGATGCGGGTCATTCCCACCTTCTTTGCAATCACACCTGAACGCATCGGTTCAATTCCTTTAGAGTTCCGGGCCAGGGGCACCGCCCCTTACCGCGCTCTCATTCCCTTAGAGCTTGATCTCGACGTCGACGCCGGCGGCTAGATCGAGCTTCATCAAAGCATCGACCGTCTGCGGGGTCGGATCGACGATGTCGAGCAGACGCTTGTGCGTGCGCATCTCGAACTGCTCGCGGCTCTTCTTGTCGACGTGGGGCGACCGGTTGACCGTGAACTTTTCGATCCGCGTCGGCAGCGGAATGGGGCCGCGGACGTTTGCCCCGGTGCGCTTGGCCGTCGACACGATTTCCTTCGTCGAGGCGTCGAGCACGCGGTGATCAAACGCCTTCAGGCGGATGCGGATATTCTGTCCGTTCATGCGTCACTTCCTTGTTCTGGCGCGGCGCGGGCTACTCCGGCGCCCGCGACAGATCGGTTTAAGTCCAAATTACTCTTTGATGGTGACGACGATGCCGGCACCGACGGTGCGGCCGCCTTCACGGATGGCGAAGCGCAGCTTCTCTTCCATGGCGATCGGCACGATCAGCTCGACATCGACCGTGATGTTGTCGCCGGGCATCACCATCTCGGTGCCTTCCGGCAGCGACACGATGCCGGTCACGTCGGTCGTGCGGAAGTAGAACTGCGGACGGTAGTTGGTGAAGAACGGCGTATGACGGCCACCTTCGTCCTTGGTCAGGATGTAGGCTTCGGCCACGAACTTCTTGTGCGGCTTCACCGTGCCCGGCTTGGCCAGAACCTGGCCGCGCTCGACACCTTCACGATCAACGCCGCGCAGCAGCGCGCCGATGTTGTCGCCAGCCTGGCCCTGGTCGAGCAGCTTGCGGAACATTTCCACGCCCGTGCAGGTCGTCTTGGTCGTCGGACGGATGCCGATGATCTCCAGTTCCTCGCCGACCTTGACCACGCCGCGCTCGACGCGGCCGGTGACGACCGTGCCGCGGCCCGAGATCGAGAACACGTCCTCGATCGGCATCAGGAACGGCTTGTCGAGCGGACGAACCGGCGTCGGGATGTAGGCGTCGACCGCAGCCATCAGCTCGCGGATCGCGTCCTCGCCGATCTTCTT
>NZ_VFVP01000012.1:0-177178 GCF_006442175.1 Mesorhizobium sp. B2-3-14 | reverse complement strand
CCATTGGCGTTGGTGTAGATCGCCGAGGTGTCGCCGGCGATGTTGTTGATCGTGTTGCCGAGATTGGTGATGTTGCCGCCGATATTGGCGATGTCGGTCGTGTTCTGCGTCACCTGCTGGTTTGTGGCGAAGAGCTGCGAGCCGTTGACGGCATCGGTCGAACCGCCGTTCAACTGTCCGGCGGCGACGTTCTGGATCTGGCGCTCGGCGCCGGCCGAGCCGACCGAGAAGGCGCCCGCCGGCGTGCCGCCGGCGAAGGTGTAGTTGACGCCGCCGATCGTCGTGCCGCCGACATTGGTCGTGGCGCCCGACGTCGAATTCAGGCCGATCGCGACGTCGCCGGCATTGTTGGCCACCGCGTTCGGGCCGACAGCGACGGAATCGGCTCCCAGCGCCTGCGAATCCGCCAGCGTCGAGTTGGCGTGGAAATACTTGATGCCGCCGCCGACATTGATGTTGTTGACGACGGCGCCGATGGCGTCGACCGCCTGGTTGGTGGCGGCGAGCTGCGAGCCGTTGATCGCGTCAGTCGAGAGCGCGCTGATCCGCCCCGCAGCCAGGTTGGTGATGGTGCGTTCCGCGCCCGGCGCGCCGATGCTGACCGTCGAGGTCGGGTTGGTGCCCTGGAAGGCATAGGTCGTGCCGTTGACCACCCCACTGGCGGTGCCGACCGCCACGGCGGTCACCGAGCCCGAGCCCAGCGCCACGTCGCCCGAGCTTGCCGCCGCCGAGGCGCCGTTGCCCAGCGCGACATTGCCGACGAAACCGGCGGCGCCCGCGGTGGAGCCGTTGCCCAGCGCGACGGAGCCTTGCCCGATCGCCTTGTTGTTGTTGCCGATGGCGACGGCGCCATTGGCCATATTGGCTCCGGTCGCGGTCGCCGTGCCGTCGCTGTTGGCGATGTTGTTGGCGCCGCCGGTGAAGGCGCCGGTGCCGCTGGCGAAGCTCGGATCGCCGATGGCGACCGCGCCGTCGCCAAAGGCGGTGTTGTTCGCACCGATCGAGACGGCTTGGCCGCCGGTCGCCACGGCGTTGGTGCCCATGGCAACCGCGTTGGTGGAACTGGCCGCGGCATTGTTGCCGATGGCGATGGCGCTTGTGGCCGACGCCGCGGCGCCGATGCCGAGCGCGGTGCTGGCGACCCCGCTGGCGTTGGAGCTGACGCCGGCAGCGAGGGAATTGTCTCCCGTAGCCTTGGATCCTGTCCCGTACGAGGAGGCGTTTGTGCCACTCGCAACAGCCTGGCGTCCGGTGGCTGTGGAATTGTCGCCGCTGGCGTTGGTACCGGCGCCTACGGCAACCGATAAAATACCACCGGAATTTGCATTGTTGCCGAGCGCAAGGCCCGAGGTCGCGGTGCTGGCAACGATTGCGCCCGAGCCTATCGCAACAGCACCACCGGCTGCAAGCGCCTGCGCTTGGTTACCCATGGCGACCCCGAAGGCTCCCGATGCAACCGTGCTGGCGCCGACGGCGACCGAGTTAGTTGCCGATGCCGCGGCTGTGACGCCCATCGCTATGGCGGACGTGCCCGTTGCCTTGCTTTGGCGCCCGATCGCAGTGGAGTCAACCTGAGACGCCAGTACGTCCGTGCCAATGGCGATGGCGCTTTCCTGAAGGGCGCCCCCTCCCGCAACAGTTCGGTTGCCAAGATTGACGGCATTGATCGCGGTCGCGGTCGCCTGGAAGCCGATGGCGATGGCGTTCTGATTGCTTGCGACGGCGCTATTACCTTGGGCAAGCGAATCCAGCCCGGACGCTGTTGCCCCAAACCCGAGCGCGGTGGCGCGCAGCCCGGTCGCCCGGGTAACGTAGCCGATCGCCGTCGAGTTCAATCCGTCGGCACGCGCGTTCAGGCCAAAGGCGGCCGCGCCTGCGGCTGCAACCGAGTTGACGCCAATCGAGCTTGCTCCGTCCCCGTTGGCATGGGCGTTCCCGCCCAAAGCGAGGGCGTTGACGCCGGTCGCGCCCGCGAACACGCCTATGCCTATGGAATTGAGGCCATTGACACTCATCGCATAGCCGATGGCGATGGTAGCGTCGCCCGTTGCACTGTTTGAGGTGCCCAACGCCGTGCTGTTATTGCCATTCGCCGTCGCGCCGTTACCGATGGCGACGGCGTTGCCGCCTGTCGCCGACCCGCCACCGGCCTGATATTGCGCCAGGGCCGGCGTTGCAGCCATGCCGATCGCGAAGGCGCCCAGCATCGCGGCCGGCGCCCCGCCGACGCCCAGCGTTCCCAGCCCCAGGCGCTTGCGTCCCATACCCAGCGCGCGATGAGCCATGCGCAGCACCGCCATCAAACGACGACGAATTGAGCGGGAACGGGGATCGGTGCCGGCGATCCAGTTGCCGGCGAAATGCGCCGCGCGACGCTGCACAACAGGCGAGCCGCTCGAAATCTGATTGTCGGTCATGGTGCCCTCTCCGCTGGCCGGCATGGAATCGTCTGACAATTCCAGTCCACGGCAGGAAGACATGATTCCTGCTTGCCGTATTTCACGAAATTGCTGTCTTGTGAGAAAAGACCCGAGCATATAGGCGGAGGTTAACAGCTCGTTACCTTAGCAACTGCTTTAAAACCAAGTAATCAAGCAACGGTGTGAGCGACGCTTCATCTAATCTTGGCGTTAAGCTTTCCTACCCGCGCCTGCAATGGGGTCACTTGCCGGTATTTCTTCATCACGGTGGTAAAATGGCTCTGGCTTGAAAATCCGCTGGAATGGGCGATGTCGGCGATCGTCATGCGGCTGTCGGCAAGCAGCCTTTCGGCGAGGTCCAGCCGCAGGTCGAGAACATATTGATGCGGCGGCACGCCGAACGTCCTGGCAAACGCCCGCACGAAATGAGAAGGCGACAACCCGCACACCGCAGCCATCTCGGCAAGCGCCAGCTTGCGGGTGAAGTTCTCGTGCAGGAAGTCTTGCACCTTGCGTGCGGCGCGGGGAGAAAGCCCGCCTTTTGCAGTGAGCGCCGGCTGCCGCGCCGAATTGATTCGAGAAACTGACCCGGGGAAACCATCATCGCCCGGCATTCTTCGGCCTCCTGATAAGTTCCAGATAAAGTTCAACCCGAGGCCTCCCTGGCCGTTCCCGCGAAAAACAATTCGTGATTGCTCGACGCGGGCCGGCGTCGTCGTGAGGCCCGTTCATGTGAGCGATCCGTCCGGACGGCGAACGATGCGCAGGCTGCATGGGCGCAAGCACGATCCCTGCGGAGTACTCCTTGGCCAGGAATGTCTGCGAGCCGGGCCCGCGAACGGAATAAATCACGCTTCCTTGCGCTGTGGCCCTGCGCGGACCTGCACTTTCAGGAATGATGTCCAGGACGTATCGAGCTGCTCGCTTCCGATCGATGCCTCGGGAAATGCCGCTTTCCCGTGCCTCGTCCGCATTTTTCATTCGCACTGCCTCAGCCGTCCGACGACGCCTCACATCCCCTTCCCGGCCCCGAAGACAGCGTAACGCAGCCATCTTCGCTTGGGAAGAACTCCCACGTGCAAAGAAAAATCTTTGTTCGAGAAAAGAACAAAGAATGGCGGTGAATGGGAGTTGCCGAGCGTTTCATTTTCGCTCGGCGCGAGGTCTTCGCCATCCAGGAGTTCGCCAATCGGTGCTGACACGCCCGGTCGCGCGATTCTGTGTTCTCGTCAACCGCTGACGGCAGGTGCCTGGCGCAGCCTGCGCTGATTGATGGCTTGCCCGCGAGGTCGAGCATGGGAGCCGCCGTTCGGAGCCGGTGATTGGCAGTCCGCTGCTACAGATCACCGCGCCGGTTCTCGTACAGATCCCAGGCGAGTTCCACGAAAGCCAGAAGAACATCGTCCCGCTTCCAGCCGGCCGCCACCGCGGCCTGCACGATCTCATTGACGAGAGGCAGCAACTGGTCCTGGCAATCGGCCGGCGCATCGCCGTCGCCCACTGGTGGCCCCTCGAAGTTGAACGTCATCATTCGGCGCCCCCCTCGCCATCAACCGAAGTGTTACATCGCTAATTTCATTCCCTCTGATATACAATGGATGCGGTACCAAAGTACAGGAAGCCTCGATGACCAAAGCAGCGCGGGACGACGCCGGATCGCACCGGCTCTATGCTTTCCCACGCGGTGAGGCTGGGCTCTCTCGGGTGGAATTTATCGCAGGTTGATCGAGCCAACTGCTCAATCCTCAAACGAACGTTCCCACCAGCTGGAGAGCCACGCTTGGCGGCCGAGGCTCTCGCGACCAGCGGCGGCCTGCCGTGCTCGCGACGGCGAGGCCGTCAAGGCCGCGGTCCGCGCCGATATCGACGCCGCTTTCAGCGTCCTGGTTGGCCTGCTCAAATAACCGTGCGCCGCCGTTCTCGCACATGCAGAGACGTGGATACGGCCGGCTGCATTGCCTTATGCGGGCGCTCGCTGGATAGTCCCGGCAATGTTCGAGACCCTGGCGATTCACTGGCCCCAAATACTGGCGATCATCTCGGTGGTGATGGCGACCATCGGCATTGCCCATGCTGTCATGACCAAGGAGGACGTCCGCGCCGCCACCGGCTGGGTCGGCATCATGGTGCTGTCGCCGATCCTCGGCGTGCTGATCTATGCCGTGGCCGGCATCAATCGCATCCGCCGCGCCACGATCAGCGCCCAGCGCCCGCTCGCCGATGGCCTGGTGTCGGCCAAGCATGAACGCGACGTCGCCCTCGAAGAGGCGTTGATCATCGAGCGCTATGGACAGCGGTTCACTGGCCTCAGGACGCTGGGCGACAGGGTGGCGCGGCGAACGCTCAACCCGGGAAATGCAATCGAGGTGCTGGAAAGCGGCGACGAGGCCTACCCGGCCATGTGCGCGGCGATCGACGGGGCCGAGCGCAGCGTCCTGCTCGAGACCTATATTTTCGACAACGACGCCGTCGGCCTGCTTTTCGTCGAAGCGCTGGCCGGCGCCGTCCAGCGCGGCGTCACCGTCCGTGTGCTGATCGATGCCGTCGGCGCCCGCTACTCCGTGCCCAGCATCCTGGGGCATCTGCGCCGCGCCAACATCCCGGCGGATGTCTTCAACGGCAACATCGTCATGGGCCTGCGCCTGCCCTATGCCAACCTGCGGACCCACCGCAAGATCCTGGTGGTCGACGGCACGGTTGCCTTTACCGGCGGCATGAACATCCGCAAGGGTTTTTCGGCGGAGTTCGCCGGGTCGAAAAGCGCCAGGGATACGCATTTCCAGGTCACCGGCCCCGTTGTCGCCGATCTCTTCTCCGTCGCCGCCGAGGACTGGCGCTTTGCCACCAAGGAGGCGCTGAAGGGCGATGCTTGGCGGATCACACCGATTTCGCCATCCGCCGGCCAACCGATGCTGGTGCGTGCGGTCGCATCCGGACCGGATGCAAGCAACGAAACCAACCACAAACTGCTGATCGGCGCCTTCTCGGTCGCGCGCAAGTCGATACGGCTGATGTCGCCCTATTTCCTGCCGGACCGGGAATTGATCAGTGCCTTGATCACCGCGGCCAGGCGCGGCGTCGAGATTGATGTCGTGGTGCCGGCGGTGAACAACCTCTTCCTTGTCGATCGCGCCATGACCGCGCAATTCGACCAGATCCTGAAGAATTATTGCCGCATATGGCGCACGGAAGGGCCCTTCGACCATTCCAAGCTGCTTTCGATCGACGGCGCGTGGGCCTATGTCGGGTCCTCCAACCTCGATGCCCGCTCGCTGCGGCTCAACTTCGAGATCGACCTTGAGGTCCTCGACGCGGGTTTTGCCACCGAGATCGAGACCCGGATCGGATCGGCGATCGAAACGGCCGTCCCAGTTACGCTGGCCTCCTTGCGGGCGCGTCCGTTCATCATCCGGCTGTTCGATCGCATGCTCTGGCTGGGATCGCCCTATCTCTAGGAGAAACTATCTCTGGGAAAAACCTGTCTTTAAGAAAACGACGTGTTTACCGGATAGGGTATCGCCAACCATGGAACATCGGCTGAAAGACTCTATTTCTAGGTGCATGGTGAGAACAGCAAGGACGATCGGCGCGCGATGCGAATGAACGGGCGCAGCCTACCGGCCAATATGCTCCTGTCCATTCGCGACCGGCGGATGCGCAAGGCCAACGCCTTCTCGGCGAAGAAGGACGGCGTCACCGGGACGCTGGTCGCCTCCTACAACGTCCACAAATGCATCGGCGTCGACCGCAAGTTCGATCCCGACCGCACCAGCCGCGTCATCCGGGAGATCGCCCCCGACGTCATCGCCCTGCAGGAGGCCGACAATCGTTTCGGCGACCGTGACGGGCTTCTCGACCTGCACCGTCTAGAACTCGAAACCGGCCTCGTGCCGGTGCCCATTTCAGCAACGGGCAAAGGCCATGGCTGGCACGGCAATGTCCTGCTGTTCAAAAGGGGCGTCGTTCGCGACGTGCATCAGATCAGGCTCCCGGGTCTCGAACCGCGCGGCGCGGTGGTCGCGGAAATCGATCTCGACGGAAATCAGTCCTTGCGCATCATCGCGGCTCATCTGGGCCTGCTGCGCCGCTCCCGCTCGCAGCAGGCCCAGGTCGTGCTGGATATCATGAACAGTCCCGACGAGAAGCCGACGCTCCTGCTCGGCGACCTGAACGAATGGCGGCTCGGAAACCGCTCCGCGCTGAACACGCTGCACGCGAGCTTCGGCCCGCAGCCTCCTGCCGTCCCCACCTTCCCGTCCAATCTGCCGCTGTTGGCGCTCGACCGGATCATGGCCAACCGGCACGGCATGATCGGGACCATCGAAGCGCATGACACACCGTTGTCGCGCGTGGCCTCCGACCACCTGCCGCTGACCGCCTTCGTCCACTTGTAATATGTGGCCGATAACGGCTTGATATCGCCAGCGTCGCAAAGCGTGTGGATTTTGAGCGGAACACCCGGTTGTTCCGCGAGTTTATGTGTGTTGAACATGCAGGAGGACGGAATGAAAAAGTTGATTTTGGCTACGGTGCTGGCGTTTGCCGCGACAGCTGCGGCGATTGCGCCCACGCAGGCTGCCAGCGTGACTATCCAGTCCGACGACGGCAACCAGTATTCCTCGGACGAAGATTCGGGAATCGTCGTGCGCCGTCATCATGAGCGCCGCTACGACAACGAGTATGATGGCGACCAGAGCGTTCAGTATGACAATGACGGCTACCGCTGGCGTCACCGCCATCACCGCTGCCACATCGAGACGGTCGTGCATTGGCGCCACCACCACAGGGTGGTCGAAGACGTTCGCGTCTGCGGCTGATCAACGTCTCCTGCCAAGCAGATACTTTTCGCCACCAGGCATTCTGGGCATAGCCACCGACCTTCCAAGGTCGGCGGCTATGCTGCATTGCACAAATTTGCGGCCTTGCTCATAATGCGGGCATGGTCCGAACTTCCCTCGCCGTCCTGGTGATCGACGAAAACCGCATCCGCGCTTCGATAATCGAAG
Source organism: Mesorhizobium sp. B2-3-14 (assembly GCF_006442175.1). Lineage (NCBI taxonomy): Bacteria > Pseudomonadati > Pseudomonadota > Alphaproteobacteria > Hyphomicrobiales > Phyllobacteriaceae > Mesorhizobium > Mesorhizobium sp. B2-3-14. The sequence continues at coordinate 169,752 of NZ_VFVP01000012.1, read as the reverse complement.
CCGGATTGCGCGAGGCGGGTCATCAGCGGGTCACCGTCATCCATGACGTCTCGGGCATTGCGCGCCGCATTGCCGAGATCGAACCCGACGTCATCGTCATCGACCTTGGAAATCCCAACCGCGACATGCTGGAAAACATGTTCCAGCTGTCGCGGGCCGTAAAGCGCCCGATCGCCATGTTCGTCGACCGCTCGGATCAGGCCTCGATCGAGGCTGCGGTCGATGCCGGCGTTTCGGCCTATGTCGTCGACGGGTTGAGGCAGGAGCGCGTCAAGCCGATCCTCGACATGGCGGTGAGCCGCTTCAACGCTTTCTCGCGCATGGCACGTGAACTGGAAGAGGCGCGCAGCGAACTCGAGAGCCGCAAGGTGATCGACCGCGCCAAGGGCATCTTGATGAAGTCGCGGGGCCTGACCGAAGAGGCCGCCTACACGCTGCTGCGCAAGACCGCGATGAACCAGAACCGCAAGATCGGCGACATCGCCCAAAGCCTGGTGACTGCCGCCGGGCTTCTCGGACCGGCGGAGGACGAATGAGCATGGGCGCCGAGCACCAGATCACCGCCGGCTTCATGCCGCTTTTCGATAGCGCCGTGCTGGTCGCGGCCGGCGAACTGGGCTTTGCCGCGCGCGAAGGCATCGATCTCACCCTGCACCGCGAGACCTCCTGGGCCAACATCCGCGACCGCATCGCCATCGGCCATTTCGACCTCGCGCACATGCTCGGACCGATGCCGCTCGCCTGCAATCTGGGCCTCACTCCGCTCGCCTCCGAGACCATCGTGCCCTTTTCGCTGGGGCTCGGCGGCAACTGCGTCACCATCTCCAGCGCCGTCTGGGCCGGCATGGCGGCGCACGGTGCGGCACCCGATCTCGATCCGGCCCGTGCCGGCGCGGCACTTGGCGCCTTCATCCGCGAGCGGGCCGACGCCGGCCGCGACCCGCTGCGTTTCGCCGTCGTGCATCCGCATTCCGGGCACAATTACGAACTGCGTTACTGGCTTGCCGCCTGCGGCGTCGATCCATCGCGCGAGATCGAGATCGTCATCGTGCCGCCGCCCTTCATGGCCGACGCGCTGGCCGCCGGCCGCATCGACGGCTATTGCGTCGGCGAGCCCTGGAACAGCGCCGCGGTGGCGGCCGGCACCGGCCATATCGTCACCGTCAAGGCACGGATATGGCGCAACAGCCCGGAGAAGGTGATTGGCGTGCGCAAGGCCTGGGCCGAGCAGGTCCCCGAGGCGTTGGCGGCCCTCTTGCGCGCATTGCATCACTCGGCGCGCTGGTGCCAGGATCCGGCGAACCGTGACGAGTTGGCCGCGGTGATGGCGCAACGTGGCTTCCTTGGCCTGCCGCCGGCCGTCCAGATGCCGATCCTGACCGGCCATCTCCGGCTGGGCGGCGGGGCGGAGCTGGACATCGACGACTTCTTCGTGCCGTTCGACAAGGCCGCCAACTTTCCCTGGAAAAGCCATTCGCTGTGGTTCTACACGCAGATGGTCCGCTGGGGCCACGTCGCGCACACGCCCGACAATCTCGCCATCGCCCGCGACTGCTACCGCCCAGATCTCTACCGCTCGGCACTGAAGCCACTCGGGGTGGCGCTGCCCGGCGCCAATGCCAAGGTCGAAGGCGCGCTCAAGGCCGCGACCGCGGTAGGCGCGACGGGAGCCGGCCTCATGCTCGGACCGGACGGTTTCTTCGATGGCCAGATCTTCGATCCAGACGAGATCGACGCCTATATCGAGAGGCAAAAATCAGCCATCGGGGAAATCCGATCATTTTAGCGCCATGCTTGTGCATTGCACAAAAATTATGCGTTCGAAAGGTGAGCTGACCAATGTTTGACCTCAGTCGCGACGGATCGGGTCGCCGCATAAAGCTCCCATCATATTGATTCCATTTGAATTTTTCGGCCAGAGGTAAACTGGCACGGTTCCTGCTTTGAAATAAACGAGCCTTCACGGGCAATGGAACAGGCGTCCAATGGCGGGCGCCATAGGCAAAGCTGCCGCTCAGGTCACTGCGCAATCCCCCCAGGGATGCGCGAAGCCTGGCCGGCGGCTTTTTTGTTTTTGGCCGAACACGCAATCGACGGCGCTTCAACCGCGCTCAACCGGAGACGACGATGACGAAACGGATCGGAACTGGCACGTCCCTCAAGGATTTCACCCGCCGCGATTTTCTGGCCAGCAGCGCGCTGACGGCAGGACTGTTCCTCGCCGCAAAGACATTGTTTCCCGCCGGCGCTCATGCCGAAGGGAAAGGTCCCGAAGTAACCGGCGCCAAGCTCGGCTTCATTGCGCTGACCGATGCCGCGCCCCTGATCATCGCCAAGGAGAAGGGCCTGTTCGCGAAATTCGGCATGCCTGATGTCGAGGTGCTCAAGCAGGCCTCCTGGGGCGCGACGCGGGACAATTTGGTGCTCGGCGGCGAAGCCAATGGCATCGACGGCGCCCACATCCTGACGCCGATGCCTTACCTCATGCACACCGGCAAGGTGACGCAGAACAACCAGCCGCTGCCGATGGCGATCGTCGCCCGCCTCAACTACGACTGCCAGGGCATTTCGGTCGCACAGGAATATGCCGCGACCGGCGTCGGCCTCGATGCCGCCAAGCTGAAGGACGCCTTCGCCGCCAAGAAGGCCGAGGGCAAGGAGGTCAAGGCCGCCATGACCTTCCCGGGCGGCACCCATGATCTGTGGCTGCGCTACTGGCTGGCGGCCGGCGGCATCAACCCGGACAAGGACGTCTCGACCATCGTCGTGCCACCGCCGCAGATGGTGGCCAACATGAAGGTCGGCAATATGGACGTGTTCTGCGTCGGCGAGCCGTGGAACGAACAGCTTGTCCATCAGGGCGTCGGCTTCACCGCCGCCACGACCGGCGAACTCTGGAAGGGCCATCCGGAAAAGGCGCTCGGCCTGCGCGCCGCCTTCATAGAAAAATATCCCAACGCCACCAAGGCGATGGTCATGGCGGTGATGGCGGCACAGCAATGGTGCGACGCCAAGGAAAACAAGGACGAGATGGCCGCCATCATCGGCAAGCGGCAATGGATGAATGTGCCCGTCGCCGACATTATCGGCCGCCTCAAGGGCGACATCAACTACGGCAATGGCCGGGTCGCCAGCGCCACCGACCTCTACATGAAATTCTGGAAGGGCGGCGTCTCCTACCCGTTCAAGAGCCACGACAGCTGGTTCCTCGCCGAAAACATCCGCTGGGGCAAGTTCGCGCCGACCACCGACATCAAGGCGCTGGTCGACCAGGTCAACCGCGAGGATATCTGGCGCGAGGCGGCCAAGGAACTCGGTGTCGCCGCGAGCGACATCCCGGCCTCGTCCTCGCGCGGCGTCGAGACCTTCTTCGACGGCAAGACTTTCGATCCGGCCAACCCCTCGGCCTATCTCGACAGCCTGACCATCAAGGCATCGGCTTAGTCAGGCCGTTTGTACCCAACGCAAACGGCGCCAGCGCCGTTTGGCGCTCAGTACCGCACCAGCACACCACGGAGTATCCCCAGGACATGTCCATCCAAGCCGTCGAGGACACCAAGGTGAAAGCATTCCCGGCCAAGTCAGCCGAGGTGGTCGCCTTCACCGCCAAAGCGCGGCGCCGTGTCGATCCGGTGGCGGTTGCCACCAGGGTGGCCAGCGTTCTCGTCCCGCCCGCCATCGTCATCGCCCTTCTGCTTGTCGTCTGGCAGGTCGCCTGCTCGTCACCGACGGCAAGCCTGCCGCCGCCGAGCCAGGTGTGGAACGAGGCCTATGACCTGATCGCGCATCCGTTCTTCGACAACGGCCCGCAGGATATCGGTCTTGCCTGGCGGGTGCTGATCTCGCTGCAGCGCGTCGCCATCGGCTTCGGCATGGCGGCGGTCGTCGGTGTGGCGCTCGGCGCGCTGGTCGGCCAGTCGATCTGGGCGATGCGCGGCCTCGATCCAGTGTTCCAGATCCTGCGCACCGTGCCGCCGCTCGCCTGGCTGCCGCTGTCGCTCGCCGCCTTCCGCGACTCCAACCCGTCGGCTCTGTTCGTGATCTTCATCACTTCGATCTGGCCGGTCATCATCAACACCGCCGTCGGCGTGCGCAACATCCCGCAGGACTATCGCAATGTCGCCCGCATCCTGCGGCTGAACCAGCTCGAATTCTTCATCAAGATCATGGTGCCGGCCGCTGCGCCTTACATCTTCACCGGCCTGCGCATCGGCATCGGCCTGTCCTGGCTCGCCATCGTCGCGGCCGAAATGCTGACCGGCGGCGTCGGCATCGGCTTCTTCATCTGGGACGCGTGGAATTCGTCACGGCTGCCCGACATCATCGTCGCGCTCGCCTATATCGGCGTCACCGGCTTCTGCCTCGACCGCCTGGTCGCGGCGGTCGGCGCCTTTGTCACCCGCGGCACGACGGCAAAGTGAGGAGAGCGCCATGACCGCCTATCTCAAGCTCGACCATATCGACAAATCCTTCGCTCGTGGCAGCCAGGTAAGCGATGTGCTGAGGGACATCCGGCTGACCATCGACAAGGGCGAATTCGTCTCCATCATCGGCCATTCCGGTTGCGGCAAGTCGACCTTGCTCAACCTGATCGCCGGCTTGACCAAGGTTTCCGCCGGCGCGGTGTTGCTGGAGGACAAGGAGGTCGACAGCCCCGGCCCCGAGCGCGCCGTTGTGTTCCAGAACCACTCGCTGCTGCCGTGGCTGACCGTCTACGAGAACATCAATCTGGCGGTGTCGAAAGTCTTCGGCCGCTCGAAGAGCAAGGCCGAGCGGCATGACTGGATCATGCGCAATCTCGACCTCGTGCAGATGGCGCATGCGAGCGACAGGCGGCCGGCCGAAATCTCCGGCGGCATGAAACAGCGCGTCGGCATTGCTCGCGCGCTCGCCATGGAACCCAAGATCCTGCTGCTCGACGAGCCGTTTGGCGCGCTCGACGCCTTGACCCGCGCCCATCTGCAGGACGCTGTGATGGACATCCATTCCAGGCTGGGTTCGACGACGATCATGATCACCCATGACGTCGACGAGGCGGTGCTGCTGTCCGACCGCATCGTCATGATGACCAACGGCCCGGCGGCGACCGTCGGCGAGGTGCTGCCCGTGCCGCTGGCGCGGCCGCGCCGACGCATCGAACTTGCCTCCGACCGGACCTTCCTGCGTTGCCGCGAGGCGGTGCTGAAGTTCCTCTACGAACGCCACCGCTTCGTCGAAGCCGCGGAGTAACGCCATGACCGAAAAACTCGTCATCATCGGCAACGGCATGGCGCCCGGGCGCATGCTGGAGCATCTGCTGGAACAGGCGCCGGGCCGCTACGCCGTCACCATCTTCAACGCCGAGCCCAGGGTCAATTACGACCGCATCATGCTGTCGCCGGTGCTCTCCGGCGAGAAGGCCTATGAGGAAATCATCATCCATGGCGACGGCTGGTACATCGCCAATGACATCACCCTCTACAAGGGCCACAAGATCATGGCCATCGACCGGCAAGCGAAGACCGTCACCTCCGACCACGGCGTCACCGAGCCTTACGACAAGCTTGTCATCGCCACCGGCTCGGTGCCGTTCATCATCCCGGTGCCCGGCCACAATCTGCCGGGCGTGCTGACCTATCGCGATCTCGACGACGTTCAGGCGATGATGCTCGCCGCTCAGTCGCGCGCCAAGGCCGTCGTCATCGGCGGCGGCCTGCTCGGATTGGAGGCGGCGGCCGGCCTCAACGCGCAAGGCATGGATGTCACCGTGCTGCACGTCATGCCGACATTGATGGAGCGCCAGCTCGATCCGGCCGCAGGCTACCTCCTGCAACGGGCGGTGGAGGAGCGCGGCATCAAGGTCATCACCAAGGCCAACACTCAGGCCATCACGGGCAACGGCAAGGTCGAGCAGGTGGAACTCGCCGACGGCACGGTCATTCCGGCGACGCTGGTGGTCATGGCGGTGGGCATCCGGCCGAATGCGGCACTGGCCAAGGAGGCCGGCATTGCCGTCAATCGCGGCATCGTCGTCGACGCCGGCATGCGCAGCAACGACCCCGACATTTACGCGCTCGGCGAATGCGCCGAGGTGAACGGCCAGGTCTACGGGCTGGTGGCGCCGCTCTACGAAATGGCCCGCGTCACGGCCCAGCAGCTTGCCGGCGATGAAACCGCCGCCTTCGTGCATTCAGACACGCCCACCAAGCTCAAGGTCACCGGCATCGAGCTGTTCTCGCTTGGCGATTTCGCCGATGGAGAGGATCGCCAGGAGATCGTGCTGCGCGATGCCGCCGCCGGCGTCTACAAGCGCCTGGTGCTCAGGAATGACCGCATCATCGGCACCGTGCTCTATGGCGAGACTTCAGACGGCGCCTGGTTCAACGACCTGAAGAAGAAGCAGACCGATATCTCGCAGATGCGCGACACCTTGATCTTCGGCCAGTCCTACCAAGGGGGTGCCCCGCTGGACCCTATGGCGGCCGTTGCAGCCTTGCCGGATGATGCGGAAATCTGCGGCTGCAACGGCGTCTGCAAGGGCAAGATCACGGGCGCGATCACGGGCAAGGGCCTGACTTCGCTCGACGACGTGCGCGCCCACACCAAGGCGTCGGCGTCTTGCGGCTCCTGCACCGGGCTGGTCGAAAAGCTGATGGTGCTGACCCTTGGCGACACCTACAACCCGGCCGCCGTGCAGCCCATGTGCTCCTGCACCGTTTTCGGCCATGACGACGTGCGCAGGCTGATCAAGGCCAAGGGACTGAAGACCATTCCGGCGGTCATGCAGGAGCTGGAGTGGAAGACCTCCTGCGGCTGCGCCAAATGCCGGCCGGCCCTTAACTACTACCTCGTCTGCGACTGGCCGGACGAGTATGCCGACGACTACCAGTCGCGCTTCATCAACGAGCGCGTCCACGCCAACATCCAGAAGGACGGCACCTATTCGGTGGTGCCGCGCATGTGGGGCGGCGTCACCAATGCGGCCGAACTGCGCGCCATCGCCGACGTCGTCGACAAATTCGAGATTCCGATGGTCAAGGTCACCGGCGGCCAGCGCATCGACATGCTGGGCATCCGCAAGGAGGACCTGCCGGCGGTGTGGGCCGATCTCGGCCAGGCCGGCTTCGTTTCGGGCCATGCCTATGCCAAGGGCCTGCGCACGGTGAAGACCTGCGTCGGCTCGGACTGGTGCCGCTTCGGCACGCAGGATTCGACAGGTCTCGGCATCCGCATCGAGAAGTTCATGTGGGGCTCGTGGACGCCGGCCAAGGTCAAGATGGCGGTGTCGGGCTGCCCGAGGAATTGCGCCGAGGCGACCTGCAAGGACGTCGGCGTCATCTGCGTCGATAGCGGTTACGAGATCCATTTCGCCGGCGCCGCCGGGCTCGACATCAAGGGCACGGAAGTGCTCGGCCTGGTCAGGACCGAGGACGAGGCGTTGGAGCATATCGTGGCGCTGACACAGATGTATCGCGAGCAGGGCCGCTATCTCGAACGCATCTACAAATGGGCCAAGCGCATCGGCATCGCCGAGATCAAGCGCCAGATCATGGACGATGGCGAGAAGCGCAAGGCCTATTACGACCGCTTCATCTTTTCGCAGAAGTTCGCCCAGGTCGATCCATGGTCCGAGCGCGTGTCCGGCAAGGACAAGCACGAATTCCGGCCGATGGCGTCGGTCGGGTTTGCGCAGGCGGCGGAGTGATGGCGATGTCAGCGCGAGGCACCCCCCTCTGGCCTGCCGGCCATCTCCCCCGCAAGGGGGGAAATCGGATGTCATATCTGCTTTCGCCAATCTCCAGCGCTGAAGAAAATGCGCCTGCGCTCAAGCTGCCAATCTCCCCCCTTGCAGGGGAGATGTCCGGCAGGACAGAGGGGGGTGCCTTGGCACATTCATATCAAGCAAAGGCACACCTATGACCTGGACATCGATCGGCACCCTCTCCGACATTCCCCGCCGTGGCGCGCGCTGTGTCGCCACCCCGCAAGGCAAGATCGCTGTCTTTCGCACCGCCGACGACCAGGTCTTCGCCATCGAGGACCATTGCCCCCACAGAGGCGGGCCGCTGAGCCAGGGCATCGTGCATGGCGCGGCGGTGACCTGCCCCTTGCACAATTGGGTGATCTCGCTGGAGACGGGTAAGGCGCTGGGCGCCGACGAAGGCGCGGTGCGCACCATTGCGGTCAAGGTCGAGGGCGAGCACCTGTTCGTCGCGCTGGAAGCGCTGGCCAGCCGCGCGGCCTGAACTATGGAGATTGACGCAGCGCGCGAGGTGAGGACCACCTGCCCCTATTGCGGGGTCGGCTGCGGCGTGCTGGCGAAGGTTGCCGCGGACGGGCAGGTATCTGTCCGCGGCGATCCCGATCATCCCGCGAATTTCGGCCGGCTCTGTTCCAAGGGCTCCGCACTGGCCGAGACGATCGACCTCGACGGCCGGCTGCTCCAACCGCAAATCCACGACCGCCCCGCCGGCTGGAACGAGGCGCTCGACGTCGTCGCCTCGACCTTCCAGCACACCATCGCCGAACATGGCCCCGACGCGGTCGCCTTCTACGTCTCCGGCCAGTTGCTGACCGAGGATTATTATCTCGCCAACAAGCTGATGAAGGGGTTCATTGGCTCGGCCAACATCGACACCAATTCGCGGCTCTGCATGGCTTCGTCGGTTGCCGGCCATCGCCGCGCGTTTGGTTCGGACACTGTGCCGGGAACCTACGAGGATCTGGAGCTGGCCGACCTGATCGTGCTGGTCGGCTCCAATCTCGCCTGGTGCCATCCCGTGCTCTATCAGCGCATCGCGGCTGCCCGGGAAAAGCGGCCCGAGATGAAGGTAGTGCTCGTCGATCCGCGCCGTACCATGACATCAGACATCGCAGACATGCATCTGGCGATCGCGCCGGATGGCGACGTCGCCCTGTTCACCGGCCTGCTCGCCTGGCTCGGCCAGCACAATGCGCTCGACCGTGCCTATATCACGGCGCATACGGCCGGATTCGGACAAGCCCTGTTCGCCGCCTCGACGCTGGACCTTGCCGGCGTCGCTGCCGCCACGGGCCTCAGCGAAGACCAACTTAGCCGTTTCTACAGCCTGTTCGCCAGGACGGAAAAGACCGTCACCGTCTACAGCCAGGGCGTCAACCAGTCGTCCCAGGGCACCGACAAGGTCAACGCCATCATCAACTGCCATCTCGCCACCGGCCGCATCGGAAAAGCGGGCGCCGGCCCTTTCTCGGTCACCGGCCAGCCCAACGCCATGGGCGGCCGCGAGGTCGGCGGCATGGCCAACATGCTCGCCGCCCACATGGATATCGAAAACCCCGGGCATCGCGAACGCGTGCAGCGCTTCTGGAAGGCGCCGGCGATTGCCGGGGAGCCCGGTCTCAAGGCGGTCGAGATGTTCAAGGCGGTGGCCGATGGGCGCATCAAGGCGTTGTGGATCATGGCCACCAACCCGGTCGATTCCATGCCGGATGCAAGGGCAGTCGAGGCGGCGATCAAGGCCTGCCCGTTCGTCGTGGTGTCGGACGTGCTGGCCGAGACCGACACGGTCCGCCACGCCCATGTCCGATTGCCGGCCACGGCCTGGGGCGAGAAGGACGGCACCGTCACCAATTCCGAGCGCCGCATCTCGCGCCAGCGGCCGTTTTTGGCCGCCCCCGGCGAGGCGCGGCCCGACTGGTGGATCATTGCGGAAGTGGCAAGGCGGATGGGCTTTGGCGAGGCGTTCGCGCATGAGAGCCCAGTGGAGATCTTTGCCGAGCACGCCGCGCTGTCGGGGTTCGAAAATGATGGCGAGCGGGATTTCGACATCAGCGCTTATGCTGCGATCGATGTTGAGGACTACGAAGGATTGGCTCCGTTCCATTGGCCGGCACCGAGCCCAGGCACCCCCCTCTGGCCTGCCGGCAGGCCAGAGGGGGGTGCTCAAGCTCGGCTTCAATCAGAAGGGGGTGCTCAGGCTGGAACTCGGCCAGAGGGGGCCACTTCGATCGAACGCCAACCAACCCGTTTCTTCGCCGACGGCAACTTCTACACGCCCGACCGCAAGGCCCGCTTCATCGCTCTGCGTCCAACCGTCGAAACCCGCATCACCGCCGCCTTCCCGCTCGTCCTCAACACCGGCCGGATCCGCGACCACTGGCACACCATGACGCGCACCGGCAAAAGCCCGCGCCTGTCCCAGCACATCGCCGAGCCCTTCGTCGAAATCCACCCCGAGGATGCACAGCTTTACGGCATTGGCGACGCTGACATCGCGCGCGTCTCTACTCCGCGCGGCGATGTGCTGGTCCGCGTGCTGGTGACCACGCGCCAGCGCCCGGGCAGCCTGTTCGCGCCGATGCACTGGACCGACCAGTTCGCCGCCAGGGGCCGGCTCGACACGCTCACGGCATCGCTTACCGATCCCGTGTCGGGGCAGCCGGCGCTAAAGCATGTCGCCGCTCGCATCGAGAAATTCACCGCTGGGGCCTTTGGCTTTGCCGTGACACGCAAAAGGCCCGTGACGATGGCCGCCGACTACTGGGCGACCGCCAGATGCCGGGGCGGCTGGCGGGTCGAACTGGCCTTTGCCAATGACGATATCGACTGGACAGCCTTCGCCGGCTCTCTCTTCGATGCCGCGGATGCCGAAATGCTCGCCTATCACGACCGCGAGGCCGGCCAGCACCGCATCGCCGCCTTCCAAGGCGAGCATCTGGCGGGTGCCTTGTTCATCGCACCCGGTCCGGTCGCGGTGTCGCGCGGCTGGGCCGCCGAGCAGCTCGGCGAGGTCCACGCCAGCCAGCGCGAACGCTTCAGGATCGTCGCCGGCCGTGCCGGTGCCGAGCGGCCCGATGCCGGCGCGACCGTCTGTTCCTGTTTCAACATCGGGGTGAACCAGATTACCGCGGCCGTGGCGGCCGGCTGCAACAGTGTCGAAGCCATCGGCGCCACGCTGAAGGCAGGTACCAATTGCGGTTCCTGCCGGTCGGAAATCCGCACGATCATCCAGGCCCGTCGGGTTCAGGCGGCCGAGTGAAGGTGTCCGTCCCACCTGGCAAGGTGGCACGGCCTTGCGAAATCGGCGGAACCCGCAAGGGCTTCAACCTGTCCAACGGTTAATTCGACTTGGCTGGGACTCATTTGGTTGATGGAGGTGAAAGATGCCGCCATGGACCAGCAACTGGAAACGCCTTGACGACCGTTGCGCCACGCTGCGGCTGGATCTCGCCGTTCGGCTAACGATTCGGGAAGGGGTTCTCAAGCCATAGCAAACGAGACGATAACCGTTGCCGTGGATCTGTGTCTCGGCTGGCCCTGTTCTTCGTAGTTGGTACGTCTGGACACAGATGTCGAAGACTGGAAAATGGGGAACGCAATCTCGCCATGCGAGTTGATTCAAGGCATCGGGAGATCATCGCTGAATTTGCAAGACATAGCCGGCCATCCAGCCTTGCACCGCTACGTTCAGGAACAGTCGCAGTCCCTGATCCGCATCTATGAGGAAAGCCCGCGGCTGGCTTCGATCTTTGCCACGCAGCAGCGCTGGCTGTTGGGCCATGTCGGCCTTGCCATGCACTTCAGGCGCGACCCGAACGACCGCCGCAAGGACCTGACCGTATCGCGTTTCATCGAGGTCGTGCACAAGAACGCGGTTGCCAGCCGCAACACGGCGGACGCCTTCATCAAGGAGATGCTGCACTACAACATCGCCGAGTATGTGGCGGGTGGGGACGGCCGCACGCATCCCCTGCAACCGACGGCGGCGACGATTGAGCGATTCACCGGCTGGGTAACAGCCCATCTGCGCACGCTCGACCATATCGATGGCGGCAACCGGCTGGCCAGGTTCCTGGAGCGGCCAGACATGCTTGCCACGCTGCAGCCCCTGGTGGCGGACGGCTTGCTAGCCTCAAAGCCGGTGCGCGAACCCAACCAGACCTTTTCCCTGTTCATCTGGCTCAACAATGGCGGCATCGTCATGGACTGGCTGATGTCGGGCATCAACCCCGACCATGCCGGGCTGGAGCGAATTCCGACCGGCGTGGTTTCGATCGGCGACTTCGCCAAATGGCTCAAGCTGTCGCGGACCCATCTCAGCCGTAAACTGCGCACGGCGGAGGAACTCGGTAGCATTGGCTGGCTTGGTCAGCGCGGCAATTCGGTGATGTGGGTGTCGCACGGATTCTACGAGGAATACATGATCGTCCAGGCCGCCAAGCTGGCCGTCGTCGACAGCGCCTTTGCAGCGTGTTTTTCCACCGACCGCCGAGTCCCGCCACCTCCCAACTTGTGAAGCTGATGCAGGCCTATTTGAAGCGTCGATCGCGCGGGCGCGGCGCCGGTCAGACTGGTTGCGCCTCTTCGGTATGGCGTGCGCTCCAATGGCGCAGCACGACGGGAACGACAAGCGCCAGGCCGAGCAGCGAGGAATAGAGCTCGGGCGCCACCAGCAGCAGGGCGGCAAATACCAGGAGCACGTTCTCCCATGGGCGCGTGCGCACCAGCAGATAGCGCGACAGGGCGGCCCCGAGGCAGGTGATACCAAGCACGCAGCCGCCAAAGGCCAGGAAGAAATTCGGCCAGGTGAAGTCCTTTGTCACCAGCAGCAGGGACGGCGAGAAGACGAACACGAAAGGAACCAGCGCCTTGCCCAACCCTAACCGGAAGGCGGTGTTGCCTGTCTTGAACGGGTCCGCCCCCGCCATGCCGGCCGCCGCATAGGCGGCCAGCGCCACCGGTGGCGTGATGTCGGCCAGCAGGCCGTAATAGAAGACGAAGAAGTGGGCGACGATCGGTTCGGTGCCCAGCATGACCAGCGCGGGTGCCGCGATGGTCACCATGATGATGTAGTTGGCCGTCGTCGGGATGCCGCAGCCCATCAGGATGCAGACCACGCCGGTCATGAGCAGGGTGAACAGCAGCGTCAGGCCCTGGGCCGAGAAGATCGACTCGGGGATGAAGGTGCCGAACAGGAGCGACAACTGGCCCGCCGTTGAGGTGACGATGTAGGATAGCTTGAAGCCGACGCCGGTCAGGGTGACGACGCCGACGACGATGCCGACGGTGGCGGCCGCGGCACCGACGGCGAGCGCATATTTGGCGCCGTCGCGCAGGCATACTGCGATGTCGGCAACCGACATGCGACGGCGCGGATTGAGCAAGCCGACGGCGATGCAGAGCGTGATGCCCCAGAAGGCGGCCATGTAGGGCGTGTAGCCCGAGAGCAGGACGCCGATGAGGACGACGAGCGGGATGATCGTCGGCCAGTCCCGCTTCAGCGCCTCGACGACGTCGGGCATCTCGTCCGGCCTGAGCCCTCGGAGGCCGGTGCGCTTGGCCTCGAAATGCACCTGCATGAACACGCCGAAGAAATGCATGAAGGCAGGCACGATGGCGGCCAGAATGATGGTCGTGTAGGGCAGTTCGAGGAATTCGATCATCAGGAAGGCGGCCGCGCCCATGATCGGCGGCGTGACCTGACCGCCGGTCGAGGACGCCGCCTCCACCGCCGCGGCGAAATGTTTCTTGTAGCCGAGCTTGATCATCGCCGGGATGGTCAGCGAGCCGACGGTGACGGTGTTGGCGACCGACGAGCCGGAGATCATGCCGAACAATGCCGAGCCGAAGATCGATACCTTGGCGGGACCGCCGGCGTAGCGGCCGGCGACCCAGGCGGCACAGTCGAGGAAGAGCTGGCCGAGGCCTATGCGGGTTGCGAAGACGCCGAACAGCACGAAATGGAAGACGTAGGTGGCCACGACGCCGAGCGCGATGCCGTAGATTCCCTGCGTCGTCAGATAGAGGTGATCGACAAGCTGGGAAACGGACGCGCCGGGGTGCACCAGAATGCTCGGCATGTACCGCCCAAACAGTGCGTAGGCCATGAAGATGCACGCGATGATCGGCAGCGGGATGCCGACGGAGCGGCGCGTCGCTTCCAGGAGGAGCAGGATCAGGATAACGCCCAACGCCACATCGAGCGTCGTGGGGTTGCCGACGCGGAAGGCAAGATCGTCGAGCGGGATCATCGGCACGTGCAGCACGGCCACCACGGCGGCGAGCGCCAGCAGCCAGTCGAAAAGCGGTATGCCAAGCGGCCGCAGGAAGCTGGATTGCGCGGGCTGGTCGTAACCCTTCTTCACCAGCGGGAAGACGAGGAAGATCAGCGCCAGCACCATCGACAGATGGATGCCTCGGTGCAGCATCTCCTGCAGCAATCCGAAGCCGGCGGTGTAGTAGTGAAACAGCGACAGCGCCACCAGGAGGAAGCCGACCAGCCAGCCCGCGGCCTGGGTCAATGGCCGGAATCGGATTTCGGAGTCGAATTTCTCCTCCAGTTCGCGAGCTTTCTCCTCATCGAACTCCATCGCGGAAAGCGTGATTTTGTCATCGTCGCTCATGGCCGGTTCCGTGTCCTGAGTTTCCAGGCAAAAGAGGCGGAAAGCACGCCTCCCGCCTCGCTGTCGTCCATCGGTCCTACGCGCTGGTAGCTCCTACTTCAGGGCGCCGACTTCCTTGTAGAATTTCTCCGCACCGGGATGAAACGGAATGCCTGCGCTGGTGACCGCGTTCTGGAGCGTGATCAGCTTGCCCTTGGCATGGCCGGCCTGCAGCGCCTTCTGGGTCGCGTCGCTGTAAAGCGATTTGACGATCTTGTAGACGAGGTCGTCGGTCTGCTTGGCGCTGGTCACCCATTGCGCGGCGACGGATATGGTCTTGGTCTCGCCGACATTCTTGTAGGTGCCTTCCGGCACGGTGTCGGCGGAAAAGAACTTCTGTTCGGACAGGAGCTTGTCGGCTTCGGGGCCGGTGATTGGAACCAGGGTGATGTTGTTGGTGCTGGCAAGTTCGACGATGGCACCGGTCGGATAGCCGCCGACGAAGAAATAGGCGTCCATGGCGCCGTCCTGGAGCCGCTCGCCGGCCGGACCGGGCTTGAGGTATTCGGGCTGCACATCTTTCTCCGTCAGCCCGTATGCGCCGAGCACGAGGCGCGCGTCGACAATGGTCCCTGAGCCCGGCTCGTCGAGGGAAACGCGCTTGCCCTTCAGGTCCGCCACCGTCTTGATGCCAGCATCCGCTCGGGCGACTAGATGGATCGTTTCGGGATAGAGCGTCGCGATGAGGCGCAGGTCATCGGCCTTGGGCTTGCCCTCATAGAGGCCAGTGCCCGAATATGCCCAGTAGGCGACATCGGATTGCGTAAACCCTGATTCGGATGCACCCGACTGGATGGCGCTGATGTTGGCGACCGACCCGTTGGAGGACGTGGCGGTGGCGACCAGGCCTTCGACGCCGGCCGGCCCCGTTGCCGAGATGGCGTTGGCGATCAGGCCACCCACCGGATAGTAAGTGCCGGACGTTCCACCCGTGCCGATGCGGAAAAAAGCCTGCTGCGCGTGCGCCGGCGAAAGGCCGGCGGCGGCCAATGCCAAAGCTCCTGTGCCTATGGAAAAGGTGCGGCGGTTGATCGAAACAGTCATAACTACCTCCGAGTCAAAGATCGGCAGGATGTTGCAGCAACCGGAAGGTTGTCAACCTGCGCGTGCTTTTTGGCCGCTTCCAGAGCGCTTCCAGGAAGGGTGTGTTTCCGCCCGGAATCGCGTCAAAACAGGGACTTAATGGATGGCACCCGGCTCCGGGACAACGACCTGCATAAATCAGAGGCTTACAGCAGGTCGGGCGAATCCTATTCGCCGCGACATGCCGTAGAGCGGTTTAACCGCGTCGCCAGCGTCACCTGCCTGTGGCGACAACCAGCCAAACACAAGAACCGTGAAATAAAAAACCCGCCTTGCGGCGGGTCGTCGGCGCATGTCGGCACCATGCGAAAGATGGTAGCATAACTGCACTCGGCAATCAATCTCCGGTCGCAAACGGTTCGGGTGCGCAACGACACCCGAACCGGGCCGGCGTTCTCAATCTATGTCGAACGAGACGCCCTGGGCGAGCGGTAGCGCCTTGGAATAGTTCACGGTGTTGGTGGCGCGCCGCATATAGGCTTTCCACGCATCTGAACCGCTCTCGCGGCCGCCGCCGGTTTCCTTTTCGCCACCGAAAGCGCCCCCGATCTCCGCGCCGGAAGTACCGATATTGACGTTAGCGATGCCGCAATCCGAACCGTCGACACCGAGGAAGCGCTCGGATTCCTGCAGGTCGCGGGTGAAGATCGACGACGACAGGCCGGCGCCGACCGCGTTGTGCTCGTCGAGCACGGCGTCGAAATCGGAATACTTCATCACATAGAGGATCGGCGCGAAGGTCTCTTCCGTCACCGGTGCAACCTGCTTCGGCATTTCGACCAGCGCCGGGTGCACATAATAGGCATCGGGATGGCCGTTCTCGACCCGGCTGCCGCCAGTCACCTTGCCGCCATGCGCGGCCGCCTCCGTCAGCGCCTTCTGCATGGCATCGAAGGCGGCCTTGTCGATCAGCGGACCGACCAGTGACGAGGTCTCCAGCGGATTGCCGACCGAGACGCTCTGATAAGCCTTCTTCAGTCGCGGCACCAAGGCGTCGTAGACGCTGTCATGGACGAACAGGCGGCGCAGCGTCGTGCAGCGCTGGCCGGCGGTGCCCATGGCGCCAAAGGCGATGGCGCGCAGCGCCATGTCGAGATCGGCCGTCGGGCAGACGATGCCGGCATTGTTGCCGCCCAGTTCCAGCACGGCGCGGGCGAAACGCTTGGCCAGGCGCGGACCGACATCCCGGCCCATGCGAGTCGAACCGGTGGCCGAGACCAGCGGCACCCTGGGATGGTCGACCAGGATTTCGCCGACCGCACGGTCGCCGATCAGAACCGGTGCCAGTCCTTGCGGTGCGTCAGTGCCGAAGCGCTTGACCGCACGCTTGAAGATCGCCTCGCAGGCAAGCGCGGTCAGCGGCGTCTTCTCCGACGGCTTCCATACCACTGCATCGCCGCAAACCAGCGCCAGTGCGGCATTCCACGACCACACCGCGACCGGGAAGTTGAATGCGGAGATGACACCGACGACGCCAAGCGGATGCCAGGTTTCCATCATGCGGTGGCCCGGACGCTCGGTGGCGATGGTCAGGCCGTACAATTGCCGGGACAGACCAACGGCGAAATCGCAGATGTCGATCATCTCCTGCACTTCGCCGAGCCCTTCGGACGGGATCTTGCCGACCTCGATCGACACCAGCCGGCCAAGCTCGGTCTTGTGCGTACGCAGTTCCTCGCCCAGCAGCCGCACCAGTTCGCCGCGCTTGGGACCCGGCACCAGCCGCCAGGACTGGAACGCCTTGTGGGCTGCATCGATGGTCTTTGCCGCGTCGGCCGGCGAGATCGTCTTCAGCGCCGCGATCCGCTCACCCGTCACCGGACTGCGCACGATCAGGTCGCCGCCGTCAAGCGCCTCCTTGGCCACGCCCAGTTTCGCCAGAAGCTCGGCCGTTTCCTTCGCTATCGTCATTTCTGTCCCTTTCAGAATCCCGCCGCTCGTAGGGCGCGGGCCAACGCCTTGCCATGCCTTCCCGGCGCCGTCGCGGCTGGAAGGGGCTGTCATGGCGTGCCATTACCTGTTTCAGGGGAAAATCGCCACCCCGGCATGGTCCAAGCCCGGGCTGCACGATTGAGCCAGGCAGAACGGGCAGAGGCTTTCAGTTTGCTTTCTTCGCCGGCGTGCGTACGGCGCCGTCCTTGATCAGACGGTCGATATGCATGCGGATATGGGCAGCTTCCGCCGCCGTATTGGCGAGCGCGATGGCGCGGTCGAAGGCAATGCGTGCCTCCTCGCCCCGGTCGAGTTGCATCAACAGCCCGCCCTTGAGGCCGAAGAAATGGAAATAGCCCGAAAGCCTCGGCTCGAGCGGCTCGATCATCGCCAGCGCCGCTTCCGGTCCGCGCACCTTGGCGACCGCGACCGCACGGTTGAGCGTGATGACCGGCGACGGCTGCATCTGCTCGAGCAGGCCATAGAGCAGGTCGATCTCCACCCAGTCGGTGTCCTCGGCTTTCTCGGCCCGCGCGTGGAGCGCTGCGATCGCCGCCTGGACTTGATAGGGACCTGGCTTGCGATGGCGCAGCGCCTTGTCGACGAGCGCCAGCCCTTCGTCGATCATCTTGCGGCTCCACAGGCTTCGATCCTGGTCCTCGAGCAGCACGATCTCGCCATCATCGTCAAAACGTGCCGGTGCGCGTGCGTGCTGCAGCAGAAGCAGCGCTGTCAGCCCCATGATCTCCGGCTCGGTCTGGAACAGCCGCAGCAGCAGCCGGGCAAGCCGGATCGCTTCCTCGCACAAGGGCGCGCGAGCCGGCGCCTCGCCGCTGTTGGTCGAATAGCCCTCGTTGAAGATCAGGTAGACCATGGACGCGACCGCAGCGAGCCGCTCGGAGCGCTCGACCGCGCCCGGCGTCTCGAACGGCACGCCAGCGTCCGCGATGCGCGCCTTGGCGCGGGTGATGCGCTGCTCCATCGCGCTCTCGCCGACCAGGAAGGCGCGCGCGATCTGCTTGACGGTGAGGCCGGAGACGACGCGCAGCGCCACCGCGATCTGCTGCGTTGCGGGCAAATCAGGGTGACAGCAGATGAACAGCAGCCGCAATATGTCGTCGCGGTAATGCGCTCCGTCCAGCCGCTCGGCGATGTCGCTTTCGGCGTCCTCCAGATCGGAAACCTGGTCCTCTTCCGGCATCGGCGCCTGCTTGGCACGCTTGCGCACCGCGTCGATGCCGCTGTTGCGGCCGACGAAGATCAACCAGGCCGCCGGATCGCGAGGCGGTCCGTTTTGCGGCCAGTTCTTCAGCGCCTTGAGGCAGGCGTCCTGGAAAGCTTCCTCCGCCGTGTCGAGATCGCGGAAATAGCGCAGCAGCGCGCCCATCGCCTGTGGGCGGGCAGCGCTGATCGCGGAGCTTATCCAGGCGAGTTCGGTCATGCCGGAACCCTGGTCGGATGGAACACCGATACAGGGCGGATTTCGTAGGAACCGCCGCTTGGGTTGACCTCGGAGAGCTCACGGGCGAATTCGACGGCCTCGTCGAGGTCGGCGCAATCGAGCGTGTAGAAACCGAGGAACTGTTCCTTGGTCTCGGCGAACGGCCCGTCGATGACCAGCGATTCACCTTTCACTTTCCGCAGCGTCGTTGCCGCCGTCGTCGGCAAAAGCCGCGCCACGGGCCCAAGCCGGCCGGCGTTGGCATACTTCTCCTGAACGCCGAGCAGGTCGGCCATGACCTTGTCATCCTGTTCCTTGCTCCAGGAACAGACGACATCTTCGGAGGCGTAGCAGAGGATGGCGTAGAGCATGGACGGTCCTTTCTGTAGCAAAGGACGAAACAGTAGGGCCGATGCCGACATGGCGTCGATAAAAAAATCGAGACGCCGCGGATTCAGCGGCCGCCGATTGCCGCCGATCGGTCCTCCTGCGTCTTCAACCATCTCAACACGAGCGCTTCCTCCTCATCGAGGCCTTCGATGGATCGCTTGCGTTTGTTGGCTTCCGCCATTTCGGCAAGCAGTCGTCCTTCGCTCCAAGCCTTGAAGACCTGCGGATGGATATAGCATTGGCGGCAGACCGCGCGCGTATTGCCCAGCCGTTCGGCCACCTTGTCGATGACGTTGTTCATCACCCGTTTTTGCTGTGCCTGGCTTTCAGGCAGTTCCGTCTGTGCAAACAGCGACGCGGCGTGGATGGTGCCGCCCCATGTGCGGAAGTGCTTCGAACTGAACGCATCGCCGACCGCTTCGCGGATATAGTGATTCACGTCGTCGGAGCGGACAGGGCGTCTGTTGCCGTCCTCGTCGAGATACTGGAACAGTTTCTGGCCCGGCAGGTCCTGCGCGCCCCGAACGATCCCCGCGATCCGGCGGTCAACCAGCTTCAATTTCCATTCCTTGCCGGACTTGCCCTTGAAGGCGAAGCGCAGGCTCGATCCCTTGATATCGACATGCCGGTCCCGCAATGTCGTCAGGCCGAAGCTCTTGTTGTCGCGAGCATAGGCGGCATTGCCGACGCGGATCATCGTGTTGTCGAGCAGCCAGACCACCGCGGCGGCGACGCGTTCGAGCGGCAGGCCGTGACGGCGCAGGTCGCTGTCGATCTTGCGCCGAAGGTCCGGCAGGCTTTCGGCGAAAGCCACGAGGCTCGAATATTTGGCGCCGTCGCGCTCCTCGGCCCATTGCGGATGATAGCGATACTGCTTGCGCCCCCGCTGATCCCTCCCGGTCGCCTGGATATGCCCGTTCGGATCGGGCGAAATCCAGACATCGGTCCAGGCCGGCGGTATGACGATCGCCGCGATGCGCGCTCTGTCGGCATCGGAGACCGCTTTCCCGTCCGGTGCCTTGTAAGCGAATCCCTTGCCTGCCTTCAGCCGGCGGATGCCGGGCTCGGCATCGCTGACATAGGTCAGCGCGGCATCCCTGGCGGAAATCTGTGCTCCATTCTTGGGTACGCTATCACCGTCGGCCAATCGGCTCCGCGACGATCCGGTTCTCTGCAGCATGTAAGCTCCACACGAAATATGCGTAGATAAGCTGCGGGCTGACCGCTGGTTCCACACCCCGCCTGGAAACAAGGCAATCCCGGTGGCGTCGGTCGGGCCTACAATGCGCGCTGCATCTGTGTCGGCGGAAGGGACAGCCGGCGGCGCGCCGCGAGTTTGAATTTGTAGCGCAGGCAGCGCCAGGCTTCCGAGCGCCGCTTCGGCGCCACTGAGGCTATTGCGAGAAAGCGCGCGGCCATGTCCAGGTCGCCTCGCGCATAATGGACACGGGCGATCTTGAGCGCGACGAGGCCCTCCCTTGCTTTCAGTGCCGAAATCGGGATGCCGCAATCGGTGAGCGTACGCAGCTCCCGGCGCCAGTCCAGGAAGCGCCGCACCGGGTTGACCGTGAAGCGATCGTCCGAACGCTCCGCTGAAACTTCGTAGATCATGACGGGGCGCTGAATCATGACCAGCGACGCCTTGCTCATCAGCCGCGCCCAGAACAGCGTGTCCTCGTCGAAGGCGAGCCCGACGGGGAACCGGGTCTCGCCGATGAGACGCCGGGAAGCCAGCACGCTGCCCACCGCCACCGAGCGTATATCCCCCTTCACGTAGGCGGAGGCGTTGGTGAGGCAGGCAGCGGTGTAGCCGTTTGGCACCTTGATCTGCCGATCCTGGCCGTTCACCCTGCGCCGGAAGGCACCGACGATCATGTCGGCCTTGGGCTGGTTTTCCGCCTGCGACAGCAAGGAGCTTAAGCCGCCCTGAAGGTGCAGGTCGTCGGCGTCGATCAGGTAGACCCACGGATGGGCTGCCTCATCAAGCGCCAGGTTACGGGCGCCGCCGGCGTCGCGGCAACTGGCGGGCAGCACACGCAAGGGCAGGGATGATTGCACCGCGGCCTGCCGGGCTGCATCGGCCGTGCCATCGGTCGATTGATCGTCGACCAGCAGGACCTCGCCGATGAACCCGGCCTCTCCGCCAAGCGAGGCCAGCGTCTTAGCGATCGTTGCCGCCGCATTGTAGGCGGGTATGACGACGCTGACAGCTTTCAATGACAAACCTCATGCCTGTGCGCGGCAGCCTAAGACTATTCTCCCCTAAGGCGAATACAGACTAAGCACCTACAGGAAAAGTGTGAAACGGCTTTTCCGTCCGGAATTGCGCGAAATCAAAGACTTGGATCGGCTTGCCTTTTCCGTGAACCGGTGAGCTGCTCTAGTGACCGCATCGATGTCTGAGAAGTCTGCCCCATCCTTGTGAGAACTCGCGGCGCCGGGCAAGTTAGTGCGCCCCGTTTCACGCCTTTTCGAGCACGACCGGGATGACGTCGACCGCCTGGTCGCCGACCTGTCCGCCAGTCGTCTTCAGCACGCCGACGATGGGCGCCACATCCGAATAGTCGCGCCCGTAACCAACGGTGATATGGTCGTTGGAGGCCCGCATGCCATTGGTCGGATCGAACTCCTGCCAGCCGGCATCACGCCCGCACCAGACCTTGACCCAGGCATGCATGGCATCCGCGCCTTCCAGCCGGGGCTTGCCTTTGGGCGGAATGGTGCGCAGGAAGCCGCTGACATAGCCGGCCGGAATGCCGAGCCCGCGTAAGCCGGCGATCATGATGTGCGAGAAATCCTGACAGACGCCCCGCTTCAGCTGGAAGGCGTCGCTGGCCCGGGTCCGCACCGTGGTCGCCTCGTCATCGTATGTGAAATCGCGATGGATGCGATTGCACAGGTTCATCGCCGTCCCTGCGGCCGAGTTTCCGATGCTGTCTTGCGCGAATGCGGTGATCGCCGCATCGATGCCCGCATGGCTGCTGGCGGCCAGGAAATGGTGCGGCGAGGCAGGCGCAAGCGACCGCACGGCGGCCAGATCCTGTCGAAGGCGGCCGAGATCGGGCGACACGTCGAGCCCCGGCTCGGGCCGCGCCACCGACACACGCGCGCTCATCCTGATGTCGAGCGTGTCATGGGCGTCGCGAAACGCGATCGAAGTGACATTGTTGCCGAAGAAATCGGAAAAATCCGACCGTTCGTTGGGTGCCGGTGAAAAAGAAAGGGAAGCGGCGATGACACGCTGCACACCGTCAATGGTCGACGGCAGCACGCGCACCTGATGGCGTCCGCCACCAGCTGCGGCAGCATAGTCGTAGTGGAGCAGAAGCCTGATGTCGTACAGCATGGCCATCTCTTTCTAGCCGAAATAGGCTTTGGCGAGGCTGCTGTAGAGCCCGCCGATTTCGCCCGCGAGATCGTTCAACGCCTTCACCGTCATGTCTGCCGGTTCCTTGATGGCGATGGACGTGTTGAGCTGCAGGATCTCCTTGGCCGCCGCCGACATGTGCCCCTCGCCGCCGGTCGCCGGCAACAGCCCTATCTCTGCTTTCAGCCTCTCGAGCTGGAACAGGATGGAGCGTGGATTGAGCGGATCGAGCGCCAGGAGATCGATCACCGTGCGCCGGCCGGCCTGCACCGGATATTGCCGTCGATGGGTCATCACGCTGTCGCCGATCTCCAGCATCATGTCCAGCGCCCCGTCCGGCGCCTTGCTGCTGGTCAGTCGGGCCAGCGTGCTGGCGATCTGGATGCCGCGCTCCAGCCGCCGGCCGATCTCGAGGAAACGCCAGCCAGCGAAGCGGTACATGTTCTCATGCAAAAGGCCCGAGAATCCGGCAAGCTTGCGCAGGATCACGGTCATGGCCCGCGTCGCATCGTCGCCGGGCGCCACGGTGGTGGCGAACTGATGGATCGTTTTTGACAAATCCTTGAGCGCCAGCCAGCCATCCGGCGAGAAACGATCGCGGATCTGGCCGGCGCTGTACACCGCGCTGTCGAGCGTGCCGATCAGCCCTGGCGGGATCGCCGTTTCGACATCGATGCCGAACGGTTCGAGATAATCCCTGATATCGGCCAGCAGCGGCATGTCCGGATCGGACGTTTCGGCGAGCCGCACGTGATAGGCGCGCAGGATACGCACCGTGTCTTCCGAGCGTTCGATGTAGCGGCCGAGCCAGGTCAGGTTTTCCGCCGCGCGGCTGGGCAGGCTACCGGGCCTCGTCCGGTTGAAGCTGTCGCTCTCCTGCGGCAGCAGCGTCTCGCGCTCCACGGGTCTGTCGCTGACCACCCAGACATCAGCCGCCTGGCCGCCGCGCTGCATGGCGATCGCCGTCGGGTCGAGCGATAGGCCGACGCGCGCAAACCCGCCCGGCATCACCGTCCAGCCCTCGGGCGTACGCGCCAGATAGACGCGCAGGCTCGCCGGCCGCGGTTCCAGCCAGCCGCCGACATAGACCGGCGTCGTCGAAAGCGTCACCGCCTCCTGGCCGACGAAGGCCTCGCCGTCGCGTTCGATGCGCGCCACCAGTTCCGCCCGCTCCCCGACCGACAGCGCCGAGCCGAGCTTCGTCTGTCCGTCATCTTCGAAGGCAAGTCTTGTCGACAGCGCCGGGCCGACCACCATGCGGTCGATATTGGCGAGCACATGGGCGCGCTCCGTCTCCTGCCCGCACCACCATGTCGCCACACTGGGCAAAAGCAGCTCCTCGCCCCACAATTCGCGCGCGATCTTGGGCAGAAAGGCGAGCAGCGCGCGCGTCTCCATCAGGCCCGAGCCCAGCGCATTGACGGTGGACACCGTGCCTTGCCGGATCGCCTCGACCAGCCCCGGCGTACCGATCTGCGAATCCGGGCGCAGCTCGAGCGGATCGGCGAAGGCGGCATCGAGCCGCCGCCACAGCACGCTGATGGGCATCAGGCCGGACACGGTCCGCACCATCAGCCTGCCGCCGGAAACGGTCAGGTCCTCGCCTTCGAGCAGCATGATGCCGAGGTAGCGGGCGATATAGGCGTGTTCGTAATAGGTCTCGTTGAGTGGCCCCGGCGTCAGGATGGCGACGCGGCCGTCGCTCTCCTCTGCCATGCCGATCAGCGCATCGCGAAAGCGGCGGAAGAAGCCGGCGAGCCGGTGCACATGCATCTCGCCATAGATGTCGGACAAAGCGCGCGTGGTGGCGACCCGGTTTTCCAGCGCGAAGCCGGCGCCCGAAGGCGCCTGGGTGCGGTCGCCCAGCACCCACCAGCGGCCGTCCGGACCGCGGCCGAGTTCGAAGGCGCAGAAGTGCAGGAAATGCCCTCCGGCCGGCCTGGTGCCGACCACGGGCCGCAAATATTCAGGGCTCGCCGCGATCAGTCCTGCCGGCAGGATGCCTTTTTCGACCAGCCGGTTCGGCCCGTGGATATCGGCAACAATTTCCTCGAACAGTTCGGCGCGCTGCACCAGGCCGGCGCTGACCGCCTGCCACTCGCTGTCCTCGATGAGCAAGGGAATATGCGCCAGCGGCCATTCGCGCTCGTTGGCGCCCGCTTTGTCGTAGACGCGGTAGTACACACCGGCATCGCGCAGATACTGGTCGGCGCGGGCGAAGCGCTGGCCGAGCTTTTCGGCCCCGAGTTCGTCCAGCGCTTCGACAAAATGCTTCCAGACCGGACGGGGATTGCCTGACGCGTCGACCATCTCGTCGACGACGCCGTCGATCGGCTGGTAGTGCTCCAGCAGGCTATGGGCCTGCGGCTTGCCGCGCACCCTTTTGTGATTCCCCTTTGCCATGTCAGATCACAGTCTTGGTGGACGCCTGAGGTCAAGGGTCATCGGGAAATCTTCCGCCGGCTGTTCCTCGCGCAACACATAGCCCGAGGGTGTGTGGCCGCGCGGTTCGAAGCGGGCGAGCCGCCGTGCCTCCGCCTCGTTGCCGTTGACGGGGAAAGTGTCGTAGCTGCGCCCGCCGGGATGCGCGACATGGTAGACGCAGCCACCGATTGCCCGGCCGGACCAGCGGTCATAGATGTCGAACACCAGCGGCGTGTTGACCGGCAGCGCCGGATGCAGGCCCGAGGCCGGCTGCCAGGCCTTGAAGCGCACGCCGGCCACCGCGACCTCTCTGTTGTCGGTAACCCTCATCGGCACGATGCGGCCGTTGCAGACGATCGCATGACGCTCCGGATTGAGGCCTTCGGTCCTGACCTGCAGCCGTTCGACCGAGGAATCGACGAAGCGCACGGTGCCGCCGATCGCGCCCTGCTCGCCCATGACATGCCATGGTTCCAGCGCTTGCCTGAGCTCCAGCTTGATCCCGGCATGCTGCACCTCACCGCAGAAGGGAAAGCGGAATTCGAGCTGGGCATCGAACCATTCGGGCCGGAATTCGAAACCATTGAGCTTGAGGTCGTCGAGCACGTCGAGAAAGTCCGCCCAGACATGGTGCGGCAGCATGAAGCGATCATGCAGCGAGGTGCCCCAGCGCGCGAAGCGCCCGTCGAGCGGGTTCTTCCACGCGCGGGCGATGATGGCCCGCACCAGCAATTGCTGCGCCAGAGACATGCGCGCATTGGGCGGCATCTCGAATCCGCGGAATTCGACAAGGCCAAGCCGGCCAGTCGGACCATCCGGGGAAAACAGCTTGTCGATGCAGATTTCCGAGCGATGCGTATTGCCGGTGACGTCGGTCAACAGGTTGCGGAACAACCGGTCGACCAGCCACGGCAAGGGTGCGGCACCCTGGTCAGGATGCGGCACCTGCGCCATCGCGATTTCAAGCTCGTAAAGAGAGTCGTGGCGCGCCTCGTCGAAGCGCGGCGCCTGGCTGGTCGGGCCGATGAACAGGCCGGAGAACAGATAGGACAGCGAGGGATGCCGCTGCCATTGCAGCACCAGGCTCTTCAGCAGGTCGGGCCGGCGCAGGAATGGGCTGTCATTGGGCGTGGCGCCGCCGACCACGACATGGTTGCCGCCTCCGGTGCCGGTGTGGCGGCCGTCGATCATGAACTTGTCGGCGCCAAGCCGCGTCTGCCGCGCCTCGTCGTAGATCGCCGTCGTTGTCGCCACGCAGTCCTGCCAGTTCGAGGCAGGGTGGATGTTGACCTCGATGACGCCGGGATCGGGTGCCACGCGGATGACGTTGAGGCGCGGGTCATGCGGTGGACCGTAGCCCTCGATGTGCACGGGAAGGCCAATCGCCCTTGCCGCGTTCTCGGCGGCAGCGACGAGTTCGAGATAATCCTCGAGCGCCTCGACCGGCGGCATGAACACGCACAGCCTGCCGTCACGCGGTTCGACCGAAAGTGCCGTGCGCACCGCGCCGCCGATCTCGGTGATCTCCTGCTCGACGCGCTCCTGCTGGCCGGTCGTCGCCGTGAACGAGGCTGCCTGTTGGCGACGGGCCATTTCGTCGGCGCCTTCGAGTTCCGCAGGAGCGGCCGCTGGCAAGATCGCTTCGCGCACCGGCAGCGGGCCACGCGGCAGCGACGGATCGACGGGCACGATGTAGGGGAATTGCGCCGGCGACACATAGGGCAGCGTGCCCAACGGCAGGCGATAGCCGACCGGGGAATCGCCCGGGACCAGGAACAGCCGGCCGCGCCGCGTCTTCCATTTCTCCGAGCGCCAGCGCGGATCGGAGGCCTGGCTGTTCCAGCGTTGCACCGGCAGCACATAGCCGGACGGCTTGGTCAGCCCGCGTTCGAAGACACGCGCCATGCGGCTGCGTTCCTCCGGATCTTCGAGTTTCGAATTCGACGGGTCGACATTGTCGGGCAGCTTGCCTTCCTTGAGCAGCCATTCGGCCGGATCCTCATAGGCTTCGCTGACCATGGACGTGTCGATGCCGAGTTCGCCGGCGATCGCCGTCAGCAGGCTTTCGGCTTGTTTCGGCCCGATATCAGCCGAACTATCTTCCCGCGCGATCAGCGACGGGTCGCTCCACACCGGCTCGCCGTCGGCGCGCCAAAAGAGCGAAAACGTCCAGCGTGGCAGGCTTTCACCGGGATACCACTTGCCTTGGCCGTAGTGGAGAAAGCCGCCGGGCGCGAAACGCTCGCGCAGCCTGCGGATCAGCGCATCGGCCTTCCCGCGCTTGGTTGGCCCAACGGCGGCGGTGTTCCATTCGGCGGCCTCGAAATCGTCGATCGACACGAAGGTCGGCTCGCCGCCCATGGTCAGCCGCACATCCCCGGCCGCGAGCGCGGCATCGACCTCGTTGCCGAGCGCGTCGAGCGCCTGCCAGCTCTCATCCGAGAACGGCTTGGTGATGCGCGGATGCTCGGCGATGCGGTCGACCCGCATCTCGAAACCGAACTCAACATTGGCAAAGCTCGCCATGCCGGAAATAGGCGCGGCATTGCGGAAATGCGGCGTCGCTGCCAGTGGCACATGGCTTTCGCCGGTGAGCAGGCCCGAGGTCGGATCGAAGCCGATCCAGCCGGCGCCAGGAAGATAGACCTCGCACCAGGCATGCAGGTCGGTGAAATCGACCGATGTCCCGGCCGGCCCATCCAGCGCGACAAGATCGGGCTTGAGCTGGATCAGATAGCCCGAGACGAAGCGCGCGGCGATGCCGAGATTGCGCAGGATCTGCACCAGGAGCCAGCTTGAATCGCGGCAGGAGCCCTTGGCCGCTGCCAGCGTTTCCTCCGGTGAGAAGACACCGGTTTCCATGCGCACGATATAGGCGATCTCGCGCTGCAGGCGCGCATTGAGATCGACGAGGAAATTGACCGTGTTGGGCGCGCTGCGGTCGACGGTTTTCAGAAACGCCTGGAGCAGCGGCCCGGCCGGCTCCGGCGTGCGGTAGATGGCGAGGTCGTCACGGATCTCCTCGGGATAGTCGAACGGGAACGCCTCGGCCGACGGTTCGACGAAGAAGTCGAACGGATTGTAGACGGTCATGTCGGCGACGAGGTCGACCTCGATCTTCAGCTCCGTCACCGGCTCCGGAAAGACGAAACGGGCGAGGAAGTTGCCGTAAGGATCCTGCTGCAGATTGACGAAGTGGTTCGCCGGCTCGACCTTGAGCGAATGGCTCAACACCTTGGTGCGGGAATGCGGTGCCGGCTGCAGCCTGATGATTTGGGGCCCGAGAACCACCGGCCGGTCGTATTTATAGTGGGTCAGGTGGTAGACGGCTGCCAGAATTGCCATGGGGCCCCGGAGATCGGCGTTTCATCAGCCGAACCCTGACACATCTGGTCGCCATTCTCCAAGCGGATGTTGCGGTGCACCTAAATTAAACGGCTATCGAACGGACAATATCATCTGGTTCGACTGGTTGCTCGCTACCGTCTCCAGCACTGATGATTGGTGGAAGCGACTGCTCCGCCCTAGGATGACGAAGCCGAGGATCAAAAGAAGGCCTGTATCCCCGTCTGCGCCCGTCCCAGGATCAGCGCGTGCACGTCATGCGTGCCCTCGTAGGTGTTGACGGTTTCCAGGTTCTGCGCGTGGCGCATGACGTGATAGCCGATCTGGATCCCGTTGCCGCCATGCATGTCGCGGGCCTGGCGGGCGATGTCGAGCGCCTTGCCGCAATTGTTGCGCTTGACGATCGAGATCATTTCCGGCGCCATCTTGCCTTCATCGAGCAGGCGCCCGACGCGCAAGGAGGCCTGTAGCCCCAGAGCGATCTCGGTCTGCATGTCGGCGAGCTTCTTCTGGTAGAGCTGCGTGCCGGCCAGCGGCTTGCCGAACTGCTTGCGGTCAAGCCCATATTGGCGAGCGCGATGCCAGCAATCTTCCGCCGCGCCCATCGAGCCCCATGAGATGCCGTAGCGGGCCCGGTTGAGGCAGCCGAAGGGTCCACCGAGGCCCTTGGCGTTGGGCAGCAGCGCGTCCTCGCCGACCTCGACGCCTTCCATCACCACTTCACCGGTGATCGACGCCCGCAGCGACAGCTTGCCGCCGATCTTCGGCGCCGACAGCCCCTTCATGCCTTTCTCCAGCACGAAACCGCGGATCTCGTCCTTGCCGTTCTCCCCCTTCAACTTCGCCCATACGACGAACACGTCGGCGACCGGCGCGTTGGAAATCCACATCTTGGAGCCGGAGAGCTTGTAGCCGCTGGCGGTCTTTTCGGCGCGGGTCTTCATGCCGCCGGGGTCGGAGCCGGCATCCGGCTCGGTCAGACCGAAGCAGCCAATCCATTCGCCGCTGGCAAGCTTCGGCAGGTACTTCCTGCGCTGTTCGTCCGAACCATAGGCATGGATCGGGTACATCACCAGCGACGACTGCACCGACATCATCGAGCGATAGCCGGAATCGACGCGTTCGACTTCCCGCGCCACCAGCCCGTAGGTGACATAGCTGGCAGCGAGGCCACCGAACTCTTCCGGAATGTTGATGCCGAGCAGGCCGGCCTCGCCCATCTCGCGGAAGATCGCCGTGTCGAAGGTCTCGTTGAGATAGGCTTCCTCGATACGCGGCGCGAGCTTGTCGGCGGCAAAGGCGGCAGCGCCATCGCGCACCATGCGCTCGTCTTCCGAAAGCTGGTCCTCGATCAGGAACGGGTCTTCCCACACGAATGCATTCTTGTCGGCCATGGCTTCTCGATCCTTGAAACAGGTGAAGCCCGGCTTATCGGCTCGTGGCCTGAAAAAATCAAACGAAATTGCTTCGCGGATCAATGAGCGTTAGGAATGGATCATGAGTGTCCAGCGCCGCCTTTTGCCCAACATCAGCGCCCTTGCCGCCTTCGAGGCCGTGGCGCGGCTTGGCTCCTTCACCGCCGCCGCCCAGGAATTGGACCTGACCCAAGGCGCGGTCAGTCGCCAGATAAGACTTTTGGAAGATCAGTTCGGCCGCCGGCTGTTCGAACGCGACAGCCGCAATGTAAGGCTCTCCACGGCGGGTGAAATCTACGCCGAAGCGGTACGCTCGGCGCTTGGCCAGTTGCGTGATGCAGCCCTTGGATTGATGAGCAATCGGCATAGTGGGATCTTGAATCTTGCCATTCTGCCGACTTTCGGCACGCGTTGGCTGATGCCGATGATCCCCGATTTCGTCGAGAACAATCCCGACATCACCATCAACTTCGTCACCCGCGTCGGGCGCTTCGACTTCGCACGCGAACGGTTGGATGCCGCCATCCACTATGGCCTCCCGGACTGGCCGGACGCCGACTCGACGCTTCTGGTGCGCGAGACGGTGGCGCCGGTGGTGTCGCCCGACTTCCTCGCCGGCCGCGCCATCGCCACGCCGGCCGACATCGGCCGCTTGCCGCTGCTGCACATGACGACGCGTCCCGGCGCCTGGAGCGAATGGTTTGAGCATCAGGGCCTGAGCGCGCCGACCGGGCCTGGCATGCAATTCGAGCAGTTCGCCACCGCCGCCCAGGCTTGCATGGCGGGCCTCGGCGTGGCGCTCTTGCCGCAGATCCTCATCGAGGGCGAACTGCAGCGCGGCCAACTTGTGCCCGCGCCAGGCCAACCGATGCAAAGCCGCAATGCCTATTACCTCGTCGTCCCCCACGACAAGCGCGGCTATCCGCCGGTTGCCAGTTTCCGGGACTGGCTGCTCGGCCAGCTTGAGAAGGAGCCGGCTGTTCTGGCGTGGTAGCTACTTTCGCTTCAGCGCGTCCGCCAGCGCGGCGCCGAACGCACCTTGCTGTGCCGGCCGCTCCGGCTGGCGTTGCGGCGTAGGCCCGCGTGGCGCCGGCCTGCCGCCGCCATTGTCGCGCGGCCCGCCCTTCGATGCACCGCCCTCGCCGGCATCCTTACGCATGGAGAGCGCGATACGCTTGCGCTTGATGTCGACATCGACGACGCGCACCTTGACCACGTCGCCGGCCTTGACCACCTCATGCGCGTCCTTGATGAAGCGGTCGGCGAGCTGCGAGACATGCACCAGCCCGTCCTGGTGCACGCCGATATCGACGAAGGCGCCGAAAGCGGCGACATTGGTTACGGTGCCTTCCAGCAGCATGCCGGGCTTCAAATCCTTGATCTCGTCGATGCCATCGGCGAAGGTCGCCGTCTTGAAGCCGGGACGCGGATCGCGGCCGGGCTTCTCCAGCTCCGCCAGAATGTCGCGCACCGTCGGCAAGCCGAACCGCTCGTCGACGAAGACGCGCGGGTCGAGCGCCTTGAGCGCGGCACTGTCGCCCAAAAGCGAACGCACGTCGCGGCCGCAGGCGGCGACGATCTTCTTGGCCACGCCATAGGCCTCCGGATGCACCGACGAGGCATCGAGCGGTTCGCTGCCATTGGCGATGCGCAGGAAGCCGGCGGACTGCTCGAACGCGCGCGGCCCAAGCCGTGCCACCTTCAGCAGATCCTTGCGGCTGGCGAACGGGCCGGTCGCATCGCGATGCGCGACGATTGCATCGGCGAGCGACGCGCCGAGGCCTGAAACCCGCGCCAGCAACGGCGCCGAGGCGGTGTTGAGGTCGACGCCGACCGCGTTGACGGCGTCCTCCACCACCGCTTCCAGCGAGCGGCCGAGCCGGTACTGGTCGACATCGTGCTGATACTGGCCGACGCCGATGGATTTCGGCTCGATCTTGACCAGTTCGGCCAGCGGATCCTGCAGCCGTCGCGCGATCGACACCGCGCCGCGCAGCGACACGTCGAGGCCGGGGAACTCGGCGGCAGCCGTCGCCGAGGCCGAATAGACCGACGCTCCCGCCTCGCTGACGATCACCTTGAGCGGCTTCGGGCCGCCGGCCGAAGGCATGTCGGACAGCATGTCGGCGACCAGCTTCTCCGTCTCGCGGCTGCCGGTGCCGTTGCCGATCGAGATCAGCTCGACCTTGTGCTGGCGGATAAGCGCCGCAAGTTCGGCCTGCGTGCCACGCACATCGTTCCTCGGCGGAAACGGATAGACCGTCGTCGTCGCCAGCAGCTTGCCGGTGCCATCGACCACCGCCACCTTGACGCCGGTGCGGATGCCGGGATCGAGCCCCATCGTCGGCCGCGAGCCGGCGGGAGCCGCCAGCAGCAAATCCTTGAGGTTACGGGCAAAGACATGGATCGCTTCTTCCTCGGCCCGCTCGCGCAGGTCGCGCATCAGGTCGAGCGTCAGGTGCAGCGACAGTTTGATGCGCCAGGTCCAGCCTGCCACTTCCATCAGCCAGCGGTCGCCGGGCAGGCTGGCACCGATGGCGTAGGCGTTGGCGATCATCCGCTCGACCGGCTTCACCGGCGAGCCGTCATCGGCATCCACCTCGATGTCGAGCGACAGCACCTCCTCGTTGCGGCCGCGCAGCATGGCGAGCGCGCGGTGGCTTGGCACGGTCGCCCAACGTTCGACATGGTCGAAATAGTCGGAGAATTTCGCGCCGGCCTCCTGCTTGCCGTCGACCACCCTGGCGCGCAGGAAGGCGCGCTCCTTCATGTAGCTGCGCAGCTTGCCGACCAGATCGGCGTTTTCGGCGAATTGCTCCGACAGGATGTCGCGCGCGCCCTCGAGCGCCGCCTTCGCATCGGCCACCTCGCCGGTGACATAGGCGAGCGCGACGTCCGCGGGCACCAGCGCACGGTTGTTGAGAATGGCTTCGGCCAGCGGCCCCAATCCACGCTCGCGGGCGATCTCGGCCTTGGTGCGGCGCTTCGGCTTGTAGGGCAGGTATATGTCCTCGAGCTCCGCCTTGGTCGCGGCGCCCGCGATCTTGGTTTCAAGCTCTTGCGTCAGCTTGCCCTGCTCGCGGATCGAGCCCAGGATGGTGTCGCGGCGGGCGTCGAGTTCGCGCAGATACACAAGACGCTCGGCAAGGTCGCGCAATTGCGTGTCGTCCAGCCCGCCGGTCACTTCCTTGCGGTAGCGTGCCACGAACGGCACCGTCGCACCCTCATCAAGCAGTCCGATCGCCGCGGCCGCCTGTTCCGGCCGCGCCTTGATTTCGGCCGCGATGATGGCTGCGATGCGCTTGATGTCGGATGCCATGCCGTTCCCACTCTCGTCGAAAAGAGCGGCGACCATAAGGGTTGGCGTGCGGCCCGCCAACCACCGCGTCCTCACACGCGGCGGAGGTCCACAGGAAAGCGCGATGCGTTCACCGGATCTGGGTACCGCAGGAATTTGCCCATACTGAGATGTCTGCGCTGCCCCTCACCTGCCTGCCGGCATCCTCTCCCCGTATAGGGACGGGGAGAGGGGCGCTGTCATCGCCGATTTCGCCAATCGCCAACGGTGCAAAGGGGCGCCGGCGTAGCGACCAGATCCCTTCTCCCCGTCACTATACGGGGAGAAGGTGCCGGCAGGCGGATGAGGGGCAGCGCCGACATCACCAATCGCACGCGACTGCCCACTTAGACCATCCGGCTCAGCGCCTCGAAAAACGCAACGATCTCGATATCCAGCGCATCGTCGACCGGCTCCGGCTGCGACGACATCTTGGCGATCACCACTTCGGTGCTGGGATCGACATAAAGCCACTGGCCATGGATGCCGATGCCGCAATAGGCGCCATTTTCGAAGCCGGTCTGATACCATTTGTTGCGGTAGCGGCCTTTCGGGAACAGCGGCAGCATGGCACCGCGCCGCCAAGCTTCCGAGCTGCCGCCGGTGCTGGTGGTGTCGCGCACCCAGGCCTCGGGCACGATGCGGTGGCCATTGGCGGTGCCGCCCTGCCGCATCATCTCGCCGAGGCGCGCCAGGTCACGCGGCGTCACCGAAATGCCGCCGGCGGTGCGTGCCGTGCCTTCCATGTCGACGGCGACAGAGGCCTCGCTGAGGGCGCCAAGCGGCAGCCATAGTTTCTCGCGCATGAGGTCGGTGAAGCGCTGGCCCGAGGCGCGCTCGAGCAGCAGGCCGAGCAGGTCGGAATTGGGCGAGCGGTAGCGGAAGGTCTGGCCATGCGGCTCGGCAAGCCGCTGCAGGGTCAGGATGAATTCACGCAGGCTTTCGGTGCCGCCGCCCGGATTCCACAGCGTCGCGCGGCGATAGCGGGCGAAGGCGCTTTCCGGATCGAGATAGGCCTCCTCGAAGTCGAGGCTGACGCTCATGTCGAGCACATGCCGAACGCTTGCATCGCCATAGGCCGAGCCGGCTGCTTCCGGGATATAGTCCGTCACCGGCGCTTCAGGGTCGAACACGCCCTCGCCTTCCAGTATGCCGGCGATGATCGCGGTCACCGATTTGCTGATCGAGAAGATGATGTGGCGCGCGCCGAACTCCATATGCGGCGCGAACCAGTCGCCAATGATCTTGCCGCCTTTCATCACCGTCAGGGCGTCGGTGCTGGAGCGCAGGAGGAATTCAGCCACCGTCTCCGGTGCAGTCGCGACCGTGACCTTTTCCCCGAGCAAGCCGTCCATGTCTCGCCGAGGGGCTTCTGCGGCGCCGGGCGCTGCCGCCACACGGGCGGTCGGCACCAGTTCGCCGAGATTCTGGAACGACCACCGATTGAACGGGCTCACACGCCAGTTGCCGAGCAGCACCTCGTTACGGCGGAATCCGTATCGAGTCTCGAACGCGGTCTTGCCGGTCATGGCGTTTCCTCCCAGTCCATTGGTCATGAAGCTCAGGCAAGCGCCGCGGCGATGGTGTGCACGGCCTTCAGCGTTGCCCTGGAATAGGCCATGTTGCTGAAATCCGGCCAGGTCGACAGCTTCACCACGACCATTCCTGTGTTCCAGTCGATGTGGATCAACTGTCCGAACACGCCGCGGCACATCAGCGAGCGCGAACGCGGATCCTCGATCCAGAACTGATTGTGGTAACTGCCTTCCGGCAGGCTTTCACTGAAGTCCGGCACGTGCTTGCCGTTTCGTGTCGCCTCGACCCACCCAGCCGGCACCACTCCGCCGCCATTGTCGAGAATCAGCTGGCCAAAGCGGGCGTAGTCGCGCAGCGTCGCGTTGAAGCCGCCATCGGCCAGCGCATAGCCGGCGCTGTCGACGGTGAAGCAGGCGCTTTCGTCAGCCCCGAGCTTTTGCCAAAGTTCTTCCGAGACGAGTTGCGCCAGCCGCTTGCCGGTCACCCGTTCCATGATGAAGGCGAGCACGTCCGTCTCGATCGAGCGATATTCGAACGTGGCTCCATGCGGGCGAACCGTGTCCTTCAAGCCCAGGATCAGTTCGAACATGTGCGATGGCCAGCGGAAATCCGGATCGCTGCCCGGTGGCACCGGCTTCCAGCCGGTGGCGACATCGACCTGGCCGATGTCGGAATAGCGGTCGGTGTATTCCTCCGAAAACCGCACGCCGGTGGTCATATCAAGCACATGCTGGACGCTGGCGCCGGCCCACCCGGTCGCGCTCAGTTCCGGCAGGTAGTCCGTCACTGGCTTCGCCGGATCGATCAGGCCGCGCCCGGCCAATATGCCGAACACCGAGCCGGTGACCGACTTGGCCATCGACTGCGACAGGTGCAGCGTGCGCTCGTCCATGCCGTTGAAATAGCGCTCATAGGCTATCCTGCCGTCCTTGAGCACCAGGAAGCCGTCCGTATAGGTCTCGTCGAGCAGACCGGCGAGTGTCGAAGGCCTGCCCTCGCTGTCCTCGACCGCTAGCCCGTCGAGATCGACCTCGGCGCGTTCGAGACGGTGGCGATGGCCAGCGCCGCGCCAGACTTCCACGGTCGGCAGAATTTCCCGTATGTGCTGGAAAGCCCAGCGGTTCCAGGGCGGCCTGTCCCAGTCGAGCCTCGGCGGCAGCATGGCGGGCGGCGAGCCTTGCATGATCGGCGGCCGCGGATCGCTGTTGCGATAGGAACTCATGAAAGGCCATTCCCGGAAAGAAAAGGCCCGGCGGCAAGTGCCGCCGGGCCCCTTGGGTCTGTGACTACTTCTGCAGTTCGGTCCAGATCTTGGTGTAGAGTTCCTGCGTCTCCGGAGCGCACATCTGCTGCAGTTCGCCAAGCGGCTTGGC
Organism: Mesorhizobium sp. B2-3-14; assembly: GCF_006442175.1. Taxonomy (NCBI): domain Bacteria; kingdom Pseudomonadati; phylum Pseudomonadota; class Alphaproteobacteria; order Hyphomicrobiales; family Phyllobacteriaceae; genus Mesorhizobium; species Mesorhizobium sp. B2-3-14. The sequence continues at coordinate 133,706 of NZ_VFVP01000012.1, read as the reverse complement.
GTCGGCCGGAATGACCACCTCCGGCGCGTCCTTCATGTCGGCTGGCATGTACTTGTCCGAGCCGGTGATGGCGTTCGCGTATCGGTGGAAGGCCGAGAGACCCGCGGCGTTTTCCGGATCCATGATGAAGTTCTGGAACAGCTTGGCGTTTTCGACGTTCTTGGCCTCCTTGAGCACAACGACGTTGTCGCTCCACAGCCCATAACCTTCCTTCGGATAGTTGAAGTGGATGGCTGGGTTGGCCAGCCGCTGGCGCAGGGCCGAACCGTTCCAGTCGCTGGTTGCCTTGAAGTCGCCGGCGCCCATCTTCTCGATGGTGTTGTATTCCATGGCGATCCAGTTCGGCTTGGCTGCCACCAGGAGGTCGCGCACCTTCTTCAGCACCGCCTTGTCGTCGGTGCATTGCTGACCGCCGACATACTTGATCGCCGCGAACATCACGTCGCCCATCTCGGGCACGACGTTGACCTTGCCCTTCAACTCGTCGGGCGTGTTGAAGATGATGCCCCAGGTGTTCGCCGGGCCCTTGTAGGCGTCGGTATTGACGACGACGCCGATCGTGCCCCAGGCCCAAGGAACAGTGTATTTGCGGCCTGGGTCGAAGTCGGGATTGGCCCATTCGGGCGCGATGTTCTTGGCGTTCTCCATCTTGCCGGGATCGGTCTCCTGGACGAGGCCTTCCTTGATCCAGATCGGCACATAGGTCTGCGAAGGCACCGCGATGTCGAAGCCGGTGCCGCCCTGGCGAACCTTGGCCAGAGCGGTGTCGTTCGAGTCATAGTCGGTGATCGTCACCTTGATGTTGTATTTCGCCTCGAACTTCTTGATCACGTCGGGGCTGGTGTAGTTTCCCCAATTGTAGATGTTGAGCACGCCTTCGGCCCGCGCGAGGCCCGTCGAGGCAAGCAACGCCAACCCCATGGCGGTCGCTGTTGTCTTCCAGTTCATGGTTTTAACTCCCATTGTCGGTTTCAGTCTCGTTTCCTGCTGACGAAGAAAAACAACGTGACGATCGCGACCGAAAGCAGCAGGAAGGCGGTCGATATCGCGTTGATCTCGGGTGTGATGCCGCGGCGGATCTGGCCGAGCATGTAAGTGGGCAGCGTGTCCTGACCGCCCGATTTGACGAACTCTGTGATGACCACGTCATCGAGCGAGATGACGAAGGCCAGCATCAGGCCGGCCAGGATACCAGGCCACAAAAGCGGCAGCGTGATGCGGCGGAAGGTCTTCCATGGCGTCGCGTAGAGATCGGCCGCGGCGCGCTCCAGCGTCAGATCCATATTCTCCAGCCGCGCCCGGATCGGCAGGTAGGCGAACGGAATGCAGAACGCCGTATGCGCGGCGACCAGGTAGCCGATGCCGGAATAACCGGTGAAGATCTTGATGCGCGAGAAGAAGATCAGCAGCGCCACGCCGGTGACGATCTCGGGCACCATCAGCGGCTGGTTGATCGCCGCGTATTTGAAGGTAAGGCCGGGATACGACGCCGTGCGCGTGGTGGCGAGTGCCGCCATGGTGGCAAAGACGGTCGACAGCACCGCCGCGATGGAGCCGATCTGGAAGGAACGCAGCGTCGCGTCGATGACCTGAGTGTTCTGGTATGCCGACTGGAACCATTTCAGCGAAAAGCCGCCCCATTCGGATGTCGAGCTCGCCGCGTTGAAGGCGTAGATAACCAGCACGATGATGGGCAGATAGAGGATAACGAAACAAGTCGCCGCGATCGCGGTGAAACCCGGCTGGTGCTTGATGGAAAAGTTGCTAGCCATGCCGCACCCTCGACTTCCCGGCATTGCGCACATAGGCAAGCAGCGCCACCATAACGATGATCATCACCGTGATCGACAGTGCCGAGCCGAGCGGCCAGTTGCGGCCCTGTCCGAACTGCAGTTCGATCAAATTGGACAGCATCATGTTCTTGCCGCCGCCCAGCACGCTCGGCGTCACATAAGCGCCCAGCGCCGGAATGAAGACCAGGATCGAGCCGGCGATGACGCCGGGTTTGACCAGCGGGAAAATGATCTTCCGCAGCACCTTGAAACGCGTCGCGTAAAGATCGTAGCCCGCCTCGACCAGCCGGAAATCGAGCTTCTCCATGCTGGCGTAGATCGGCAGAACCATCAGCGGCAGGTAGACATAGGCCATGCCGATCAGGATCGCCGTGTCGGTGTAGAGGATCTGGACCGGCGCCGAGACGATGCCGAGCTTGAGCAGGATCGTGTTGACGATGCCTTCGTTGCGGATGATCTGCAGCACGGCGAAAGTGCGGATCAACAGGTTGGTCCAGAACGGGATGGTGATCAGGAACAGCCAGAGATCCCTGGTCTTTTCACTGCGCGTCGCCATGAAGTAGGCCGTCGGGAAACCGAGCGCCAACGTGGCGAGTGTCGTCACAACCGCAAGCTTGATCGAGCGCCAGAAGATGGTGACATGCGCCGCCGCCAGCGACAGCGTGTCGTCGAAAATGTCGCGCTCCAGGAACACCGACGTCCAGGCATCGCTCGAGAACTGCCATTTCACGTCGCCATATGCGCCCGGCGTCAGGAGCGAATAGACCAACACGATCAGCAACGGGCCGGTCGCGGCGAACAGAATGACCAGCAGCGCCGGCGCTGACAGAAGCCAGCGGTCACGGACATCGCGCCGTTCCGCTGCCTTGGCGACTTCTTCCGCGGTCGCCATTAGTCCCTCAGCACTTGCGCGGCATCGTTGCCGATCATGATGCCGACCTTGTCGCCACGCTCGAAACCGCAGCCTGCGCTGCGCGTGTTCTGCTGGCGCACGGTGAAGGCCTCGCCGCTGTCGAGATGGACGTGGATATGCGTGTCGGTGCCGAAATAGACGATGTTCTCGACCGTGCCCGACACGTCGCCCTTGTCCTGCGTCAGCTTGGCGTGCTCGGGCCTTACCACCACCGTGGCGTTGTCCTTCGGCTGAAAACCTTCGGCAACGGTCGCCTCGATGGTCGCGCCGGATTTGAGCGTCGCGCGCGCCTTGCCGCTGCCGATGCCCGATATGGCGGCGGTGAGGAAGTTGGTTTCGCCGATGAAGTCGGCGACAAAGCGATCCGCCGGCTTGTCGTAGATATCCCAGGGCGAACCGACCTGAAGGATCTTGCCCGACGACATCACAGCGACGCGGTCCGACATGGTCAGCGCTTCTTCCTGGTCATGAGTGACGAAGATGAAGGTGATGCCGGTCTCGTGCTGCAGCCGCTTGAGCTCGATCTGCATCTCCTTGCGCAACTTGTAGTCGAGCGCCGAGAGCGGTTCGTCGAGCAACAGCACTTTCGGCTGCGGCGCCAATGCCCGGGCCAATGCCACGCGCTGCTGCTGGCCACCGGAAATCTGGGCTGTGCGGCGGCCGGCCAGCGCTTCCATCTTGACCAGCTTCAGCATCTCGGCGACGCGCGCCTTGATCTCGGCCCTGGGCTTGCCCAGCATCTCCAGGCCGAAGCCGATATTGTCGGCCACCGTCATATGCGGGAACAGCGCGTAGGACTGGAAGACGGTGTTGACCGGGCGCTTGAACGGCGGCAAGGGCGCGATGTCCTGGCCGTAGAGCAGGATTTCCCCGGCGGTTGGAAAGTCGAAGCCGGCGATCAGCCGCAGCAAGGTGGTCTTGCCGCAGCCTGAGGGTCCCAGCAGCGTGAAGAACTCGTTTTCGCGAATGGAGACCGAAACCTTGTCGAGAGCAGCGACCTGCCCCTCACCCGATCCGAAAATTTTGCTGACGTTTACTACTTCAATCGCATTCCGATCCGGTTTGTCCGGCACGATTACGCCTCACTGTTGACCCCGCTCTTGCTGGCGGAGTTTGTCCCCTGTTGGATGTGACCACATGGCCGGTAGGTTGGCAAGCCCGGCATTGAATCACAGTTCAGTCAGTCTTTAGCCAGCAAGCCTCATGCCATTATCGGGCCTGATAGGTGACCTTGCCGCCGCAGATCGTCGTCACCGGCCGTACCTTGTGCAGATCGGCCGGCGCCGTCTTCTCGATATCGGCCGACAGCACCACCAGATCCGCCATGTAGCCGGATTTCAGCATGCCCTTGCGATGCTCGGCGAATTCCGCATAGGCGCCCTCGACCGTGTAGGCGGCGATCGCTTCATGCAGCGAGAAGCTTTGGTCGGGATCGCTTTCTGCCCATGGCTTGCGCAGCACTGCCGCCTGAATGCCCAGGATCGGGTCGATCGGCGACACTGGCCAATCCGAGGCGAACACGACATGGGCGCCGGCGTCCTTCAAGGTGCGCCAGGCATAGCTCAGCGGCCAGCGGGCCTGCCCGATGCGCGACACGGTCGGCTCCAACGGGAAATCCATGGCGCCGGGCGGATGCGGCGGCTGCATCGAGGCGATGACCCCGAGTTCGGCAAAACGCGGCACATCCGATGGGGTGGTGACCTCGATATGTTCAACGCGATGCCGGCTGTCACGCTTGCCGTTGGCCTTTTGCGCCGCCTCGTAGCCGTCGAGCACGGCACGCACGGCGCCGTCGCCGATCGAGTGTACCGCGATCTGCAGCCCGCGCCTGTCGATGGCGACCGCCAGGTCGATGAACTGCCGTGGCGTGAACAGCGGCTCGCCGACCCAGTCGGGACGATCGGCATAGGGCTCGACCATGACAGCCGTCCACGAGTCCAGCACGCCGTCGTAGAACACCTTGACCATGCCCGAGGACAGCCATTCGCTGTCGTAGCGTTCGGCCATCACGGACGCCTTGTCGAGCATGTCGAGCGTCATGAAGTTCTTGTAGTGGAAGGGGATCTGCACGCGGCAGGGCAGGCCTTCCTCGGCCTCGATCTCGGCCAGCAGTTCGAGCTGGTAGAGATTGCCGTCCATGTTCTGGATCGAGGTGATGCCGTGGCGCGCGCACCAGGCAAGCCCGCGCCGCATGATGTCGCGGTCGGCGGCGCGTTCGGCGGCCGACGGCATCGGGTCCGGCTCACCGCCGGTCGCCAGGCCCAGCCGCACGCGGCCTTCGCCGGCAAGGTCGAGAACCGGGCCGAAGGCCTCGCCCTCGCGCAATTCGCCCGCTGCCAAGCCATCGTCGCCCATGACGATCTCATTGCCCGGACCAAGCATGCGTCCTTTGAGGATGCCGGCCAGTTCAAGCGCCTTTGTGTTGGCCCACATCGTATGGTGGTCGGGGGCGGCCATGACGAATGGCCGGTCCGGCAGGATCGCGTCGAGATGGTGTCGCGTCACCCGCTCGTCGTCGAGCACGGTGTAGTCGACGCTCTGCCCGACCAGCATCCGCGCGTCGGGGTGCGCCGCTGCATAGTCGCGGATCGCCTTCTTCAGCGCCTCGAACCCATGCACGCCCGCCAGTTGCAGATGGGCAAGCTCGGCCGCGCCTGAAAACAGATGCATATGGGCCTCGATGAAACCCGGGATCACCGAACCGCCCTCGGCGTCGATGACCTTTGTACCCCTTCCCCTGAACTCTTCGATTGCAGCACGGCTGCCAATGGCGATGATGGCGCCGTCCTTGACGGCAACGGCCTCGGCGGCGGGATTGTCACCGTCCATGGTCAGCACACGACCGTTGATGACAATCAGATCCGCATTGTGACCCGCACCCGTAACAGACATCGCGACTCCGCGCTTTTGACGACTGATTTTAGACCCGACAACCCCGTGCCCAACGACCACTCCACAGGAGCGGCGCCATGGGACAAAAATAGATGCCAGTACGCTGTCTTCGAAATTTCCCTTGTTATCCCAAGAGACAGTGTGGATAAAGAATGCGACTGATTATTCGCGTTTGTCAACATGCCGGATTTAGAATGTATTGTGGACAGCACGCCCCGCTTGTGTTGGGACCAGGCGGGGAACGAGGGGCACCAAGCAGTGAAGCGCAGTCTCGACCGCAAAACCAGGATAACGCTCGAGCCGCGCAAGCAGCCGCGGCAACAACGGTCCAGCAAGGTGGTCGACAGGATCCTCGACGCTGCGCTGATCCTGACGCGGGAGCAAGGAACCAGGACACCGACGACGCTCGCCATCGCGCAACGCGCGGGCCTGTCGGTCGGTTCGGTCTACCAGTACTTTCCCAACAAGGAAGCCATTCTTCTGGATCTCGCCCGACGCTGGCTGTCATCCTTTCCCGAGGTGATCGCGAGGCGCATCAAGGTCGCCCCGCCCACCAACCGCGAAGAATTTCGGCGGGAAGTGCGCAAGCTGTTCATCGACACGTCGAAGCTCTACCTCGAAAACGCCACCCTGATGCCGGTGATCGAGGCCATTTCAGGCAATGCCGACCTGCGGCCGATCCAGAACGAATATGACGACCAGATCATCGCCCTCTATGCTGCATGGCTGCAGCATGTGAACCCCGCACTCGAAGGCAAGATCGCCAGCCGGCTCGGCGTGGTGATGATGGAGGTCGGGCACGTCTGTCGGCTCGTTGGGCTGAAGAAGGACCGCAGGACGTTCGACCTCATCGAGGACGATGTGGAAACCATGTGGCTCGCCTTGGTGAGCCCCTACCTCAATCTTGACTGACCGGTTTCAATGCAATTCCGGACGGAAAACCGCTTCACACTTTTCCTGGAATTGCCGTAGCTTCGCACTTCGAGAGGAAATTCATGAAAACTGTCTATTCGCCACTTCACGCCGGTCATGCCGGGCAGATGGAACTGGTCACCTCAGCCATCGTGCCCGGCTTCGAAAAGCCCTCGCGGGCGGAGTTCATCAAGGCGCGGGTCGAAAGCGAGAAGCTCGGGCCGATCATCGCGCCGGTCGAGCACGACCTTGCCGCCGCCAAGCGCGTCCACAGGGCCGACTACATCGACTTCCTGCCGACCGTCTGGCCGCAATGGATCGCCGAGGGCCATGCGGGCACGGCGATGCCCTTCACCTGGCCGACGCGCGGACTGCGCGGCGACGTGCCGCCCAAGCGCATCGACGCCCTGCTCGGCTATTATTCCTTCGACGGCGGCGCCACCTTCGTCGAGGGCACCTGGGCCGCGATCAAATCGTCCTTTGACGTCGCGCTGACCGCCGCCGGCCTGGTCAAGGACGGCGAGAGGTCGGCCTTCGCGCTCTGCCGTCCGCCCGGCCACCATGCCGGGGCCGGCTTCATGGGCGGCTATTGCTACATCAACAACGCGGCCGTCGCCGCGCAATGGTTCCGCGACCAGGGCGCCAAGCGTGTCTCGATCCTCGATGTCGACTATCACCACGGCAACGGCACGCAGGAGATCTTCTATGACCGCGCCGACGTACAGGTTCTCAACCTGCACGGTGATCCGATGGTCGAGTACCCGTTCTTCCTCGGCCATGCCGATGAGCGTGGCGCGGGGGCCGGCGAAGGCTTCAACATCAACTACCCCATGCCCTTCGGCACCGGCTGGGATGCCTGGAACGTGTCGCTGGAGGATGCCTGCGCCAGGCTCGCCGCCTACGCTCCCGACATCGTCGTCGTCTCGCTCGGCGTCGACACTTTCGAAAAGGACCCGATCAGCCAGTTCAAGCTGAAAAGCCTGGATTATCCGAAGATCGGCCAGCGCATCGCCAAGCTCGGCCTGCCGACGCTGTTCGTCCAGGAAGGCGGCTATGCCGTCGAGGAGATCGGTATCAATGCCGTCGGCGTGCTGACCGGGTTCGAGGATCGGTAGAGCGGTCGTCCAGAAAGCGGAGCGCCTGCGGGGAGGACGGACAAAGGAAGGGTGGCGGCAGCCGCCCCTTTTTTGCATCCTGAGGCGCCGCGTAAGCCTCGCAAAAATCATGGCCGGCCTGCGCGGCTCGATTTCCGTGCCCAGGAAATGCAAAGAAATTGGCCGCTGAGTCGCAGGTCGAGTCCACCGGATTCGATTTTGTCAAATCGCGTTTGATGTCGGATTCATCTGCGGGTAGATTAGACCCGAATCAGCCGGTCCTCGGGGGGCGCGGCGACCACCCAAAGTCTCACGTTCCGGAATTTTTCCGGCGCCAGACGCGGATGTCTCGCGTTCCCTGAATGGATTCCGTCTGGTTGGGCGCGGCCCCGCGCCTCGTGTGTGTCTCGTAAAAGTAACGCGTTTTCGGGTTCGGCGGCTGGCACTCCAGCAGCCGGGCATCAGAATTGATTCCGACCAAAAAGCAGCAGATGAGCAGTCCCGCCGCGCCTCTTCAATCCGACACATTGGGCTCGCGCCTGACGTCGCGCGGTGATCTCACCTCCTTCTTCATGGAGCTGACCGCCGAGATCGGCGCCGACAGCTACATGCTGGTCGCCATCGTCCATGACCAGGACCGCAACGATGCACGTATCGTGTCTTCGAACTGGATCTTCGACGCCATCGAGTTGATCGGCAAGCGGCTGATCGCCGGCCTTGCACAAGGCCCGCTCACCGCCGCACCCGGTATCCGTCCGACGCCGCTGGTGGCGGCCCAGGCGCCGGATGCCGGCGGGCTGGTCTCGGGCGAAGAGGCTCGGCTCCTCGACGTGCTCGGCCATGCCGAGGTCTATTCACTGCGGCTGAATGTCGGCCGTCAGCGCCTGTTCGCCTTGTTCTCGGCGGCCGCCGCCGGCCGGATCGACCAGCCGGCGCTGATGAAGGCGCAGCTGAAATGCTGCTACGCGCTTTCGCACATCCCGCAGTTGATCGCCGCCGCGGCGATGCAGGATCCGCTGTCGGACCGCGAGCGCGAATGCTTGTTCTGGGTCTCGGAAGGCAAGACCACCGACGAGGTGGCGGTGATCCTTGGCGTCTCCTCCAACACCGTCAACAGCTACATCACCCACGCCATCCAGAAATTCGCGGCCTCGAACCGTGCGATGGCCATCGCCACGGCGATCAGGAGTGGCATCATTTGAAACACGCCGACATCAAGGAGGCCGCGGAGGCCCTTTTCAACGAGCAGCGCAGCCCGTTCGGTGCCTTCTCGCTGGGATCCGAAACACATCACGCCGTCACCATTCCCGATGCGGTGCGCCGCTGCCGCTGGATCTCAGTCGACATCAATGCCTCGGCCTTCGGCCTGTACTTCGTCAGCCCGTCGCCGGAGCGCGCGCGGCTGGTCCCGTGCTTTGATTCAGATTATCCCGGCGTCGCGGTGGCCACCAAGTTCATTTCAGGCGCCAATGGCGAGGACATCGTTCGCCATAGCCGGATTTCGACCGAGCCGCGCTGGTGGACGGATGATGGCGTGGCGGCCATGGCCGACATGTTCGGCAATCTCGCCTGGACCGGACAGATGGCGCCGCTGACACCCGGGTCGAGCGGCATTGCCTTCCCCGTCCATGCCGATCGCGGTCAATGCGGTCTTGTCGTCTTCCTGGGATCGGAGATCGCGCTGCCGCAGGATGCGCTCTACGAAATTCACGCTCGCTGCTTCTCGCTGTTCGCCGCCGTCGCGCGGATGCGTCCGGGAGACGTCGGCAGAATGCGCTCGATCTCCAAGCGCGAGCTTGAATGCCTGAAGCTGACCGCCAACGGCAACACCAGCGAGGAGATCGCGCGGCTCCTGAAACTGTCGGTGCACACCGCCAACCAGTACCTCACCCAGTCGACCCAAAAGCTCAATGCGGTCAACCGCAACCAAGCGGTCGCCAAGGCGTTGCGGCTGGGGCTTATCGAGTAGCCGCTCTCGGCTTAAGGAAGCGCTTTAGAACGCCAGCGGTTCGACCTTGCGGATGCGGGCCTGTTCGATCACCGCCTCCAGCAGCGCCGTGTTGTGCCCGGGGTCTTCGCCCGGCTTTTCAAACGACACGTAATTGACCAGGACCGTGCTGCCGGTCTCGCTCAGCGTCAGCTGGAAATAGACGGTCACGCCGGGCGGCCTGAGTTCCAGATCGAGCACGATGCGCGGGCTGCCGCTCCAGTCGACATGTGCCTCGCCGCCATGACCGAGCCTAAGCGTACCCGGCATGAAGAACAGCTCCGCCGCTGAATCGACCAGATCCGACAGGCAGGCGAAATGCTCCAGCCGGATGAAGGCGATATAGTCGGCGACGTCGATCAGCCTGAGCTCCACCACCACCTGTTCGATGGCGCTGGCGACGATGATCTCGCGGGATTTTGCGTGCGGTTGCCGGTTCATGAAATCTGTCTGCGCTCAGCCTTTTTCGAGTAGACGATCCGCACCAGTTCGGCGACGGCCTGGTAGAATTGTGATGGGATCACATTATCGACCGAAACTTGCTTGTACATGGAGCGGGCGAGCGCCACGTCCTCGAAGATCGGGATGTTATGCTCCTTGGCGATTTCGCGGATTTTCAGCGCCACCAGATCCTGCCCTTTCGCTACGACCAGCGGCGCCGAATCTTCGTCGCGCACATATTTCAGCGCAATCGAGAAATGGATGGGATTGGCGATAACGAGCGTCGCGCGCGGCACTGCGGTCATCATCCGCTTACGCGCCCGGTCGCGCGCCAACGAGCGCAGGCGCGACTTGACGATCGGGTCGCCTTCGGACTGCTTGAACTCGTCCTTGACCTCCTGCTTGCTCATGCGCAGGTCCTGCTTCCAGTGAAAGCGCGACCAGACGATGTCGATCGCCGCGATCAGTCCCATGACGAAGACGATCGCCACCAGTATGTCGACGGCGATGCCACGGATGACGAGGCCGAAAGCGACGGGATTGGTGATCATCCCGGCAAGCAGCTTGCGGTGGTCCTCCGACAGCGTGAAGGTGAGCACGGTGATGGCGAAACCGACCTTTGCGAGCGATTTCAAAAACTCGACCCAGCCCTGGGCGCCGAACATCCGGTTCCAGCCCTTGGCGATCGATATGCGCGACATCTGCGGCCTGATCCGCTCGCCGACGAATTGCGGCATGTTCTGCAGCACGGAGGCGCCGATGCCGGCAACCGTCAGCAGCACCAGCAGGCTCACGACGGCGCGACCCACTTCGAACAAGACCTGCTTGTAAAGCGCGATGACATCGGTCTCGGTGTCCATCGGCCAAGCCTCGGGCTTCTCCAGGAACATCGACAGGAACGTGCTGAGGTCGACGACGGCGTCCTTGGCATAGAAGACTGTGAACACCAGTATGGCGACGAACGAGGCGAGGAGCGCCGTTTCCCTCGAATGGGGCAGCTTGCCCTGTTCGATGGTATCGCGGATCTTCTTTTCCGTCGCCTCTTCGGTTTTCGAGTCCTTGTCGGTGGCGTCGGACATGCCTTAGGCGGCGTTCTGCGTCGAGGGAAGTTCGAAGGCCCCTTCGCGCGACAGGCGGATGGTGGTCGTCACGATCGTCTTGCGCGCGGCCATGATATCGGCGGCCGGGACACCCTCCGAGCCTTGCCCGAGTTCGGCCTCGATCATGCGTCGCGAGCGCGCGCCGATCGCCGACAGCACCGCCTCGGCCAGTGCGGCCGACGTGCCGCGCAGCGCCAGCGTGACAAGCTCGGTCGACAGCCCGTCGAACAAAAGCACGCGCGCCTTCTGGGTGAGCAGCGGCAGGTCGTCGAAAGCGAACAGCCGGGCACGGACACCGTCGAGGTCGGGCGTGCCGGCGGCTTCGAGATCCTGCATGACCTCCTCAAGCAGGGGCTTTTCCAGCTCGTTGAGCACGCTGGCGACGCGCGCCTGCCCGGCCGAAGTGTCCTTGGTGGAGGTATCCGACAGCACGCTGGAGCGCAGCCGGTTCTCGACGATCCTGGTGGCGGCGGCCGGAACGTTGGCCATCGTCACCATGCGCTTGATGATCTCGCCGCGCATCGGCTTCGTCAGTGTCAAAAGCACACTCGCCGCCGCCTGCGGCCCCAGTTTCGACAGCACCATGGCCGCCGTCTGCGGGTGTTCGCCCGCCAGGAAGGCGCCCAGCCGCGAGGGTTCGAGCTTTTCGAGATCGGGCCAGATCGGCGGCGGCCCTTCAGGCGCGACCTCGAATTTCTTGTCGCCCATGATGGCACTCATCTCTTCGGGCGAGAGAGACTCGTTGAGAATGGTGTCCATCCTGTCGGCGGAATCGAGCAGGCCGGCGCCCTCGGTGAACTCGGCCTCGAATTCGGCGACGATGCGCTCGAGATCGCTCTGCGGAATCGTCCTGAGCAGCCGCGCGCCCTCGATCAGCGCCTTCAGCTCTTCCTGCTTGAAGAATTTCAGGAGACGGCTGGCGGACGGTTTGCCCATCGCCACCAATATGGCGGCCGCCTTCTGCGCGCGCGTCAGGGTCGTCAGCGGCGTCGTCATGCCTTTCGCCTCCGCTGCCACCGGCGAGCTCCGCGATCCATGTCTAGGCGCCCTTCGTGCCGGCGATGATTTCGGTCAGCCTGATGCCAAAGCGCGAAGGGTCGCTTTCGAGCACGGTGATCTCGCCGCGCGCGATCTTGCGGCCGTTCACCACGACATCGACCGGCTCGCCGATGCGGCGATTGAGCGCGACCGTCGACCCCTTCTGCAGCGCCATCAGATCGGCAACCGCCATCTCGGTGCTGCCGAGGATGATCTGGACATCGACGGGGATGTTCATGATGACGCTTGAATTGGCCCCTGCGGCGGCCCGGAACGCCGCATCGGGGCGCTGTTCTTCTTCGTGCAGGACCCCGCGCAATTCCTCGATGGCGCGATCGAGCTGCTCGTCCGGCTGGTCGAGCTCTGCTTCTACCTTGGTCTTGGCCATGCGTCGTCTCCAAAAGCTCAGGCGCGCCCGGCACCAGCCGGCATGAGCCCATCGATGAAATCCTGCCCGGCATCGAAAGGATGCCTGATTCGGACGGTGTAATTCTGCCCCAGTTTGCCGAACTCGCATACGAACAGCGTCTGGCCGCGTGCGCCGAGGCGAGCCCGCGATTGCGCCGTCTCTTCGAAGTCGATGACCTGGCCCACTTCGAGGTTGGCGAGGTCGCCCAGCGTCAGCCGCGCCAGGGGCATGGTGGCCTCGAGCGCTACGGTCGAGCGCATCACCTCTTCCGAAAAGCGTGCCCGCCAACTGGTGCCATGATCGTCCTCGCTGATGCTGGCCGTGGCATCGCGGCCCGCCAGCACGATGCGCTGCGGCATCGTCACGGTGATCGAGCCGCTGTCGACCGGCGTCGAGATGCCAAGGACGATGCGGATCGCGGCACCGTCGCGCAACACGTGCCGCCTGGCCTCGATCCCCGACATGGCGCGCGGTGCGGGCAGCCGCAGTTCGAGCGAGCGCCGCCCCGATCCGTTCAGCGCCTGCGCCACTTCCTGGAGCACCATGGTCGAGACATCGGCCTCGATCGACGACAGCTCGCGCTCGATCGGCGACACTGGCATATCCGGGTCGCCGCCGAACAGGGTGGAGACCATGATCGCGATTGCGGGAGCATCCATGACGAGTGTCATCGCGTCCGAGGACGCCGGCGAGCCGACGACGGTCATCGCGAAATTGTCGCCGGCGCGCGAGCGCGCCTCCGGGACGCGGCTGACCTCGACGGCCTTGAGGTCGACAATTACGGGAATGCCGAGCTCGCCCGAGAGTCCCTTCTGCAGCAGCGGCACGGCGCGTTCGGCCATGGCACGGCCCGCGTCGACGACCTGATCGGTCTCACCGCTGTCGCCGACCAGACGCTCGATGATCAACGAACGCGCCTGCGAGGGGCTGCCCGGACTCGTCATGACAGTTTTGGCACCGATCTGTCGCGCATCGCTCAGGCAGCCTTCTTCTCGGCGCTGCCGGTGTTCATGGTGCTCTGCTCGACCGCGTCGATAGTCGGCCGTTCATAGGAGGAGATAGTCTTGCGGCCGAACTCGATCGCCACCTGCGGCAGCGCACCGTTCATGTAGGCGAGCAGCGTCTGCTTGACGATGATGTAGAGGCGGTTCTTCTTCTCGCGCACCGTCTTGATCTTGGTGGCGACAGGTCCGACCACCGCATAGGACAGGAAGATGCCGAGAAAGGTGCCGACCAGCGCCGCGCCGATCAGGCCGCCGAGGATTTCCGGCGACTGGTCAAGCGCCCCCATCGCCTTGACCACGCCGAGCACGGCGGCGACGATGCCGAGCGCCGGCAGGCCGTCGCCGACCGCGACCAGTGCGTGATAGGCCTTCATCTTGTCGGATTTGATGGTCTGGATTTCCTCGTCCATCAGCGCCTCGATCTCGTGTGAGCGGGCATTGCCGATGATGATGATGCGGCAGTAGTCGCAGATGAAATTCATCAAATCGTGGTTCTTGAGCACGGTCGGAAAGGCCTGGAAGATCGCCGACTCCTCCGGATTGTCGATATGCGCCTCGACCTCGCTGCGCGACTTGGAGCGCAACTCGCGCATCAGGCTGTGCAGCACGCCGAGCGTTTCCAGATAGTCCTGCTCCTTCGGCACCGCCTGCTTGAAGGCTTCCAGAATGCCCTTGCCGGTATCCTTGACAGTCTTCATCGGATTGGCGACCAGGAAGGTGCCGAGTGCGGCGCCGCAGATGACCACGGCTTCCCATGGCTGCACCAGCACGTGCAGATGCCCGCCCATGGCCATGAAGCCGCCAAGGACGCAGCCAAGCGTCACCACAAGTCCAATCAGAATGCCCACGACCGGTCCTTCCGCATTTCACGTCGGACAAGGGATAGTCCCCGTGCCTTGTGTGAGGCTTGAATCCGAGCCGCCATGGCACGAAAGTTGGCGATTCAGTTTCGCGCAAGGAAGTGAGCTTATTGTGCTGGCATAGCTTCGGCCGGAGGCGCGTCCTTGCTCAGTACCTATACCAGCTACCAGTTGATCACCAAAGACATCAACAAGTCGATCGACCGCATCGAGCAACAGCCGACAGTCGACCGCGATACCCAATATTATCTCGCCAACATCACCAAGGTGAAATCGATCGACGATTTCGTCAAAAATGACCGGCTGTTCAAATACGCCATGAAGGCCTACGGCCTTGAGAACATGGACTACGCCAAGGCCTTCATGGTGAAGGCGCTCAAGGAAGGCGTCTCCGATCCCAACAGTTTTGCCAACAAACTGACCGACAAGCGCTACGCCGCGTTCGTCAGCGCCTTCAATTTCGCCGCCAACGGCCCCAATGCGACGATCTACAACAAGGCGCAGCAACTGGTGACCAGCAACTATGCGCTGCAAGTCCAGATCGGCGCCTCGCAGGCAGGACTCTCCTACTACCAGAGTGAAACCGCCTACTACGTCACCAACATCTCCAAGGTGAAGTCGATCGACGACCTGATGGGCAACAGCCGCCTGCTGACATACGCGATGGCCGCATTCGGCCTCGATGCCGAGACCGAACCGGCGGCAACCGTCAGGGCCATGCTCGAAGGTGGCGTCAGCGACCCCAACAGTCCCGCCAACAAACTGACCGACAAGAGCTACGCCAACTTTGTCTCGGCCTTCGACTTCGCCCAGTATGGCGATCAGACAACCACGCGCGATGCTGCCCAGCAGGCGGTGCCGAAAGGCTATGTGGCCGGAACCGGACTGAAATTGGTCGAGCCGAGCCCCCAGTATATCAAGGGCGAGGCGGACTATTACGCGGCAAACATCTCCAAGGTGAAGTCGATCGACGATCTCATGGCGGACAAGCGCCTGCTCACCTTCGCCATGGCTTCCTACGGATTGGATGCGTCGACCGAAAAGCCGCTGCAGATCAGCACGATGCTGGCGGGCGGCGTCAGCGATCCCAACAGCCCGGCAAACAAGCTGACGGACAAACGCTACGCCAACTTCGTCACGGCGTTCAACTTTGCCCAATATGGCGATCAGACAACGTCGCGCGACGAGGTGCTGAAAGACACGCCGAAGATCTACACCACCGGGTCGGCCCTTGGCCTGATCCCGCCGAACGCGGACTCCATAAAATCGGAGACCGCATACTACCTTGCCAACGTCACGAACGTGAAATCCATCGACGACCTGATGGCCAACAGCCGGTTGTACAACTATGCGCTCTCGGCTTACGGACTCGATCCGGCGACGGAAAGCAAGGATCTCATCCGCAGCGTGCTGACCGGGGGCATTCGCGACGCCGACAGCGTCGCCAACAAGATGACGAACAAGGCTTATGCCGGGCTCGCCGCCGCTTTCAACTTCGAGCAGTACGGCGAAGCAGCCACCACCATCAATCCGGCGCAGCAGCCGACCGTCGACAACTACATGCGCCAGACTCTCGAGGAGGACGCCGGCAAGACCAATGAGGGCGTGCGGCTGGCGCTCTATTTCGACCGCAAAGCATCAACCATCACCAGCTGGTACGACGTGCTGGCCGACACGGCGCTTGCCAGCGTGGTGCGCACCGCGCTGGGGCTGCCCGATTCTTTCGCCACCGCCGACATCGACAAGCAGGCGCAATTGTTCGGGCAGAAGCTCGACATCTCGGATTTCACCGACCCGGTGAAACTGAACAAGTTCCTGACCCGCTTCACCAGCATGTACGAGATCAACAATCCGACCTCGACGGCGGTGACGTCGGTCAGCGTGCTCTTTGCCAAACCGGTCACATCGGGCATCTCCACCGACCTGATGATGGCCATGCAGAAACTGAAGTTCTGATCATGCGAGACAGTCTCTACGTTGCCCTCTCCGCGCAGATAGCCCTCGAGCGCCGGCTCGACACGATCGCCGACAACGTCGCCAACGCCAGCACCGTCGGCTTTCGCGCCACCGGCGTGAAGTTCGAGGACGTGGTGTCTGGCGCAGGGCAGAAGTCGGTTTCGTTCGCCTCCTCCGGCAAGACCTTTCTGTCGGGGGCACACGGCGCCATGACGGAGACCGGCAACCCGTTCGATTTCGCCATCCAGGGCGACGCCTGGTTCGCCATCGACACGCCAGTTGGCACCGTCATGACCCGCGACGGCCGTTTCTCGATGAACGAGAATGGCGAGCTGATGTCGGTCGAGGGCCATCCGGTGCTCGACGCCGGCGGGGCGCCGATCCAGCTCGATCCCCGCAACGGTCCGCCCAAGGCCGGCGCCGACGGCTCGCTGCGCCAGAACGAACAGCTCGTCGGCTCCATCGGCCTCTACAATTTCGACCCGGGCGAGAATTTCGTGCGCTACGGCAATTCCGGCATTGTGCCGGCACGCACGCCCGAACCGGTCACCGACCGCTCCGACATCGGCGTCGCCCAGGGTTTCCTCGAGGAATCCAACGTCAATCCCGTGCTGGAAATGACCCGGCTGATCATGGTCCAGCGCGCCTTCGAGAACACTGCCGCGCTGATGCGGCAGACCGATTCCTCCGCCGAGGAGGCGATAAAGACGCTCGGCTCGAAGTCGTAGCATGTCGTCAGAGCAGCCAGCCCTCCGTGCACCCGAAAGACAGCTCCAGCCGGCGCCGCTGGATCGGCTTGCCGCTTTGGAGCGGATTATCAGGCGCTTTGGCGACAGCGACGGGCTGGTCAAGCGCGGCGGGCTCGTCACCGAAGTCACATCAACGCACTACAAGGTGCGCGGCCTTTCCGATTTCACCAGGCTGGGTGACATTGTCGAGCAGCGCGGTCAGTCCGGCTCGCGCCGCGGCGAGATCGTCAAAATCAGCCGCGACGAGGTTGTGATCGCCCCCTTCGAACGCAGCGCCGACGCCGGCATCGGCGATGCCGTGTTCCGCAGGGGTCCGCTCGCGGTGGCGCCGCATGCCTCGTGGCGCGGCCGCGCCATCGACGCGCTCACCCGGGCAATCGACGGTGGTCCGCCCTTGGTCAGGGGCGACGACATGTCGGCGGCCGCCGCGACACCCGGCGCCATGGCGCGGCAGCGCGTCGGTACCGCCTTCATGACCGGCGTCAAGGTCATCGACATCTTCACGCCACTCTGCTTCGGCCAGCGCATGGGCGTCTTCGCCGGATCGGGCGTCGGCAAGTCGACGCTGCTTGCCATGCTCGCCGGCGCCGACGCGTTCGACACCGTCGTCGTGGCGCTGATCGGCGAACGCGGCCGCGAGGTCCGCGAATTCCTCGAGGATACGATCGGCGACAGCATGGCCAAGACCGTGGCCGTCGTCGCCACCAGCGACGAGAGCGCCATGATGCGCCGGCGCGCGCCAGACACCGCCATGCGCGTCGCCGAGCATTTTCGCGACCAGGGCCACGGTGTGCTGCTGGTGCTGGATTCGATCACCCGCTTCGCTCACGCCCTGCGCGAGGTGGCGACGGGAACCGGCGAGCCGCCGGTTGCCCGCGGCTATCCCGCCTCGGTCTTCACCGAACTGCCCAAGCTGCTCGAGCGCGCCGGGCCTGGAACCGAAGGCCCAGGATTGGAAGGCAAGGGATCGATCACGGCCATCATTTCCGTGCTGGTCGACGGCGATGATCACAACGATCCGGTCGCCGATTCGGTGCGCGGCATTCTCGACGGCCATGTCGTGCTCGACCGCGCGATCGCCGAACAGGGCCGCTATCCGCCCGTCAATCCGCTGTCGTCCATCTCGCGACTGGCCGGCAAGGCCTGGAGTGTCGAACAGCGAGCCCTGGTGACGCGGCTGAAGTCTATGATCTCCCGCTTCGAGGACACGCGCGACATCCGGCTGCTCGGCGCCTATCAGGGCGGCGTCGACGCTGAACTCGATATGGCCGTACGCCAGGTGCCCGTCATCTATGAGGCGCTGACGCAATCGCCCAGGGACCGCCCGTCCGCCGATCCGTTCTCCGATCTTGCCCGCCATCTCAAGGGAAAGCAGAATGCCGAACCAGGAGACTGAACGCCAGTACACCGAGCGCCTCCTGAACGAGATGATCGCCGAAGCGAACGCCGCGGAGCAGGCTCGAGCGGAGGAGGCCAGGGTCGCCAGGGCAAACGCCGCCGGCGCCATGGCTGCCCGGACCGCGGTTGTTCTGGCCAAGGCCGTCAAATCGGCTCTCCCCAGATCCGAGCCTTTGCCGGCCCGGACTGCCGAGCCCCCTGTGAATTCCCTTCCCCGCGTCGAGGCTGCCGATATGGCTCAAGCCAGTCGCGAATCGCTGATCGATGGCCTGTTTGCCGCCAGCGAATTGCCGCAGCCGCCAAAGCCGCAATTCCCCAGACTGGGCAAGAAGAAGGCGGACCGTCGCAGCGACGTCGTCATCGCCGCGCTCGGCATCACGCTCGGCCTGACCTGCGCCCTGTTTCCCTGGTACATCTTCTTCAACCAGGACCAGTTCGGCGTGCAGGCGATCAAGTTCGGCGGCACCGGTACCAATTCGGGACGTGCGGGAGGTGGCGTGGTCGCCGAGCGCAGCGCGCCGCTGACCGCCAGGGACGTTCCCAACGCCGATGTAGATCTGCTTGCCACCGGCACGGTGCAGGACGATTCCAAAACGCAGCCGCCCGGCGAGCAACCCTTCCCCGCCGACATCGCGAAGTTCCGCATGGTCCATGTCGCCAATGGCCGCGCCATGATCGAGGACGACACCGGCCTGTGGATGGTCCAGCGCGGTTCGACGCTGCCGGATTCCAGCAAGGTATCGGCGATCGAGCAGCGCAACGGCAAATGGGTCATGCTCACCAGCGCCAACCAGGTGATCGAGCTTTCCAGATAAGCCGTCACGGTTTTGTGCCGAGGATGATTTCAGGTCGGATCGTCCTGAAATCATCCGTCTCCATTTCAAGGGATGGAGCATGATGTCGTCCGAAAACCGCTTCGCCGTTTTCGTCTTCACGTTCTAGCGACCGATCGCAAGGTCCGCGCAAGACTGGCGTCCTACTCTTTGGGCACATGCCCGGAGATTCCCATGGAGCCTGTTTCCCTTTTCGATCTCGCCGCCAAGCAAGCGCAGTGGCTGTCGGTACGTCAGTCGGCGGTCGCCGGCAACATCGCCAATGCCAACACGCCGGGCTACACGGCAAACGACGTCGAGCCGTTCGAGAAGGTGCTCGACCGCACCGCGGTGTCGCTCCAGATCACCGAGCCCGGTCATCTCGGCACTGCGGCGACCAATGCCGGCTTCTCCATCAAGCCGCAGGAAGACGACGGCGTGGTCATGCCCTCCAAGAACACGGTCGTGCTTGAAGACCAGCTTCTCAAGGCCGGCGAGGTGCGCCGCTCCTTCGAACTCAACACGGCCATCGTCAAGGCATTCCACTCAATGATGATGATGGCGGTCAAGAGCTGACCATGGACGCACTGACCGCAGCCCTCAAAGTCGCAGCATCAGGCCTTGGCGCTCAGTCCGAGCGCCTGCGCGTGGTTTCGGAAAACCTCGCCAACGCCCAGTCGACAGGCACCACGCCGGGCGCCGACCCGTATCGCCGCAAGACCATCAGCTTCGTCTCCGAACTCGACCGGGCCTCCGGCAGCTCGACGGTGGAGGTGAATTCGATCGACCGCGACCCGAGCAATTTTCCCGTCGAATTCCAGCCCGGCAACGAGGCCGCCGACGACAAGGGCTACGTCAAGATGCCCAATGTGAACGTGCTGATCGAGATGGCCGACATGACCGAAGCCAACCGCTCCTACGAGGCCAATCTGCAAGTCGTGAAGCAGGCGCGTGATCTCATTTCAATGACCATCGACCTGATGAGGAACCAATGATCGTCAACGGCATCGGCGCGCTTAACCTGAAGCCTGGGCTGGGCGATACAGCCACCGATCTGCTGCAGGGTGGCGTTGCGCCGGCGGCAACGGGCAACCTTGGCACCTCCTTCGCCGAAGCGGTGAGCCAGGCTGCCTCCAAGACCGTCAGCACCATGCAGAATGCCGAGCAGGTGTCGATGCAGGCGCTCAAGGGCGACGCCGACACCCGCCAGGTGGTCGATGCCGTGATGAGCGCCCAGCAGGCGCTGCAGACCGCCGTCGCCATTCGCGACAAGGTGGTCTCGGCCTATCTCGAAGTCAGTCGCATGGGCATCTGAGGAGCAGGCCATGAAAGCACTCGCCATCGCCGCCACCGGCATGAATGCCCAGCAGACCAATCTGGAAGTCATCGCCAACAACATCGCCAACATCAACACCACCGGCTACAAGCGCGCGCGCGCCGAATTCTCCGACCTGCTCTACCAAGTCGATCGCACGCAAGGCGTCCCCAACCGCTCCAATGCCTCGCTGGTGCCGGAAGGCGTTTCGATCGGTCTCGGCGTCAAGACGACCGCCGTGCGCAACGTCCACACCCAGGGTGAACTGACCAGCACCGGCAACAGCTTCGACATGGCGCTCACCGGCAGGGGCTGGTTCCAGATCGAAGGCGCCGATGGCGGTACGCTCTATACCCGCGCCGGCGCCTTCAACACCAACGCCACCGGCCAGCTGGTGACGGTGGACGGCGCCAGTGTCATTCCGGCCATCACCGTGCCGACTGATGCGGTCGAAGTCATCGTCAACAAGACCGGCCAGGTCTTCGCCCGCATCGACGGCCAGACCGACCTGCAGAACCTCGGCCAGCTCCAGATCGTCAACTTCGCCAACGAGGCGGGCCTCGCGCCGCTCGGCGACAATCTCTTCCAGGAGACAACGGCTTCCGGCCCGGCCAATGTCGGCGTGCCCGGCGATCCCGGCTTCGCCACCATCCAGCAAGGCTATCTCGAGGCCTCCAATGTCGACCCGGTCAAGGAAATCACCGAACTGATCTCGGCGCAGCGCGCCTATGAAATGAACTCCAAGGTCATCCAGGCCGCCGACGACATGGCCTCCGTCGTCTCCAAGAACATCAGGTAACGGATGATGGCCATGCCGATCTCCTGCTCCGCATTCAGCCGCGCCGCGCTCGCCCTTGCGCTGGTGGCCTGCGGCATGCCGGCTTTCGCCCAGGACTCGGCCAACCAGATCGCCAGCAACCAACCTGCTGGCGAGGTCGTGCTGATCCCCAACCGGGTCATTTATCCCGGCGAGACCATCGAACTCGCCGCCCTGAAGCAGGTCACCCTCATCCCCGGCAAGCATAAGCCCGATGCTGTTGCGACCCGTTCCGAGGAATTGCAGGGCAAGATCGCCAAGCGCACGCTGCTGCCCGGCCGCTACATTCCTTCAGCCGCCGTCCGTGAGGCCTGGCTGGTCGAGCAGGGTGCCGCCGTGCAGGTCTTCTTCGTCGCCGGCGGGCTGACGATAACGGCCACCGCCGTGACCTTGCAGCCGGGCTCGGCGGGCGACTTCATCAAGGTCCGCAACAGCGACAGCGGCAAGATTCTCTCGGGCACGGTGATGGCCGACGGCACCATCCAGGTCGGCGCTTCATGATGCGCCCGCTTGCCCTTCTGATTGCGGCCACGCTCGGTCTGCAGCCGGCACTAGCCGATGGCCTGACGCCCAAGGCCAAGCGCGAACTCGCCGCGAGGAATGGCGGTGTCTACGACGATCCCGAATATGATCCCGCCACCACCACGCGCATGTTCCGCGTTTCGCCCGGACCAAGCTCGCTGCCGCCTGGCCAGGTCGCCTCGCGCATCAAGGATATCGCGCAGCTGCAGAGTTCGCGCGACAACCAGCTCGTCGGCTACGGCCTCGTCATCGGGCTCGCCGGATCCGGCGACAGCCTGCGCAACTCGCCGTTCACCGAACAGTCGATCCGCGCCATGCTCGAAAATCTCGGCATCGCCACCGAAGGCGGCAGCGCACGCGCCAAGAACGTCGCCGCCGTCATCGTCACCGCCAACATGCCGCCCTATGTGCAGTCCGGCGCCCGCATCGACATCGACGTCTCCTCGATGGGCGACGCTACCTCGCTTGCCGGCGGCACGCTGATCATGACGCCGCTGAAGGCGGCGGACGGGGAGATCTACGCCGTCGGCCAGGGCGCGGTCATCGTTTCCGGTTTCACCGCTCAAGGCCAGGCCGAGCAGTTGACGCAAGGCGTACCGACCGCCGGCCGCGTGCCGAACGGGGCCATAATCGAGCGGCAGGTGAAGGCCGAGTTCGATGACCAGTCGACGCTGATACTGCAATTGCGCAATCCCGATTTTTCGACCGCCATCCGCATCGCCGACGCGATCAACGACTACACCGCCCAGCGCTTCGGAATGCGCGTGGCGGCGGAGCGCGATTCCCGCACCGTGCAGATCAGGCGGCCGAAGAGCGTTTCGGCGGCCCGCTTCTATGCCGAGATCGAAAACCTGGTGGTCGAGTCCGACACGCCGGCCCGCGTCGTCATCGACGAGCGCACGGGTACCATCGTCATCGGCAACGACGTCAAGATCTCACGTGTCGCCATCAGCCACGGCACGCTGACGGTGCGCATTACGGAAGCGCCGCGCGTCGTGCAGCCCGAACCCTTCTCCAAGGGCGAAACCGCCGTCGAACCGTTCACAGCCATCGATGCCACCCGGCCCAACGCCCGCGTCGCCGTGCTCGACGGGCCCGACCTGCAAACTCTCGTTTCCGGCCTCAACCGTCTCGGCGTCAAGCCGGACGGCATCATTGCCATCCTGCAAGGCATCAAGTCGGCCGGCGCCTTGCAAGCCGATCTGGTTCTCCAATAGCGATGTCGATGATCACCTCCCTCTCATCCCATCAAGGACGCCCTCCCCGCGCAATCTTGTTCGCGGCCACGGTCCTCGCGGCCATGTCCGTTTCGAGCAGCGGCGCACGCGGCGAGGATGTCGTTCGTCAGATTCTGCCCGGAGCGCAGCCCGCGGTCGCACCGCAGCAACTGACACGAGAAAAGGCGCCGGACCAGAGCGAGATCGAGCGCTTCTGCTCCAACATCGCCGACGCCGCGCGCGACCGCCGCTATGCCTTGCAGGCGGAAGAGTTAAAACAGCTGCAGGCAGGCATCGACGAGCGCATGAAGGCGCTGGACGCAAAAAAAGCCGAATACGAAACCTGGTTGAAGCGGCGCGAGGTGTTTCTGGCCCGGGCCGAGGACGGCGTCGTCAAGATCTATGCCGGCATGAAGCCCGATGCCGCGGCCGAACGCCTGGCGATCGTCAACGCGGACCTCGCCGCGGCCATCCTGATGAAGCTCGATTCACGCAAGGCGGGTGTCATCCTCAACGAAATGGACCAGAAGGCGGCGGCGACGCTCACCGGCATCATGGCCAGCGCAGCCCGAAGGGTAGATCCGTCATGATCCGCAGAATGCTCATCCTGTGCGCGGCGGCAGCCTTGTCCGGCTGCGCAACCAATTTCAAGGAAATCGGTAGGGAACCATCGCTGTCGCCGGTCGGTTCGGGCATCGGCGGCGACGGGACAGCACCCTACAGCTATCCTCAGCCGCCCGCCGCGCCGGTCAAGAAGTTCTCTTTGTGGGACGACCGCCAGAGCCGGCTGTTCACCGATCCCAGGGCGCTGCGCGAAGGCGACATCCTGACCGTCAGGATCAAGCTCAACGACAAGGCCAACTTCAAGAACCAGAACGACCGGAGCCGCACCGCCGCACGCAAGCTGGGTTATGACGTCACGCTCGGATGGGAAGGCAACAGCACCAGCGGCAAGGGCGACGCCGGCTTGAGTTCCAGCACCGAAACCAATGCCGACGGCGAAATCAAGCGCTCCGAAAACCTGGAGCTCAACGTCGCCGCCGTCGTCACCGAGGTCCTGCCCAACGGCAATTTGATGATCAGGGGTTCCCAGGAAGTGCGCGTCAACTACGAGCTCAGGGTGCTCACCATCGCCGGCATGGTGCGCCCGTCGGACATCGGCGCGGAAAACACCATCTCCTATGAACGCATCGCCGAGGCGCGCATCTCCTATGGCGGCCGTGGCCGCGTCAGCGAGGTCCAGCAGCCGGCTTATGGCCAGCAGGTCCTCGACCAGGTTCTTCCGTTCTAGGCATTGGAGAGCGCGGCACCATGGCCAATGTCGATCAGATTCAGCCTCGCAAGGGTCCTTCCCTTGCCGTGCAGGGCGCCATGCTGCTCGTGGTGACGGCCGCCGCCATCGGCATGGGCTGGATGTCGGGCGGTTATCTCAAGGGCGTCGGCGCACCATCGTCGGTGCCAGTCGCGCCTGAAAACGAGGGCAAGGTACCCCAGCCCGAAGCCGCTCAACAAGCTGGCGCGGGGCCGACGCTCGTCGCGCTGGCGCCGATCACCACCAACATCGCCTCGCCCGCGGACACTTGGATCAGGATGGAAGTGTCCGTGGTCTACGACGCTCCGCAGCCGCCGGCGATGGCGGAGGACGTCCAGCAGGATCTTCTGGCCTTCGTGCGTACCCTCAAGATGCACCAGATCGAAGGCGCCAGCGGCTACCAGCATCTGAAGGCCGATCTCGACGAACGCGCCTCGATCCGCAGTCAGGGGCACGTCAAACAGGTTCTCGTCAGGACATTGCTGCTCGAATGAGAAAATTCCTTCTTGCCGCGGCACTGATTGGCGCCGCCACCTCCGTCGCGGCGGCCCAGCAACTGGACCTTGGCGGCATCGGCAAGGCCGATGGCGCCACCGTCGGCTACATCATCCAGATGTTCGGTCTGCTCACCGTGCTGTCGGTGGCGCCGGGGCTGCTGATCATGGTGACCAGCTTCACCCGCTTCGTCATCGCTTTCTCCATCCTGCGTGCCGGCATTGGCCTGCAATCGACGCCGGCGAACCTCATCCTCATTTCGCTGTCGCTGTTCATGACCTTTTATGTCATGGCGCCGACCTTCGATCAGGCGTGGAATACCGGCGTCAAGCCGTTGATGGACAATCAGATCAGCCAGACAGAGGCCTTCGAGAAGATTTCCGATCCGTTCCGCACCTTCATGCTGCACAATGTGCGCGACAAGGATTTCGACCTTTTCGCCGACCTTGCCCGCGAACGCGGCCAGGTCGTTGCGAAGGAGACGGTCGACCTGCGCATCCTGGTGCCTGCCTTCATGATCTCCGAGATCCGGCGCGGCTTCGAGATCGGCTTCCTGATCGTGCTGCCATTCCTGGTCATCGACTTGATCGTGGCCACCATCACCATGGCGATGGGCATGATGATGCTGCCGCCCACGGTCGTGTCGTTGCCGTTCAAGATCCTGTTCTTTGTCCTGATCGACGGCTGGAACCTGCTCGTCGGCAGCCTGGTGCGCTCTTTTACCTGACCGTGCGCGCTCGACATCGGGTATGGCCTGCCTGCGGAATGAGGCAGCGCGCCGCGTCATCGAATTCCTCCGAATTATTTTCGATTAACCGTCCAGTTTAGTCGTTTGGTAGGGACTCGCCGCCATAGTCGCTCGCAGATGGCGGGTGACCCAAACGCAACGGTCATTGGCATGATG
The DNA here is from genome assembly GCF_006442175.1 of Mesorhizobium sp. B2-3-14. NCBI lineage: Bacteria > Pseudomonadati > Pseudomonadota > Alphaproteobacteria > Hyphomicrobiales > Phyllobacteriaceae > Mesorhizobium > Mesorhizobium sp. B2-3-14. The sequence goes on along the minus strand of NZ_VFVP01000012.1, from coordinate 107,766 downwards.
CCGCTCCGTCATACCGGACAAACCGGTATGCAAAAAACACCCTGTAAAACAAGGTACGAGTAGCCATGGCCAGTATCATGACCAACGCCTCGGCGTTGACCGCTCTGCAGAGCTTGAACGCCACCCAGAAGAACCTCGACACCACCCAGGCCCGCATCTCGACGGGTTATCGCGTCTCCCAGGCGTCGGACAACGCCGCCTACTGGTCGATCGCCACCACGATGCGCTCGGACAACTCGGCGATGTCCACCGTTTCGGACGCGCTCGGCCTCGGCGCCTCGAAGGTCGACACCGCCTACACCGGCATGGACAGCGCGATCACGACCATCAACCAGATCCAGCAGAAGCTGACCGCATCCTACGGCCAGACGGACGCTTCCAAGGAAAAGACCCAGGTCGAAATCGCCGCTCTTCAGAAGCAGTTGAAGGCCTATGCCGATGGCGCCACCTTCTCCGGCACCAACATGCTCTCGGTCAACAGCGGCGCCACCGCCACGACCGCGGCCGACGTCAAGATCGTTTCCGCCTTCAACCGCAGCGCAACCGGCGCGGTTTCGATCTCGACGATCGACGTCAACGTGGAAAGCATCAAGCTGTATGAAGCCGGCACTGCTGCCGGCGTGACGAAGGGTATCCTCGACGCCGACCGCCTCGGTACCGATGGCAGCGTCGCGGCCGCGGCCTCGAACCCGACCCTGGGCGCTGCCGCGGCGGCCACCGACACTTATTCGGTCGCCAGCCTGAAGATCTTCTCGGGCACCACCGCTGCGAGCGACACCCAGATCCAGGCTATGATGAACGTCGTCGATGCCGCGCTGAAGGGCATGACCAACGCTGCCACCAAGCTCGGCGCCGCCAAGAGCTCCATCGACCTGCAGAAGACCTTCACCTCGAGCCTGATGGACTCCATCGATCGCGGCGTCGGCCAGCTCGTCGATGCCGACATGAACAAGGAATCGACCCGCCTCCAGGCCCTGCAGGTTCAGCAGCAGCTCGGCGTCCAGGCGCTGTCGATCGCCAACGGCTCGTCGCAGTCGATCCTGTCGCTCTTCCGCGGCTGATCCCTCTCGACCGATCAAACCAGGCAAACGGGCCGCGCCAAAAGCGCGGCCCGTTTTGCGTTTGCTCCAGCCCCGCGCAACCCTCGTTTCTTAACCCTCGAAAGCTGGCTTTTAACAGGCCGTTAACCATAACGCGCTAGTCATGGTTAACCAATGACTTACAACGGATTGCCGAATCGGCCCGATCGGGTGACGGTAATCCACGAGCGGGTCGAGCGGCTCGCGAGGGCAACGCCGGTTTGAGAAAGACCGGTCTGGAAAAAGGAGCGAGTTTCTTGGCGAGCATCATGACGAACGCCGCGGCGTTGACCGCACTTCAAAGCCTTAACGCCACCAACAAATCGCTCGAGCAAACGCAGTCCCGAATCTCCACGGGCTACAGGGTCTCCGAGGCCTCCGACAACGCCGCCTACTGGTCGATCGCCACGACGATGCGCTCCGACAACCAGGCGCTGTCGACAGTCCAGGACGCGCTCGGCCTGGGCGCTTCGAAAGTCGACACTGCCTATACCGGCATGAACAATGCGCTGGATACGATCGGCAAGATCAAGACCAAGTTGCTTTCGACCATTGGCCAGACGGGTGCCGCCAAGGCAAAGACGCAGACTGAAATCACCGCGCTCCAGGCGCAGATGAAGTCCTTTGCCGATGCCGCCACCTTTTCGGGCTCGAATTATCTTTCGGTAACGTCGACGCAGGTCGCCGCCGCCAATGATGGCGTCCAGGCCGACGCCAAGATCGTGTCGTCCTTCAATCGCTCATCGTCGGGCGCCATCTCGCTCGGGACGATCGACATCGATGTCGAGAGCACCAAGCTGTTCGATTCCGGTCTCTCCACCGCCGTCAAGAACCAGGGCACGCTTGACCGCCAGACCTCGGTTTATTCCACGGCGGCGGCCCAGGACCTGTATGATACCGCTTATGCGGCCGCAATCGCCGGCGGCGGCACGGACATTGCCGCCAACAACGCCGGCCAGACCGCGGCCGGGACGGTGGTTCCCAGGATCGACAATGTTTCCGCCTACAATCTCGATATCACCGCGGCCGGCGTGACCGACGACATCATCACCCAGATGGTCGGCAAGATCGACAAGGTCATGAGCCAGTTGACCGACTCCGCCACCATTCTCGGTGCGGCCAAGAGCTCCATCGACCTGCAGAAGACCTTCACGCAGAGCCTGATGGACTCGATCGATCGCGGCGTCGGCCAGCTCGTCGATGCCGACATGAACAAGGAATCGACCCGCCTCCAGGCGCTGCAGGTTCAGCAGCAGCTCGGCATCCAGTCGCTGTCGATCGCCAACAGCTCCTCGCAGTCGATCCTGTCGCTGTTCAAGAACGGCTAACCTTGGCCTAGCTGACGGATACTTCGAAATTCACGGGCCGCGCCGCAAGCGCGGCCCGATTTCATTTTCGCACAAGCTTCGGGGGCTAGTGTTCCGGCGGACAGTCATGCTGGGAGTCGCTCAATCGTGCCGGAACAGATCCAGAGCATCATCTCGAATCTCCGCGGCTTTGGCGTCAGGCGCCTGGCCATACTGGCGGGCATCGCCGTCCTGGTGATGGGCGTCATCGGCATTGCCTCGGTCTACCTCAACCGCCCGGCCTACGACACGCTCTATGTCGGGCTCGATCGCTCCGACGTGAACCAGATCGGCCTGGTGCTGGGCGAGGCCGGCATCGGCTTCGACGTCGGCGCCGACGGAACCTCCGTGCTGGTTCCGGCCGGCACCACGGCGCAGGCGCGCATGCTGCTTGCCGAAAAGGGCCTGCCGACCAGCGCCAATGCCGGCTACGAATTGTTCGACAATGTCGGCGCGATGGGTCTCACCTCCTTCATGCAGCAGATCACCCGGGTGCGCGCGCTCGAAGGCGAGATCGCCCGCACCATCCAATCGATATCGGGCATCAAGGCGGCGCGCGTCCACATCGTCATGTCCGAGCGCGCCAATTTTCGTCGCGACGAACAGCAGCCCTCCGCTTCGGTCGTCATCCGTTACGCCGGCATCGACGCGGAGAAGAGCGCCATGTCGATCCGCCATCTCGTCGCCGCCGCAGTCCCTGGCCTGTCGGCCGACAAGGTGACGGTGCTCGATTCCAACGGCAATCTGCTGGCCGCAGGCGATGATCCATCCAACACCAGTGCCGCTCGCACGCTCGGCGTCGAGCAGACCGTGGAGGCGCAGATCGGCGACAACATTCGCCGCGCGCTCACGCCCTATCTCGGGCCCGACAATTTCCGCGCCAGCGTAAAAGCTGATGTCAACACCGACACCCGCCAGACCGAAGAGACGATCTTCGATCCGGAGTCCCGTGTCGAGCGCTCGGTGCAATCGGTGCGCGCCAACGAGAACAGCAACCAGAAACAGGCCTCGACCCCGGCCAGCGTCGAGCAGAACCTGCCGGAGACGCAGGCGGCCAGCACCGAGGGTCCGCAGACCTCCTCGGCCAACGACCGCAAGGAGGAGATCACCAACTACGAGATCAACTCCAAGAAGATCGCCACCGTCTCCAATGGCTACAGCGTCACCAAGATGTCGATCGCCGTCGTCGTCAACCAGGACCGGCTGAAGACGATCCTGGGCAAGGACGCGACACCGGACCAGATCGCCAAGCGCGTCGCCGAAATCCAGAAGATGGTAAGCTCCGCCACCGGCTTCGACGACAAGCGCGGCGACGTCATCGACGTCTCGGCCGTCGAGTTCATCGACGGGCTGGACGGCGAGGCGGTGCCACAGGCGGGAATGCTCGATTCCATCGGCCAGCATGCCGGCACGCTGATCAATGCCGGCGCCTTCATCGTGGTGGTGTTCCTGGTCGCCTTCTTCGGCCTGCGGCCGATGGCGGCCGCGCTGACGGCAAAGGCGACGCCCGCTATAGCAGGCCCCAATTTCGATGAGGTCCAGCGCTCCCTGCCCACCCCGGAGGCAGCCGCTTCCGCCGATGCGGGTGCCGCCATTGGCGCTCTGCCCGGCACGCGTGCCGGCGCCACCCCGCTCGACGATCTGCGCCAGAAGATCAGGCCGGCTCCGCAGGAGCGGCTTGCCCGCATGGTCGACATCAACGAGGAACGCACCGCGCAGATCCTGCGCAAATGGGCGGCCCAGGAAGTCGCGGCGTAGACCATGCCCTCCGCAGCCCTCTTTGATCTTCTCCCGGATTTCGGCACGCGCGCGCAACGCGCCAGCCAGCCGCAGGCCACCGCCGAGCACAAGCCCGAGGCGGCAGCACCGACGGCCGATATCGGCACGCTGATCGCCGAAGCCGTTGCCCAGGCGGAGGCGGCGCTCGGCGAACGGCTTGCCGCCGCCCATGAAGCAACGCTGCAAGCGGAACGCCAGGCAAATGCCGAGGAAGCAAAGGCCTTTCTCGACAGCTTCGGCGGCGATGTCGGCAAGGCGGTCTCGTCGCGCATCGACGCCATGGAGGCGCGCGTGACGGATCTTGTCACCGCCACGGTCGCCCGCATCATCGGCGGCGTTGTCAGCGACGATCTGCGGAAGCGCTCGCTCGAAGCGCTCGCCGGCGCGATCCGCGAAGCCGTTGGCGATGGCGAAGCCGTGCGCATCGCCGTTCGCGGGCCGCTCTCGCTGTTCGAAACGCTGAAGGCGTCGCTTGGGTCCCGCGCCGCAAATCTCGACTTCATCGAGGCGCCCGGCTTCGACCTGATGGTCACCATCGACGAGGCCGTGTTCGAAACGCGAATGGCCGAATGGTCGGCAACCCTGTCCGAGGTCCTGTCATGAGCGTCGCCGAAGCCGATCATGGCAGGCACGAGATCATCATCGTGCGGCGCGGCCATGACGACCACGACGAAGGTCATCATGGCGGCGTCTGGAAGATCGCCTTCGCCGATTTCATGACCGCGATGATGTGCTTCTTCCTGGTCATGTGGCTGATCAATGCCGCCAACGAACAGACCAAGACGGCCGTCGCCAGCTATTTCAACCCCGTCAAGCTGGTCGACCGCGAGTCGAGCCGCAAGGGCCTTAAGGATCTCGGCAATGGACCGCGCACGGCCGGGCCGACGGCCGAAGACCCGCAGGAAGCGACCACCAAGGCTGGACAGGACGGCACCGGCGCCGCGGGCTCGTCCAATCGCAAACAGGACAAGCAGGAGCCGCAGCAGTCGCAACAGTCCGACGAGCATCTTTTCGCCGACCCCTATGCGGTGCTTTCGGAGATCGCCACGGATACCGGCGTCATGCAGAATGTCAGCCAGAAGGGCGATGGCGGCGCGCAGAGTTCCGGCCCGGCGACGGGCGCCTCGGGGGGCGCGTCCTACCGCGATCCTTTCGAGCCGGACTTTTGGTCGCAGCAGGTCGCCGCGCCCGGCGCCGAGGCGAGTGCCCAGCGCCCCAGGGTCGAGGGCGATCCGCTCAAGCCCGGCGACAAGGCTGCCGAGACGCAGATCGCCAAGGTCAAGGCCGTGCCGCCGGCGCCGCCGATCAAGGATGCACCACTGGAGCCCCTGGCCGGGGACGGCAAGGACGTCGCGGCGACAATGGTCAAGACTGCTGATGCCAAGGCCGGCGGTACCAAGGCCGAGGCTGGAGACAGCAAGGCCGCGGACATGGCCAAGGCGGGCACGGCCGCTGCGAAGCAGGAGGCCACACAATCCGAGGCGGCGGACAAGGCTCCGACCGCCGCCGCGCTGAAGGCCGCCGCCGACGTCAAGCAACAGCTGGCCGATGCCTTCAAGCCCGGCGACAAGCTGCATGACGGCGTCTCGGTGGAAGCCACCGACAAGGGTGTCGTCATCTCCATCACCGATCAGCTCGACTTCGGCATGTTCGAGGTCGGCTCGGCGGTGCCGAGCCGCGAACTGGTACTGGCGATGGAAAAGATCGGCCGCATCGTCAACGGCCAGAAAGGCACCATCAGCATCAACGGTCACACCGATGCGCGTCCCTTCCGCGGTGTCAGCTACGACAATTGGCGGCTGTCGACGGCGCGCGCGCACTCGGCCTATTACATGCTCGTGCGTGGCGGCGTCGATGAACGCCGCATCACCGAGGTTGCCGGCTTCGCCGATCGCCAGCCCAAGGATGCCGCTGATCCGCTGTCGGCGGCCAACCGCCGCATCGAGATCCTGATGGCGACCGGCGGATGAAACGGGCGGCGCTCACCAGCCGCATGATAGGCCTGTTGCTGCTGGCCACGGCTTGTCCGTCTGCGGGCCTCGCCCAGGACACGCTGCAGCCTTATCAGCTGGTCCGCTCGTTGCAGCTCGTTCAGGACCGCATCGCGGCCGGCGATCATGCCGCGATGCCGATGCAGGCCAAGCTGCTCGAGATGACCGATGCGCGGTTGCGCGCGGCGGACGCCGAGGATTTCAAGGATCCCAAGAATTTTCGGGCGTTGCTGGTCTACGGCATGAGCGGCGGCAATCCGGTGACCGTCGAGGCGGCCGTGTCGCGCGCCGCCTCCGATCCGCGGAACCTTGCCATGGCCAAAGGGGTGATCGACTATCTGAACGGCCGGCCAGGCGAGGCGATCGAAGCCCTGAGGCCGATCGACCCGATGACCCTGCCAGGCGACCTCGGCGCGTTCCTCGCTTTGGTCAAAGGCTCATTGCTTGCCACGGATCAGCCGGCGGCCGCACTCACGCTGCTCGATGAAGCCAAGCTGCTCAGCCCCGGCACTCTGGTCGAGGAAGCGGCCTTGCGGCGCTCGGTCGGCATTGCCGTGACGCAGGGCGACGCGGCGCGGTTCGCGCTTGCCTCCACCCAATATGTCGAGCGCTACCTCTATTCGCCTTACGCCAGCCAGTTCGCCGACTCCTTCGTCTCCGGCGTCATTGCACTGCATATGTCGATCAGCCAGGACAAGCTGGCCGACATCACCTCGATGATGGACCCCGAGCGCGAGAAGGTGATCTATCTGCGTATCGCACGCCGCGCCGCGATTGACGGCATGAGTGACTTGTCGGCCTTCGCCTCGGCGCGGGCCGAACAGGGTCGCGACGGCAACACCAATCAGGGCGATCCGCGCGCCCTGCTCTATTCCAGCCTGTCCACGGTGACCTCCGATACGATCGAGGACGTGCGCACCAAACTTGGCAAGATCGACCGCAGCAAATTATCGGACGGCGACCGGGCCTTGCTCGACGCGGCCCAGGCGATCGCCGGCGAAGTGGTGGCGCCGCCTGCTTTTCTTCCGGTCGCAAATCCGGCGCCCGCGCCGATCGTACCATCGCCCGAACCCGAAATTGCGGCCGCATCGACCACGGATGCCGCCGGATTGCCACCCGTCGAGGGTGCCGTGTCCGAGAAGCCGGCCGTGGCGCCCCAGGCGGCGGCGCCCGCTGCGCCGAACACATCCGCGCCGGCAACCGACCCGGCAATCGTCCTGCCGGCATCGGCCCCGGCGGTCGCGGCCGCCGCCGACACGACAGACCCGACCGACGCCGCCATGACGAAAACCCGTCGACAGCTAGACCTGATCGACCAGATGCTTGGAGCCGCCCCGAAATGACCCCCAGCCTCGGCCCGGCCCTGCCAGGATTTACCGCCGCGCGCACGGCCGAGCAGCCGGCCGCGTCCGGAAAGAAGGACGACACCGGGTTCGGAGAGATGGTGCACGGCGGCGCAAGCCCTGCCCATTCGGAGAAGCAGCCACCGGCCGGGCCAGGCTCCCGCGATCCGCGGTGGAGCAAGCTTGCCGCGGAGCTCGCGGCAAAGGCAGGCGAGGACGAGCCTAGGCCGGCCGGCAAGGCAAGGACCACGCCGAGCGGATCGTCTGCCGCGAAATCCATGAAGGACGGCAAGGACGCCGGGACGGACAAGGATGCCGATGCCGACGCGCCGGCCGCCGAATCGGGCGCGACGCCGCTCGACGAGCATCTAGCGCTGCTGATGGCGTTTCATGACCTACGCCATTTCTCGACATCGGCCAAAACGGCCGACCAGAGCGCGGCCGGAACGGAACAGGACGCCGCGGTCTTTGGACAGCTTCCGCCGAAGGCCTATCGGCAGAAATCCGCCGCCGGACGTGACGGTCTCGAACCCATGGCCAAGCCCGAGCGGGTATCGCTGGTCGACGGACCGTTGACGAAACTCGACGGCCGGCTCATTCGCGATGCCGCCGGCACGCCGAAACATGACAGTACGATCGCGGCCGGCCCCTTGCCCGAGGCGCCTGCGGAGGTGCCGGGCGTGGAGACGAAGCAGGCAGCGCCGCAGCTGAAATCGATCGCCGATCTCCAGTCCGCGTTGCGGTCCGAGCCGGGAAAACAGCAGTCGGCGGCGGCGCGCATCGACGTCGTTTCCGAGCGCAGCTTCCCCGCCCCGCCGCAGGCACCGATAAGCCAGGCAGCCCTCAACGTGATCGGCGCCATTTCAGCCGATGGCGGTCCGAACCAGGCGCTTTCCACGGCCTCCGCGACCGCTCAGCTGACAGGCTCTGTTGCCGTTCCGACACATGTGTTGAAGATCGAACTTCACCCGGCCGAACTGGGCATGGTCACGGCCCATCTTCGGCTCTCCGGAGAACAACTGTCGATTGAATTGAAGCCCGAAACACACGATGCCTATCGCCGGCTTTCCAGCGACAGCGAGGCGATCGTCAAGTCGCTGCGCGGGCTGGGCTTCGAGGTTGACAAGGTCACCATCCTGCAACCTTCGGTAGCGCTTCCCTCTACAACCCGCACGGATGCAACCGCCTCGATGAGCGCTGCACCCGGCCGCGATCCGTCATCCTTCCAGCCCGGAAATTCCGGCGGCGGCAACAGTGGAACCGGCGGCCAGCAGTCAGGTCAGCAATCCGCAAGGGGTAATCATGATGAAGCGCAAGCACATGGCCGCGCCGCTTCGCCTTCTCGCGAGCGCGCTGGCGGCGGTGTTTTTATCTAGCCTCGCGAGCAGCGCGGGCGCCGCCACCAATCCTTGCGAACCCGAGATCCTGCGTGCCGCCGACCGCTATGGCGTGCCTGCCGGCATCCTCTATGCCGTCGGGTTGACGGAAACCGGAAACAAGGGCAGCCTTCAACCCAATGCCTTGAATATAGAGGGAAAAGCAGTCTTCCCGAGAAGCCGGGACGAAGCACTTGCCGCCTTCGCCAACGCCCAGCGCGAGGGCAAGACGCTGATCGATCTCGGCTGCATGCAGATCAACCATCACTACCATGCCTCGCATTTCCGCAGCGTCGAGGACATGCTCGACCCGCGCCAGAACGTCGACTACGCGGCACGCTTCCTGGCCAGCCTCCATGCCCGCCATGAGACCTGGTCCATGGCCGTCGCCCGCTATCATGCCGGACCCGACAACGACCCGGCGCAGAAGGTCTATGTCTGCAGGGTGATCGCCAACATGGTGGCCACCGGCTTCGGCAAATGGACCACGAACGCACGCGCCTTCTGCAACCCGTAAGCGCATTTTCCACTTCTAATACATCAGTCCCGTGGCTGCGAAGCGATCGATTCGACTTGGCCGAGACTTGGGCCCCAAGCATATCTGGCTGCACGCTAATGCAACCGATACGATTCCGGACTCCCAAGAAACTAGTTACAAGAAATGACGGTTGTTCAGGATTCCCGCCAGCGGATACGCCTTTCCCCACGGGGCAAATGTGCTGATTCGGAGGCGGGGCCGATGATCGTTATCGTTGACGAGCGAGAGCTCGTGACAGAGGGCTACAATTCACTTTTCGACCGCGAGGGGATCGCCTGCGCCGGTTTCGCGCCGGGCGAGTTCGGCGAGTGGGTCAACTCGGCCGCCGACACCGATCTGCGATCGGTGCGGGCCTTCCTGATCGGCGACTGTCGCGACGGCGCGATCTCGCCGCGCCAGATCCGCGACCGCACCGGAGCTCCGGTCATTGCGCTCAGCGAGCAGCATTCGCTGGAAAACACGCTGCGGTTGTTCGAGAGCGGCGTCGATGACGTCATCCGCAAGCCGGTGCACATCCGCGAAATCCTGGCCCGTATCACCGCCATCCGCCGCCGCGCCAGCGAGGATGTCGCCTATACCGAGATCGGCGCCATGCGCATCTTCATGGACGGCCGCGATCCCGAGATCGACGGGCAGCCGCTGCCCTTACCGCGCCGCGAGCGCCGTATCCTGGAATATCTGGCGAGCAACCGTGGCCGCCGCGTCACCAAGACCCAGGTGTTCAATGCCATTTACGGCATCTTCGACGAAGAGGTCGAAGAGAACGTGGTGGAAAGCCACATCAGCAAGTTGCGCAAGAAACTGCGCGAGAAGCTGGGCACCGACCCGATCGATTCCAAGCGCTTCCTCGGCTACCGGCTCGTGTTCTGATGCGGCACCGCGCCAGCCTCGCGCAAGACAGGACGCGTAGCCTCGAAGCCAGTGGCATGGATATTGCGGAGACATCTCGATGAGCCTCTACGGAATGATGCGGACCGGCGTTTCGGGCATGAACGCCCAGGCGAACCGCCTGTCGACGACAGCCGACAACATCGCCAACTCCGATACCACCGGCTACAAGCGGTCCTCGGCCGAATTTTCGACATTGATCATGCCGTCGACCGGTGGCGCCTATAATTCCGGTGGCGTCACCACCACCATCCGCCAGGCGGTCAGCGATCCGGGCGTACTTCAATACACGACCTCGGTCTCCGACCTTGCCGTCAGCGGCGATGGTTTCTTCGTCGTCCAGGATCCAAGCGGCACGCCTTTCCTGACCCGCGCCGGCGCCTTCGTCCCCGACGCACAGGGCCGGCTGGTCAATGCCGCCGGTTTCCAGCTGATGGCCTACAGCTACGCCAATGGCACGCCGGCGGCCACGGTGAACGGCTTCGAAGGTCTCGAGCCGGTTGTCATCTCCGACCAGGGACTGACCGCGACGCCGAGCACCCAAGGCAATTTCAGCGGCAATCTGCCGGCAGGTGCGACACCGGTCGCTGCCATCAACCTGCCCAGCACGAACTCGGCGGGAGCGCAGTATACTTCGAAGTCGTCGATGGTCGCCTATGACAATCTCGGCAACAAGAAGTTGCTCGACGTCTATTTCACCAACACCGGCGCAGGCACCTGGGAGGTGGCGGTCTTCGACCAGTCGAAGGCGACGGCCGGAACTGGCTTCCCCTACGCTGCCGGCGGCGCCCTGGGCACGGCCAACCTGACCTTCGATACCACCACCGGCAAGCTCACCGGCACCCCGACCGGCGTTTCATTCACCGTACCGGGCGGCGCCAGCCTTGCCCTCGACCTGTCAAAGCTGACCCAGCTCGGCACCGGCTTCACCGTCACCGACGCCCAGGTGAACGGCAACGCGCCGAGCACCATCGACAAGGTGCAGATCAGCAAGGACGGCACCATCTACGCCCAGTACAAGGACGGCACCTCCAAGCCGCTCTACAAAATTCCGCTGGCCGACGTGCAGAGCCCTGACCAGCTCAAGGCGCTGCCTGGCAATGTCTACGCGCAAGGCACCGACTCCGGTGCGGTCCGTGTCGGCTTTGCCAACGAAGGCAAGGCCGGTTCGATCATCTCGGGCGCGCTCGAAAATTCCAACGTCGATATCGCGGAGGAATTGACCGACATGATCGCGGCCCAGCGCAGCTACACCGCCAATTCCAAAGTCTTCCAGACCGGTTCCGACCTGATGGACGTCCTTGTCAACCTGAAGAGATAAACCGGGCTTCGCCCGTGAAAGACCAGCATGTCGCTTTCCTCCGCACTGAGCATCGCCCAATCGGCGCTTCTGGCCACCTCGCGGCAGACAAGCGTCGTCACGCGCAACGTGGCAGACGCCGACAATCCGAACTATTCGCGCCGCATCGCGCTGGTCACCAGCACGACGCCCGGCGCGCGTTCGGTTGATGTCCAGCGTGCGGCCAACGACCTGCTGTTTCGCCAGAACCTCGGCGCTCTGTCCGCCTATGCCGGCCAGAGCGCGCTCTACAACGGCATGGATCAGCTCGACGTATCGGTGAATGGCGTCGACAACGCCTCCTCGCCTTCGACAGCGATCGGCAATCTGCAGCAGGCGCTGCAGCTATACGCCACCTCGCCGTCCAACCAGAATCTTGGCTCGAGCGTGATCGACGCGGCCAAACAGGTCGTGCGGTCCCTGAATGAAGGCTCCAAGGCCATTCAGGATTTTCGTACCCAAACCGACGGCCAGATCGATACCGCCGTCAAGGATCTCAACTCGCTGCTCAACCAGTTCCAGGATGCCAACACCGCGGTCATGTCCGGAACCCGTTCAGGCACCGACGTTTCCGATGCGCTCGACCAACGCGACGCATTGTTGAAGAAGATCGCCAATTACATTCCGGTGTCGACCTTCACGCGTGGCGACAACGACATGGTCATCACCACGGGTGACGGCACGACATTGTTCGAGACGATCCCACGCACCGTCAGCTTCGCTCCGTCTTCGGGCTATGCCGCGGGTGCAGCCGGCAACACGGTCTATATCGACAACGTACCGGTATCGGCGGGCAGCGGCGGCAACACCACCGCCAGCGGCACCATTGCCGGCCTGCTGCAATTGCGCGACGGCGTCGCCTCGACCATGCAAAGCCAGCTCGACGAAACCGCGCGCGGCCTGATCACCGCCTTTGCCGAAACGGCACCGTCGATGCCCAATGCGGCGGGCCTGTTCACCTGGTCGGGCGCACCGGCGGTGCCAGCCGCGGGCACGCTCGTCGACGGCCTTGCTGGAACGATCAAGATCAATGCCGCGATGGATCCCAGCACTGGCGGCAACCCGACATTGCTGCGCGATGGGGGCGCCAATGGCGTCGCCTACGTCGCCAACACCACTGGCGGGGCTTCATACTCCAACCTTCTGGTCGCCTATGGCGACCAGCTGGACAAACCGATGACGTTCGATCCCTCGGCCGGGATTTCGGCAACCTCCAGCGTTGCCGACTACGCCGCCAATTCGATCGGCTGGTTGCAGGGCGTTCGTCAGCAGGCTTCGACCGCCGCCGACGCCAAGGAAGCCCTGGCACAGCGCAGTGCCGATGCCTTGTCCAACGCAACGGGCGTCAATGTAGATCAGGAAATGTCGCTGATGCTCGATCTCGAGCATACCTATCAGGCATCCGCCCGGATGATGAAGACCATCGACGACATGATGACGGCGCTGTTGAGCGCGGTGGGATAAGCCATGACCTTTGTCTCCTCTGCTGCCCTTACGAATGCCATGCGCTATCAGCAGATGCGCATGCAGGCCGATCTCGTCAAAGCCACGAAAGAGTCCTCGACCGGCAAGGTCGCCGATGTCGGTCTGGCACTTGGTGGGCGTACCGCCCAGTCCGTCACCTTTTCGCGCGACCTCGATCGGCTCAACGTCGTTGTCGATTCCAACGGACTGGTGGCCGCCCGGCTCTCATCCACCCAGACCTCGCTCGGCCAGCTCTCCAGCGTCGCGCAGACTTTCCTGTCCAGCCTGACCACCGCGTCGTCGGGCGACAACTCCGACAGCCTGACCCAATCGACCGGCCAGACAACGATCCAGCAGCTTACGTCGATCCTCAACACCAGCGTCAACGGCGAATATCTGTTCGCTGGCACCAACACCGACGTCAAGCCGATCAACGATTTCACGGCCGCCGGCTCTCCCGCCAAGGCTGCCTTTGACGCCTCCTTCGTCGCCAAGTTCGGCTTCCCGCCCAGTGACCCGGCCGCGGCCAACATCACCGCGGCCCAGATGGACGATTTCATCACCAACGATGTCACGCCGCAGTTCCTCGGCGCGGGCTGGCAGACCAACATGTCGAATGCGACCGACCAGCAGATCGTCAGCCGCATCGCGCTCAACGAAACCACCGAGACCTCGACCGGGGCCAACAGCGACGGCATCAGGAAGCTCGCCATGGCGGCGGCCTTGGTCTCCAGCCTGATGTCCACCAACATCAGCCAGGCGGCGAAGGACACCATCATCGACCACTCGCAGAAATTGGTCGGCGAGGCGCTGAGCGGCATCGCCCAGGTCCAATCCCAGACCGGCATCGTGCAGAAGCGCGTCTCCGATGCCAGCGACCGCATGAAGACGCAGATCGACCTGTTCGAACGCCACATTCTGGATCTAGAGGCAGTCGATCCGGCGGAAGCGGCGACCCGCGTCGCCAATCTGACGCAGCATATCGAGACGTCTTTCGCCCTGACGGCGCGCCTGCAGCAGCTCAGCCTGTTGAATTACCTGACCTGACACCTCCAGCGGAACGGTAGAGCCACCGATGTACCAATTCTCCTACGCCGACGTTCAGAGCACCTCCGTCGCGGACGCCAAGGACCGCGAGCGGGACCTCCTGACCCGCTCGATCGACATGCTGTCGGCCGCCGCCGCGGCAGGCCAGCATTCGATGGAGGCGGTCGAGGCGCTGCATTTCACCAATCGCGTCTGGACCACCTTCGTCGAGGATCTCGGTTCCAGCGACAATGCGCTCCCCAAGGAGTTGCGCGCCAACCTGATCTCCATCGGCCTGTGGCTGCTGCGCGAGGCCGAGGACATCCGCCAGGGCCGCACCGACAATTTCGAGGGGCTGATCGAAGTATCCCAGATCATCCGCGACGGCATTCAATGACCAACACGTTGAAGTTATCGCTGAAGCCCAATGAGAAGATCTACATCAACGGCGCGGTCATCCGCGTCGACCGCAAGGTCACCATCGAGCTGATGAACGACGTGCAGTTCCTGCTCGAGAGCCATGTGATCCAAGCAGACGACGCGTCGACGCCATTGCGGCAGCTCTATTTCATCGTGCAGGTCATGCTGATAAACCCCGCTGGCGCCGACGAAGCGCGCGAGATGTTCCGCCGCTCGCTGCCACTGCTCATTGCAAGTTTCGAAGACGCCGAGATCGGCAGCGCGCTGAAACAGGTCGACCGCATGGTCGGCGAGGATCACATCTACGAGGCCTTGAAGGCGATCCGTTCGCTTTATCCTCTCGAACGCCGCGCGCTTGGCGGCAATGACGATGTTCCGGGCGCCGCGCGCCCGCTGGCCGTGGGAGCACGATACTGATGACCGTGGACATGACGACGACGGTGCCGGTTGGCGCCAACCAGGCCACCACGTCGACCTCGAAGACGGCGGTAGACTATCAGTCCTTCCTGAAGCTTCTGATCGCGGAGATGAAGAACCAGGATCCGACCAAACCGATGGATTCGACGGCGTATGTCGCCCAGCTCGCCACCTTCTCCCAGGTCGAGCAATCGGTGCAGACCAACACCAAGCTCGACCAGATCATGCAGTCCTCGGCGCTGTCGCAGGCCGACGCTCTCATAGGCCGCAACATCACCTCGGCCGATGGCAAGACAACGGGCACGGTGGCGTCGGTGACGCTTGGCAGCAACGGACTGATCGCGGTGTTGCAGGATGGCACCACGGTCCCTGTCGGCGCGGGCGTGTCGATCAAGCCGGCGAGCTAGGCCAACCGCCGACATGAATGAGGCCGACGCACTCGACATCGTCCAGTATGCGGTGTGGACGGTGCTGACCGCATCCGCTCCGGTGGTCCTGGTCGCCATGGCGGTCGGCATTGGCATCGCCTTGATCCAGGCGTTGACACAGGTCCAGGAAATCACCTTGACCTTCGTGCCCAAGATCGTCGCCATCATGCTGGTGGTGGCGCTTACGGGTCCCTTCATCGGCGGCCAGATATCGGCCTTCACCAATGTCATCTTCGAGCGCATCCAGAACGGTTTCTGAGCGATTTCCAGCAAGGGTGCTCGACGCTTCCGCCCAGATTTGCGCCGGGATGGAACGCAGCTAGCAGGCGTCCGGGTTGCGGCTAATGCATGTCGCCCGGAAGTGGTTCCCGGTTCCGGAACAACGACGTGCATAGAATCAGAAGCTTACAGCAGGTCGGGCGAATCCGGTTCGCCGCGACATGCTGTGGAGTGCCATTCAGGGCGCGACGGTTTGCGGTGGCGGCGCCAGCGTGTGGCCCTTCGCTATCCCCTTGTTGGACCATGATCTTCCCTGCAAGGCATTCGCCCTTTGCGCCGCGATGCCATAGTTTCGGCAAATCATGCGGGGAAACGGATTCCCGCAAGGATCAGCGCGCCGTGGCAGGAACCCATCCATGATTGACGAGAAGCCGGATAGCGAAAGCGTCTCGGCGCTGGCGCCGTTCCGGCATGGCATCTTCCGGGCCGTATGGGGCGCGAGCCTCGTCTCCAATTTCGGCGGCTTGATCCAGGGCGTCGGCGCCGCCTGGATGATGACCACCATCGCCACCTCGCCCTATCAGGTCGCCCTGGTCCAGGCCTCGACCACCTTGCCGATCATGCTGTTCGCGCTTGTCGCCGGCGCCATCGCCGACAGCTTCGATCGCCGCAAGGTGATGCTGGTCGCCCAGACCTTCATGCTGGTCGTTTCGGTGCTTTTGACCGCGTTCACCTATTTGGACCTGATCACGCCGTGGACGCTGCTGGCCTTTACCTTCCTGATCGACAGCGGCACGGCACTCAACAGCCCGTCATGGCAGGCCTCCGTCGGCGACATCGTTCCGCGCAACAAGGTGCCTGCCGCCGTGGCGCTGAATTCCATGGGCTTCAACCTGACACGCAGCGTCGGCCCGGCAATCGGTGGCATCATCGTCGCGGCCGCCGGCGCGGCCGCGGCCTTCGCGGCGAACGCGGTGAGCTATGTCGGGCTTATCGTCGTGCTCGCACGCTGGAAGCCGGATCTGCCGGCCTCGACCTTGCCGCGCGAGTCATTGGGGGCCGCCATGGGCGCCGGCCTGCGCTACGTCGCCATGTCGCCCAATATCGGCAAGGTGCTGGTCAGGGGCGCCGCCTTTGGCTTCAGCGCCGGCGCGGTGCTGGCGCTGCTGCCGCTGGTGGCGCGCGACGTCGTCAAGGGCGATGCGCTGACCTACGGCATCATGCTGGGCGCCTTCGGCATCGGCGCCGTCGGCGGGGCGCTGATCAGCGTGCGGCTGCGGCAACTGCTCTCCAGCGAGACGATGGTGCGCTGTGCCTTCGCCGGCTTTGCGGCCTGCGCCTTCAACGCCGCCGTCAGCCAGCATGCCTGGCAGACCTCGCTCGGCCTGCTGGTCGGCGGTGCCTGCTGGGTGATCGCGCTCTCGCATTTCAACGTCACCGTGCAGATGGCGACACCGCGCTGGGTGGTCGGCCGGGTTCTGTCGGTCTACCAGACCGCAACCTTCGGCGGCATAGCACTGGGCAGCTGGATCTGGGGTGTCGTCGCCGACGCGCATGGCGCCGAGACGGCGCTGATCGCCGCGGCCATCGCCATGCTGGCCGGCGGCGCCATCGGCCTCGTGCTGCCGCTGCCGCAACAGCAGGTGCTCAACCTCGACCCGCTCAACCGCTTCAAGGAGCCCCACCTGGCACTCGACCTGAAGCCGCGCAGCGGTCCGATCGCCATTATGATCGAATACATCATCCGGCACGAGGACGAGGCGGAATTCCTCGCCACCATGGCCGAGCGCGGCCGCATCCGCCGCCGCGACGGCGCCCGCAACTGGACACTGGCGCGCGATCTCGAAAATCCGGCGATCTGGATCGAGCACTACCACACGCCGACCTGGCTCGAATATGTCAGGCATAACGGTCGCATCACCCAAGCCGACGCCATGGTCGGCGAACGCTTGCGGGCGCTGCACTCGGGCAACGAGCCGCCGCGCGTGCGCCGCGTCATCGAGCGCCCGACGACCGCCGGCACCGCGTTGGTGATGGCCAAGGGGCCGATCGAGCACTGACGAATTCGAAGGTTCGCGGCGCCTCACCCCTCGCCCGACAGGTCCCGCCGCGCCTTTTCCAGCTCCTCGGCATAGCGCCGCATCAAATGGCCCTCGGTCAGCAGCCCGAGCACGATGTGGTCGGCGAAGTCCTCGACCACGGCCAGTTCCTCGGCGCCGGCGCGCTGGAAGGTCTCGGCGGCAGCCTGCACGTTCATGCTGGGCACCAGGACGGCATCCTTGTACTGGGCAAGGTCGCGCACCGACACCTCGCCCCCGGAGGGATCGCTATGCAGTTCGGCCACGATCAGCACGCCGACATACTCATCCCCCGGGTCGACGGCGATCACGCGCTGGGCCGAACCCAGCGGGAATTCCTTGCGGAAGGCGGCCAGCGTCGTCGACGCATCGACGGTCTTGATGTCCTCGCGCATCATCGAGCCGACGGTCAGGCTGCGCATCCAGCCGACATCGTGGGCGCTGCGGATCGTCTCGCCGCGCAGGTGGAAGCGCCAGGTCGAGAACGAATAACCGAAGGTCTCGCGCACCAGGATCGCCGCCATGATCGAGGCGGCCAGCACCACGCCGGTGAGCGTCAGGTCGCGGGTCGATTCCAGCGCCAGGAAGGTCATGGTCAGAGGCCCGCCGACGACGCCGACGGCAAGCGACGTCATGCCGACAACGGCGGCGACGGAGGGGTCGATACCGGTCGCCGGCGACACGAGCGCCATGACACCGGCGAACGACTTGCCGAGCAGCGCACCAAGGAACAGCGAGGCGAAGAACAATCCGCCGCGAAAGCCCGAACCCAGTGAGATCGCCGACGCCGCCAGCTTCAGCACGAAGACGCTGGCCACCACCGCCAGCCCGTAATTCATGGCGAACTCGCGATGCAGCGCGCCGTGGCCGCTGGACAGGACCTGCGGCGTGATCAGGCCGAGGAGGCCGACCAGCACACCACCGATGACGGGGCGCAGCGAGGCGTCGACCGACAGGCGGTTGAACCCACGCTCGATCAACGTCACGAGTTGCATGATGGCGATCGAGGCAGCACCGCCAAGCAGGCCGAGCAACAGGAAAGGCACATATTGGCTGGCGGTGAGTTGCGGCAACCCTGAAAGCTCGAGCGGAAAGGGCACGCCGCCGAACACTTCCGCCGTCAGCGACGCCGAGATCGCGGCCGTCATGACAGGGGCGACATTGGCGACCGAGTAGATGCCGATGACCAGTTCGAAACCGTAGAAGGCGCCCGTCAGCGGCGCGTCGAAGGCGGCCGATATGGCGCCGGCGGCACCACAGCCAACCAGGATGCGGACGTCGTTGCGGCGCAACCGGAAAGCGCGCGCCAGCCGTGAGGCGACGCCTGAGCCGACCTGCGTGTAGCCCGCCTCCAGACCGACCGAAGCGCCGAAGCCGCTGGAAATCATCGTCTGCACGACGATGATGAAGGTATCGGTCAGAGACATGCGCCCGCCATAGAGCGCGTTGGCCTCGATCGGATCGACCGGCGTGCGGAATTTCCGGAGCCTCAGCCAGACCACCGATATCCCGAGCAGGATACCGCCGATCGCCGGGATCAGCGCCTGTATCGGATTGGCGAGCGAGAACATGCCAGATAGGCGCCCGCCGGGCTGGACGCCGAACAGCAGCCCGTGCAGGTCCTGTACGATCTGGCTCATCGCGGTGACCAGTATGCCGCCCATGACGCCGACAACGCCCGCCAGCATGACCACGGCGATGCCGCGTGCCTCCAGCAGAGGGACTGACCTCAAAAGAACCGCGCGCAGCCGGCGGGCGTAGACTTGGGGTTGGTTTCTGGAAAGCACCGGGGCGGCTCGCCGATATCAAGGCAAAGGAAGACCCGCCTGATACGCCGGGCGGCACGTCGTGACAACCACAATGCCGACATCAAAGGCGCCATTATGGCCGCGAAACCGCCCGATCCGGCCTTCCCGCCTTGGGGCCGAGGGGGGCTGCCCGCCAGTTGCGCATTCACCATGCCCTTTCAGCACAATGCGTACACCGAGCCGGAGCCGGCGAGGATCTAGCCGCCGGACCGCTCAGGTCGGTATGGCTTCGCCGGCCTCGTAGAGCACGAGATTGCGCTCGCCGATGCCGAGCCCCGGCCAGCTCGCGCGCCAGTCGGCAAGATGCGGCGAGCGGAAATGCGCATCCAGTGCCGGTCTGGCGCGCCACATCTCGGTGATCCGGATCAAGCCGGGATCAAGCACATCCTGCGCATAGGAATATTCAAGGCAGCCGTCCTCGGCGCGGCTGGCGCGAACCATGCGCTCCATCACCGGCCTTGCCTCGTCGAGCCTGTCGGGCGGCAGGCGGATCGTACCGATGATCAGCAGCATGAGGTGTCCTTCGCGAGAGAGTCGATTCCGTCACTCTCCCACCCTCGCGCAAGCTTGGCCAGCTACCCTCGCCGGGCTGTCGCATGCTCGGCAGCCCAGGGTTTCGAGGACGAGAATGGCGATCAGCGAAAGCATCCAGCCCGGCGCGGTGGCCAAGAACGGCCGCGACGTCTTCTTCGCGCTCGGCATCGTCGTCATCCTGGCCGTGCTGTTCCTGCCGATCCCGGCCTTTCTCATCGACATCGGGCTTGCCTTCTCGATCGCGCTTTCGGTGCTGATCCTGATGGTGGCGCTGTGGATCCAGCGGCCGCTCGATTTCTCGTCCTTCCCGACCGTGCTGCTCATTGCCACCATGCTGCGCCTGTCGCTCAACATCGCCACCACGCGCATGATCCTGTCGCACGGCAATGAGGGCACGCACGCCGCCGGCTATGTCATCGCCGGCTTCTCCAAGCTGGTGATGGCCAGCGATTTCGTCATCGGCCTGATCGTCTTCATGATCCTGATCGTGGTGAACTTCATCGTCATCACCAAGGGCGCCACCCGTATCGCCGAGGTCGGTGCGCGCTTCACCCTCGACGCCATCCCCGGCAAGCAGATGTCGATCGACGCCGACCTCTCCGCCGGCATGATCGACGACAAGACCGCGCAACTGCGCCGCCGCGAACTGGAAGAGGAATCCTCCTTCTTCGGTTCGATGGACGGCGCCTCGAAATTCGTCCGCGGCGACGCCATCGCTGGCCTCATCATCACCGCCATCAACATCGTCGGCGGCATCGCCATCGGCTACATCAGGCACGGCATGGGCATGGGCGAGGCCGCCGACGTGTTCATCAAGCTGTCGGTCGGCGACGGTCTCGTCACTCAGATCCCGGCGCTCATCGTCTCGCTCGCCGCCGGCCTGCTGGTCTCCAAGGGCGGCACGCGCGGCTCGACCAACCAGGCCGTGTTCGGCCAGCTCGGCGCCCATCCGCGCGCGCTCTACGTGGCGGCCGCACTGCTGGTGTTGCTCGGCCTGATGCCCGGCCTGCCACTGTTCCCGTTCTTCGCGCTCGCCGCCGGCATGGCCGGCCTCGGCTATGTCATTCCAATGCGCCACAACCGGGCCGTCGCCGAGGCCGAGGCGCTGAAGAGCCAGGAAAAAGCGAGCAAGGCCGAGGAAGAGAAGAACTCGGTCAAGGCCTCGCTCGCCACCGCCGAGATCGAACTGCTGATCGGCAAGCAGCTTTCGACCCGGCTCCTGGTCTCGCACCAGGAACTGGTCTTCCGCATGTCCAAGATGCGCAAGAAATTCGCCCAGCAATACGGCTTCGTCGTGCCGGAAGTCCGTGTCGCCGACGACTTCGCCATCCCACCGAAAAGCTATCAGATCAAGGTGCACGGCACCGTGGTCGCCGAATATTCGATGCGCGTCGGCGAGATCATGGTGCTGCTCGGCAACCGCGACATACCCGAAATCCCAGGCGAGGAGATTCGTGAGCCCGCCTTCGGCATGCGCGCCTACTCCGTCATGGAAACCTTCGCCGAGGATCTGAAGCGCGAGAACTTCACCTTCGCCGACAACATGTCGGTGCTGCTCACCCATCTCTCGGAAGTCATCCGCAACAACCTGCCGCAGCTCCTGTCCTACAAGGACATGAAGGCGCTACTCGAACGCCAGGACCAGGAATACCGCAAGCTCGCCGACGAGATCTGCACCACCCACATCTCCTATCCCGGCCTGCAGGCGGTGCTCAAGCTGCTGCTTGCCGAACGCGTCTCGATCCGCAACCTGCATCTCATCATCGAGGCCATCGCCGAGATCGCGCCGCATGTGCGCCGCACCGAGCAGATCGTCGAACATGTGCGCATCCGCATGGCCCAGCAGATCTGCGGCGACCTCTCCGAAGGCGGCGTGCTCAAGGTGCTGCGCCTCGGCAACCGCTGGGACCTTGCCTTCCACCAGAGCCTCAAGCGCGACGCCAAGGGCGAGGTGCGCGAATTCGACATCGATCCGCGCCAGTTGGAGGAATTCGGCCAGGACGCCACCAAGGCGATCAAGAAACACCTCGAAGCCGGCGAGCGTTTTGTCCTCGTCACCGCGCCCGACGCCCGCCCCTATGTGCGCATGATCATCGAGCGCCTGTTCACCACGCTGCCGGTGCTCTCCCATGTCGAAATCGCCAAGGGCGTCGAGATCAGGGTGCTCGGGACCATATCGTGAGCGTTCTCTCGCAGGCCGTCGTCATCGCGGCGTTCCTCGCCTTCTGCCGCATCGGCGCCTGTTTCATGCTGATGCCTGGCCTGTCCAGCGCCCGCGTCCCGGTCCAGGTCAGGCTGTTCGTCGCGATCGCCGCCACCGGCGGCCTGCTTGCCTTCCTGTGGGACAAGATCTTTCCCTTCGTTGATCCGCGTCCGCAGATCCTGGTGCCGATGATCATCTCGGAGTTGCTGGTCGGCGGGCTGATCGGCGCCATGACCAGGCTCTACATGGAGGCGCTTCGCTTCATGGGCTCGGCCATCGCCATGCTGATCGGCTATGGCGGTTCCGGCGGACCGGCGATCGAGGAACCGGAGCCGCAGGCAGCCCTTGCCGCCATCATTTCGTTCTCGGCGCTGCTGATGCTGTTCGTCTTCGACTTCGATCACGAGATCGTCCGCGCCCTCGTGGCGTCCTACACGGTCGCGCCGGTCAACGTCTTCTTCAACCCGCAGGCGGCGCTGGTCGACATCACCGACACCGTGTCGGACACTTTCTTCCTGGTCATCCGCC
Source organism: Mesorhizobium sp. B2-3-14 (assembly GCF_006442175.1). Classification (NCBI taxonomy): domain Bacteria; kingdom Pseudomonadati; phylum Pseudomonadota; class Alphaproteobacteria; order Hyphomicrobiales; family Phyllobacteriaceae; genus Mesorhizobium; species Mesorhizobium sp. B2-3-14. The sequence continues at coordinate 84,962 of NZ_VFVP01000012.1, read as the reverse complement.
TCGGCAGCCCGTTCGTCGCCTATGCCATTCTCGTCAATCTGACGATCGGCTTCGTCAACAAGCTGACGCCGCAGATCCCGATTTATTTCATCTCGCAGCCCTTCGTCATGGCCGGCGGCATGCTGATCTTCTATTTCGCCGCCGGCACCATGCTGTCGCTGTTCGTCGACGGCTTCGTCGACCTCACGCTGGCGAGGTGACATGAGCACGCGCAAGGATCGTCTGAGGAAACTGGTCAAGGTGCAGGGACAGCTGAAAGCCCTGCACGAAACCCGCCACGCCACCTTCGTCGCCGCGGCAAGCGCCGCCGAGACCGAGGCCCGCGAATTGATCGGCCATTTCGACCAGGACAATTCCCTCTCTAGCCTGTTCCCCGATCTCTATCATCGCCGCATCGCCCAGGCCGTCGTGCGCCAGGAGGAGAGCCTGGAAGGCGCGAGACAAGAAGCCGCCCTCATCGCCGCGGCAACCGCCCGCACGAACATGGTCGAGCGCGCCTACAGGGACCTGCGCAACCGCGACGAGCGCGAGAGATCAGACCGCGAGCGGCTGGACCTGATCGCGCAGAAGCGGGGACAGGAGTAATTGGCGGAGCCGGAACGTTGCCCGAACTCATCAATGTTGCGTAGAGAGTCCATCCGCCTGCCGGCTAACGTCCATGCTTACTTCCGTAACCAGCTTGCGGCGAAGGGCCATCACATAGTCACTCGGTCCCTTCGGCGTTATAACGAAGGCTTGGGAGCCGCCAATGACCGATTTGGCAAAATAGGATGCCAACGGTTGATCGGGATCCTCATCCTGCGTTGGAATGGCAATCGCGTTGATTGTATACCCCTTGGCAACGGCGTTCAGCCTGCTCGGCTGGACAGGAAGCCCATCATTATTCTCGCCGTTGGCTGAGATGTCGATTACTTTCTTTGCTGCCGTTCCCGGAAACTGGTCGAGCAGAAGGGCACCGACATCAATAGCCGACGATACGGACGTTCCGCTCCGCCCCCGACGGGCGAAGCCGGTATCTCCTTTCTTGCTGATCACCGATGCGGCCGCTCTGGCGTCTTCCAGCCCGCAGATGTTTGTCCACGGCAGCACGACGCGTGAGTGTCCGGGACTTGACCACTCAAAGTAGGCAACGCTGATGCAGCCGACGTAATTGCGCGCGATGGCGGCGATGATCTCTGGAGAAGTAAGTGCCGCAGCATGACCTTCGCGCTGTAGATCGGCGACCTTTGGATCGACCGAGGATGAGAAATCGACAGCGAATACTACGGCAACATCGACGTTGGCCGCCCAGGCCTGCGGCGCCCAAACCACCGAAGCTCCAAGTGTCCCCACCAGCGCCAAAAATAGGCCGGCACGCTTTGCTGGCCCTTCGGCTGACCGCTCTGTCCCCGATATCAGGGTACCCCTGCATATCGCGCACGCCTGCTCGCGAAAAGAGGCCGCTACGGACAGGGCACCTACGCCCCGATGCATACTACCCAACATGTCATTCTCCACCTCAAGACGGGCATTCTCAAACAGTTACTTTTCAACATGTGGAAATCTCGCGAAGAACCTTGCTCCGCGCGCCGAGCAGCAGCAGATCCGCCTTGGTCCATAGAAGGTAACAGCCCAGCAAACTCAGTTGCATGGCGAGCGCCGCGAAGGACTCGCCCAACCAGACCCGCGGGAAGGTCCCCCCGAGGGCTACGGTTGTCGCTAGCATTGCCGGCAACCGGCTGGCGAGCACTGCACTACGGAAGGGATCGGGCCAGGCGAGGCCCCATATAGCGGCCGCCAACAGCAGCAGCAAATTGGCTCTGATCTCAGACACCCGGCACCCCTCAAGCCAAGTTCTTGATGACTCGGCCCCCTAACTCGCCGGACCTAGACAATCCTGCATCACGGCAGCGCTTGAGGGTGGGCCGCTACTGTTTGCGAAGCGTTAGTTTTGAGTTAGAATTTCGTCAGGCGGGGAGAGCAAATGCAAAATGAAGATAAGGACGAGACAAATAGAATCTCACTCTTCGGTGGTTTCAGGATCGAAAATGCCATGGCGGATTCGCTCCGGCTGACAGGAAAACGAGGGCCTGCGATCATCGCTTATCTGTCCCGGTCTCCAGGCATGGCAGCGACACGGGAGAGGCTGGCTGATCTATTCTGGAGTGACAGCGATAGCGAACACTCCCGCAACAGTCTGAGGCAAACCCTCAGTATTCTGCGCCGGGATTTATCGCGGGCAGGCGTGAATCTTATCCATTCCCGCGGGGAATCGATTGGCCTCACGCCAGACGCGGTTCGGGTTGACGTGGACGAGTTCGAAGCAGGCCTCACGGCCCGTTCTGTGCCGGAACTCGAAAAGGCTCTGGCGAACTACAACGGGCCGTTCCTCGACGGGTTTTATCTGGGAAGCGATGGGTTCGATGGCTGGGTCGCATCCGAACGCGACAGATTGCTGAGCCGCGCACTTGAAGCTTTCGAAAAATTGGCCCGTCTCGTTGACACGGAAACCGGAATCATACTGGTCGATCGCGTTCTCGTCATGGAACCGACGCGGGAAGAGGCCTATCGGCTCAAGATGGAATTACTGCTTGCGTCGGGTCAACGCGACAGGGCGATCAGGACATACGAAGTTTGCAGAAGCATGTTGAAGAAAGAATTCGGGGTCGAGGTCGGCCCGGAAACGCGAGCGCTTTGGCAATCCATGCTGTCTGCCGATACGGCGTCGAATACACAGTCGGCAAATACTGTTCCAGCCAACCAGCGCCACGGGCGCCCATCGATCAGCGTTGCCGACTTCATCAATCTGACCGGAAAGCAAGGCGACGACTTTTTCTCCAAGGGGCTCATGCAGGACATCACCACGGCTCTTTCCGAGGTGGCCGATTACGTCGTGCTCTCCGCACAGCCGCCTGCGGAGAAAAGTGGTGCCGAAGGAACCAAGATCCCGGGAACGCTCCGTGCGCGATACGTGCTTAGCGGCAGCGTCCAGAGATCGGGCAATGGGCTGAGGGTGAACATCCAGCTTGTCGATGCCGCTGGCGGCCACAACGTCTGGGCCCAGAAGTTCGACGGGCAGTCCGAGAATGCGCTCGAATTCCAGGACAGGATCGCACAGTCTGTTGTCTTGGCCGTGATCCTCGACCTTCAACTGACCAACTGGAAAGTCCGCGACAAGAGTCCGCCTGGTCCCCCCGAAGTGCGCAGGTTGGTGAACGAAGCTTTGATGAAGTATTTTGAGATGACCCGGGACTCGCTTCTGATCGGGCTAGAACTTGCCGAGAAAGCTGTCTCCATAGGCGCCGACAACGCGCGTGCGAAGCGGACGCTCTCGATCATAATTTCAATGGGCGTGGCGTTCGGCTCGTTACCCAGGGAGCCGGGCCAGATCGAGCGGGCGGTCGAGCTTGCGGCGGCGTCGGTACGGGCGGTGCCTGACGACGAAATTGCCCGCTGCATCCTGTCATTCGCGCTCGAAAGCTGTGGCCGCATCGACGAAGCGATCGCCGAATGCCAGCACGCGATCGGTCTCAATCCAAGCTATCCGACCGGCCACGGCGACATTTCGATGCTGTTGGCATTGCGCGGAGAGGTAAACGAAGCAGTGCGTGAGGCGAACGAGGCAATCCGGCTCGGAACGCATGACGTCATCGATTTCTGGCGTCATCATGGCTTGGTTGTCGCACTGTTTGCGGGCGGCGACGATCGGCGGGCGCTCGAAGTCGCCCGCAGGGTGGTCAGGACAAAGCCGGGATTTGTTCGCGGCGCCCTTTACTGGGCCGCGTCCGCGTCGGCGACCGGAAACAACGAAGAAGCCTCTAGGGCCATACACCATTGCCTGTCACAACTTCCTCATCTCAACCTGGGCAATGTCTGCCCCGGCTTTGTGCCTCGCTATGTGAAGGATCATCATCACGCGAGATTCCTCGAAATGCTGTCGAGAGCTGGCCTTCCTGCTTCCTGACGGAAGGTGGCTAGGCGGCTTGGACCCGGAGAAACCAGATCAAGCCCGCCTCCCCGCAAGCCTGCCACAAGCTTGTTGAGGCATGGTCCTGGCTAAGGAAACCCGGCAAAAGGCGGACCTTCTTGGCGATTTCTCCACCCAGCGACATCGTGATGGATGTCGTCCGAGCTGCCGATCCGATGGATATCGAGGCTGCCCGCGCCGCGCTGACCAAGCGCGCCGGCAGCGTCGCCGGCACGTTTTCGGTCGACACCGCGGCTTCGGTCGATGCCGGCTCGATCCTGTCGCGCGCGACGGCGGACAAGGCCGCCGCAACAGCCGACCCGGCCAAGAAGTTCAAGAAGTTCGAGGCGATGGTCCTGCAGACCTTCATCCAGAACATGCTGCCCAAGGACACCGAGGGCGTCTATGGCACGGGTCTCGCAGGCGACATGTGGAAATCGCAGCTCGCCGAGCGTGTCGCCGACGTCATGGCTGACCGCGGCGGCATCGGCATCGCCAAGTCGCTGCTCGCCGACCACTACATGGACGGCAAGCGCAAGATTCCGATCGGCCCGGTCTCGAATGGGCCGGAAAAAACCGAGATCGATCAGCAGACCCGTCTGTCCACCTCGCTCGTCCAGGAGCTGCAGCGCAAGGCCGCCAAGTCGATGACCGGCGACGAGACAACCAAAAAAACAGACATCAAGATCTAGGACTGGGAAACACATGGCCGACTCTTCGGAATTCACCGCCAAGCTGCCCGCGCGCACCACCGCGTCGGACGCACCGACTCCTTTCGCGCGGCCTGGAAACCTTGCCGCCATCATCGGCCGCATCGAGGAGGTGGTCGAGGAAGAGACCGCCGGCATCCGCAGCGATACAAGCTATGACCTCAAGGCGTCGAACGCCCGCAAGAGCCGCTATCTCTACGAGCTGACCCGGGCCATGAAGGGCGGCAGCGAAGCCGAGTTCCTCGAGCAGCACCGCGAGGGCCTGACCCGGCTGCGCCAGAAGCTGGCGAAGAACGAAGCCGCTATCCTGGCGCATCTGAGCGCCGTCAACGAGGTCGCCAGCCTGCTGCGCAGTGCCATCCAGCGCGCCGAGACCGACGGCACCTACTCCGCCGGCGAGTTCGGCAGGATGAAAGGTTAGAGCGCGGCAATGCCGAGCTCGCGTTCAAAATGATCAAGGTCATCGCCATAGCGGTCTGGATCTGCGCCGCCACGCTCGGCGCGGTGTTCTATTCGTTCCAGGCCGCCGGTGAACAGGGCGTCGGTGAGAAACCCAAGCCGATGCTGGGCGGGCTGGACTACGTCAAGACCGACATCATTTCGGTGCCGCTGATCCACGACTCCAAGATCGACGGCTATTTTCTGGCCAAGCTCGTCTACACCGTCGAGCCGGAGCAGATAAAGAAGCTGTCGATCCCGGCCGAGGCGCTCATCACCGACCAGGTCTACACCTACCTCTACGCCAACCCCCAGATCGACTTCACCAAGGAGGCGACGCTCGACCTCGATGCCTTTCGCGCCGCGATCCGCGACACGATCAACACCCGGGTCGGCGCAACCCTGGTCCATGAGGTCCTGATCGACCAGGTCAATTTCCTGAGCAAGGATGAGATCCGCGACAACTGGCTGCGTCGGCGGCAGGATGCCAGCACCCAGGCGACCGAGACTCCCAAGCCGGTCAGCGCGCACTAAGCCATCGGCCCGGTGCCGGTGGCCCTAGAGCAGTCGGCGTTGGGGCCAATCCCTGCAATTCGCGTTGACGTAAACGTCAATCCGAAGCTATATGCGGCAGCGATCATGATCGCCAGTGATGCCGCATGAACTTCGGCTGGACCGAAGTGCGTAGCGTGACAGATGCAACCAGACAGGGAGAACAGCGTGAGCGTTCAGGATATAGCCGAGAAGATCAAGTCGCGCGTGGCCAGCAGCGGCTTCGACCGTTCCGTGAAGTTCGACACCGGCAGCGACGGCGTCATCGTCATCGACGGCGCGACCGTCTCGACCACGGACGCTCCCGCCGACTGCACCATCAAGCTGTCGCTCGACGATCTGGATTCGCTGATCGCGGGCGACCTGAACCCGACCATGGCGTTCATGACCGGCAAGATAAAGGTCGAGGGCGACATGACCGTCGCCATGGCGCTGAGCCAGTTGATCGGTTGACAGGCGCGGCCGCCAGAAGCGACTTCGAGATAAACGAAACGCCGCCTTTTCAGGCGGCGTTTCGTTTGAAGGGCAGTCGCGCTTAAGGCTTCATGCGGCCAAGGTCGGCGCCTGTGCCTTGAGCTTGCGGCCGGACGCCTTCAGCGTACCCCTGGCGCCGTCAAGCACGCCCTCCACCAGTTCCAAGGCCAGCAGACGGTGCCGTTCGTAAGGCCCCGGCATGGCGAGCGCCCCGGTCCTGGCAGCCGAAAAGCCGAAGCGGCCATAGTAAGGCTCGTCCCCAACCAGCAGGATCGCGGCGTGGCCGAGGCGCGCGGCTTCCGCGATGGCATGCCGCATCAGCGCCGAGCCGATGCCGGCACTCTTGAGCGACGGGTCGACGGCGAGCGGGCCAAGCAGCAGCGCTGGCGGACCGCCCTCGCCCAGCGTGACATCCCATAGCCGCACGGTGCCGGCCACGCCGCCCGAGGCATCGCGTGCGACGAAGGCAAGCCCCTCCGAGGGCCGGCGGCCGCGGCGCAGCTTCTCCGATGATTTGGTCTTGCGCTTCGGCCCCATGGCGCGATCGAGCAAGGCTTCGCGCGCCGCCATGTCGGCAGCGGTTTCGGCGACCATGGCGAAGGCCGGCGCATGAGCTACGAATTCGACTGACATTTCCATTTCCGCGATCCCTTCACGAGCGGAGATATGTTCCACAGGCGAGCCCAAGTGGGCGACGGGCGCCCACCTGGGATGATCTGAACAGCTCTAATGAGCCGTCAGATCACGTAGGATCGGAGAGGCTCGAAGCCGTTGAAGGCGACCGCCGAGTAGGTGGTCGTGTAGGCGCCGGTGCCTTCAATCAGCACCTCGTCGCCGATGGTCAGTGACAAGGGCAGCGGATAGGGCGTCTTTTCGTACATCACGTCGGCCGAATCGCAGGTCGGGCCGGCGAGCACGCAAGGCGCGGTCTCGCTGCCGTCATGGCGGGTGACGAGGGGATAGCGGATCGCCTCGTCCATGGTCTCGGCCAGACCGCCGAACTTGCCGATGTCGAGGAACACCCAGCGCACATTGTCGTTGTCGGCCTTCTTCGAGATCAGCACGACTTCCGACTTGATGACGCCGGCATTGCCGACCATGCCGCGACCCGGCTCGATGATCGTCTCGGGAATGGCGTTGCCGAAGTGCTTGCGCAGCGCCGAGAAGATCGCCTGGCCATAGGCCTGGGCCGCCGGCACGTCACGCAAATAGCGCGTCGGGAAGCCGCCGCCCATATTGACCATCTTGAGCACGATGCCTTCTTCCGCGAGCGTCGCGAACACCTTCTTGGCGTCGGCCAGAGCACGGTCCCACGCGGTCAGGTCGGTCTGCTGCGAGCCGACATGGAACGACACGCCATGGGCGTCGAGGCCGAGGCCCCTGGCATGGCGCAGCACGTCGACGGCCATGTCGGGCACGCAGCCGAACTTGCGCGACAGCGGCCACTCGGCGCCCTCGCCATCGGTCAGCACGCGGCAGAACACGCGGGAGCCTGGAGCAGCGCGCGCGATCTTCTCGACTTCCTCGACGCAATCGACCGCGAACAGCCGGATGCCGAGCTGGTAGGCGCGTGCAATGTCACGCTCCTTCTTGATGGTGTTGCCGAAGGAGATGCGGTCCGCCGGCGCACCGGCGTCCATCGCCATCTCGACTTCGGCAACGGAAGCGGTGTCGAAGGACGAGCCCATCGCAGCAAGCAGGCGCAGGATTTCCGGCGCCGGGTTTGCTTTCACCGCATAGTAGATCTTGGAATCGGGCAGAGCCTTCTCGAAGGCGCGGAAATTGTCGCGCACGATGTCGAGGTCGACGACGAGGCAGGGGCCGGACGGACGTCGGGTGGCGAGGAAGTCGAGGATGCGCTGTGTGGCCATCGGGTTTCTCCATCGCGCCTTTCGGCGCGCACAAGGGTGCGGGCGCGGGCTGTCGGCCTCGCGAACACGCGGTCAAACAAAGGCGGGACGGAAAATCCATGGAACCAGCCGGTGGAGACCCCGGAACCATGAAACGCCGTCTCGCGGCGATGAACCTTAGCCTTGCCCGGCTTCGGTTCGCTTTGTCTGCCTTGGCTTGGATTGGGAGAACCCCGTTCCGCACTGCCGGCAATGAAGGTGTGCCTCTTCAGTAACCCCGGTCTTTGGACAACCGGCAGAGAACCAGAAAGGCCCGCACCGTCGTTGCTTCAAGGTGTCCTCGGTCTGGCGGTTGGCCGCTAAACCGACTGGAGGGGTTAGCTCCAGTTACCTTACCGATTTCCCTCACCATTCGAGGATCGGCGGACACCCACAGGCACGTGCGACTTTGGGCAAGCGCGATATAAGAGCGAAGCATTTCACAATCAATAAAAATCTTATCGCAGGTTGTAAAATTTCTGCCATCGAACAATGTTGGCCAACCGTATACGGATATCGAACGATGACAGGCACGCACGGCCCTTTCAACGCCTTTCTCGACCTTCGCCAGATGCCGGTGGCGCATGCCGAACTTGGACCCCTGGCCGGCCTGCGGCTGGCGGTCAAGGATATTTACGACGTTGCCGGCTACCGCACCGGTTGCGGCAATTTGCAGAAATTCGCCAATGGCCACGCCGCTTCGCGCACGGCGCCGGCCGTGCAGGCAATTCTCGACGCCGGTGCGCGCTTCATCGGCAAGACGCAGACCGACGAACTCGCCTTCGCTCTGTTCGGCCAGAACGCGCATTTTCCGTTTCCGGTGAACCCCGCGGCTCCCGACCGTGTCACCGGAGGCTCGTCGTCGGGGTCGGCGGCGGCGGTGGCGGGCAGATTGGCCGACATCGCCACGGGGTCAGACACCGGGGGTTCGATCCGCGCGCCGGCGAGTTTCTGCGGGCTGATCGGGCTGCGCACCACGCATGGCCGCATTTCCCTCGACGGCACCATGCAACTGGCGCCGAGTTTCGACACGTTCGGCTGGTTCGCCGACGACATCGAAACCTATGAGACTGTCGGCAAGCTGTTGCTTGGCCGCGATCCGCACCAGCATTCCCTGGACCGCCCGGTGGCGCTCGGCTGGCTGGACGAGATGGTCGCCCGGCCGGCGGCCGCCGAATATGCCGGAATGAAGGCGCTGGTGGGCACGGTGTTCGGCACGCCGGCGACGCCAGCGACGCGCTTCAGCTCGTCCCCGGACGAACTCTACTGGTGCTTTCGCCGCCTGCAGGCCAAGGAGGCCTGGACAGTGCATGGCGAATGGATCACCAGCGGCGAGCGCGAGCTCGGGCCCGGCGTCGAGGAACGGTTCGGCTTTGGCCGTGCGGTCGACGACCGGACAGCACAGGCCGAGAAGGTGCGCCGGCTGACCTTTCGCGGCGAACTCAGCGCCTTGCTTGGCAAGGACGGCTTCCTTGTCCTGCCGACGGTGCCGGGTCCGGCACCCTATGTCGACAGCACACCGGAGCAATTCCAGGCCTACCGCGAACGCGCGCTCCATCTTCTATGCCTGGCCGGGCTCTCCGGCTTTCCGCAGATCACCTTGCCGATCGGCTCGGTCGCCGGCGCTCCGTTCGGCCTGTCGCTGCTTGGCCCTTCCGGCAGCGACATTGCCCTGATACGGCTCGGCCGAAAACTTCTCGACGCAGCACAAAGAGCCTGAACAATGGACACACTGACCCGCATGCGCGCCTTCATCGACGTCGTCGAGGCCGAAGGCTTTTCGGCGGCGGCGCGCAAGATCGGCCGCTCCAAGGCGCTGCTGTCGAAATATGTGCGCGAGCTGGAGGACGAGCTCGGCGCTCTGCTGCTGAACCGCACCACGCGCCAGTTCTCGATGACCGAGGCCGGCCACACCTACTACCGCCGCGCCTCGGAAATCGTGCGCGAGGTCGATAGCCTGGCCGACGCCGTGCGCGAGTCCTCCGGCGACGTGCGCGGCCGCATCAAGCTGTCGGCGCCGCGCACCTTCGCCGACGCGCCGATCGGCCAGTCGCTGATCGACTTCGCTAAGCAGTATCCCGACATCGTGCTCGACATCCAGCTCGACGACCGCTTTGTCGATCTGGTCGAGGAAGGCTTCGACCTTGCCGTGCGCATCTCGCGGCTGGAGAACTCGTCGCTGATCGCCAGGCGGCTGGCGCCGTTTTCGATCAAGCTCTGCGGCTCTCCAGAACTGATCGCCAAGCATGGCATGCCGACGCGACCGCAGGATCTCAGCCACATGCCCTGCATCGTCGACACCAATGGCCGCGGACTGAACAACTGGCCCTTCAAGGGCGACAATGGCGATCCGGTGAGCATCGCCGTCTCCGGCCCGATCGAGGTCAACAGCCCGATGGCGGCGCGCGCTGCGGCCTTGTCGGGGCTTGGATTTTGCATCCTGCCGGATTTCATCGCCGCCCCAGACCTCAAGAGCGGCCAATTGGTGGCGGTGCTCGACGACCGCATCCTGTCGGGCGGCGGCATCTTCGCCGTCTATCCGCATCGCCGTTACCTTCCGGCGAAGGTGCGCGTTTTCGTCGATTTCCTGGTGCAGTGGTTCAGGACGCGCGAGAGCGCCTGACCTGCCCCAGCAGCCCGGATACCGCACGCTTTTGAGCTCTCCTGCATGCGTGGCGCTATCCAAAGCCTCGCGCACTTTTGGGTGACATGCGCCCGCAGTCCCAATTTCGCCCCCTTTCTGGTAACCTTCGACCACGCTCTCGAAAGCCAAGGGAATCGCGACCGCGAATGCATCTGAAACGGCACGCAATCATGCTGGCCTCGGCCTTGGCGGCGATCTTTGCCGCGACAGGACCGGCCGAGGTGCATCCGCACGTCTTCGCCGAGGCGCGCCTCGACGTGGTCCTGTCCCCGGATCACCAAAGTGTGAAAGCGTTGCGTCATCTGTGGCGCTTCGACGATCTGTTTTCGAGCACGGTGATGATGGAGTTCGACAAGAACTCCGACCTGAAGCTTGACGACAAGGAGCTGAAGGAGGTCGCCGACACCGTCCATGCCTCGCTGGCCGAGTTCAATTATTTCCAGCTCGTCACGCAGGACGGCAAGGACGTGGCGATGACGCCGCCGCCGCATCTGATGGCCAATTTCGACAACGACCAGTTGATCATCCTGTTTGAATCCGAACCGAAGGCGCCGATCAAGCTGTCCGGCACGATCGACATCGGCGTCTACGATCCGACCTTCTACACGGCGATCGACTTCACCGAGGATTCCAACATCACCGTCGAGGGCCTGCCGTCGAACTGCACGAGCAAGGTCGTCCGGCCGGACCCGGACGAAGCGATCAAGGAAAACCAGAAGACCCTGACGGATGCCTTCTTCAACGATCCGACAGGCACCGACATGAGCAAGATCTTTGCCACCAAACTCGAACTGACCTGTCAGCCAGAAGGATAGATCCGGTGAACCCGATCGGGAACTGTTCGAAACCGTCCCTGCGTTTGGCAGTCGGCCTGTTGGCCCTTGCCTTTGCCATGATGCATTTCGCCAATGCCGCGCACGCCCAGAGTTCGCTCGGCATCGGCGTCAATGACGGCATGGCACCCACCACCGGTCCGTTCGCCCATATCCTGATGTGGATCAATCTGAGGCAGCAGGAATTCTACCGCGCGCTGGCGACCGCCATGAAGGCAATGCGCCAGGACAACAGCAAGATCTGGATACTCATCGGCCTGTCCTTCGCCTATGGCATTTTCCACGCCGCCGGCCCCGGCCACGGCAAGGCGGTGATCTCGTCTTATATGGTGGCCAACGAAGTGGCGCTGAAGCGCGGCATCCTATTGTCCTTCGTCTCGGCGCTGCTGCAGGGCCTGACGGCGACCCTGGTGATGCTGCTGGCCTATTTCGTCCTGCGCGGCACCACCATCTCGATGACCGATGCGGCCTGGTTCATGGAGATCATGAGCTTTGCCCTGGTCACCCTCTTTGGCGCCTGGCTTTTGTGGCGCAAGCTCGGCCCAGCCGTCCTGCGCCTGTTTGGCAAGGGCCCGGCCTACAGCCTGTCGGCGGCTCACGCCGGTCATTCCCATGCCGGCCATTCGCATGGCGCTCACGACCATGCGGCGCACGCTCATTCCCACGCACTGCACGGGCATGGCGATCACGACCATGGGCATGGCCATTCGCACGATCATTACGGCCACGGCGCGCATGATCATGCGCATCACGACCACGCCAGCGGCGAGGTCTGCGACACCTGTGGCCACTCGCATGCGCCCGATCCGGCGCTGCTGTCGGGTGACCGCTTCGACTGGCGCACCGCCTGGTCGGCGGTGGCCGCCGTCGGCATCCGCCCTTGCTCCGGTGCGTTGATCGTTCTCAGCTTCGCGCTGCTCAACGGGCTCTGGCTCGGCGGCCTGCTGTCGGTGCTGGCAATGTCGATCGGAACCGCGATCACCGTCTCGGCCCTGGCCACACTGGCGGTGACCGCCAAAAACTGGGCGGTGTATTTCGCCGGCGACGGCCGCATGGGCAACCGCATCCACTCGATCGTCGAGATCGGCGGCGCGGCCTTCGTCTTCCTGTTCGGACTGCTGCTGCTGTCCGCGAGCCTGACGGGCAGCGTTTAGACCCTACCATTCCGTTGGAATGGGATAGGCACCGTGCGCTACTGACCGGGAATCTTGCCGCCCAGCTCATCCTCGATATGCGCGCGGATGATCTCGTCAAAACTCTTTTCGGCACTGAAGCCAAGTTCCCTTGACCGCCGCGCCTCGAAGCGGGTCGGCCAGCCCTTGACGATTGCCCAGATCGTCTCGTCGGGCACCTCGCGGATCAGGCTTGTCGCCTGCGATCCAGCCACCCGTTCCAGCGCCTCGATCTGCTCGCCAACGGTGACGGCGACACCCGGCATCGTCAGGTTGCGGCGCGGCCCCACGGCTGCGCCCTCGATCTCCGCGCCATGGATCAGGAAACTCACCGCCGAGCGCGGGCTGGCATGGGTGTGCACGACCGAGCGCGGCACCGGCAGGATCGCCTCCTGCCCGCTCAAGGGTTCACGAATGATACCGGAGAAGAAGCCGGACGCCGCCTTGTTGGGCTTGCCGGGCCGCACGCAGATCGTCGGCAGCCGGATGCCGATGCCGTCGAAGAAGCCGCGCCTGGAATAGTCTGCCAGCAGCGCTTCGCTCATTTGCTTCTGCGTGCCGTAGGAGGTCAGCGGCGTCGGGTGGAATTCGTCCGGTATGACATCCGGGAACGGCGCGCCGAAAACGGCGATTGACGACGTGAAGACGACGCGCGGCGCAAACCCTGCCAGGCGGATGGCGTCGAACAGCGCACGCGTGCCGTCGAGGTTGACGCGGTAGCCGAGGTCGAAATTCGCTTCCGCCTCACCCGACACGATGCCGGCGAGGTGGAAGACGACATCGGGGCGCGACACAACCAGGCTTTCCGCGGCGCCTGCTTCGGCAAGGTCCCCCGTGTGCAGCGCGACGCTGACGCCGTCCATGGCTGGCGCTTGCGGCGGCACGATGTCGTGCAGGTCGAGCGCGGTGATCTTCTCGCCGCGCAGCGTGCCGTCCTTGGCCAGCCGGGCGATGAGCTTGCGGCCGACCATGCCCGCGGCGCCGGTGATCAAAATGCGCATGTCCGATATCCCTTACTTCCGATTTTTGCGCTGGGTGCGCGCGCGCAACCAGAACACCAGGAAAAACGCCAGCACGAAGACGGTGCCGAAGATACCCGCCAGCACGGTCGAATAACTGCCGAGTGCCAACATCACGGTCGGCAGGTAGAAAGCGGCAATGCCGAACAGAAGCATGATCCAGACCGCCGCAATGGCCGCATTGCGCGTGTCACGGTCCATCATGCCGCACCGGAACGGCGGTCGTTCATCGAGCTGAGTTGCAAAGCTGGAGGACTCCTGAGGGTCCGATCAATGGTCATCGATCGATCCTAGTGATAGTGGCCGTGATGCGCGGCCGCATCGTGCTCATGTTCGTGATGATGGTCGTCGCCATCGTCGGCGCACCGGCCGAATTCCGGTTCCACGGTGGCATGGCTGATGCCGTGCTCGCTGGCAAGCCGCTTCTTGATGGCGCTGACCGCCTGATGGGCATCGACGCCCTCGTTGAGGCAGGCATGCAGCGTCGCCATGCTGCTCGACCCGTCGAGCGACCAGATGTGCATATGGTGCACCTCGCGCACGCCCTGGACCGTTGCCTGAATGTCCCCGGCGATCAGGTCGCGATCGAGGCTTGGCGGCACGCCTTCGAGCAGGACGTGGGCGGCGGCGCGCATCAGCGACCACGCGGTGGACAGGATCAGCAGCGATACCAGCACGGACAGGATCGGGTCGATCGGCGTCCAGCCGGTCGCCAGGATGACCAGTGCCGCGACGATCGCGGCTGCCGAGCCGAGCAGATCGCCGAGCACATGCAGGATGGCGCCGCGCATGTTGAGGTTGTCTCGATCGCCGCCATGCAGCACCAGGAAGGAGCCGATATTGACCAGCAGGCCGAGGATCGCCACCACCAGCATCGGCCCGCCCAGCACCGGCGCCGGTGTCAGCAGGCGATCCCACGCTTCGTAGACGATCCACAGAGCGATGACGAAAATGGCGATGCCATTGGTGTAGGCCACCAGCGTCTTGACGCGGCCGAAGCCGTAGGTGAGCTGGCCGGTTGCCGGCCGGCCCGCCAGATGGAAGGCATACCAGGCCAGGCCGAGCGCAATGGCGTCGGCGAGCATGTGGCCGGCATCGGCCAGCAGCGCCAGCGACCCGGTAAACAGGCCGCCGAGCGCCTCGGCCACCATGAAGCCGGCGGTCAGGCAGGCCGCGATCAGGACGCGCTTCTGGTCCGTCGACCCATGCACATGGCCGCCGCCGTGATCGTGCCCGCTGTGATCGTGGATATGCGCCAAATGGCAAACTCCCGTTAGGCGCCGAATTCCGCGCGAAAATCCTCGAGCCGGCGGTTCTGCTGGCCATTGGCGTCGAAGTTGGCCGGATCGAGCCAGGCTTCATAAGCCTTGCGCAGAGCCGGCCATTCCTTGTCGATGATCGAATACCACGCGGTGTCGCGGTTTTCACCCTTGACGATGAGATGCTGGCGGAAAATACCCTCGAACTTGAAGCCGAACCGTTCCGCCGCGCGCTTCGACGGCCCGTTGCGGTTGTTGCACTTCCATTCGTAGCGGCGATAGCCGAGTTCGTCGAAGATGTATTTCATGAACAGGAACTGTGCTTCCGTCGCCGCCGGCTTGCGCGAGATGAGGGGTCCCCAGTAGATGTTGCCGATCTCGATGACGCCATGGGTCGGATCGATGCGCATCAGCGTCTGGCGGCCGGCGACCTTGCCGCTTGCCTTGTCGACAATAGCGAAGAACAGCGGATCCTCGCTCGCCTCCACCTTGTCCAGCCAGGGCTGGAAGGCGGCGCGGGTTTCCGGCGGATAGTCGGGCAGCCAGGCGAAGCGGCCGTCGACGTCGGCCACGGAGGACGCCTCGTAGAGGCCGTCGCCATGTGTTGCGGCACTCAATGGCTCGATCCTGACATAGCGGCCCTCCAGAACCTTGCGCTCCGGGCGCGGGCGCGGCTGCCAGTCTTTGAGATTTTCCGACACCGAAAACTCCAATCCGTTTGACTTTTGCGGGCGGACGCTCACAAAAACGCTCGCCAACAGTAAGAACCACAGGGACGGGAAAAATGCTCCACACGATTTCGGCCTTCGACCGTCTTGGCGAGGAAAACGCTTTTGCCGTGCTGGCCCGGGCAACGGCGCTGGCGAGCCAGGGCCGCGACATCGTCAATCTCGGCATCGGCCAGCCCGACTTCAAGACGCCGCAGCACATCGTCGAGGCGGCGATCAAGGCGCTGCGTGACGGCCACCATGGCTACACGCCGGCCAATGGCCTGCTGGCGACCCGCGAGGCGGTGGTGCGGCGCACGCTGACGACCACCGGCGTCAAGGTCTCGCCGGAGGCGGTGATGATCCTGCCCGGCGGCAAGCCAACCATGTTCGCCGCCATCCTGATGTTCGGCGAGCCCGGCGCCGAGATCCTCTATCCCGACCCCGGCTTTCCCATCTACCGCTCGATGATCGAGTTCACCGGTGCAACCCCCATTCCGGTGCCGATGCGCGAGGAGAACGGCTTCGCCTTCTCGGCCGAAGAGACGCTGGGGCTGATCACGCCGAAGACCAGGCTCTTGATCCTCAACTCGCCGGCCAACCCGACCGGCGGCGTCACCCCGCGCGCCGAGATCGAGAAGCTGGTCAAGGGGCTTGAGAAGCATCCAGACGTGGCCATTCTCTCCGACGAAATCTACGATGTCATGACTTATGACGGCGAGACGCATTGCTCGCTGCTTGGCTTTCCCGAGATCCGTGACCGGCTGATCGTGCTCAACGGCTGGTCCAAGACCTGGGCGATGACCGGCTGGCGCATGGGCTGGTCGATCTGGCCGAACGGCGACAAGGGCGCCCACCTCTACGACAAGGTGCGCAAGCTGGCGGTCAATTGCTGGTCCTGCGTCAACGCACCAAGCCAGTTCGCCGGCATCGCGGCGATCGACGGCCCGCAGGATGACGTCGACACCATGATGCGCGCCTTCGACAACCGCCGGAAAATCGTGGTCGAGGGCCTGAATGCCCTGCCAAACATCTCCTGCATCACGCCCAAGGGCGCGTTCTATGCCTTCCCCAATGTCTCGAAGACCGGCTGGAAGGCCAAGAAACTCGCCTCGGCCCTGCTCGACGAGGCCGGTGTGGCGCTGATCGGCGGCCCCGATTTCGGCATTCTCGGCGAAGGCTACATCAGGCTCTCCTACGCCAATTCCGAGGAGAACATCCTGCGCGCGCTGGAGCGGATCGGGGCGTTTCTGGCCAAGTGAGCATCAGCGTCGCCGCGCGAGCCGGATAGCTTGCCACCGCATTCCATGACGGTGTCATGAGCCGTCCGGAGGCGCGTAGCCAAGGCTGTGCGGGCATACCGAAAACGGCTACGAATTCCCGTATCAGGACCAATGGGGGAATCTCGCATGTTCTATGCAATCCTTGCCTATCACGTGGAAGATGCGATCGAGGCGCTGACGCCGCAGGAAGATGCGGCGCTGATGGCCGAGTTGCTCAAGATCAACGGCAGGCTTCATGCGGAAGGCACGCTTGGGCCGTCAGCGCGTCTGGGAACGACACGGGATGCCTGCACCTTGCGCGGCCCGGGCGACGGTATGATCATCGATGGGCCCTTCGCCGAGACCAAGGAACAGTTGCTCGGCCTCTATGTCGTCGACTGCGTCACCAGGGATGACGCCATCGCGATCGCCCGCGATCTTCGTCGTGTCAATCCGACCGCCGTTTACGAGATCAGGCCCATTCTACTCTTCAAGCCCGGCGTGCCGCTGGCGGAAAAATGAGGCACGGGCAAAAGCGCCGCCAGCGCCCGCTGCTCACCCACGCCCCACGAACGGCATCTTGGTCGCCATCACGGTCATGAACAGCACGTTGGCGTCGAGCGGCAGGCTGGCCATGTGCAAGACCGCGTCGGCGACGCGCTGGACATCCATCACCGCTTCGGCTGATATCGAGCCGTTGGCCTGCGGCACGCCGACGGTCATCGGCTGCGCCATGTCGGTCAATGCATTGCCGATGTCGATCTGTCCGCAGGCGATGTCATAGGGGCGGCCATCGAGCGCCAGCGTCTTGGTCAGCCCGGTGATGGCGTGCTTGGTCGCCGTATAGGGCACCGAGCCCGGGCGCGGCGCATAGGCCGACACCGAACCATTGTTGATGATGCGGCCGCCCATCGGCTTCTGCTTGCGCATGGCGCCGAAGGCCGCGCGCGCGCACAAGAAAGATCCGGTGAGGTTGACGCCGACGATATCGTTCCAGACCTCGACCGGGATCTCGTCGATCGGCGTCGACTTGTAGCCCATGCCTGCATTGTTGAAGAGCAGATCGACCCGCCCGAAAGCCTCCGCCACGGTCTCGAACAGATCGTCGACCTCACCGGCTTTGCTGATGTCGCAGGCAACCGCCAATGCCTTGGCCTCGGTCGGCCCGATCTCGGCGATCGCGGCATCCAGCACCGGCTTGCGGCGCCCGCAGAACACCGTATTCCAGCCGGCCTTGAGCAATGCCGTGGCTACGCTCTTGCCGATCCCGGTGCCGGCCCCGGTGACGATGGCGGTCTTTTGCTCGGTCATGGCTGATGTCCTCCGGCAGCGATGTGCGTGCTCGCCTGATCTACAAATTTGGTTCGGGTGGAGAAGGCATCGCAAATGATGGCAGCGATGGCAAGCGCGGCCACTGGGACATGGCCTCGAAAAGTGAACCCATTTATTTGGAGGGCAGCCGGCGAGGACGGACAAAAAGGGCGGTCATTGGCGACCGCCCTGATCTGAACCGGGCTTGGGAGGAGGAAAAGCCGATCCGACTGTGTAGAATCATGCGCTTCCTGAGTTAACGAAAGGTTAACGCCTCCACGGCCTGTGTGCCAATCCGGGTTACCACTGCGGATTGGGTGGCGTACCCTCGGCCGTGGGCACTTTCGCCGCCGAAACCGTCGCCTCGACATGGTCGATCAGCGAGTCCGGCAGGCCGAGACGCCCGGCAAGCAGGTCGAGGTAACCGCGCTCGGCGCGCGTGTTGGGATCGATGGTAAGGCGCGACGCCGTATAGAGTTCGAGCTTCTGCGCGTCGGTCTTGGCGCCGGCCACCAGCGTGTCGAGGTCGAGCGGCCTCTCCAGCTCCGCCATCAGGAATTTTTCCGCATCGGTGCCGATCCCGGCGAGGCTGAGCTTGCCGGCGATCTTCCGGCGCTCTTCGTCGTCGACATGGCCGTCGGCCTTGGCCGCCGAGATCATCGCCCGCACCAGGGTCAGCGTGAACTCATCCTCGCCTTGCGGCGCCTGCGACGGGTGGAAGGCGGTGTCCTTGGGCGGCGGCAGCAATTCCGGCTCGCCAGCCGCGGGCGCCTGTTCCGGTGCGTTGCCGGCCTTGTAGTTCTGGTAGGCCTTGTAGGCGAGACCACCGATGGCGGCCAGTCCGCCAAGCTTCACCGCGGCACCCGTCACCTGCCGGCCGGCGCCGGTCCCAAGCAGCACGGCGGCTAGCGCACCGGCGGCCAGCGGATTGTCCTTGGCCATCTGCACCGCCTGGCCAGCCTTGTCGCGGACCGTGCCGCTGGCACCGGGAACTTGCGAGCCGAGCAGATCGTCAAGAAGCTTCTTGGGATCGAACATCGATGCCTCCAGGATTTGCCCAGCCGAACGGGCAGGTTTCGAACGCCGAAGAGGTAGGTCCCGAAGCTTGACATTGCAATGACAGTGCCCCGGTTTGCCCGGCCCCGGCGCCCTCGATCAGGACCCGATGTGCGGTCCCCTGCCCCGCGCTTGCGCGAGCTCGACCTGTCGCTGCCGCTCCGCGTAGCGCTTCCGGTCTTCGTCCGAGCGGGCGTCAAAACAATGCGGGCAAGAAACGCCGGCGGCATATCGAGGCGAAGCCAGCTCGCTTGCCGTCAGCGGATGGCGACAGGCACGGCAAAGCTCCGCATCACCCTCGGTGAGGCCGTGCGACACCGAAACCCGCTCGTCGAAGACGAAGCACTCGCCTTGCCACAGGCTCTGCTCCGCTGGAACCTCCTCAAGGTATTTGAGGATGCCCCCCTTGAGGTGGAACACGTCCTCGAAGCCGAGTGACTTCACATAGGCGGTCGCCTTTTCGCAGCGAATGCCGCCGGTGCAGAACATCGCCACCTTGCGTCCTTCGAGATCCGCCCGATGCGCTTCCACCCAGGCCGGGAATTCGCGAAAGCTCGCCGTCGCCGGGTCGACGGCGCCCTTGAAGCTGCCGATCGAGACCTCATAGGCGTTGCGCGTATCGATGACGATCGTGTCGGCTTGCGAGATCAGCGCATTCCAGTCGCCCGCCTCCACATAGGTGCCCGCACTTGCCGCCGGGTCGATGGTCTCGACGCCCATGGTGACGATCTCGCGCTTCAGCCGCAC
The DNA here is from genome assembly GCF_006442175.1 of Mesorhizobium sp. B2-3-14. Taxonomy (NCBI): domain Bacteria; kingdom Pseudomonadati; phylum Pseudomonadota; class Alphaproteobacteria; order Hyphomicrobiales; family Phyllobacteriaceae; genus Mesorhizobium; species Mesorhizobium sp. B2-3-14. The sequence goes on along the minus strand of NZ_VFVP01000012.1, from coordinate 64,943 downwards.
CTTCATGCGGTGGAAAGGCATGGCCGCGGCACTGCTGTACTTGACCTCGAGACCCGACAGGCCGTCGATCGCTTCGATGTGTTCGATCAGCGCGGCGATCGCTTCGTCGCTGCCGGCGACGGTGCCGTTGATGCCCTCATGCGCCAGGAGCAGCGTGCCCTTGATGCCGCGCCCGCAGCAGAAGGCCGCAAGCGGCGCGCGCAACGCCTCGAAAGCATCGAGCCGGGCAAAACGGTAGAGCGCGGCGACGCGGGCTGGCTGGGATGGCGCGGGCAGTGTTGTCATTGCCAGAGCAACTAGACGCTAGTAGAAGCCGATTCAAGTGAAACGGGTTCGATCCGTCTGTCATGGCCCTGTCGGGAAAGAACCTTTAAGCTGAGCGGCAACGCGTGACATCGCGCCGCGATGGGTTCCGTGGACAGGGCAATACCTGTCTGCTAATCGGTTGAAATTCCCTTCGATACGCCCCCGACAAGGAGAGACCGAATGTCCAGCAAGACCGAGAACCTCCTGTCGCTCCTCAATGGCCAGCCGGTCATTCCGGTGTTGAAGATCGCCAACGTTGCCGATGCGGTGCCGCTGGCCCGTGCCCTGGCGCGTGGCGGTTTGCCGGCGATCGAGATCACGCTGAGGACCGCGGATGCGCTCGAAGCGATCCGTCGAGTGGCGGGCGAAGTTGAGGAAGCCATCGTCGGCGCCGGCACCGTTCTGGATGCCAGCCAGTTCGACGAAGCGGCCGCGGCCGGTTCGCGCTTCATCGTCAGCCCCGGCATCACCCGCGAGCTTCTGGCTGCCGCCTCCGACAGCGAGGTTCCGCTGCTGCCCGGCGCCATCACGCCCGGCGAGATCATGGCCGCGCGCGAAGCCGGCCTTCGCTTCCTGAAATTCTTCCCGGCCGAACAGTCCGGCGGCATCGCTTCGCTCAAGGCTTTTGCCTCGCCGCTGGCGGACGTCAAGTTCTGCCCGACTGGCGGCATCACCGGCAAGAACGCGGCCGATTATCTCAGCCTGTCCAATGTCATCTGCGTCGGCGGCTCATGGGTGGCGCCCGACGACATGGTCAAGGCCGGCAAGTGGGACCAGATCGAAGCGCTCGCACGCGCTGCCAGCGAACTCGGGAAATAGCGTCTTTCCGCACGGCATGAAAAACCCTGCCGACGAGCGTCGACCGGGCCTTTCTGACTGGCTAATCCAGACTGCGATCAGTTGCAGACCTTGACCGTCTCCGTCACTTTGCGATGGTGCCGCCAGTGCGTCACCACCCTGGTGCGGCAGTGCTTCTTGATCATGTGCATATGATTGTCGGTCTTGACGACAACGGTCTCCGCCTGTGATGGCGCGATGGCGGCCGATGCTGCCGCCACCGCCATAACTGATGCCAATATAATCTTTTTCATGAGTATCCTCGGGTTGGAGCGTACCCACACTAAACCGGAAATGAGCGGGCCGTTCCCGCTTCACGAGAAGTTCAGCCGCGCGTGATCCTCAGGGGTCGGAGGCCGCATGCATCACACGCTGGGACAGCAAGAAGCCGCGCGGGTCCCCCGGCGCGGCCTCGGCATACTGCGGCCTGTTCGTTACTTCGTCTGGAAGCGGGCGACAGACAGGAACTTGACGGCGTTGCCGGTAAAGCGATTGGCGTCGGCCACCTGATTGTCCTGCTGGAAGCCGGCCGTATAGACCTCGCTCGGCGGCGTATGCACGATGTTGTAGGCGTAACCCGGCGCGGTCGTCGCACTCGAAACGGTGGCGACGTTCTCGCCGCTGGTCAGCGCCCAGCGGGCGGCCTGCGGCGCTGCGGCAACCACTACGGCCCTGGGGCCAGGCTTCTGATCGCGGGCGGTGGCCCTGGCTTCCTTGCGGGTCGTCTTCACACCGGCGCCGATCGCGGCGGCCGGATCCGAACCGGCCGGCCGGCCGGCAACAGCCTGGCGCGGCGACGCCGCATCGACACCGGACGGATCGTTGAAGGCCGAACGCGGTTCTACGGACAGCGAGGCCAGCTGATATTCGTCGGCGGCGCCGGCCTTGGCATTGGCCTCGTCGAGCACGGCCTTGACGGCATCCGGCTTGGCCGGCTCGGGACGCGCCGTCGGCAGCACGGAGAACGCATCCGTCGCGGTCTTGCCTTGGTCAGCCGTTTCGGCCAGCGCCATCAGCACATCCTTGCTGGGCGGCGGCGCGAGATCCGCCGGCAGCGTGCGTTCGGGACGCCATGTCGGCAAGGGGATATTGTTGACGGCGACCTGCGCCGGATCGGCCGCCGCTGCCAGCGCCGCCGGATCGGCCTTGCCGAAAGGCATGTTCGCCGGCGCCTGCGCGGTCGCCACGGCCTGTTCCGTGGTGGTCGTCGCATCCGCCGTGGCGAAGGGAACGTTTTCAGGCGTCTGTGCGCCGACATCGGCCTTCGGCCGAGGCGCGAAATCGGGCAGCGGGATTTCCTTGGCCGGCAGCGCCGCGATGATTGTCTCCGGCGTGTCCTTCTCCGGTTCCGGAGCCTGCTCGTCGGCAATCTGCGGAATGTCGGCGCGCTGGGCATTCTCGGGGGCCACGATGGCGATGCCAGGCAGGTTGCCGCTCTTGGCTGTCGCGGCCGGCTTCAGATTTCTAGCCTTGGGCGCGGGTGCGGCCGAAGCGGTCTCGACGTCTGCGCTGTCGTCGGCCTCGTCATCGCCACCGCCGCCGAAGAAGGCAGCGAGGAACCCGCCGGATTTCTTGCCGCTGCCGCCAGCGCTGGCCACTTCGATATTCGGTGTGCCCGAACCCTTGCGCGACTTGTAGGAGGCCAGCGCCTGTTCATAGCCGGGCAGCGGCCGGCCATCGCTCGGCACATGCAGCGTCTTGCCATTGGGGAACAGGCTGACCAGTTCCTGGCGGCTGATGCCGGGCCAGTGGCGCACATTGCCGACATCCATGTGGACGAATGGCGAACCGGAGGTCGGGTAATAGCCGACACCACCGCCCTGCATCTTGAGGCCGATGTTGCGCAGCTTCTTCAGCGGTACGCCGGGAATGTAGAAATCCATCGCCTTGCCAAGCATATGCTGGCTCTTCTCGGCGACACCGCGGCTGCGGCTGCGCAGCATCGAATTGGTGGACGGCGAACGGTAGCCGCAGACGACCTGGATATAATCGGTGGCGCCACTTTCCCGATACGCCTCCCAGACCAGATCCAGCAGACGCGGGTCCATTTTGGTCGGCTCGTTGCGACGCCAGTCGCGCAGAATGATGTTGATCTTCCTCAGGCCTTCGGGAACGTAGCGACCATTGCGCTTGTAGACGATCTCCGCCTTCTCATGCGTGTGAAGATGGTAGAGCTTCAGTGAACGAACTTCGGCCTGGGCGCCAGTGGCGGCCGCGGCAACAAAACCAAATGCGACAATCACCGCCGCCAACCATCTCGGCCAGACGCTCAAATGATAGTGCCGCCCGTTTGTGAGTCGTTCGATTCTGTTCAAATCAAAAGGCCTTGCAGGCTGCCGTTTGTCCCCGGATTTGCCCAAACGGACGTGTCGTTTTCACATCCGAATATCGATCCTAATGGTTAATCATCGCTTATTGAAGCCAAAATGCGGTAAGACCATGGCGATATCCCGTCAAAAATTGTCCGCAAGGTTTCTTGGTAAACCGCTGGTTTAGATCAGGATTCCGGCTTGGGCCGAACACAATCTGTTACCGCCGGCCTCAATGCGTGAACAATACCCCGTCGAGCGCCGCCATTATCCGGCGACGGCGCTCTGTCGAACCATATAATGACGAGGGAAACTGGTGCCTGCCTTGCGGCTCAGGAAGCAAGCCTGTCGACGCGGCCGGTTTCCGGGTCGATGCCATATTCCTTGAGCTTGCGGTAAAGCGTCGAGCGACCGATGCCGAGCCGGCGGGCGACCTCGCTCATCTGGCCATTGTAGTGATCGATGGCGAGCTTGATCATTTCGAGCTCGACATCGGCCAGCGCACGCACATTGCCGCGCTCGTCGAGCGCCCGCAGCGTGCCGAAGCGGGCCTGGACCCCGGCCGGCAGCACAGCCGCCGGAGCGGTCTCGTCGGGCACAACGTCCTCGTCGCGCGGCTCCAGCGACGGCGGCGGCGCAACGCTGCTTGCTTCCAACGTGTCGTCCGCGTCGAGATTGACGGTGCCTTCCACCTGCGCGCGGATCTGCGGGAAGTCATCGGCGGTCAACACATCGCCTTCGCACAGCACCGAGGCGCGGAAGACGGCGTTTTCGAGCTGCCGGATGTTGCCGGGCCAGTCATAAGCCTGCAGCACCGCAAGTGCTGCCGCCGAAATGCCTTTCAGCCGGTGGCGCGGGTCGGCCGGCGCCACCTTCTCCATGAAATGCGTGACCAGATGAGGAATGTCGTCGCGGCGGTCGCGCAAAGGCGGCACGAAGATCGGGTAGACGTTCAGCCGGTAGAACAGATCCTCGCGGAATTTGCCGTCCTTGACCTGTTGCAGGAGGTTGCGGTGCGTCGCCGAAATCAGCCGGATGTCGACCTTGACGGTCGAGCGGCCGCCGACCGGATCGACCTCGCCTTCCTGGACGGCGCGCAGCAGCTTGACCTGGACGTCGAGCGGCAGGTCGCCGATCTCGTCGAGGAACAGCGTGCCGGAATGCGCCTCGACGAATTTGCCGGTGTGCCTGTCGGTGGCGCCGGTGAACGAGCCTTTCTCATGGCCGAACAGGATGGATTCCACCAGATTGTCGGGAATGGCGCCGCAATTGACGGTGACGAAGGGTTTCGAGCGGCGGTCGCCGCTGCCCTGGATGGCACGCGCCACCAGTTCCTTGCCGACGCCCGACTCGCCCTCGATCAGGATCGGGATGTGAGAGGCCGCCGCTTTCTGGCCGAGACGTATCACCCGGTCCATGGCCGGACTATGGGTGATCATGTCCCTGAAGGTCAGCAGCCCGCCGCGTTTGCGCGACGTGCGCTTGACCTCGCCCTCTACCGCCTCGACCTTGAGCGCATTGGAGATCGAGGCCTGCAGCCTGTCGGGCGAAGCCGGCTTGACGACGAAATCGAAAGCGCCGTGGCGCATCGCCGAAACCACGGTTTCGATGCCGCCCTGCGCGGTCTGCACGATGACCGGCACGCTGATGTCGCGCTCGCGCATCGCCTTCAACACGCCGATGCCGTCGAGACCGGGCATGACAAGGTCGAGGATCACGACCGAGACATCGCGGGCGCCAGGCCCGTCGAGAACTTCGAGGCCGGCGGTACCGCCATCCACAACGATGGCGGTATGGCCGAACCGCGTCACCGCGGCCTCGAGCAGCCGGCGCTGCACGGGATCGTCATCGACTATGAGTATGGAACCTGTCATGACTGTCTTGCTTCGCCCGCGCCCGAAAACCCCATGGATCATCTTGGCACAGGGTTCTAAATAAGGTTTCAAAAAACCCGGTGAACGAATTCCTTAGGATTTGACCGGCTTCTCCATTCCCGTTGAGTCCGGCTCCGTGATTGCGGCCACGTGATTCAACCCAGGCCATTTGATTCAAAGAAGGTATCTCGATGCGCATGATGTTTGATCGGCGGATTGCAGCGCCAGCGTCCGGTCAGGGCGCTGCCGGGCTTGGCGATCTGCCGGAATGGAACCTCGCCGACCTTTATGCCGGCATGGACGCGCCGGAACTGAAGCGTGACATTGCCAAGGCGGCGGCCGACACCGTCGCATTCGAGGCCCGCTGGAAAGGCACGCTCGCCGCCGAGGCCGGGCGCGGAACTACCGGCAGGCTGGGCGAGGCACTGGCCGCGTACGAGGCGCTCGAGGAACTGATCGGCCGCATCGTCTCCTATGCCGGCCTCGTCTATGCCGGCAATACCGCCGATCCGCAGCGCGCCAAGCTCTATGGCGACATCCAGGAGAAGATGACCGACGCCAGCGCGCATCTGTTGTTCTTCGCGCTCGAGCTGAACCTGATCGACGATGCGGCGATCGAGGGCGCGCTGGCCGCCGATCCCGCCTTCGGGCATTACCGCCCGTGGGTGCTCGATCTCAGAATGGACAAGCCCTATCAGCTCGAGGACCGCGTCGAGCAGCTTTTCCACGAGAAATCGATAACCGGGCGCGGCGCCTGGAACCGCCTGTTCGACGAGACGATGACCGATCTTCGCTTCGATATCGACGGCGAGGAACTGACCCTGGAGCCGGCCCTCAATCGCTTGCAGGATGCCGACGGCGAGGTCCGCCGCCGCGCCTCGGAGGCGTTGGCCACGACCTTCCGCAAGAACCTGCGCACCTTCACGCTGATCACCAACACGCTTGCCAAGGACAAGGAAATTTCGGACCGCTGGCGCGGCTTCGAGGACATTGCCGATTCACGCCACCTCGCCAACCGCGTCGAACGCGGCGTGGTCGATGCGCTCGCCACCGCCGTGCGCGAGGCCTATCCGCGCCTGTCGCACCGCTATTATGCGATGAAGGCGCGCTGGCTCGGCATGGAGGTGATGAACCACTGGGACCGCAACGCGCCCTTGCCGGAGACGCCGCAGGCGGTGATCGGCTGGGATGAGGCCAGGAACACGGTCCTGTCGGCCTATCACCGCTTCTCGCCCGAGATGGCCGAGATCGCGCGCACCTTCTTCGACCGCAACTGGATCGACGCGCCGGTGCGTCCGGGCAAGTCGCCGGGCGCCTTCGCACATCCGACCGTACCCTCGGCTCACCCCTATGTGCTGCTCAACTACATGGGCAAGCCGCGCGACGTGATGACGCTGGCGCATGAACTTGGGCACGGCGTGCATCAGGTGCTGGCCGCCGGCCAGGGCGCGCTGATGGCCTCGACGCCGCTGACGCTGGCCGAGACGGCATCCGTCTTCGGCGAGATGCTGACCTTCCGCTCGCTGCTCGAGCGGACCACCGACCGGCGCGAGCGCAAGGCCATGCTCGCCCAGAAGGTCGAGGACATGATCAACACCGTGGTGCGCCAGATCGCCTTCTATGAATTCGAGCGCAAGGTGCATGCCGAGCGCCGCAACGGCGAATTGACATCCGACAGGCTGGGCGAGTTCTGGCTGGAGGTGCAGGCCGAAAGCCTCGGGCCGGCGATCAAGTTGCGCGAGGGCTACGAGGTGTTCTGGACCTACATTCCGCACTTCATTCACTCGCCCTTCTACGTCTATGCTTATGCGTTCGGCGACTGCCTGGTGAATTCGCTCTACGCCGTCTACCAGAATGCCGAACGCGGCTTTCAGGACAAATATTTCGAGATGCTGCGTGCCGGCGGCACCAAGCATCATTCGCAGCTTCTGGCGCCCTTCGGCCTCGACGCCACCGATCCGGCCTTCTGGCAGATCGGGCTCGGCGTCATCGGCGGCCTGATTGACGAACTGGAAACGCTCGACGATTGAGACGCATCTCGCCCGGCAAGAACAGTTTAGCCGGAATGCATGTTCGGGCCGCGCTTTTCTTGCCCTAAATATTTGTTCTTGAAGAACTCTACATCGACGTTTTCCCATAGCTTTCCGCAAGCTCTATGGTAGCTTTCCGTTTAAGCTCAGCCGGAGCGCATGCGGATCGGCGAGGGAAATCTCAGCCGGCCGTGGCGATCAGGCAAACGCGACAACGGCCGTTGGCCATGGGCAGGCAAAGCCGATCGCCGACAGCTTGACCGAAGCCGGCTGTTCCGCGAACCGCGGAACCATCATCGAGTAGTCCTGCGCCGAAGGCCATGACCCACGGCAGACGGATCTGACTGGAGAGAGACAATGGGCACTTTTTTCTACGTGGTCCTGGCGTTGTTGGTAGGCGTGTTGGTCGGCTGGTTCATCTGGGGGCGCCTGCGCGGTGAGCTCGACAGTCTTCGCGGCGACCTCGATCGCACCCGCAGCGAGCGCGACAAGCTGCGCGCCGACAGCGACCGCCTGACCGGCGAACTCAGTGCATGCGGCAAGAGCCGCTCAGACCTCGAGCGTCAGCTGCGCGAGGCGCAGGCCTCGTCGGGCACCGGCGGAGCAAAGGCGTCAAGTCAGCCACCGGCAGCCCTGATGTCGACGCCAGCCGTTGCAAAATCCGGTGCGGCGGCAGCCAAGCCAGCCGCCGCGAAGGCGGCCCCGGCAAAGGCAGCACCGAAGCCCGCGGCCGCCAAACTCGCAACTGCTTCGGCACCGGCAGCCAAGGCTCCGGCGACCAAGGCTCCGGCGACCAAGGCTCCGGCGAAGACTTCGACCGTGCCCAAGGCAGCACCCGCTGCAAAGAAGACCGCACCGGCAGCGGCCAAGCCGGCGTCGGGCAAGCCCGACAATCTGCGCCGGTTGATCGGCATCGGCCCAGTCAACGAAAAGCTGCTCAAGGCGCAAGGCGTCACCACATACGCCCAGATCGCCGGCTGGACACCAGCCGACATCAAGCGGATCGAGGAGGTGATGAACTTCGACGGCCGCATCGCGCGCGAACGCTGGATCGAGCAGGCCAAGCTGCTCGCCGCTGGCAACGAGGCCGAATTCGCCAAGCAGTTTCCGACGGCCGGAACCGCCAGCAATACCTGAACGACGGATACAGAGGCCATGCGACCGGCGGCGCCAAGGGCGCCGCCGCTTTCTTTTGTCGGCAAGGTTCGATCCGGCAAAGGTCGGCTTTGAGGGACAGGGTGCCGTTCCCTCGATTGCGCGCGCCCGGCCCCCTATATAGAGCGATCGTCAGCTCCATCGATCCCGGTTCCCATGTCCCTGCCCGCAGCAATTTTCCGCAACGACGAAAGCGCGCGCCAGCTCGTTTTCAAGCGGCCGGCCGATGTCATCGTTGCGCATGAGCCCAAAGACTTCCCGGCGGCGTTGCAAGCGGCGCAGGCCGCGCACGATGCCGGCAAATGGCTGGCCGGCTATTTCTCCTACGAGGCCGGTTACCTGCTCGAATCGAAACTCGTTCCCTTGCTGCCGGGCCGGCGCCGGGCCCCGCTGGTCTGCCTCGGGGTCTTCGATGCTCCTGATGAAGAAGCGGTGCCGCCGCTAGGTACGCCGACCAACGGCCCGATCTTCGACGCAAGGGCAACGTGGTCGTTCGAGGACTACGAGAAGCGGTTCTCGCGGTTGCATCGGCACATCAGGCAAGGCGATTGCTACCAGGGCAACCTGACCTTTCCGGTGCACGCGCAATGGTCCGGCGATCCGCTCGCCGCCTTCGACGCGCTGACCGAACGCCAGCCCGTGAAATATGGCGCCCTGATCGCGCTGGGCGACCCGATCGTCCTGTCGCGCTCGCCCGAACTGTTCTTCGAGATCGATGCGGCGGGGATGATCGAGACGCATCCGATGAAGGGTACCGCACCGCGCGGCGCAACCGGGGACGAGGACGAGCGGCAGAAGAATTTCCTGCGCAATGACGAGAAGAACCAGGCCGAGAACCGGATGATCGTCGACCTCCTGCGCAACGACATATCGCTGATCAGCGAGGTCGGCACGCTGGAGGTGCCGGAACTGTTCCGCATCGAGACCTACCCGACCGTGCACCAGATGGTGAGCGACGTCAGGGCCAAGCTGCTGCCCGGCCTCTCGATACGACAGGTATTCGCGGCGCTGTTTCCCTGCGGCTCGATCACCGGCGCGCCGAAGATCCGCGCCATGGAGATCCTGCACGATCTGGAGGCCACGCCGCGCGATGTCTATTGCGGCGCCATTGGCTGGATCGCGCCCGGCGGCACGATGCGCTTTTCCGTGGCGATCCGCACCATCTCGCTCTTTGCCAGCGGCGAGGCCGTCTACAATGTCGGCGGCGGCATCGTCTTCGATTCGGTCGCGGAAGAGGAGTATCAGGAGTGTCTGCTCAAAGCCCGTTTCGCGACGGGGACACCGCCGGTTTCGAGCTGATCGAGACCATGCGCTGGGAGCCCGCCTCGGGCTTCCTGCGCCTCGATCGCCATCTTGCGCGCCTTTATGGCTCGGCGGCGGAACTGGGCTTCAGCTATGATCCGCAAAGGGTTGGCGAGGCCCTGAGCGACGCGGTCGATCGATCGCCCGTCGCCATGCGCACGCGGCTCGCCCTGTCGCGCAATGGCCAGGCCAACGCCTCGGCGCAGCCCTATGAACCGCTTGCCGCCGACAAGGTGTGGGCACTGCGGCTGGCGCGGACGAGGCTCGATTCGAGCAACATGCTGCTGCGCCACAAGACCAGCCGGCGGCAGCCCTACACCCATGCCCGCTCCGAATACCTCGTCACCCAGGCCGATGAGGTGCTGCTGGCCAATGAGCGCGGCGAGATCTGCGAAGGCACGATCACCAATGTCTTCGCCGATTTCGGCGACGGCGTGCTGGCAACGCCCCGGCTCGATTGCGGCCTGCTGCCTGGCGTACTGCGCGGCGCGCTTCTGGATGAAGGCCGCGCCGGTGAAGCGATCTACAGCTTGAATGACCTGAAATCCGCCAAGGCGCTGTTCGTCGGCAATTCGCTGCGCGGGCTGATCCCGGCCAAACTAATCTGAAGTCAAACTGATCTGAGGCATGACGTCCCTACCCGCCCACACGCCGTATGACGGCTCGTCGAAACTCTTCACCATCGGGCTGAAGCCGCTCGACCCCGCGAACTGGATCGAGGTAGACGGCCATTTGCTGCCCTATCTCGCCGAAAAGCGCCGGCTTTATGCCGAAATCCCTGAACGCGTCTTCGTCGAGCAGGACGGTACGCGCGACGCCCAGCAGGAAGTGCTCGAATTGCTCGGCGCTTACCTGCCGGAAAGATTTCCCGACACCCACCGGCGCAGCGATGCGGGCGTTGCGATCGTGGGTGCGATGAGCCGTCCCACGATCCCCTCCAGCCTCGCCGGCGCCCCCCTCGTCGCGGCCTCGCTGCTGGTCCAGGAAGACCTGATCCTCATGCGGCGGGGCGAAGACGGCTGGCGGCTCGCCGCGGGTTCGCTGTGCTTTCCCTCATCCTGGTCGCTTGTCGAAAAATTCGGCAAGCCGCTGCAGCAGATCCACGAGCCGGTGCCGGGCTTCGGCCCAGGCACAAGGCCGGCCGATCTGATCAACCGGATGTTCGATGGCCTGCAGGGCCAAGCCGTCGAACGTTACAATTGGTCGATCCAATCAGGCGATGCACTCTACCATCCGCTGTCCAATATCGAGCGCATCGACCGCGCCACCAGCCGGCCGACGCGTTTCCCCGACGGTGACGTGAAGACGCACGCCTTCATCCGGGTCGAGCGTCAGACGCTGCGCAAACTGCCCGCCTCACGTGACATCCTGTTCACCATCCGCATCCATCTCGACCCGCTCGCCGTGCTGGCGCGGCACCCGGACCGGGCGACGCTGGCAGCGTCCTTTGCCGCGCAGCTCGAAGCGCTCGATGTCGCCCAGCTCGACTACAAGGGCCTGACATCGGATCGCGATCGGCTGATCGCCGCCCTTAACCACATGGCCAAGGACGCGTAGTCGCTGGTTGGCGCTTTTCGCTGGTTTGTGACAATGATCTGTGATGTAGCGCATGGCCGTTGGGCGAAAATGCCCGGCTTTTGCACGCAGTTGTCCAGCTTTTGCACGCGGTTGCCCGGCTTTTGGACGTAGTTGAAGGAGTGCTCGATAAAATGGCGAACGAAAACTGGCCCGTTTACGGTGAGATCACCGGCCCGGTTGTGATGATCGGCTTCGGCTCGATCGGACGCGGAACGTTGCCGCTCATCGAGCGCCATTTCGAGTTCGACAAGTCGCGCATGACAGTCCTCGACCCGCGCGATACCGATCGCAAGCTGCTCGACGAGCGCGGCATCGCCTTCGTCCAGGAAGCGGTGACCGAGAAGAACTACAAGAAGCTGTTGACGCCGCTTCTGACCAATGGCGGTGGCCAGGGCTTCTGCGTCAACCTGTCGGTCGATACCGGCTCGGTGGACCTGATGCGGCTCTGCCGCAAGCTCGGCGTGCTCTATATCGACACCGTCGTCGAGCCTTGGCTTGGCTTCTATTTCGACGCCAAGGCCGACAACGCCAGCCGCACCAACTATGCGTTGCGCGAGGCGCTGATCAAGGAAAAGCACGACAAGCCGGGCGGCGCCACTGCGATATCCACCTGCGGTGCCAATCCCGGCATGGTGTCGTGGTTCGTCAAGCAGGCGCTGGTCAACCTCGCCACCGATCTTGGCATGGAATTCTCCGAGCCATCGCAGGACGATCGCGAGGGCTGGGCCAAGCTGATGAAGAAGGCCGGCGTCAAGGGCATCCACATCGCCGAGCGCGACACCCAGCGGACCAAGAAGCCCAAGCCGATGGATGTGTTCTGGAACACCTGGTCGGTCGAGGGCTTCATCTCCGAGGGGTTGCAGCCAGCCGAGCTCGGCTGGGGCACGCATGAGACCTGGATGCCCAAGAACGGCAAGAAGCACAAGCATGGCTCCAAGGCCGCGATCTACCTGGAGCAGCCCGGCGCCAACACCCGCGTGCGCTCCTGGTGCCCGACGCCGGGACCGCAATATGGCCTGCTGGTAACGCACAACGAGGCGATCTCGATCGCCGATTTCTTCACAGTGCGCTCCAAGAAGGGCAAGGTTCAATACCGCCCGACCTGCCACTACGCCTACCATCCCTGCAACGATGCGATGCTATCGCTGGACGAGATGTTCGGTGCCGCCGGCAAGCCGCAGCCGGTGCACCACGTGCTCGACGAGAACGAACTGGTCGACGGTGTCGACGAGCTCGGCGTCCTGCTCTACGGCCATGACAAGAATGCCTACTGGTACGGTTCGCAGCTGTCACTCGCCGAAGCGCGCAAGCTGGCCCCCTACCAGAACGCCACCGGCATGCAGGTCACCTCGGCTGTCCTGGCCGGCATGGTCTGGGCACTGGAGAATCCCGCCGCCGGCATCGTCGAGGCCGACGAGATGGATTACAAACGCTGCCTGGACGTGCAGTCGCCCTATCTCGGACCGGTCAAGGGCTATTATACCGACTGGACGCCGCTCGACAGACGCCCGGGTCTCTTCCCGGAGGACCTCGACCGCAGCGACCCGTGGCAATTCCGCAACATCCTCGTCCGATAGCAGCACCCGGACCATGCGCCCTTGCCTTGCAATCGCCCGGAAATCGGGCGATTGAAGGGAGGCGGCCTGGGGTGGCGATGTGCGTCCGTTGAATACCCCGGCACTTTGGACGTTCGCGTCAATTCCCAGAAATCGGCCCGATTTCTGGGACGACGCGTTTGGAGAGGATTTCATATGACGATTGCGCGCAAAGTTCTTTCGACGGGCCTGGCGGGCGCCCTTGCCTCGATGCTTGCTGCCTGTGCCACCAGCGGCCCAGATACGCCGCCCATGGCCGCCGCCCCGAAAGGGGTCGAAGGTTCCTGGATCGATGCCAAGGGCACCGGCCTGTCGACCTTCACCGGCGGCACCTTCACGACCGTCGCCACCGACACGGGACAGAAGCTTGCCGATGGCAGCTACACGATGACCGGCGCCACGTCGGTACAGATCAGCGGCACCTCGCTGATCCGCCAAACCCCGGTAAGCTTCAATTGCCTGATGGTGTCGACCAGCCAGCTCAACTGCACCAGCTCCGCCGGCCAGAATTTCGTGCTGACGCGGCGCACCTGAACTCGGCGAACATTCCAGTCACAAAGAACGGCGGCCCCTCGGCCGCCGTTCTTTTTTGTACCGGCATATCCCGGGTTTCGCGCCTGGAGATACCGCCGCATTTCCGCTTGCGTCGGCCCGAACGCGATGGGAACATGATCGAAAGGCTGGCTGTAATACCCAGTCAAGCAAGGGCGCCAGACGCCTCTGATCAGCCTACCGGGAGACGAAGATGAAGAAGCTTGCCGCCATTGCCGCCCTTTCCGCTTCGACGCTTGGCCTGTCGGCCGGCGCATCCTTTGCCGACTACACACTGAACATCCTGCACATCAATGACTGGCACAGCCGCATCGAAGGCAACAACAAATACGAATCGACCTGCTCGGCCGAGGAGGAGACCAAGGGCGAATGCATCGGCGGCGCCGGCCGGCTGATCACCGCCATTGCCCAGGAACGCAAGAAGCTGGAAGGCCAGAACGTGTTGCTGCTCAGCGCCGGCGACAATTTCCAGGGTTCGCTGTTCTACACGACATACAAGGGCAAGGTCGAAGGCGAGTTCCTCAATGACATGAAGTTCGACGCCATGGCACTCGGCAACCATGAATTCGACGACGGCGAGGCGGCGCTGGCGCCGTTCCTCGACATGATCAAGTTCCCGGTGCTCGGCGCCAACGTCAAGGCCAACGCGCAGTCCAAGCTCGGCGACCGCGTCAAGCCGTCTGTTGTCGTCGAGGTCGGTGGACAGAAGATCGGCATCATCGGCGCCGTCACCAACGACACGCCCGAACTCGCCTCCCCCGGCCCCAACATCAAAATCGAGGACGACGTCAAGTCGATCACGGCCGAGGTCGAGAAACTCAAGGGAGAAGGCGTCGACAAGATCATCGCCGTGACCCATATCGGCTACAACAGGGAGCGCGACGTTATCGCCAAGATCCCTGGCATCGACATCGTGGTCGGCGGCCACAGCCACACGCTTCTGTCCAATACTGATCCGAAGGCGGCTGGCCCCTACCCGACCATGGTCGACAACCCCGGCGGCTACAGGGTGCCGGTGGTGCAGGCGGCGTCCTATTCGAAATATCTCGGCGAGTTCAAGGTGGTGTTCGACGACAACGGCGTCGTCAAATCGGCAAGCGGCGACCCGATCTATCTCGACAAATCGATCACGCCGGACCCGGCCGTGCTCGCCCGCATCAAGGAGCTTGGCGCGCCGATCGAGGCCTTGAAGAACAAGGAAGTGGCCGAGACCACCGACGTCATCGACGGCAGCCGCGAAAGCTGCCGCGCCAAGGAATGCGCGATGGGCAATCTCGTCTCCGACGCCATCCTCGATCGGGTCAAGGGACAGGGCGTCGAGATCGTCATTTCCAACGGTGGCGGCCTGCGCGCCTCCATCGATAAGGGCACCGTCACCATGGGCGAGGTGCTGACCGTGCTGCCGTTTCAAAACACGCTGGCGACTTTCCAGATTTCCGGCAAGGACCTGGTCGCCGGCCTCGAAGGCGGGCTCAGCCAGATCGAGGACGGCGCCGGCCGCTTCCCGCAGGTGGCGGGCCTCAAATATTCCTTCGACAGATCGGTCGCACCCAATGCCGGCCGCGTCAAGTCGGTGGAGGTGATGGAAAATGGCGCCTGGACGCCGATAAATCCGACCAAGGACTATTTGGTCGCCACCAACAACTATGTCCGCCAGGGCGGCGACGGCTACAAGGTCTTCGCCGAAAAGGCCAAGAACGCTTATGACTACGGCCCTGGCCTCGAACAGGTCGTGGCCGACTATCTCGGCGCGCACCGGCCCTATACGCCGAAGCTCGACGGCCGCATCACCGAGATCGCCGCGACGACAGCGGCAGCTCCCGCCGCCGAACCAGCAAAGCCGGCGGAGACCGCACCGGCAGCGCCGGCACCGGCCGAGGCTGCCAAACCGGCTGCACCGGCGATGCCGGAATTGCCTGCCAACTCAGGCGATATCGCCAACACGCCGCCAGCCATATCGACGGAAAACGCGCCTGCACCACCGGCCCCGCCGGCACCTGCCGAACCGGCGAAGCCTGCCGAGACCACTCCCGCGCCGGCCACTCCTGCGCCTGCGACGCCCGCGCCCGCCGAGCCGGCAAAGCCCGCTGAAGCCACACCAGCCACCGGCAATCATGTCGTCGTGACCGGCGATACCTACTGGGATCTGGCGAAGAAGGCCTATGGCGATGCGACCAAGTGGAAGCTCATCTATGAGGCGAACAAGGGCCAAAGGCCGCATCGGCTTATGCCGGGCGCGACACTGACCATCCCGGCGAAGTAATTTCGTCCAGCTCCGCCACATCGCCCGCCCGGGGAACCGGGCGGGTTTATATCTCCATGGCCTGATGCATGTCGCCCGGAGGTGTCCTCGGTTATCAGAAGCTTACGGCAGGTCGGGCTAATCCTATCCGCCGCGACATGCTGCAAGGTGCGGCCAGACGCGGCATTGAAAGCTCCTGCAGGATGGTTAGGTTCACGTCTCGGAGACCCATATGCCGCTTTCCACTATTGTCGATCCCAAAGCCGCGAAAGCCCCTGGCCCACGACCGGTCGAGCATCCCCCCGTCAAGACCGGCAAGATAGGGGTCATGCTGGTCAACCTTGGAACACCCGACGGCACCGAGTTCAGGCCGATGTGGCGTTATCTCAGGGAGTTCCTGTCTGATCCACGCGTTATCGAACTCAACAAGGCGATCTGGTATCCCATCCTCTATGGACTGGTGCTGACCACGCGACCGAAGAAGTCGGGCGCCAACTACGCCAGGATCTGGAACCGGGAGAAGAACGAGTCGCCTTTGCGAACCTATACCCGCGCACAAGGTGAAAAACTGGCCGAGGCGCTACGCGATCTGCCCAACGTGGTCGTCGACTGGGCGATGCGCTACGGCAACCCTTCGACGTCGAGCGTCGCCGAAAGGCTGGTCGCACAAGGCTGCGATCGCATCCTGAGCTTTCCACTCTATCCGCAATATTCGGCGACGACGACCGCCACCGCCAACGACCAGCTGTTTCGCGCCTTGATGAAGATGCGGGCAGCACCTGCCGTCCGCAGCGTGCCGCCCTATTATGATGAGCCAGTCTACATCGAGGCCCTAGCCAGTTCGATGGAACGGCACCTGGCGACCCTGGATTTCCAGCCCGAGGTGGTCATCGCCTCCTATCACGGCATTCCAAAACCCTATTTTGAGAAGGGCGATCCCTATCATTGCCATTGCCTGAAGACGACGCGGCTGCTGCGCGACAGGCTCGGCTGGGACGAAAGAAAACTGATCACCACCTTCCAATCACGCTTCGGGGCGCAAGAATGGCTGCAGCCCTACACCGACAAGACTGTGGAGAAACTGGCCAAGGACGGCGTCAAGTCGATCGCCGTCGTCAATCCGGGGTTTTCAGTCGACTGCATCGAGACGCTGGATGAGATTGGCCGCGAAGCGGCCGAGACCTTCCACCATGCCGGCGGCAAGAACTTCGCCCACATACCATGCCTGAATGACAGCCCTGAAGGCATGGCGGTGATCGAAGCGATGGTACGGCGCGAGCTGTCAGGCTGGGCTTGATGCCGGAACAACACCAGCTCCGGAGCGTTGAGCAGCGCCTCCGGAGAACTCAATGCTCCGCAAACTTGACCTCAGCACTGGCCGGCCCGTCTGGTTCGCCTATCGGGCGCCCGCGGTACCGACTGGCAGTCTGACCCGGGACGTCAAGACCGATGTGCTTATCGTCGGCATGGGCATCAGCGGCGCCATGATGGCCGAGGCGCTGACAGCCGGCGCTCACGCCGTGATCTGCATCGACCGGCGTGGGCCGCTGAAAGGATCGACGGCGGCAACAACCGCGCTTGTGCAATTCGAGATCGACCAGCCGCTTTCAACGCTCTCGAGGATGATCGGCAAGGGCCAGGCACGGCAGGCCTGGCGACGCTCCCGGCTAGCCGTTTCCAACCTTGCCGCCCGCATCGCCGAACTCGGCATCAACTGCGGCATAAGCCGCACCCAATCGCTTTATCTGGCTGGCACCGTGCTCGGCCCATCGGAACTCCGGGACGAAGCCGAGGCGCGGCAGATGGCCGGCATCGGCGCGACCTATCTTACATCGGCGCCATTGGCCGGAGCATTCGGCATCGATCGGGGTGGCGCCATCCTGAGCCATGGCAACATCGCGCTCGACCCTCGCAAGCTGACGGCAGGGCTGCTGCTCAAGGCGCTGGAGCGCAAGGCACGTTTATACGCTCCCGTCGAAGCGACGGCGATCGAGGACAGCGCCTATGAGGTGGTGGTGGCAACCACGGACGGCCCCACCATCACGGCACGGCATGTTGTCCTGGCCACCGGTTACGAGCTGATCGACATCGTGCCGGCGGCCGCTCACCGGGTCATCTCGACATGGGCGATTGCGACATGTCCGCAACCACGGAAGCTCTGGCCGGGCGCGGCGTTCATCTGGGAGGCGTCGGATCCCTACCTCTATGTCAGGGCAACCGCCGATGGCCGGGTCATCTGCGGCGGCGAGGACGAGGAATTCCTTGACGAGACGCGGCGCGATAAGCTGATAGCCGACAAAAGCGCCCGCATTGCCGCAAAACTCGACCTGATGTTTCCGCACCTCGACACCCGGCCCGACTTTGCCTGGACCGGCTCCTTCGGCACCACGACCACTGGCCTCCCCTACATCGGCGCCATTCCCAGGCACCCGCGCATCCATGCCGTGATGGGTTATGGCGGCAACGGCATTACCTTCTCGCGCATCGCCGCCGAGATCATCTCTGCTTCGATCGGCGGGCTTGAAGACACGGATGCAAGCCTGTTTGCCTTCAACCGCTGAGTGCATACCCACAAACAATCCCTCATCACCTGATTGTAACGTTCCTGAAACACACTTAAGTCTTTGGTGAAGCCGGTTGCGCGGGAATGGCTCGCGCGGCCTGCCCATGAGGGAGGGCCAAATGGATTTCAGTGGTTTCGATATTGCGGTCGTTGTTCTGGTGGCGCTTGTCGTACTGGTGCTGTTCAAGGGCATCAAGACAATCCCACAGGGATACAACTATACCGTCGAACGCTTTGGTCGTTACACCAAGACACTGAGCCCCGGCTTGAACCTCATCTTTCCGTTCGTCGATCGCATCGGCGCCAAGATGAACATGATGGAACAGGTGCTCGACGTTCCGAGCCAGGAGATCATCACCCGCGACAATGCCATCGTCGGTGTCGACGGCATCGCTTTCTACCAGATCCTCAATGCGGCACAGGCCGCCTATCAGGTTGCCGGCCTGCAGAACGCCATCCTCAACCTGACGATGACCAACATCCGTACCGTCATGGGTTCGATGGACCTCGATGAGCTGTTGTCGAACCGCGACGCCATCAACGAGCGCCTGCTGCGCGTCGTCGACGAGGCCGCGCATCCTTGGGGCATCAAGATCACCCGCGTCGAGATCAAGGATATCAACCCGCCCGCCAACCTGATCGAATCGATGGGCCGCCAGATGACCGCCGAGCGCAACAAGCGCGCGCAGATCCTGGCCGCCGAGGGCCTCAAGCAGTCGCAGATCCTCGAAGCGGAGGGCCGCAAGGAAGCCGCCTTCCGCGACGCCGAGGCGCGCGAACGCTCCGCCGAAGCGGAAGCCCGCGCCACCCAGGTGGTGTCGGAAGCGATCTCCAAGGGCGACGTCCAGGCACTGAACTACTTCGTCGCCCAAAAATACACCGAGGCGCTGGGCAAGATCGGCACCGCCACCAACAGCAAGATCGTGCTGATGCCTTTCGAGGCATCGTCGCTGATCGGCTCGCTCGGGGGTATCGGCGAAATCGCCAAGGAAGTCTTTCGCAGCGAAGGCACGACCGGCGCGCAAAGGCAGGCGGCACGTCCGCCCGTCGTCGGGCCCTCCGACAACTGAGATAGGCCACTCTCATGATCGACCGCATCGTTTCTGAACTCGGGCCGTGGAACTGGATGGTTCTGGGCTTCGTGCTGCTGGTGGTAGAGGTCATCGCACCGGGTTTCTTCATGCTTTGGATCGGCATCGCCGCTCTGATCGTCGGCGCGGTGTCGCTGCTGATCTGGGATGTCGCCATCTGGACATGGCAGGTCCAGGTGCTGCTATTCCTCGTGCTGTCGCTGGTTTCAGCCTTTGTCGGCAAGAAACTCATGGGCGGACACGACCAGCCAACCGATCAGCCGCTGCTCAATCGCCGTGGCGCCCAGATGGTCGGCAGGATGGCGACGCTCGCCGAACCGATCCGCGACGGTCGTGGCCGCATCAAGCTCGGCGACACGCTGTGGCGTGTCTCCGGCCCCGATCTGCCCGCCGGCACTCAGGTTCGTGTGACAAGCGCCGCGGACACGGATCTGGAACTGACGGTGGAGCGGGTCTGAATTCCAGCGAGTGCCAACGCGCTAAAGTATTGAGATTCAGGTCAGGCCAAGTCGTGAACGATTGGTTTCGGGTCGCTCTTGCGACGAGCAGGGCGGACATTAAGTCCGTGCGCTCCGGCCTATGCCGGAAGCGCAGGAAGCCTTCGCTCGCAGGCCGGCCTCACCTGAAGATCAATATCTTAGGCGGCGCCGATGCGCAGCAGGTCGTGGAAATGCACCACGCCCAGCGGCATGTTGTTCCTGGTCACCACCAGCGCACCGACATTGTGCTCGTTGAGCAGCGCGATCGCAGTGCCTGCAAGCGTCTGCGGGTCGACCGTCTTGGGTGTGCGGGTCATCACCTCGTCGACAATGACGTCGGCCAGGTTGCGGTGCAGGTTGCGCGCGACATCGCCATCGGTGATGATCCCGGCCAACTCGCCATTGGCGTCGACGATCAGCACGCAGCCGACCTTCTTC
Source organism: Mesorhizobium sp. B2-3-14 (assembly GCF_006442175.1). Lineage (NCBI taxonomy): Bacteria > Pseudomonadati > Pseudomonadota > Alphaproteobacteria > Hyphomicrobiales > Phyllobacteriaceae > Mesorhizobium > Mesorhizobium sp. B2-3-14. Next base: position 44,592 of record NZ_VFVP01000012.1, on the reverse strand, counting down.
TGCGACAGCGTCATCACCGCTTCCGGCATCTTGGTGCCGAGCGAAGCCAGCGGCATCTGCTCGCCGACCCGCATGATCTCGGAGACCATGGTCAGGTTGGCGCCGAGCTGGCCGCCGGGATGGAAGGTGCGGAAATGGTCCGGCGTGAAGCCGCGCGCCTCGAGCAGTGCGATCGCCAGCGCATCGCCGATGACCAGTTGCAGCAGCGTCGACGTCGTCGGCGCCAGGCCGTGCGGGCAGGCTTCCGGGGTGCGCGGCAAAAGCAGCACGACGTCGGCCGCGCGCGCCAGCGCCGAGGTTTCTCCGGAGGTGATGGCGATGAGTGGAATGGAGAAGCGCCTGGAATAGGCGACGATGCCCATCATCTCCTTGCTCTCGCCCGACCATGAGATCGCGATGATGGCGTCGTCCCTGGCGATCATGCCTAGATCGCCGTGATTTGCCTCGACGGGATGGACGAAGAAGGCCGGCGTGCCGGTCGAGGCCAGCGTCGCGGCGATCTTCGAACCGATATGGCCGCTTTTGCCGACACCGGTGACGATGAGCCGGCCCTCGATCTTCGAGATCGTCTCGACGGCCTGGGCAAAGGGTGCCGCCAGTCCGTTCTCAAGCGCCTCGGCAAGGGCCGCGATTCCCGCCTGTTCGGTTGTTACCGTTCTCAGCGCCGATTCGATCGACGCTTGCCTGTCCAGAGGCTTCTTATCGAGAGATCTCGCATGCATGGGTGATGCGATTAGCGCTTTGCCGCCCGCCTGTCCAACAGAAATGGCCTCTGCATGACGGCCGGATGTGTGCGGTCGTTGGGGACGACGACAAGGATCAAATGGAAGGCACGACGCAGACCCGCATTGTCGCCCGCGGAAATCCGCGTTTGGAGCCAGTGGCGCGCGCGACCTCAACCCTCCGTTAACCATCCCCATTTACGGTTCGGTAAGTATGGCGCGCGTGCGCCGCGCAGGCAGTGGTGGCGATGTCCGGGGTCCAGCCAGAAAAATTGAGAGGACGACAGGGCAAGGCGATCTGCGCCTTGCTGCTGGCGACCAGCATCCTTGCCTTGCTGCGTTCCACGCCACTCCATGCCCAGGAAACGGAATTGCGCGGAGAAGTGTCGGAATCGGCGATCCTGTCCGACCAGCAGCGCAAGGCGAGAAACCTGGTTCTTGCACAGCAAGCGGCGGCCAACGCGGCCGCGCAGGACAATGCGCCGGCGCGAACCTATCTGCCGGCCAGCGCCGGCGCCGTGCCTGACGACGCGGACGCCGCGAACTCGACCACCAGCGTCTTCGACCCGCCCCAGGCCGGCGACGATGCCTCCGCCGACGCGCCCACGCCGCCCAAGCCACGCCGCGCTTCGACCGCCAGGCAGAATGCGGCCGACAAGGCAAAGGACAAGGTCGCCGACAAAAAGAAGAAGAAAAAGAACACCACGGCGGCTACGGATCCAACCACCACCGCCACGACGGCCGCGACGGACGACACCGCCGATATCGCGGCGGATCAGGAAGCGGCCAATCGCCGTGCACTCACCATCGACAGTGCGGACAAGCAGAAACTCGACCCCGGCGCCGAGCGCACCGCTGCAATCGAGGGCCAGAACAAGAAACCCGAGGACGATCCGTTCGCCGCAACCGGCGTCAAATGGGGCTCCTTCATCATCCGGCCGACCATCGAACAGGGGCTGACGGCGACGACGAACGGCGATTCGAGCAGTGCCGGCACATCGGCGCTGCTGTCCGAGACGGCGCTGCGCTTTACCGCTGCTTCCGACTGGCGTGAAAACGCCGCGACCATCGACGGCTACGGAATTTTCCGTGAAACCGTGTCGGGCTACCCGGTTCACGATGCGCAGGGGCGCATCGAAGGCCAGCTCAATGTCGACCTCGACAATGACTTGCGTGCCATCGCCAAGCTCGGCTACGAAGCCGTGCCGGAATCCGCGTCCTCGCCCGATGCCATCGCTGGCGTCAGCACCCAGCCGCTGCGGCAGACCATCGACGGCAGCATCGGCGTCGAAAAGGCCGTCGGCAAGATGCAGTATACGTTGACCGGGGCGGTCTCGCACGACTTCTATGGTGACGCCAAGCTCTCGGACGGCACCTCGCTGTCGCAGAAAGATCAGGACAATACGCTCTACACTGCAACCTTGCGCACCGGCTACGAGATCTCCCCCGCGCTCACGCCCTTCACCGAGATCGAGGTCGGCCGCCGGGCCTACGACCAGCGCATCGACAATGAAGGCTTCGAGCGCTCCTCGACGCGTCTTGGCGCCCGCGCCGGCTTGCAACTCGATATGGGCGAGAAGCTGTCGGGCGAATTCTCGGCCGGTTGGCTCAGAGAGGCGATCGACGACAACAGCCTGGAAGCGATTTCGGGGGCCACCCTCAATGCCGACCTCAAATGGTCGCCGCAGCGCGGCACCACCATCGGCTTGACCGGCAAGACCACCGTCGAGACCACGACCACATCGGGCGAAAGCGGCGATATCCTCTATTCCGGACGCCTGACGGGCGAGCGCGTGATCCGATCCAATCTTACCGCGAATGCGGCCCTGGGTCTCGATTGGCGCGATTATGTCGGCATTGACGGCCATGACAGGATCTTGAGCGCCGAGGCCGGGCTGACCTGGTGGCTGAACCGCTATGCGGGCCTCACCAGCAGGGTAAGGACCGAAAAGCTGACCAGTAACCTGCCCGGCCGCGACTACACCGCCAACAGCATCTTCGTCGGCGTGAAGGTGCAGCGCTGAAGGCGTGTGCGCCAAGGTATGGCGAGAGTCAGGGTCGGGCCGAGTCGAGAATGGCTGATACCGAGAGCCTTTATGTACGTGAGCACAGTTCTACTGCGGCGCGGTAGAATGGGGAAGCGTAGGAAGCGGCCATTCGCAGGCCGGCATCACCTGAATATCGGCATGCCCTAAAAGGCTGCCCCGCGCCGTTCTGATGGCTTCATCTCGTCGAGCAGTGTGCGGATAACGCCGGCCATGCTCTGGTTCATGTCGTTGCGCCACAGCGCGAAGGCGACATTGGCCTCGACGAAACCTTCCGGCGAGCCGCAATCGAAGGTGCGGCCCTTATAATGGTAGCCGTAGAAGGCCTGCTGCTTCTCCAGCTTCAGCATCGCGTCGGTCAGCTGGATCTCGTTCCCGGCGCCCTTTTCCTGGCCTTCCAGAATCCTAAAGATCTCGGGCTGCAGGATGTAGCGGCCGTTGATGTAGAGGTTGGACGGCGCGGTGCCCGACTTCGGCTTCTCGACCATCTCGGTGATGCGGAAGCCGTGATGCGTGTCTTCGCCGCGCCCGACGATGCCGTATTTATGAGCCTCCGCCGGGTCGCATTCCTGCACCGCGATGATGTTGTTGCCGGTCTCCTCGTAGAGCTCGACCATCGCCTTCGTGCAGCTCTTTTCCGACTGCATGATCATGTCGGGCAACAACAGGGCGAACGGCTCATCGCCGACCAGTTCGCGCGCACACCAGACGGCATGGCCAAGACCCATCGGCACCTGCTGGCGGGTGAAGCTGGTCTGCCCCGGTGCCGGCTGCAGCCGCTGCAGGCGGGCAAGCTGCTCGTCCTTGCCGCGTTGTGCCAGCGTGTCATAGAGTTCGAACTGGATATCGAAATGGTCCTCGATGACCGCCTTGTTGCGGCCCGTGACGAAGATGAAATGCTCGATGCCCGCCTCGCGCGCCTCATCGACGACATACTGGATGACTGGCCTGTCGACGACGGTCAGCATCTCCTTGGGAACAGCCTTGGTGGCCGGGAGAAACCGCGTGCCGAGACCGGCGACCGGGAAAACTGCCTTGCGAACTCTCTTCATAGTTTAAATTATCCGTTTGCTGGCCAGCTCCGCAATCCCCGTCCCCCGACATTTTCGCGCCGGAATTGAAGATTAGTGGGGCGGCTGAGGGAAACTCCCGCCGGTTAAAGCATCGAGGTGTCTTTTCGTTCCAGGCGACGCCTATGGTAAACTAATTCCTAACCCGGTTCGGCGAAGAATGGTCTTTCCTGGGACAGAGAAGGAGGAAAAAATGTCCGTTCGCAATGCCGCAAAACGTTTCGCCAGCGTCATGACGGCGGCCAGCCTCTCGCTCGCTTTGCTTGTCCCCACCGGGCCGGCCTTCGCCGACGCCGGTTTCCGGCAATGGGTCGCCGGCTTCCGCGCCACCGCCGTGGCGGGTGGCGTTTCCGGCGCCGTTTACGACCAGGCTTTCCGGGGCATCAACGAGCCCGATCCGGTGGTGCTGGAAAAGGCCCGCACCCAGCCCGAATTCACCGCGCCCGCCTGGGATTATTTCGACAACCGCGTCCATGACCAGTCCGTCGCCGTCGGGCAGCAGATGGCGAAGAAATGGAAGCCTTGGCTGGACAGGATCGAGGCGAGATTCGGCGTCGACCGCTACGTTCTCCTGGCCATCTGGTCGATGGAATCGAACTATGGCGAAATTCTCAAGCGCGACGACATCATGCGCAACGTCATCCGTTCGCTGGCGACTTTGGGTTATGGCGACGCGAAACGGTCGAAATACGCCCGCACCCAGCTGGTAGCGGCGCTGAAGATCCTGCAGACCGGCGATATCGACGAAAGCCACCTGATGGGCTCCTGGGCGGGCGCCATGGGCCAGACCCAGTTCATCCCGACCAGTTACCAGCACTATGCCGTCGACATGGACGGCAATGGCAAGCGCGACATCTGGAATTCCATTCCCGATGCGCTGGCGACATCAGCCAATTTGCTCAAGAAGAATGGCTGGCAGGCCGGCAAGACCTGGGGCTACGAGGTCGCGTTGCCGGCCGGCAAACTTCCCGCCGGGTCGAAGACCCTGGCGCAATGGCAGGCGCTCGGCGTGGGCCGCGCCAGCGGCAAGCCGTTCAAGAACCTCACCGACAAGGCAACGCTGAAAGTGCCGGACGGCCGTGGCGGGCCGGCCTTCCTGATGGTCAGGAATTTTTCGGTCATCAAGGCCTACAACAATGCCGACAAATACGCGCTCGCCGTCGGTCTGCTTGCCGATGAGATCGCGGGTGGCAGCGGCCTGGTCCAGGATTGGAACCGGCCTTTTACCAAGCTCAGCTTCGAGGAACGGCAGGAGTTGCAGAAGCGACTTTCCCAGCACGGCCTTTACGACGGCAAATTCGACGGCAAGATCGGCGACGGCTCGAAGACGGCCATCATGGCTTATCAGGCCAAGGTTGGCTTGACCCAGGATGGCTATCCGAGCTTGGAAGTGCTGAAATGGCTCAGGCAGAAATAGAGCCTGACGAAGTTGAGTAGGGAGGGAGCGATTGGTTTGGCCTACGCGCATCGGGACGTTCGTCCGTCGCATGCCGGTGCTGATCCTGGCCTTCGCCGTGCTCGCCATTGCCGTGGCCGGAGCCGTCCATGCCCCAGCCATGGCGCAGGAACAGCCGCAGCAAAGCCGGGGCTGGTCATTGCGCGACCTTCTGTTTCCGCGCCGCAGCGAGCGGGTCGAGCCGCCACAGGACATCCAGAAGGCGAGACCTAAGCCCAAGAAGAAACCGCGTGCGCCTCGCCCACCAGAGGAGCCGGCAACGCCCGTGGTCGAAAAAGCGCCGGACGCCCGCACCGTCCTGGTGGTCGGCGACTTCATGGCGGCCGGCCTCGCCGAGGGTCTGGACGAAGCCTTCGCCGAGAATACCGGCGTCAGGATCGTGGTCCGCAGCAATGGCTCGTCAGGCTTCGTGCGCGATGATTTCTACAACTGGCCCGAACAGATCAAATCGCTGATCGACACCGAAAAACCCGCCGCGGTGGTCGTCATGCTTGGGTCGAACGACCGCCAGCAGATGAAGGTCGGCGACGTACGCGAACAGCCCCGCTCCGAAAACTGGACGAAGGAATACGAGCGCCGCACCGATGAGCTCGGCAAGGCAATCGCCACCGCCAAGGTGCCTTTCCTGTGGGTCGGCATGCCGGCCTTCCGGGTGCCGAAGATGACCTCCGACATGCTGGCCTTCAACGACATCTACCACAAGGCCGCCGAAAGCCACGGCGGCGAATTCGTCGATGTCTGGGACGGCTTCGTCGACGAGAACGGCGCCTTCGTCACCTCTGGCCCCGACATGAACGGTCAGCCGGTGCGACTGCGCGCCGATGACGGCATCAACGTGTCCAAAGCCGGCAAGCGCAAGCTCGCCTTCTACACCGAAAAGCCGCTGCTTAAGATCCTTGGACTGGCCGCGCCGGGAAGCGTGGCACCGACGACGGCGCCGGCGGGCGCACCGGTCGAGACCCCCGCTCCAGCGGCCGCGCCTATCGTCATCGATCGCACCCAACCCATGCTGCTCAGCGATCCCGCGCTCGACGGCGGCACAGAATTGCTCGGCGCCGCCCCACCGCCGAAGGCCAATCCGGCTCTTCCTGGCGAAAGGCTGGTGATCGAGGGCAAGGCGCCGGAGGCTTCCCCAGGCCGCGCCGACGACTTTTCCCGGCCGCCGAAGGCAAGTCCGGCGACAGCGGCAGCGTCCGACACCACCACGGCGATCAGCCCTTAACGCGGCAGGACGGTCGTCCCCATCAGCGCCTCGTCGATCGAGCGTGCCGCCTGGCGGCCTTCGCGGATCGCCCAGACGACCAGCGACTGGCCACGGCGTACGTCGCCCGCCGCGTAGAGCCGGTCGACGCTCGTCCTGTAATCGCGGTCATTGGCCTCGACATTCCTGGAACGGCGGCTGTCGGTGGTGATCTTCATCTCCCCCTCGAGTTCCGCCGCAACGCCCGCCATCGCCGGGCCAGCAAAGCCGATGGCGATGAAGGCGAGATCGGCGCGGATGACGAATTCAGTGCCGGCGATCGGCTTGCGCTTGTCGTCGACCTCGCAGCACTTCACGCCTGTAAGCTGGCCTTCCTCGCCGATGAATTCGAGCGTCGCCACCTGGAATTCGCGTTCGGCGCCCTCGGCCTGCGAGGACGAGGTGCGCATCTTGGTCGCCCAGTAGGGCCAGACGGAGAGCTTGTCTTCCTTCTCGGGCGGCTGCGGACGGATGTCGAGCTGGGTGACGCGCACCGCACCCTGGCGGAAGGCGGTGCCGACGCAGTCGGACGCGGTGTCGCCGCCGCCGACGACGACGACGTGCTGGCCACCGGCGATGATTGGATGCGACGGCCATGCCACCGACTGGATCGGTTCGCCGCCGACGCGGCGGTTCTGCTGCACCAGATAGGGCATCGCGTCATGCACGCCGCCGAGATCGTCGCCGGGAATACCGGCAGCGCGCGGCGTTTCCGAACCACCGCAATAGAGCACGGCGTCATGTTCGGCGAGGAGTTCAGCCACCGGCATGTCGATGCCGACATTGACGCCGCAATGGAAGGTGACGCCCTCGCCCTGCATCTGTTCGATGCGCCGGTCGATATAATGCTTCTCGATCTTGAAGTCGGGGATGCCGTAGCGCATCAGCCCGCCGGGGCGGCTCTCGCGCTCATAGACATGCACGTCGTGACCGGCGCGGCCAAGCTGCTGGGCGGCCGCCATGCCGGCTGGGCCGGAGCCGATGATGGCGACCCGCTTGCCGGTCTTCTTCTCCGGCGGATAGGGCCTGATGTGGCCGGTCTCGTAAGCCTTGTCCGCGATCACCTGCTCCACCGTCTTGATGGCGACCGGAATGTCCTCGAGGTTCAGCGTGCAGGCTTCCTCGCAAGGCGCGGGGCAGATGCGGCCGGTGAACTCCGGGAAATTGTTGGTCGAGTGCAGGTTGCGGATCGCGTTGTCCCAGTCTCTGTTGTAGACGAGGTCGTTCCAGTCGGGGATCTGGTTGTGGATCGGACAGCCCGTTGGCCCATGGCAGAACGGAATGCCGCAATCCATGCAGCGCGCGGCCTGTTTCTCGACTTCCTTGTCCGACATCGGCAGCGTGAATTCGCGGAAATGCCGGATGCGGTCGGAGGCCGGCTGGTACTTGTGCACCTGCCGGTCGATTTCGAGAAAGCCTGTTACCTTGCCCATAGTCCAGTTCCTGCTGTCCAGATGGTGCGGTTTCGCCGCACCCGTTAACCTCTTGAGGCAGCCGTGGCAACCTTGAGCCCGAGGTCAAACTGTCGATGAAGGGGCCGGGAAGCCTGGGCCCCCCGGCAATTATCAAATCTATTCGGCCGCGACGCCCATGCGCATGCGTTCCATCTCGATCAGCGCGCGGCGGTATTCGACCGGCATGATCTTGCGGAATTTCGGCCGGAAAATAGCCCAGTCGTCGAGTATCTCGCGGCCGCGCACCGAACCCGTATAGTGCACGTGGTTCGAGATCAGCTGGTAAAGCCGTTCTTCGTCATGACTGGTCATGTCGCCGGACACATCGACGCGGCCCTTGTGGTCGAGATCGCCGCCATGGTGCAGCAGCTTTTCCATCAGATCGTCTTCTTCCGGCACCGGCTCCAGCTCGACCATGGCCATGTTGCAGCGCTCGGCGAAATCACCTGCTTCGTCCAGCACATAGGCGACACCGCCCGACATGCCGGCGGCAAAGTTGCGGCCGGTTTTGCCGATGACGACGACGACGCCGCCGGTCATGTATTCGCAGCCATGGTCGCCGACGCCCTCGACGACCGCGGCGACGCCCGAATTGCGCACCGCGAAGCGCTCGCCGGCGACGCCGGCGAAATAGGCCTCGCCCTCGGTCGCGCCATAGAGCACCGTATTGCCGACGATGATGGAGTCGGCCGCGACGATCCTTGCCTCTTCCGGTGGCCGGATGACGATGCGCCCGCCCGACAGGCCCTTGCCGACATAGTCATTGGCGGCGCCGACGAGTTCGAACGAGATGCCACGTGCCAGGAAGGCGGCGAAGGACTGGCCGGCCGTGCCGGTGAGTTTTACCTGGATCGTGTCCTCGCGCAGGCCCTTGTGCTTGAAGCGCTTGGCGACCTCGCCCGACAGCATGGCGCCCGTCGAACGGTCGACATTGCGGATGTCGACCTCGATCTTGACCGGTTGCTTGGCCTCCAGCGCGGGTTTGGCCAGTTCGATCAGCTTGCGGTCGAGCACATCGTCGATCGGATGCTTCTGCCGCTCGGTCCAGTGCACCGCTTCATGCGGCGCATCGGGCTTGTAGAACATCTTCGAGAAATCGAGCCCGCGCGCCTTCCAGTGCTGGATCACGTCACGCTTTTCCAGAAGGTCGGCGTCACCGATGATCTGGTCGATATGGGTGAAGCCCATTTCGGCGAGCAGCGCCCGCACCTCTTCCGCCACGTAGAAGAAGAAGTTGATGACGTGCTCGGGCGTACCCTTGAAGCGCTTGCGCAGCACCGGATCCTGCGTCGCGACGCCGACCGGGCAGGTGTTGAGATGGCATTTGCGCATCATGATGCAGCCGGCCGCGATCAAAGGCGCGGTCGAGAAGCCGAACTCGTCGGCGCCGAGCAGCGCGCCGATGATGACGTCGCGCCCGGTGCGCAGGCCGCCATCGACCTGCAGCGCCACGCGCGAGCGCAGGCCATTCAGCACCAGCGTCTGGTGCGTTTCGGCAAGACCCATTTCCCACGGGCTGCCGGCATGCTTGAGCGAGGTCAGCGGCGACGCACCGGTGCCGCCATCATAGCCAGAGATGGTGATGTGGTCGGCGCGCGCCTTTGCAACGCCGGCCGCGACCGTGCCTACACCAACCTCCGACACCAGCTTGACCGAGACGTCGGCCGCCGGATTGACGTTCTTCAGATCGTAGATCAGCTGCGCCAGATCCTCGATCGAATAGATGTCGTGGTGCGGCGGCGGCGAGATCAGGCCGACGCCCGGCGTCGAATGCCGAACCTTGGCGATGGTTGCGTCGACCTTGTGGCCGGGCAACTGGCCGCCCTCGCCGGGCTTGGCGCCCTGCGCCACCTTGATCTGCATCATGTCGGAGTTGACAAGGTATTCCGCCGTCACGCCGAAACGCCCCGACGCGACCTGCTTGATCGCCGAACGTTCGGGGTTCTTGCCGCCACCTGGCAGCGGCAGATAGCGATCGGCCTCTTCGCCGCCCTCGCCGGTGTTCGACTTGCCGCCGATCTGGTTCATGGCACGCGCCAGCGTGGTGTGCGCTTCCCTGGAGATCGAGCCGAACGACATCGCCCCGGTCGAGAAGCGCTTGACGATGTCGGCCGCCGGCATGACGTCGTCGAGTGCGACCTTCGTGCGGCCGGTCTCATCCGCCAGCTTGATCTTGAACAGGCCGCGTATGGTCTGGGCGCGGGCCGTCTCGCTGTCGATCTGCGCCGAATAGTCCTTGAACGTCTCCCACGATCCCTGGCGCACGGCGTGCTGCAAGGTGGCGACCGCGTCGGGCGACCACATATGCGCCTCGCCGCGCATGCGGAACAGGTATTCGCCACCGACCTCCAGGCTGTTGCGCAGCACCGGATCGCTGCCGAAACCGTCCGTGTGACGGCTGACGGTTTCACCCGCGACCTCATCCAGTCCGACGCCTTCGATCAGTGTCGCGGTACCGGTGAAGTATTGCTGCACGAAATCGGTCTTCAGCCCGATGGCATCGAAGATCTGCGCGCCGCAATAGGACTGATAGGTCGAGATGCCCATTTTGGACATCACCTTGAGGATGCCCTTGCCGATCGACTTGATGTAGCGCGACACCACTTCATAGGCGTCGACCTCCTCGGGCAGTTCGCCGCGCTTGTGCATGTCGAGCAAGGTGTCGAAGGCGAGATAGGGATTGATCGCTTCCGCGCCGTAGCCGGCAAGGCAGCAGAAATGATGCACCTCGCGCGGCTCGCCCGATTCGACGACCAGGCCGACCGCGGTGCGCAGCCCCTTGCGAATCAGATGGTGGTGCACGGCGGCAGTCGCCAGCAACGCCGGAATGGCGATGCGGTCCGGTCCGAGCTGGCGATCGGACAGGATGATGATGTTGTAGCCGCCGGCGACTGCCGCTTCCGCCCGCTCGCACAGCCGGTCGATGGCTCCCTGCATGCCGGCAGCACCCTCGCTCGACCCATAGGTGATGTCGATCGTCTTGGTGTCGAAACGGTCCTCGGTGTGGCCAATCGAGCGGATCTTCTCGAGATCGCCATTGGTCAGGATCGGCTGGCGCACTTCGAGCCGCTTGCGGCGCGAATTGCCGACCAGGTCGAAGATGTTCGGCCGCGGTCCGATGAACGACACCAGGCTCATCACCAGTTCCTCGCGGATCGGGTCGATCGGCGGGTTGGTGACCTGGGCAAAATTCTGCTTGAAGTAGGTGTAGAGCAGCTTCGACTTGTCCGACATCGCCGAGATCGGCGTGTCGGTGCCCATCGAGCCCACGGCTTCCTGGCCGGTGGTCGCCATCGGCGACATCAATAGTTTGGTGTCTTCCTGGGTGTAGCCGAACGCCTGCTGGCGATCGAGCAGGCTGACATCCTTGCGCAGCGCGCGCGGCTCGACCGGCTTTAAATCTTCCAGGATGAGCTGCGTATTGGCAAGCCAGGTCTTGTAGGGGTGTTTGGTCGCGATCTCCGACTTGATTTCCTCGTCGGGGACGATGCGGCCCTTGCCAAGGTCGATCAGAAGCATGCGGCCGGGCTGCAGCCGCCACTTCTGGACGATCTTCTCTTCCGGCACCGGCAGCACGCCGGCCTCGGAAGCCATGATGACGCGGTCGTCGTCAGTGACGATATAGCGTGCCGGGCGCAAGCCGTTGCGGTCCAGCGTGGCGCCGATCTGGCGTCCGTCGGTGAAGGCGACCGCCGCCGGCCCGTCCCAAGGCTCCATCAACGCGGCGTGGTATTCGTAGAAGGCCTTGCGATCGGCATCCATGAGCTTGTTGCCGGCCCAGGCTTCCGGGATCAGCATCATCATGGCGTGGCTGAGGCTGTAGCCGCCCTGGAACAGAAACTCGAGCGCATTGTCGAAGCAGGCGGTATCGGACTGGCCGTCATAGGAGATCGGCCAGAGCTTCGAGATGTTGTTGCCGAACAGTTCGGAATCGACCGACGCCTGGCGCGCCGCCATCCAGTTGTTGTTGCCGCGCACCGTGTTGATCTCGCCATTATGCGCGACCATGCGGTAGGGATGCGCCAGCTTCCACGACGGGAAGGTGTTGGTCGAGAAGCGCTGGTGGACGAGGATCAGCGCGGTCTCAAAACGCGGGTCCTTGAGGTCCTTGTAGTAGGCCCCGACCTGATAAGCCAGGAACATGCCCTTGTAGACGATGGTGCGCGCCGACAGCGACACGCAGTAGGCACCGATGTCCTTGTTGTCGTTCTCGGCGTAGATGCGGCCCGATATGACCTTGCGCAGCAGATAAAGTCTTGCCTCGTATTCCTCGTCGTCGGTAATGTCGGCCGTGCGGCCGATGAAGACCTGGCGGTGGAACGGCTCGGACGCGACGATGTCAGGCGCCTTCGATAGCGACGAATTGTCGACCGGCACGTCGCGGAACCCGAGCAGCGGCAGCCCTTCGGACTGCGCCGATTCGGCGATTATCTCCTCGATATGTGCACGAAGGGCAGCATCCTGCGGCATGAACCAGTGTCCGACGCCGTACTGGCCTACCGGTGGCAGTTCGATACCTTGTGCCGCCATCTCCTCACGGAAAAAAAGATCCGGAAGCTGTACCAGCACGCCGGCGCCATCGCCGACCAGCGGATCGGCGCCGACGGCACCGCGATGCGTCAGGTTCTCGAGCACGGCAAGCCCGTCCTTGACGACCTGATGCGACTTTACGCCCTTCATGTTGACGATGAAGCCGACGCCGCAGGCGTCATGCTCGTTGCGTGGATCGTAGAGGCCCTGGGCGGTCAAGCCGCCGGCAGTCGCGCAATTTTTGGTGGAGGTATTTTTGACGGGAGCCGCTTTCGTCTGCGCGGCCTGGCCGTTCGTCGCAGAGAGCGTCAATTCCGTCATTGTCCTGTCCTCCATTCCAGCCCTTCAGGCGCTGGTTTGCCTCGGCAAGCGCTTGGCTCACCCTGATCCTTGCGGCACGTCTTGCGAAATCCTTTTCGAACCATGCGGCTTTTCGCATGCTTCGCATCTGGTATCGTACAGGCCAGCGTCCGGCCGTCCACCTGTCGCTCGCGGCAACAGCCGGAGAGGCCAATATGTTACGCCAATCCGGCCTGTTTTGTGCGACAAAATAAGACAGCACTACTGTCCTAAATTTTTATGGCAGAATTCCGAAACGCGCACAAGACCGATTCACAAAAAACTTGGAGCTTCCGCGACATAAAATTACACGGAGTTGGAGAAAAACGTAAGCTTAAGTCGCCGACGCTTGCCGCCACGTTGGCTGGCTTCAACGGTTTTCCGGCGCCTGGCCCTTGCGGTCGGCGCGTTAAACCGGTCAACTCCGGCTGATTTCCCCAACACAGGCAGATACATGTTCTTCGCTTCCGACAATTGGGCAGGCGCCCATCCCAATATCGTTGCCGGCCTGTCGGCCGTGGCCGGCGGCTTTGCCACCGCCTATGGTGACAGCGCCCTCGACGAGGCGGTTTATCAGCGCTTCAGTGAAATTTTCGAACGCGAGGTCGCGGTGTTCTTCGTGGCAACCGGCACCGCCGCCAATTCGCTGTCGTTGACCGCTTTCAACAAGCCGGGCGGCATTTCCTTCGCTCACCGAGAATCGCATGTCATCGAGGATGAATGTGGCGCGCCGGAGTATTTTTCCGGCGGCTCGCGGCTGCACGCCGTCGACGGCCCCCTGGGCAAGATCGACCCGCCCAATCTGGACAGGGCGATCGGCCGTTTCGCAAGCGAGGTTGTCCATTGGGGCCGGCCGATGGCGGTCTCGATCACCCAGTCGACCGAGGTCGGCACCGTCTATGGTCTGGACGACATAGACGCGATCTCGGCCATCGCCAAACAGCATTCCGTGCCACTGCACATGGATGGCGCCCGCTTTGCCAATGCGCTGGCCGCGCTCGACACCACCCCGGCCGAAATGACCTGGAAACGCGGGGTCGATGTCCTGTCCTTCGGCGGTACCAAGAACGGTTGCTGGTGTGCTGAGGCGATCGTGCTGTTCGACCTCGACCGTGCCAAGGAATTGGCCTTCCTGCGCAAGCGTGCCGCACAGCTGCTTTCGAAGTCGCGCTTCGTCGCTGCGCAGTTCGAAGCCTATTTCAAGGACGGGCTGTGGCTCGACACCGCCAGGCATGCCAACGCCATGGCCGCGCGCCTTGCGGCGGCGATCGAGGATTCGGCCACGGCAAAGCTCGCTTGGCTGCCGCAGGCTAATGAGGTGTTCGCGGTGATCGAGAAAACCGAAGCAGACAGGCTGCAGGCTGCAGGCGCGGCCTTCTATGACTGGCACAGGCCGCATGGTTTTGACGGCCATATCGGCGAGGACGAACTGCTCTATCGCTTCGTCACCAGCTTTGCCACGACGACTGAGGAAGTCGACCGCTTTGGCCAGCTGATCGCCGGATAACAGTCAATCTTCGGACAAAAAAGCGACGCCTCGCGGCGCCGCTTCCGTCTCGGGAGGAGACTTTAGATTTTATGCGGTCGTCAGGCTGCCGTCTTGGCCTCGATCTGCTTGGCCTTGGCCGGAGCCGAGGTGATCGCGATCTTGCGCGGCTTCAGCTCTTCGGGAATGTTGCGCTTGAGGTCGACGAAGAGCAGGCCGTTCTTCAGCGCGGCGCCGACGACTTCAACATGATCGGCAAGCTGGAAGCGGCGCTCGAAGGCCCTGGAGGCAATGCCGCGATAGAGCAGTTCGGAACCCTCGCCGGTGCCCTCGTCCTTGCGCTCGCCCTTCACGGTCAGCACGTTACGGTGAGCTTCGATCGAGATTTCCTCGTCCGAGAAGCCGGCGACGGCCATCGAAATCCGATAGGAATCCTCGCCGGTGCGCTCGATGTTATAGGGCGGATAGGTCTGCGCGCCGTCGGGCTGCGCAAGCGAATCCAACATGGTGAAGAGACGGTCGAAGCCGACGGTCGAACGGTAAAGCGGGGAAAAATCAACGTGACGCATGAGGTGTTCTCCTGTTGAGCAACATGGTTTGCGTATGGTCGGTGCGAAACCCGCGAGCGGCGTTTCGGGAGGACCAGCGGCCCCGATTGGCGACCGCAACCCACATCTGGGGAGCGCTCGAAAGCATTTCAAGTTTCGTTTGACGGCAAAAAAGAACGAGGCGGCCAACCTTTGATGAACGGCAGATGAACCGGTGCTTCGGCGCCCGTTCAGACAGCCCGCGCTAAAGTGGCTTTCAAGATCAAGGATTGGCGGCGCCGGATCTGCGAAGGTGCCGCAACGAGGCCGAACCGGGTGTTAACGTCCCTTCCTCCCGGATCGACAGGGGCCGGAAGCGCGCTCAAAGCCGCTTCCGGCCTGACCCGTCTCAGTCCTCCATAACCCGGATTTGCTTTGCTTTTGATGTGTTGGCGTCTATCACCGTGACGAGGCCAGCCGCGACCGGCTGGCGCGCAAGGACGCCGAGCACAAAGCGCCGAATGACGGATCTTTTCCACGACACTCCGCTCTTCCACGAAACCGAGGGCAATCCGCGACCGGAAAACGCCACGGGCGGCTTTTTCACCACGCGCGACGGCAAGAAAATACGTTATGGCCTGTTCGCGGGGGTGGCGCGGCCGATGCGGGGCACCGTGGTGTTGCTCGGCGGCCGCAACGAGTGCATCGAGAAATATTTCGAGACCATCCGTGACCTTGCCGCGCGTGGCTTTGGTGTCGCCATCCTGGACTGGCGCGGTCAGGGCGGTTCGGACAGGCTGATCCGCGATCGCCAGCGTGGCTATGTCAGGTCGTTCCGCGACTATACGGCTGACCTGGAGCAGTTCTTCGAAGAGATCGTGCTGCCGGACTGCCGCGGACCGTACTATATCCTCGCCCATTCGGCCGGCGCTGTGATCGCGCTGCTTGCCGCGCCGTCGATGGTAAACCGCGTGCGGCGCATGGTGCTGATCGCGCCGTTCCTGACATTGCCCGACCTGCCGGTCTCGATAGGGACGGTGCGCCGGATCTGTTCGTTTTTCTGCGCCCTGGGGCTCGGCTGGCTCTATGCCGCCTGGGGTCCAAGGCCGAGACACACGCTGCCCTTCGAAGCCAACAAGGTGACATCGGATCCGCAACGCTATCGCCGTAACACGCGCATTTATGAAGAATATCCGCAAATGGCGCTCGGCGGCCCGACGATCCGCTGGCTGCAGGCGGCGGCGAAGGCGTCGGCAGCCATCAGCGACCCCGACTTCATGGCCCGCATTCAGGTGCCGCTGCTGATCATCGCCGCAGGCGCCGACCAGGTCGTCTCGACCAGGGCGGTGGAGGCATATGCGAGAAATCTGAGGCTGGGTTCGCTGTTGATGATCGACGGCGCCAAGCACGAAATCCTGCAGGAAGCCGATCTCTACCGCGAACAATTCTTCGCTGCCTTCGACGCCTTCGTCCCCGGCTCAGACGACCCGACAGCCTGACAGGCCTGCGGCTCTTCCGCGAGAGGGCGTAGCTGACACTCCCTTTTTCAGGAAGGCGGCGCTGGCGGCGTTCAGGCAGACCTATGGGCATACGCCGGCGGCATTCCAGCGCTCGAGAAGCCGCCGACCGGAGGCGATGTCAGCCGCGCAGGGCAGCCATGGCGGCGGCATGAAGCTCCGGTGTCGCGGCCGCCAGAACGTCGCCGCCATTCTCCGCCGGTCCGCCGTCGAAAGTGGTGACGACCCCGCCTGCCTTCTCGATGATCGGGATCAGCGCCACGATGTCGTAGGGCTTCAATCCAGGATCGGCGACGATGTCGACGCTCCCCGAGGCGATCATGGCGAAGGCATAGCAATCGGCGCCATAACGGGCGAGCTGGATTTGCCGCTCGAACGCGTCATAGCGATTGCGTGCCTCGCCCTTGAACAGGGCCGGCGTTGTGGTGAACAACGTGGCCTCGGCCAGCTTCGTCGTCTTGCGGGTCGTCAGCTTGCGGGGGCCTCCCGGCCCCTCATAATGGGAACCGGAAGCGTTGGCGTAGAACAGCTCGCCGGTGAAAGGCTGTGCCATCATGCCGGCGACCGCGTCACCATCGACCGTCAGCCCGACCAGCGTGCCCCACACCGGCAGGCCGGAGATGAAGGCGCGCGTGCCGTCGATCGGATCGATCACCCAGACATGCCGGCTGGAGATGTTCTCGCTGCCGTGCTCTTCGCCCAGGATGCCGTGGTCGGGATACTCAGCCGATATCAGCGCCCGGATGGCGCGCTCGGCCTCGCGGTCGGCCTCCGTGACCGGATCGAAACTGCCTTTTTCCT
This sequence comes from Mesorhizobium sp. B2-3-14, assembly GCF_006442175.1. NCBI lineage: Bacteria > Pseudomonadati > Pseudomonadota > Alphaproteobacteria > Hyphomicrobiales > Phyllobacteriaceae > Mesorhizobium > Mesorhizobium sp. B2-3-14. Next base: position 27,405 of record NZ_VFVP01000012.1, on the reverse strand, counting down.
TGTTGGCGACCGCGCCCTGGGCGCGGAAGCGCGGCAAGGTCTCCGCCGCCGCCGCTTGCGCGATACGGCGCATGAAATCGATGCTGATGTCCAACTGATTCTCCCGCTTTGCAGCGCGCCCGAGCCGGGCCTGCCGCGACTTCCCCGCCAAGACAAGCTTGTTTATTGATTTATCCGCCGCGACAACTGTTGCCGGAATGTCACTCCGACGTGATCGAAACGCAATTTCCACATCACTCTGAATTAAAAAAGCCTAAACGTCGCTTGACATTTGTGCGCTGCACAATACCCTCAATCTTGGACAGGGTTTCCTGTCCATGCCCTCCTTGGGCGTTTCCTCCCTAGACTTCGACCGTATCGTGCAAACGATGCGGTCTTTTTTTCACGGCCGCTCCTGGAGCGGGCCGTCCAAAGAAGCACACAAAAATCTTGGGCGGTGGCACGCATGAGACAAGGCGTGGTCGTCACTCCGCAGCCAGCGGCAGATCGATGAAATGATGGTCCGGCATCGCCATCAGGTCGGCTGAAAACCGCGTCAGGTCGTCGGCCAGCGCGTCGAAGCCGGCGGCTTTCTCGAATGTCCGCTCATTCATGTAGAGCCCGCGATTGACCTCGATCTGCAGCGCATGCAAATGACGCGCCGGACGGCCGTAATGCTCGGTGATGAACCCGCCGGCATAAGGCTTGTTGTGGGCAACCGTATAGCCCATCGCGGTCAATAGGCCGATCGCGGTTTCGGTCAGGGCCGCGGTGGCCGAGATGCCGAAACGGTCGCCGATGATGAAATCCGGCCGCAGCCCGCTGTCGCCGACACGGATGCTCGCCGGCATCGAATGGCAATCGATCAGCACGGCAAAGCCGAACCGGGCGTGGGTCCTGGTCAAAAGCCGCTTCAGCGTTTCGTGATAGGGCTTGTAGACGGCCTCGATGCGGGCAACCGCCTCGGCGAGCGGCAAGCGGCCCGAATAGATGTCGAGCCCCTCGCCCACCAGCTTCGGCACGGTGCCGAGCCCGCCGGCCACGCGCGCGGAGCGGATGTTGCAGAAGGACGGCACCGGCTCGGCGAACATGCGCGGGTCGAGTTCCCAGGGCTCGCGGTTGACGTCGAGATAGGCGCGCGGGAAATTCGCCGCCAGCAGCGGCGCGCCGAGCGCCACGGCGCCGCCGAACAACTCGTCGACATAGCAATCCTCCGAGCGGCGGATGGCATTGCGATCGAGCCTTGCCATGGCAAGAAAGCGTTCGGGATAGTAGCGGCCGCTATGCGGCGAGTTGAAAAGGAAGGGGACGCGCTGCTCGGCGCCCGACCGGATTTCGAAGGGTGGAAAGACCGAAAAATCCTCGGCTGCCGTCTTCAATTTGAACGAACCCGAAAACACCAGTGCATCATGGCATGAAACTGCCACCTTGCTGACCGCATGTCCAGCATTTCGGCGGTCGTGCCGCTGGGCAAATGTGGGTCAGGCGCGTCCGCGTTCACTTGATGTTTACTCTCACCTCCTCATATACAGGATGGTTAACGGGCCTGCCCCACGGCAGTCTCCGGCGGGTGATTCGGACGGGATAACATGGCACGCATTCTTCTGGCGGAAGACGACGACGATATGCGTCGGTTCCTCGTCAAGGCGCTGGAGCGCGCCGGCTATCAGGTCAGCGATTTCGACAACGGCGCCAGCGCCTATGAGCGGCTGCGCGAGGAACCGTTCTCGCTGCTTCTGACCGACATCGTCATGCCGGAGATGGACGGCATCGAACTGGCGCGTCGCGCCACCGAAATCGATCCCGACCTCAAGGTCATGTTCATCACCGGTTTTGCCGCCGTCGCGCTGAACCCGGATTCCAAGGCGCCGAAAGACGCCAAGGTGCTGTCCAAGCCCTTCCACCTGCGCGATCTGGTCAACGAGGTCGAGAAGATGCTGCAGGCGGCTTGAACCGCCTTTCGCAAGCCGCCGGCGTCGGTCCACAGCCGCGGCGGGACGACGTGTTTTTCCTCTTTTCCTGCTATTGACGCGCCTGACCAAAAATGGTGTATGCGCGGCTTCGGATGGGCGTGTAGCTCAGCGGGAGAGCACTGCATTGACATTGCAGGGGTCACAGGTTCAATCCCTGTCACGCCCACCATCCAACCCAGATATTCGGACCTTGCATAATGGCGCGAGCATCCTGGCGCTCACCGGAATGGACGACGGGTGATCCGATCGCGAAACGCGTTTAGGCCCCCGCGACAGCACACAGGCTTTTCATCCGCGAAATGGCAAGGTCGGGGTCGGCCAGCAATCCTGCCTGGTCGGCGAGGCGAAAGACGTCGGCATAATGGCGGATGCCGCGCGCCGACTGCATGCCGCCGACCATCGAGAAATGGTCCTGGTGGCCATTGAGCCAGGCCATGAAGACAATGCCGGCCTTGTAATATTCAGTCGGCGCCTCGAAGATTTTTCGTGACAGCGGCACGGTCGGCGCCATCAGCGCGTCGTAGCCGGCACGATCGCCGGCAGCCAGCTTCGCCAGCGCGGCATTGGCGACCGGTGCGATCGCGTCGAAAATGCCGAGCAGCGCATGCGAGTGCCGCTTGCCGTCTCCGGCGATCAGCTCGGGATAATTGAAGTCGTCGCCAGTGAACATCATCACGCCGTCCGGCAGCCGGTTCCTGAGCGCCACTTCCTTGCCGGCGTCGAGCAGCGATATCTTGATGCCTTCGACCTTGCCGGCATTGCGCTCCATGATGGCGATCACCGTATCGAGCGCGGTCTCGAAATCGTCACTGCCCCAGTAGCCTTTCAAGGTCGGATCGAACATGTCGCCCAGCCAGTGCAGGATGACCTTGCCGGAGGCCTGGCCCAATATGCGGTCGTAAACCAGGGCGTAATCGTCTGGCCCCTTCGCCACGGCCGCCAGCGCGCGGCTGGCCATCATGATCGCCTTGCCGCCCTGGCCTTCGATGAAAGCGAACTGCTCCTCATAGGCGGCGACCACGTCGTCGACCGTCCGGGCCTTCGACGGTGCCAGATGGTCGGTGCCCGCACCCGAGGCGAGATCGGCGCCAGCGACGGTCCGCGCCTCCGCGATTGAACGGCGGATCAATTCCTGCGCATTCGTCCAATCGAAACCCATGCCGCGCTGCGACGTGTCCATTGCCTCGGCGATGCGGAAGCCGAGCCGCCATAGATGATGACGAAACGCCATCGTCCTGTCCCAATCGACAACGGGCCGCGACCATGGATCTGTCATTCCCAGCGGATCGGCGACGACATGCGCGGCGGCATAGGCGATGCGCGAAAACCGCGCGCCGGTCACCGGCTGGACCGGCTGTCCGACAAGCGCGTAGGGTGTGCTGCGGCCACCCTCGCCAGGCAAGGCAATGTCCATGGATCTCTCCCTTTCGTGTCTCCTAAATGGAACGTTCCAATAAATCAAGAACCTTTAAGGTTTGAGATGGACGGCCAGCGATGCTGCGTTGCAACACAACGACCCCTTGGGTAGCAATCGTTTGACCACATATGACCTGCTGCTCTTGCTAGAGAAAAATCCTGATTGACTCATCCTCGGAGCAAGGATTAGAACGTTCCAATAAATTCGATTGAAAAAACCGGGGAGGATATCTGGATGGCCAGCCGGCCGAAGGCGACGATCTTCGACATCGCCCGCGAAGCAGGCGTGTCCAAATCGACGGTGTCGCTCGTGCTCCAGGGCAGCGGCCTGATCCGCCCCGAAACCGCGGTCAAGGTGCGCAAGGCGATCGAGGATGTCGGCTATGTCTATAACCGCGGCGCCGCCAATCTGCGCAAGGCCCACTCCAACGTCATCGGCATGGTCATCAACGACCTCACCAATCCGTTCTTCGCCGAGATGGCGGTCGGCATGGAGCGGGTCTTCCAGTCGGCCGGCATCGTGCCCTTCATCGCCAACACTGCCGAAAATCCGGTGCGCCAGGAAGAAGTGCTGAAGTCTCTGATGGAACAGGGCGTCGCCGGGCTCATCGTTTCCCCGGCGCGCGGCACGACGCCAGGGGCGTTCCGGCGGCTGGAAATAGCCGGTCTGCCGATTGCCTTCGCCATGCGCCGGCTGCCTGAAAGCCGCATTCCGGTGATTGCTCCCGACAATCATCGGGGCGCCTATCTCGCGACTTCGCATCTCGTCGGCAAGGGGCATCGCCGCCTGGCCTTCTTCGGCGGTTCGTCCGACCTCGTCGTTTATCATGAGCGCCTGGGCGGCTTTCGCGAGGCCTGCGAGACGCTCGGCATCGACGCCCGCGATGCGCTTATCATCGAGGGCGAGACCAACCGCAAGGGCGGCATGGCCTGTCTGGAAACGTCGCTGGCAATGGCCGAGCCGCCGACCGCGGCGCTGTGCTTCAACGATGCCGTTGCCTTTGGCGTCATGCTGGCGCTGCGCAAGCGCGGACTTGAGCCGGGCGCGGATTTCGCTGTCGTCGGCTTCGACGATGTGGTCGAGGCCGAACATTATATGCCGCCGCTGACCAGCGTAGCGGTGGACTCCGCCGGTCTCGGCGAACGCGCGGCCCACGTCATGATCAAGATGATCCAGTCGCGCACCACGCGGGCCGAGGATCATGTCGGCGCCGTCAATCTCGTGGTCAGGGAAAGCTGCGGCCCGGACCGCCGCACGCGAAAAAGGCCCGTGGCAGCGGGAACCGCGCCATGAGCGTCAAATGGGGGCTGATCGGCGCCAGCACGATCGCCCGGCAATTCATGATCGATGCCATTCGCGCTCAACCCGATGGCGAGATCGCGGCTGTCATGAGTTCCAGCGCGGAACGCGCCACGGCCTATGCAAGGGAAAATGGCATTCCAGCCGCCGTATCGAATCTCGACGCCTTGCTCGGATCGGACATCGACGCCGTCTACATCTCCACCACCAATGAACTGCATTTCGAACAGGCGCTGGCCGCCGCCAAGGCGGGAAAGCATGTGCTGTGCGAGAAGCCGCTGGCGCTGACCAGCGATGACGCGCGCAAGATGGTCGCTTCGGCCAAGGAGGCTGGCATCGTGCTCGGTACCAATCATCATCTGCGCAATGCCGGCGCGCACCGTGCCATGCGCGACGCCGTTGCCGCGGGCCGCATCGGCAACCCCATTGCCGCGCGTGTCTTCCATTCCGTCTACCTGCCCGAAAACCTGCAGGGCTGGCGCATCGCCAGGCCCGAGGCGGGCGGCGGGGTGGTGCTCGACATCACCGTGCACGATGCAGACACGCTGCGCTTCGTGCTTGGCGACGATCCGGTCGAGGTTTCCGCTTTCACGCAATCCGCCGGCATGGCCGGGAGCGGGCTGGAAGATGGCGCCATGTGCGTCTGGCGCTTCAAATCGGGCCTTATCGCGCAATCGCATGAGGGGTTCACCACCAGGTTTGCCGACACCGGCTTCGAGGTGCACGGCTCGCAGGGCTCGCTCATCGCCCGCGATGTGATGACGCAGAAGCCGGCCGGCTCGGTCCTCCTGTGCACCGCCAGCGGCGAAGAACAGTTGAGCTTCGACCGCGAGGATCTATACGCCAGGTCGGTACGCGGGTTCCATGCCGCGGTCCGTGGCGAGGGCCAGCCTTCCGCCACCGGAGAAGACGGCATCTGGTCGCTCGCCGCTGCCGAGGCGGCATTGCTATCGGCGGCTTCCGGCAGGACCGTCAAGATCGACCCGAAACTCGGGAGCATGAATTGAGCAAGGTCGTCTCATCGGCGCAGGCCGCCAGCCTGATCAAGGACGGCATGGTCGTCTCGGTGTCCTCGTCGAGCGGCCTCGGCTGTCCGGACGCCGTGCTCGCCGCGATCGGCGAACGCTTCGACGGCGAGGGCCATCCGAAGGATATCACCACGCTGCACCCGATCGCCGCCGGCGACATGTATGGCATCAAGGGCATCGATCATCTGGCGAAGCCCGGTCTCTTGAAGCGTACGCTGTGCGGCTCCTATCCGTCAGGTCCCTCCTCCGCCGAGCCGCCGCAAATCTGGAAGATGATCGGCGACAATGCGGTTGCCGCCTATAACGTGCCGTCCGGCATCCTGTTCGACATGCACCGAGAGGCCGCCGCCAAGCGACCGGGCGTGCTGACCAAGGTCGGCCTCGACACTTTCGCCGACCCGCGCCACCAGGGCTGCGCCATGAACGCCGCCGCCGCCGAGCCGATCGTGTCGGTGCAGCAATTCGACGGCGAAGAATGGCTCTACTTCCGCGCCATCGTGCCGCAGGTCTCGATCATCCGTGCCACCACGGCTGACGAGCGCGGTAACCTTACCTACGAGCATGAGGGGGCCTATCTCGGCGGGCTGGAGCAGGCGCTCGCCGCCCGCAACAATGGCGGCATCGTCATCGCGCAGGTCAAACGCGTCGTCGAGAACGGCACGTTGAAGCCGCATGATGTGCGCGTGCCGGGCGTGCTGGTCGACCATATCGTCATTGCGCCGGATCAGTTGCAGACGACGCTGACGCCCTACGATCCCGCAATCTCCGGCGAGATCTTCCGGCCGCTGTCGAGCTTCCGCAATGCCGAGATGAATGTCCAAAAGGTGATCGCGCGCCGGGTCGCCATGGAGCTTCGCGACGGCATGGCCGTCAACATCGGCTTCGGCATTTCGGCCAACGTGCCGCGTATTCTTCTGGAAGAAGGCCAGCACGGCAAGGTCACCTGGCTGATCGAACAGGGCGCGGTCGGCGGCGTGCCGTTGCTCGACTTCAAGTTCGGCTGCGCCTCCAACGCCGAGGCGATCATGCCCTCGCCGCACCAGTTCATCTATTTCCAGGCCGGTGGCTTCGACGCTTCGCTGCTCTCCTTCCTGCAGATCGATCGCCACGGCTCGGTCAACGTGTCCAGGCTTTCGGCGCGGCCGCATGTCACCGCCGGCGCCGGCGGCTTCGTCGACATCACGTCACGGGCGAAGAAGATCGTTTTTTCCGGCTTCTTCAATGCCGGGGCAAAGCTGTCGCTCGCCAATGGCGGCATCCGCATCGACGCGGAAGGCAAGGTCAAGAAAGTCGTCGAGGAGGTCGAGCACATCTCCTTCTCCGGCAAGCGCGCCGTCGCGCAGGGACAGGACATCACCTATGTCACCGAGCGCTGCGTCATGAAGCTGACGCCCGATGGGCTGATGGTGATGGAACTGGCGCCGGGCATCGACCTCGAGCGCGATGTGCTGGCGCAGGCCGAGATCCCGCTCAACGTAGCCAACGACCTCAAGGTGACGCCGGCGGCACTCTACCAGGATCGGCCGATCGGCCTGTCGCTGAATGGCGGCGCCTCGCTCGGAGGCGCGCATGGCTGAGCGCCTCGTCACCTTCGAGCAGGATGGCGCGATCGGCATTGTCACCTTGCGCCGTCCGGAAAAATTCAATGCGCTCGATATCCCGATGCTGCGCGCGCTGGAAGCGGCGCTGGACGAGGCGGAAAGCGCTCAGCATGTCCGCATCGTCCTCATATGCGGTCAAGGCAAGGGGTTTTGCGCCGGCGGCGATGTCGAGGCCTGGGGGAGCATGAGCGCCGCCGATTTCCAGGTGCAATGGGTGCGTTACGGCCACCGTGTCTTCGACCGGCTGGCGCGGCTGCGGCAACCGACCATCGCCGTTCTGTCCGGCCACGCGCTTGGCGGCGGGCTGGAACTGGCTGTGGCTTGTGATTTCCGCGTCGCGGAAACGCAGGTGAAGCTCGGCTTCCCCGAGACCTCGATCGGCGTCGTCCCCGGCTGGTCCGGCACGCAGCGCGCGGTGCGTCGCTTCGGCGCCCAGGCGGTGCGTCGCATGGCTGTCGGTGGCGAGATTTTTCTGGCGCCGGAAGCGCTTGCGCTAGGCGTCGTCGACCGCGTCGTCGAAACCGGCAAGGCCTCGGATGAAGCCAGGATCTGGGCTGAAAAAATCGCCGAACGCGGACCGCTGGCCACCGAAGCCGCCAAGCTGATGATTGCGGTGGCGGAGGGCGAGGAAAGCGCCGCTGCAACAGAAGCCTTGGCCAGCGGCTTCATGGCGCTCACCGGTGATCTCAAGGCCGGCGTCGGCTCCTTCAAGACCAAGCAGAAGCCCGTGTTTTCGCGTTCGTAGGACAGAGTGGAAATCACATGAATGCACCTCTGAAGATTCCCATGCCTGCCGAGGCCTCCGTGGCCCCCAAGGCATACAAGCTTCTGATCGACGGCAAGCATGTCGATGCCCGCGATGGCCGCATGCTGGAACGCAAGAGCCCCGGCCACGGCTTCATGGTTTCACACTATGCTCAGGCGGGTGCCGCCGAAGTGGAAGCCGCGGTGCAGGCGGCGCACAGGGCCTTCGAGACCGGCCCCTGGCCGCGCATGCAAGCGTCCGAACGCGCCGCGATCCTGCTTAAGGCCGCCGACCTGATCGAGATCCGGCTGGAAGACATCGCCCGGCTCGATGCGCTGGAATCCGGCAAGCCGATCGCCCAGGCGCGCGGCGAGATCGGCGGCGCCGTCGACATCTGGCGCTATGCCGCCTCACTGGCCCGAACGTTGCACGGCGAAAGCTACGCCAATCTTGGCGATGCCATGCTGGGCGTCGTCCTGCGTGAGCCGATCGGCGTCGTCTCGATCATCACGCCGTGGAATTTCCCATTCCTCATCGTCAGCCAGAAACTGCCTTTCGCGCTCGCCGCCGGCTGCACGGCCGTGGTCAAGCCAAGCGAAATGACGTCGGCCTCGACTTTCGTGCTTGGCGATATCCTGTTGGAAGCCGGCGTTCCCGCTGGAGTCGTCAACATCCTCGCAGGTCTCGGCGCCGATGTCGGCGCGCCGATGGTCAGCCATCCCCTGGTCGAGATGGTTTCGTTTACCGGTTCCACCCGCGTCGGCAAGATGACCATGGCCGCGGCCTCGAATTCCCTTAAAAAAGTTTCGATGGAACTCGGCGGCAAGAACGGCCAGATCGTCTTCCCCGATGCCGATCTTAAAGCCGCTGCCGATGCCGCGGTATTCGGCGGCTTCTTCAACGCCGGCGAGTGCTGCAATGCCGGCAGCCGGCTGATCGTGCATGAGGCGATCGCCGACGACTTCCTGGGCGCCGTGAAGGCATTGACCGCCAGGGTAACCGTGGGCGATCCGCTCGACGACCTCACCAAGGTCGGCGCGATGATTTCGTCAGACCATCTGGCCAAGGTGACGGGTTACGTCGCGGCTGCCGCGAGTGAAGGCGGCAGTATCTACAGCGGCGGCGGGCAACGCCCTTCCAATGCCGGCCAATATCTCGATCCGACGATCTTACGCAACGTCACCGAAAACATGACGGTCGCGCGCGAGGAAGTGTTCGGGCCGGTGCTCTCGGTGCTGACTTTTGAATCGATTGAAAAGGCGTTGCGCATCGCCAACAACACGCCCTATGGTCTGTCGGCGGGTGTGTGGAGCGCCAGCATCGACACCTGCATGTCGGTGGCGCGGGGCGTGCGTTCGGGGACTGTCTGGGTGAACACGTTCATGGAAGGTTATCCAGAACTGCCGTTCGGCGGCTACAAGCAGTCGGGCTTGGGCCGCGAACTCGGCAAGCGCGCTGTTGAGGACTATACCGAGGAAAAGACAATCCAGTTTCATCGCGGCCAGCGCACCGGTTGGTGGGTCGGCTGAGTTGGGAAGAACCCGGTGGGCTGCCACCGGTCGTGTAATGCAACAAGGGAGGAAGTACATGTTGCGCAAACTGCTTATCGGAACGGCGCTCGCTTCGGGCCTGGCTTTCGCGGCCCATGCCGAGGACGTCAAGGAAGTGCAGATGCTGCATTGGTGGACGTCGGGCGGCGAAGCAGCTGCTCTCAACGTGCTCAAGGGCGATCTGGCCAAGGAAGGCTATGCCTGGAAGGACGTTCCCGTGGCCGGCGGCGGCGGCGATGCCGCCATGACCGCGCTGAAGGCGATGGTCGCGGCCGGCAACTATCCGACCGCCTCGCAGATGCTCGGCTACACCGTGCTCGACTATGCCGCTGCCGGCGTGATGGGCGACCTCACAGAGACGGCGAAGAAGGAAGGCTGGGACAAGTCGGTTCCGGCCGCGCTGCAGAAGTTCTCCGTCTATGACGGCAAGTGGGTTGCCGCTCCGGTCAACGTCCACTCCGTCAACTGGCTGTGGATCAACAAGGCGGTGATGGACAAGATCGGCGGCACCGAGCCGAAGACCTTCGACGATTTCATCGCCCTGCTCGACAAGGCCAAGGCGGCTGGGGTCACCCCGCTCGCGCTTGGCGGCCAGAACTGGCAGGAAGCGACCATGTTCGATTCCGTCGTGCTGTCGACCGGCGGACCTGAGTTCTACAAGAAGGCGATGAACGACCTCGACGACGCGTCGCTCAAGTCCGACACGATGAAGAAGTCGTTCGACAATCTGGCCAAGCTCGTCACCTATGTCGACCCGAACTTCTCGGGCCGCGACTGGAACCTCGCCACCGCCATGGTCATCAAGGGCGATGCGCTGGTGCAGGTCATGGGCGACTGGGCCAAGGGCGAGTTCCACGCCGCTAAAAAGACGCCGGGTACGGACTTCCTCTGCTATCGCTTCCCGGGCACCGACGGCTCGGTGATCTACAACTCCGACATGTTCGGCATGTTCAACGTTCCGGACGACCGCAAGGCCGCCCAGGTCGCTCTGGCCACCGCCACCTTGTCGAAGAGCTTCCAGTCGGCCTTCAACGTCGTCAAGGGTTCGGTTCCGGCCCGCACCGACGTGCCTGACACCGACTTCGACGCTTGCGGCAAGAAGGGTATCGCCGACCTGAAGAAGGCCAATGAAGGCGGCACGCTGTTCGGCTCGCTTGCCCAGGGCTATGGCGCGCCTCCGGCTGTCGCCAATGCCTATAAGGACGTCATCTCGAAGTTTGTCCACGGTCAGATCAAGACCTCGGACGAGGCCGTGACCGAACTGGTCAAGGCGATCGACGACGCCAAGTAAGCGCCGGCCACAAACACCTTCCCCGCTCCGGCGGGGAAGGTTTCCGGTCCGTGAGGCCGATCGGCCGGATGCCGACGGGAGGAACCCATGAGCAGTGTAGCGACAACCCAGATCAAGCTGACACCGGAGCGGTCGCGCACCTCGGTGCGCTCGCGCCTGCAGGATGCCTTGCCCAAAATTGTGCTGGCGCCGAGCTTCGCCATCACCATCGTCTTCGTCTACGGCTTTATCCTGTGGACGATCTATTTGTCCTTCACCAACTCCAAGACCTTCCCGTCCTATGCCATTACGGGCGCACGCGCCTATCAGCGGTTATGGGGCTGGACCTTCGACACCGACCCGCCATCGAGCTGGTACACGTCGATCACCAATATGGGCATTTTCGGCTTTCTCTACATCTTGATCTGCCTGGCGCTCGGCCTGTTCCTGGCCATCCTGCTTGACCAGAAGATCCGCGGCGAAGGCGTTTTGCGTCCCATCTACCTCTATCCGATGGCGCTGTCCTTCATCGTCACCGGTGTTGCCTGGAAATGGTTCCTCGACCCCGGCCTCGGTCTCGAACAGACGCTGCATCAATGGGGCTGGACGAGCTTCCATTTCGACTGGATCAAGAACAAGGATTTCGTCATCTACACCGTGGTCATCGCCGGCGTCTGGCAGGCCTCCGGCTTCATCATGGCGATGTTCCTGGCCGGCCTGCGCGGCATTGACGGCGAGATCATGAAGGCGGCGCAGATCGACGGCGCCACCACCTTCCAGCTCTATCGCCGCATCGTCATTCCGCTCTTGCGGCCGATCTTCCTGTCGGCCTTCATCGTGCTCGCGCACCTTGCCATCAAATCCTATGACCTGGTCGTGGCACTGACCAGCGGCGGTCCCGGCGGCTCGGCCTGGCTGCCGTCCAACTTCATGTATGAATACACCTTCAAGCGCAACGAAATGGCCGTCGGCTCGGCCAGCGCCGTGATCATGCTGATGACCATCGTCGCCATCATCGTGCCCTATCTCTATTCGGAACTCAGGGAGAAGTCGCGATGAGCGCCGTGACCACTCCCGCCCGCCGGGTCAGCGGCGGCGTCAACGTCAAGATTGTCAATCGCATCGTCATCTACGGGCTTCTGGCGCTGTTCGCGCTGTTCTACCTGATGCCGCTGTTCGTCATGCTGGTGACCTCGTTCAAGACCATGGACGAGATCCAGAACGGCAACATGCTGGCGCTGCCAAAGGCGCCGACCTTCGACCCCTGGCTGAAGGCCTGGGGTGAGAGCTGCGTAGGCCTCACCTGCGCCGGCATCAAGGGCTATTTCTGGAACTCCATAAAGATGGTGGTTCCGGCCGTGCTGATCTCGACCATGCTCGGTGCGCTCAATGGCTACGTGCTGACCAAATGGCGTTTTCGCGGCGCGACCCTGGTATTCGGGCTGATGCTGTTTGCCTGCTTCATCCCGTTCCAGTCGGTACTGCTGCCGATGGCGACGATCCTGGGCAGCCTCGGCCGGTTCGGCGTGACGCTGCAGAACACGGTCGGAACCAGCTTCGGCCTCGGCAACCCGACGGTGAACCTGGTGTTCGTCCACGTCGTCTACGGCATCGGCTTCACCACGCTGTTCTTCCGCAACTATTACGAGGCGTTCCCGACCGAACTGGTCAAGGCCGCGCAGGTCGACGGCGCCTCTTTCTTCCAGATCTTTCGGCGCATCATGCTGCCGAATTCGATGCCGATCTTCGTCGTCACCGTCATTTACCAGTTCACGAACATCTGGAACGACTTCCTGTTCGCCTCCGCCTATGCCGGCACCGGCGACGCCATGCCAATGACGGTGGCGCTCAACAACGTCGTCAACACCTCGACAGGCGTCGTCGAATACAACGTCAACATGGCGGCCGCGATGATCGCGGCACTGCCCACCCTTCTCGTCTACGTGCTCGCCGGCCGCTACTTCGTGCGTGGCCTGATGGCGGGCGCGGTCAAAGGATAACCCAATGGCTTTTCTGGAAATTGATGGTCTGAGGAAGCGTTTCGGCCAGGTCGAGATCCTGAAGGGGATCAATCTCGAATTGGAAAAGGGCGGCTTCCTGGTGCTGGTCGGTCCTTCCGGCTGCGGCAAATCCACCTTGCTCAACACCATCGCCGGACTGGAGACCATCACCTCCGGCGATATCCGCGTCGATGGCCGCACCATCACGGATCTGCACCCGTCCAAGCGCGACATCGCCATGGTATTCCAGAGCTACGCGCTCTACCCCAACATGACGGTCGCCGGGAACATCTCCTTCGGCATGGAGATGCGCGGCGTGCCGGCCGACGAACGCCAGAAGGCGATCGACAAGGTGGCCAAGGTGCTGCAGATCGGCCATCTGCTGAACCGCAAGCCGAGCCAGCTTTCGGGCGGCCAGCGCCAGCGCGTCGCCATGGGCCGGGCGCTGGTGCGCGACCCCAAGCTGTTCCTTTTCGACGAGCCGCTGTCCAACCTCGACGCCAAGCTGCGCGTCGACATGCGCATCGAGATCAAGCGCCTGCATGCCACCACCGGCACAACCATCGTCTATGTCACCCACGACCAGATCGAGGCGATGACGCTGGCGACCAAAATCGCCGTCATGCGCGATGGCGAGGTGCAGCAATTCGGCACGCCGGCCGAGATCTACAACAACCCCAGCAATGTCTTCGTCGCCGACTTCATGGGTTCGCCGGCGATGAACCTGATCCCGGCGACCATCGACGGCAATGGCAGCGACCTGGCCGTCGTGCTCGATCGCGAGGCACGCCAGCCGATCACTCTGCCGATGGCCAACGCCCCGGCCGGATTGTCGGCGTTCAAGGGCAAGCCGGTCATCTTCGGCGTTCGCCCCGAGGCGCTCACCGATCCGGAAGGCGCGGAGCGCAACGCCTCGCAAATCGCCACCGCCGATTGCCATATCGAGGTGGTGGAGCCGGCCGGTTCCGATACCTTCGCCGTCACCAACCTCGGCGGCAAAGGCGTGGTGGCGCGGCTGCGCGCAGATGCCAACATCCAGCCCGGCACCAACACGCCGCTCGCCTTCAACCTGACCAAGGCGGTGTTCTTCGATCCGGCGACCGAGAGCCGTATCCGCTGATGTGCGTCGCCCAAAAGTGGGTCCGGTTTTGGGGCAACGACATGCATCAAGACAATAGACCTAAAGCGCGTCGCATGTGTCCATTCAAAAGCGGCGCGCTTTAGGCCATGACAAACCCGGATATCGTCATCATCGGCTCCGGCATCGGCGGCGCCACGATCGCCTCCGGCTTAGCCGGCAGCGGCGCCTCGATCCTGATGCTGGAACGCGGCGAGCCACTGCCGGCAACGCCGCATGCACGCGACACGCGCTCGATTTTCGTTGATGGCCACTACCGGCCGAAGGAGATGTGGCGTGAGGCCGGTGGCGCCGCATTCAACCCGGGCAATTACTACTATGTCGGCGGCAATTCGAAATTCTTCGGCGCGGTGCTGATCCGCTACCGCAAAGAGGATTTCTCCGCCATGGAGCACTTCGGCGGCGTCTCGCCGGCCTGGCCGTTTTCCTATGACGAATTCGAGCCTTGGTATTCCAGGGCAGAGCAGCTGTTCCGCGTGCGCGGCACGCTTGGCGAGGACCCGACCGAGCCGTTCCACTCGATCCCCTATTCCTACAAGCCAGTGCCGGACGAGGCGCCGATCGCCCGTGCCCGCGCCGAGCTCAAGGGGCTGGGCCTGCATCCGGCCTCGCTGCCGCTTGGCGTCGATATCGGCACCTGGCTCAGGGAAGGCAGGACCGGCTGGGACGCTTTTCCGAACACTGGCCAGGGAAAGATGGACGCCCAGACCGCACCGCTGGCGGCGGCACTGAACGATCCTAACATCAAGCTCGAAACCGGCGCCTATGTCGAATATCTCGAGACTGCTCCGGACGGTAAAACCGTATCAGCGGTTCATTACCGCCAGAGCGGCGAGCTGAAAAAGCTGTCGCCAAAACTGGTTATCCTGTCGGCCGGCGCGGTCAATTCAGCGGTCATCCTGCTGCGCTCGCCCTCACCCAGCAATGGCAAGGGGGGCGGCAAGGGCCTGGCCAACCGCTCCGACCAGGTCGGCCGCAACTTCATGAACCACAATTCGAGCGCCATGCTGGCGATCGATCCGCGCCGCCGGAACGATGCCGTCTACCAGAAGACGCTGATGCTCAACGATTATTACCTCTCCGACGGCAAGGGCGGCAAACCGCTCGGCAATGTCCAGCTTCTCGGCAAGATCGACGGCAACATGCTCAAGGCCAATGTGAAACGAGTGCCGAAATTCGCGCTCGATTTCATGGCCGGCCATGCGGTCGACTGGTACCTGATGTGCGAGGACCTGCCCGACCCCGAAAGCCGCATCATGGTCGACGGCAAGGACATCGTCATGCAATGGCGGCGCTCCAATATGCAGTCGCTCGACGGGCTGACCAAGGTGATGCGCGAGAATTTTCGCGCCTGCGGTTATCCCCTGGTGCTGTCGCGCCCTTTCGACAAACGCACGCCCTCGCACCAGTGCGGGACGGTGAAAATCGGAGAGGATCCGGCGACGTCGCCGCTCGATCCGTTCTGCCGTGCCTTCGATCACCGGAACCTGTTCGTCGTCGACGGCGGTTTTCTGCCGAACTCGGCCGCCGTGAACCCGGCGCTGTCGATCGCCGCCCAGGCGCTGCGTGTCGCCGAACACATCCGCAAGACGGACCTCGCCGCATGACCCGCCCGGCGGCCATCGTCACCGGCGGCGCGCGCGGCATCGGCCTTGCCTGCGCCGAAGCGCTGGCCGACGCCGGCTTCGACATTCTCGTCGCTGACCTTGCCCAAACAGCCGCAGGCGAGCTCGCCGCTGACATAACCGCGCGCGGCGCGAAGTTCGCCTATTTCGGCTGCGACATCGCCGATCTTTACGCCCACGCCGCCCTCGTCGACTCTGCCATGGGCGCGTTCGGCCGCATCGATTGCCTGGTCAACAATGCCGGCGTCGGCGCCGTGGTGCGGGGCGACCTGCTCGACCTCAAACCCGACAATTTCGACCGCGCGATCGGCGTCAACCTGCGGGGCACCGTCTTTCTCAGCCAGGCGGTCGCCAAGGCGATGCTCCGCCAGCCCAGCGATGAAGCGAAATCGATCATCACTATCACCTCGGTCAGCGCCGAGATGGCCTCGCCGGAACGCTCCGAATATTGCATATCGAAGGCAGGGCTTTCGATGTGGGTGAAGAATCTGGCGCTCAGGCTCGCCCCGGAAAACATCGGCGTGTTCGAGCTGCGGCCGGGCATTATCCGCACCGACATGACGGCGGGCGTGACCGCCAAATACGACGCTTTGATAGACGGCGGCCTGGTGCCGGCGAAACGCTGGGGCGAAGCGTCCGACATCGGCGCCATGGTGGCCGCGCTCGCTGCCGGGAGACTGGGCTTTTCGACCGGTTCGATCATCAATGTCGACGGCGCGCTTTCCGTGCCTCGGCTGTGAGTGGATGAGACAATGACCGACTACATCATCGTGGGCGCCGGCCCTGCCGGCTGCGTGCTGGCCAACCGGCTGAGCGAGGATCCCTCCAACTCCGTGCTGCTGCTCGAAGCCGGTGGCAAGGATTGGCATCCCTATATCCACATGCCGGCGGGCTTTGCCAAGATGACCAAGGGCATTGCGTCCTGGGGCTGGTCGACGGTGCCGCAGAGAAACATGAACGACCGCGTCTTCTGGTACACGCAGGCCAAGGTGGTCGGCGGCGGCTCCTCAATCAACGCCCAGATCTACACGCGCGGTAATGCGCGCGACTACGACGCCTGGGAGAAGGAGGAAGGGCTGGCCGGCTGGGGCTACCGCGACGTGCTGCCCTATTTCAAACGGGCCGAAAACAACCAGCGCTACGCCAACGATTTCCACGGCGACCAGGGCCCGCTCGGCGTTTCGAACCCGATTGCGCCGCTGCCGATCTGCGAAGCCTATTTCCGCGCCGGCCAGGAGATGGGCATTCCCTTCAATCCGGATTTCAACGGCGCTGCCCAAGAAGGCGTCGGCTATTACCAGCTGACCCAGAAGGATGCCCGGCGCTCCTCCGCCTCGGTCGCCTATCTCAGGCCGATCCGCGCTCGCAAGAACCTCACCGTCAGGACCGACGTACTGGTCACCCGCATCGTCGTCGAGAACGGTCGCGCCATCGGCGTCGAGGTGGTCGACAGGCCGGGCGGCGAGACAAAAATCCTGCGCGCCGACCGCGAGGTGATCGTCTCGTCCGGCGCCATCGGTTCGCCTAAGCTTTTGATGCAGTCGGGCATCGGCCCGGCCGACCATCTGAAATCGGTCGGCGTCACGCCGATGCATGACCTGCCCGGCGTCGGCTCCAACATGCAGGACCATCTCGACCTGTTCGTCATCGCCGAATGCACCGGCGACCACACCTATGACAATTACGCCAAGCTGCACCGCACGGCCTGGGCTGGCCTGCAATATCTGCTGTTGAAGAAGGGGCCGGTGGCTTCCAGCCTGTTCGAGACGGGCGGCTTCTGGTATGCCGACCCGACCGCCGCCTCGCCCGATATCCAGTTCCATCTGGGTCTTGGCTCCGGCATCGAGGCTGGCGTCGAGAAGCTGAAAAACCCGGGCGTCACCTTGAACTCGGCCTTCCTGCGCCCGCGCTCACGCGGCACGGTGCGGCTGAAAAGCGCTGATCCCGCCGACCACCCGCTGATCGACCCCAACTACTGGTCCGATCCTTATGACCGCGACATGTCGCTGAGAGGGCTGCGGCTGGCGCGCGAGATCATGCGGCAGAAGGCGCTTCAGCCTTACGTGCTGCGCGAAGTGCTGCCCGGCCCGTCGCTGGCGACCGATGACGAACTGTTCGACTACGCCTGCCGCAGCGCAAAGACCGATCACCATCCTGTCGGCACCTGCCGCATGGGCCATGACGAGATGGCTGTCGTGACGCCGGATTTGCGGCTGCGCGGCATCGAAGGCTTGCGCGTCTGCGACGCCTCGGTGATGCCGCGCGTGCCCTCCTCCAACACCAATGCACCGACCATCATGGTCGGCGAAAAGGGTGCCGACCTGATCCTCGGCCGCGAACCGCTGCCGCCGGCTGTATTTTCAGGAAACCGGGCTGCTTGAAGGGGATGAAGAAATGATCAGCCACTGCGTCTTCGCCAGATTTCGCAGCGATGTGTCGTCGACCGAGCGCACGGCCATCCACGCCGGCCTCGAGGCGTTGCGACAGGTGATCGAAGGCATGGACACCGTCCAGTTCAGCACCAATGTCAGCCCAGAGCCTTTCGCGCGCGGGTTCACCCATGGCTTCACCATCGATTTCCGCGATGCCGCGGCGCGCGACGCCTATCTCGTCCATGAGGCGCATCAGCGTGCCGGCGCTCGCCTGGTCGCGGCTCTCGAAGGCGGCGCGGACGGATTGATGGTCTTCGATCTCGATCTTACGAAAAAGTGACCGCCGGCCTTTCGAAAGCCGGCTGATCGCTGTTCTCTTTTGCCGACAGGGCGACATATCGTTCCTTTGGGGGATGCAAAGGAGGACGCCTTGAACCTCACTACCGAGCAGAAGAAAACCGTCCTGGCCTCATTCCTGGGCTGGACGCTCGATGCTTTTGATTTCTTCCTTCTGACATTCCTGCTCACCGATATTGCGACTGAATTCCAGACGGATGTCCCGGCAGTCTCAAAGGCACTGTTCCTGACCTTGGCCACGCGCTTCATCGGCGCGTTCTTCTTTGGCATGCTAGCCGACAAATACGGGCGCAAGCCCATTCTCATGCTCAACATCGTCAGCTATTCGGTGATCGGGGCGCTGGCCGCCTTCTCGCCCAATCTCGGCATCTTCCTGGCGCTGCGCGCGCTGTTCGGCATCGCCATGGGCGGCGAATGGGGCCTCGGCAGTTCACTCGCCATGGAATCCGTCCCGCCGAGCGCCCGCGGCATCGTCTCGGGCATCCTGCAATGCGGCTATCCGGCCGGCTACCTGCTGGCGGCGGTGGTCTATGGCCTGCTCTACCAGCAGACGATCGGCGGCTACACGATCGGCTGGCGCGCCATGTTCCTGCTCTCCTTCGTCCCGGCGCTGGTCGTCCTGTTCATCCGCTCGCATGTGCCGGAATCTCCTGCCTTCGTCGAGGCACAGAAAACCGCTCGACCGGGGATGCTGGAGACCTTGCAGAAGCACTGGGGCGTCGCGCTCTATGCCGTCGTGCTGATGATGTTCTTCAACTTCTTCAGCCATGGCACGCAGGATCTCTACCCGACCTTTTTGAAGAAACAGCACGGCTTTGACCCACACACGGTGAGCTGGATCACCATCGTTGCCAACATCGGCGCCATCGTCGGCGGCCTGGCATTCGGTGCGCTGTCGGAGAAGATCGGCCGCATCAACGCCATTACACTCGCCTGCATCATCGCCCTGCCGGCGATCCCGCTATGGGCCTACAGTTCCACGCCCTTCATGCTGGCCATTGGCGCCTTCGTCATGCAGGTCGCGGTGCAAGGCGCCTGGGGTGTCATCCCGGTCCACCTCAACGAGCTTTCTCCCGGTGCGGTGCGCGCCACCTTGCCCGGCTTCATCTATCAGGCCGGCAATCTCGCCGCTTCCTATGGCGGTCCATATCAGGCCGGGATCGCCGAAGCCCCCGGCGGCAGCTATGGCTATGCGCTGGCGCTTTTTGCCGGTGTGGTCGCCGTCTGCATCATCGTCGTCATCCGCTTCAGTCCGGAGCGGCGCGGCCAGGTAATGACGGTGCTCGGCTGAGAGGTCAACCCATCCTCAACGCGATGACGCCTGCAACAATGCTGAGCGCGGCAGCGCCGCGCCAGCCTGTCATCTTCTCGCCGAGGGCGTAGACCGAGATCATCATGGCAAACAGGATCGAGGTCTCGCGCAGCGACGCCACCGAGGCGATCGGCGCCTTGGTCATCGCCCACATGACAATCCAGTAGGCGGCGCCGGAAAGCACCCCGGTGAACAGTCCCGTCTTCCAGTCGCGCGCCAGAACGGGAAGCGCTTTGGGCCCTCGGAAAACGAGGCACAGCACCAGCGCGCCAAATGCATCGCAGATGAACAACCAGGCGGCATAGCTTTGCGCCGTTGCCGCCAGCCGCGCGCCGCTGCCGTCGGACAGCGTGTAGCTGGCGATGAAGATCGACGTGCCCAGCGCATAGCCGACCGCGCGCAGGTTCAGCTTCTCCAGATGCGCGCCACCGCGAAACGACATCACAAGCGTGCCGGCCGATAACAGCAGGATGCCAAGGATGGCAAGCGGCGCTGGCACTTCGGCGACGACGAACATGCCGCCAATCGCGGCCAGCAGGGGTGCCGTGCCACGCGCCAGCGGATAGGTCTGGGCGAAATCGCCGGCCTGGTAGGCGCCGATCAGGAAGGTGCGATAGCCCACGTGGAAGATCACCGAAGCGATGATGTAGGGCCAGACCTCCGCCTTCGGCAACTCGACGAAGGGCAGCACGACGAGGGCAGCAGTGCCCATGCCGAGCGTCATCAGCGTGATCGACAGGAAGCGGTCGAGATGCACCTTGACCAGTGCGTTCCAGATCGCGTGCATGGCGGCCGCGGCAAGCACCGCGAAAAAGACGAAAAGCGTCATGGGGAGCTCATCGACCTCCCAAGCCGAAGGGCGTCTCGAGATCGATGTCGACCCGGACCGGGAAGTGGTCGGAAGCCACCTCGCCCATGTCTGATCCAACAGAACGCACACGCCCGGCCAGCATGCCGCCGACGAAGCAATGATCAAGCCGGCGCTTTGCCAGTCTGCCGTCGATGATCTTCTCATGCGTATGGAAATCCGCCACCGGCTCGCTGGCGACAGAAGCGGCATCGACGAAGCCGTCGAGATAGGCAGCGCCCCGATGATAGGGCGTGCTGCCGACAATGCGGCGATATTCGGCGCTGCCGGGTTCCATGTTGAAATCGCCCATCCAGATCGTCGCCAGCGGATTTTCCGGCTCGACTTCCCCATGTGTCCAGTTACGCGAAGGTTCATCGTCCGCGCCGCTCCACGGTCCGCCTTCCGATGGTGCCCGGCGGTGCTCGGCCATGAGATAGTCGATCTGCTCCAGCCGCTCTTCCGCCGCGATGTGCGCGAGATGCAGCGACAGCACCCTGACCGGCCCGGCCGGCGTGCGGATCATGCATTCGAGGGCGGCGTTGCGGGTGTTGAGCGGCCGCAGCGTGCGGCGCATCGGCAGCGCGTGCAGTCGCGACCAGACGATCGGCAGCTTCGACATAACCATGGTGCCGAACTGCCGGCGGCGGTTGA
This sequence comes from Mesorhizobium sp. B2-3-14, assembly GCF_006442175.1. Classification (NCBI taxonomy): domain Bacteria; kingdom Pseudomonadati; phylum Pseudomonadota; class Alphaproteobacteria; order Hyphomicrobiales; family Phyllobacteriaceae; genus Mesorhizobium; species Mesorhizobium sp. B2-3-14. The sequence goes on along the minus strand of NZ_VFVP01000012.1, from coordinate 6,238 downwards.
CCAGGCGGCCGTCGCGCAGCTCGCTGGCATCCATGTCGAAGGCTGGGCCGTAGACCCAGTAATACCCAGGCAGCAATTGGGAAAGCCGCTCCGGCTGGTCGTCGAAATCGCTGCGCTGCCAGTGCCGCTCGACCTCCTGCAAGGCGATGATGTCGGCGCCGGCGACAAGGCGTGCCGCACGCGAAAGATCGTAGCGCCCGTCGCTGCCGAATCCGTACTGGATGTTGTAGCTGACCAGCTTCATTGCTTATCCGGCTCACTTTTCGGTGTTGGCAGTAACGGTTCGGCCGATCGCTTGCAATGTGCAGGAGGACGGACGGGGCTTGGGCCAGCAGGGCAGCGGCCGAGACGCGGTATCTGCTAGTCGGTGGTCAGCGGCTGGAACCGGCCTGCCGGCGATGCCGCAAGTTCCGTCCAGTCGATCTCTTCCTCCAGACGGTGATAGGCTTCGTCACCGATGGTGCCGTTGCGGCGCAGCTCCTCCAGGGCATCGCGCTGGCTTTTGATGGCATAGAGACGCAGCCTGTCATATTCGGTCGCGGCCTGGGCATCCTCGGGATTTTTGGCGATCTTGCGCTGGGCGGCATATTGCTCGCGCACCGCGGCTGCGGCGCTCGAGGTCTTGCCGCTCAATACATCGAGGGCAGCCTGCATGACCACGACGCGCGCCTTCGCTACCTCCCGGTCGACCATTTCGTCGGGATCCAGCTTCAGGACGCGCAGCAGCGGCTTCAGGCTCATTCCTTGCAGCACCAGGGTGCCGAGCACGACCGTGAAGGCGGCGAGCACGATCGGGTCGCGAGCAGGAAATTCGACCGGCAAGGCGAATGCCGCGGCAAGGGTTACCAGTCCCCGCATGCCGCACCAGCCGATGAGCACGCCGCCGCGAAAGGACGGCGTATCCGGCTGATGCTCGGCGCCGCCAAAGCGGGCAAACCACCTGATGACCGCACCGCAGCCCAGCACCCAGATCAGGCGCGAAACGATGACGACCGCCAGCACAGCCGCGGCAAAGACGAATGCGTCGAGCTCTCCCGTACCGGCGAGCCGTCCGACGATCGACCGCGCCTGCAGACCCATCAGCACGAAGGCCAGCACGTTGAGCACGAACACCGCCGTCTCCCAGACCGAATAGGAACTGACACGCTTTCTCGCCGACATTCGGCGTGGCGCGGTCCGCGCGATGGTCATGGCATAAACGACGATGGTGATGATCGCCGACAGACCCAACCTGTCCGCCAGGATCCAGACACCGAACGTGCCGGCGAACTGCACCACGGTACCGCTGGCCGCGTCCTCGATGCGGCTCAGCGTGGCGAGCGACAGCCGGCCGAGTACATAGCCGGCCACCAGGCTACCAACGGTCGACAAGACGACCATGGGCGCGGCGCTGCTCAACAGGAACGGACCGAGTGCGGCGGCGACAGCGATACGGTAGATCAGCAGCGCGGTTGCATCGTTGAGCAGGCTCTCGCCTTGCAGGATGGTGGTGATGCGGTGCGGCACCTTGAATTGTCCGAGCACGGCCGACGCCGCGACGGCATCGGGTGGTGCTACGATGGCGCCAAGGGCGACAGCCGCGGCGATCGGCAGGCCTGCCATCTTCCAGCCGAGCAGCGCAACCGCTGCGGTGGTGAAAACGACCGCTCCCAAGGCCAGCAGGGCGAGCGGCAGCCGGTTGCGATTGAGGTCGCGCAACGAGGTGTCATAGGCGGCGTCGAGCAGCACCGGCGCGATGAACAAGGCGAGCGCCAGTTCCGGGTCGATTTCGATGGTGGGCATGCCGGGCAGGAAGGCGATGCCCGCGCCCGCCAGCGCCAGCAGCGACGGATAGGGAACTTGCAGCCGCCGCGACAGCGCTGTCAGCGCGACTGCAATCAACAGGAGGATAAGCGTCAGTTCGAAAAGAGCCATGCACTATCGTAGCCGCCGAACGAGGCGATTGGCAGTGCCAAAGTCATGGTCGTGAAACAACAGGAACACCTCTGGCACGGGTCCTGTCGCCGCGGACAGCATGAGAAAATCCCGATGGCTGGAGCGCCGGTTGGGAGCGCCTTCCGACAGCGGGACTACCTAATGCAGCACCAGCATATCGCTCGACGAGAACGAAATCTCGGCCTTCTCCCCGACTGCGGGCGGCGGGGTGGCGGAGTTGTTGAACGTGTCGAGCGACACCGTGTTGCCGCCGATGCCGACACGGACCCGGATAACCGAGCCGAGGAAGTGCACTTCGGAAATCTCTCCGGTCAGGCTGGAGTCGCGGCCGGGCTGGCGGCCGAGCGAAATCGCCTCGGGCCGCAGCGCCAGCGACAGCGTATCGCCGGACTTCGAGCCGTTGAGCTTGCCCTTGAGCGAGACTTCCTGCGTGTTGACCTGCACCTTGCCGGAGGCGGCGTCGGTGACCTTGCCTTCGAGCACGTTCAGCGTGCCGACGAAATTGGCGACGAACTTGGTCGCCGGCCGGTTGTAGATCTCGAACGGCGTCGCGACCTGCTCGGCCTTGCCGCCATACATGACGGCGATGCGGTCGGAGATCGACAGCGCCTCTTCCTGGTCATGGGTGACGAAGATGGTGGTGATGCCGAGCTTCTTCTGGATCGAGCGGATTTCCTCACGCAGCGACACACGCACCTTGGCGTCCAGCGCCGACAGCGGCTCGTCGAGCAGCAGGAGCTTCGGCTTCGGCGCGATAGCACGCGCCAGCGCGATGCGCTGCTGCTGGCCTCCGGAGAGTTGATAGGGATAGCGGTCCGCCATCTGCGGCAGCCTGATCATGTCGAGCATCTCGGCCACACGCTTGTCGGCGTCGGCCTTCGGCATGCCGGCAACCTTCAACCCGAAAGCGATGTTCTGCGCCACGGTGAGGTTCGGAAACAGCGCATAGGCCTGGAACACCATGCCGACATTGCGCTGGTTGGGCTTCAGCCGGGTGATGTCCTTGCCGGCGACGACGATCTTGCCGGCCGACGGCTCCTCGAAGCCGGCGACCATGCGCAGCACCGTGGTCTTGCCGCATCCGGATGGCCCCAGGAACGAGACGAACTCGCCCGGCTCGACGTCGAGGCTGAAATCCTGCACCACGGTGTTGGACCCGTAGGACTTTCGCACATGCTGGATGGACAGGAATGGCTCGGCCATGGCTTTTTCTCTCAGGTCAGTGCTTTTCGATCAATTCGGGCGGTTCGCCGATTTCGGCGCGAAGCGGGACAGGATCTGGATGAGCGACATGCAGCCCCAGGTAATGGCGAAGGCGATGATGGCTAGGGCTGCCGGCTCATAGGCACGGTTGGCGCCGACGTTTTGCAGATACGGGCCGAAGGCCGGACGGTTGAGGAGGCTCGCCATGGTGAACTCGCCGATGACGATGGCGAAGGTCAGGAAGGCGCCCGACAGCACGGCGATCAGGACATTGGGCAGGATCACCCGGCCAATGATCGTGCCCCAGCCGGCGCCCAGAATCTGCGCTGCTTCGGTCAATGTCCGCACATCGATGGTGCGCAGCCCGGTATCGACGGCGCGATACATGTAGGGCAGAGCCAGCGTCGCATAGCCGATCACCAGCAAGGCATTGGCGCCCATATTGCTGCCCAGGAACGGCAGCGGGGAATTCGAGCCGTACATCCTGATATAGCCGAACACGATGACGATGGCCGGAATGACCAGCGGCAACAGCGTGATGAATTCGACGATCGGCCTGAGCTGCGGCAGGCGCAGCCGGATCCAGTATGCCGCCGGCACCACGATCAGCACGCCGAGGATGATGGTGAAGACGGCCGCTACCACCGAATACAGGAACGTCGACTGGAAGCGAGCGTCGCCCAGCACGATCTGGTAGGCGTCGAAGGAATGGACGCCGCGGCGCATGCGCAACGAGAACTCGACAGTCGCCATCAGCGGAATGAAGAAATAGGCCGCGCCGACAATGAAGACGACCCAGGCCCAGAATTTGCCCGACTTCATTTCAGCCACCTTTCGGACCGGGTCCGGAACCAGATGTAGAAGACGTTGGCCAAGCCCGTGATGACGATCATGCCGAAGGCGATGGCATAGCCGAGCTGCGGGTTGTGCAGCACGTCGCCGTTGATCTGCGAATAGAGCTTGATGGGGACGATGTTGAGTGCCGGGCCGGCAAACGCATAAGCCGTGGCGATGGCGCCGAAGGAATTGGCGAACAACAGGATAACGGTGCCGAGGAAGCTCGGCCACAAGACCGGGATGACCACCATGCGCCAATACTGCGACTGGGTGGCCCCGAGCGTGGCGGCGGCCTCGCCCCATTCCTTCTTCAAGCCGTCGATGGCCGGCACGATGATGACCACCATCAGCGGAATCTGGAAGAACAGATAGACCGCGATCAGACCCGATGTCGTGAGGAAATTGAAACCCATCGCGTAGATGTTGACATTGAGAACGTCACGCAGAAGCGTCGTGACGATGCCGACGCGGCCGAGGGTCGCCAGGAAGGCGAAGGCCAGTGGCAAGCCGGCGAAATTCGAGGCGACGCCCGAAAAAGTCAAGGTCGCCGAGCGGGTCCAGTTGGGAAGCCCGCCGCGCACGATGGCGATGGCAATCGCGAGCCCGGCAAAGGCACCGATGACCGCCGACCAGAAACTGATCTTGATCGAAACCCAGTAGGAAGCGCTGATCGAGGGATCGCTGACCAGCTGCAGGATATTGTCCAGCGTCAGCTGACCGTCGCCATTCTGGAAAGCGCCCAGGACGAGATAGATCGTCGGCAGGATCAGGAACATCAGGACGAAGATGAAGAAAGGCGCCACGCCAATCCACTGCATCGGAAAGCGGAAAGTGGTCGCCTCGTTCGGCGGCGCGGGCTTGGTGGTGACAGACTGATTTGAAAGCGTAAGATCGGTCATGCGCCGGCTACCGTCTTCGAGGGGAAGCCGGGCGGCCTCGCGGCCGCCCGGTGGATTTCAAGCCTTACTTGACGTTGGCGCCGACAACGGCGTCCCAGTTCTTGCTGATGGTCTCCTTCGCCTTGCCCTGCTCGTCGAGCGTCGGGAAGGCAGCCGAGGCGTAGGATTCCGCCGGCGGCAGCTTGGCCAGAACGTCCGCGGGGATCTTGCCGTTCTTGGCAAGATCGTTGAAGCGGATCGGGTGGCAATAGCCCTTCAGCCAGCCGATCTGGCCTTCGTCGGAATAGAGATATTCCATCCACAGCTTGGCTGCATTCGGATGCGGCGCGAACGCGCTGATCGCCTGCACATAAACGCCGGCGACAACGCCGGTCTTCGGCACGATGACGTCGACGGGCGGGTTGCCCTTCAGCGTGTCGCGACCGGCGAGCGCGTTGTAGTCCCAGTTGATCAGGATCGGGGTCTGGCCCTGGGCAAGCGTTGCCGGCTTGCCGACGACCGGCACGAAATTGCCGGCGGCGTTGAGCTTCTTGAAGAAGTCGAGGCCGGCGGTGCCAGCGGCTTCACCAGCAGCCGCGCCACCGGAAAGGCCTGCGGCGTAGACGGCCTGGATGGCCTGGTTCGAAGCGCGCGGATCGCCGGCAACGGCGACCGCGTTGGCGAATTCGGGCTTGAGGAGATCGGCCCAGTCCTTCGGCGACTCCTTGATCAGGTCCTTGTTCACCATGAACGAGAGAACGCCATAATAGTCTCCGTACCAGGCGCCATCGGCATCCTTGGCGCTGTCCGGGATCGAGTCCCAGGTCGACACCTTGTATGGCATCAACAGGCCATCGGCCTTGGCGGTCGGGCCGAAGGACAGGCCGACGTCGATGACATCAGGAGCCTGCGGACCCTTGTTGTCCTTGTTGGCCTTGATCGCCTCGACTTCGTCGCCGGAGCCGGCGTCGGGGTTGAGTTCGTTGACGGTGATTTCCGGATACTTCGCCTTGAAACCGGCTATGACGTCGCCGTAGCCGCACCAGTCATGCGGCAAGGCGATCGTGGTGAGCTGGCCTTCGGCCTTGGCGGCCTTGATGAGATCGTCCATCGAAGCGGCGGACGAAATCACCGACGACACCATCAGGGTCGCGGCCGAAAGGGAAAGCACTTTCCCCGTGAATTTGAACATGTGTTCTCTCCATTGAACTGACGCCGTTGGACGTCTGCGATGCGGTATCGTTTTCGTGTGACAGCCAGATGAAAGCTTTGTGAAACCGGCGCCTCGCAGCGTGAAAAGTTAACTCTTTTTAACGGACTGTAGCAATTAGCCATCACTTAATTTTCCGGCTAATCATTAATCCGCCCCTATCCCGCCCCTTCCC
>NZ_VFVP01000011.1:0-184333 GCF_006442175.1 Mesorhizobium sp. B2-3-14 | reverse complement strand
CGCCCGATCTCAAGCGATTTTCCCAGGAACGCCAGCTGGTCGGCGATCACATCGGGCAGCTTGTCGCGATCCCGTCCGGTATGCATGATGACGAGCCCGGCGCCGGTATCGGCCGCCACCGCGCAATGTCTGGCTCGCGCTGCAGACCCCAGACGTCGTTGACGATATGCGCACCGCTCGCATGAGCTAGGCGTTTATCTTGTCAAAGTGGCCGTCAGGAAGTGCAGACCGTCAGCTAGCCATCGTCCTTTGAGGACAGCCGAGCCACCGTTGACTGAGTTTGAATCAGCGGTTTGGCGCACTGAGTCCGAAGCTGCCTTGCAGTATACCTCAGACGTGAAGCGGCATGCACTCGGTCATCGTCTGGGCCACACCATTGCCGCAGGCGCTAGACCAAAGCCATCGGCAGATACCGAATCACAACCTGCTTTTGGCGGAACCGCCGCTCCAATTCCGAACGCCGCCTTTGCCAATCGGGCAGATCGACTTCGTGAGTCATAACCTCGAAGATGACGATCTCGTCTGCTTCCTGCCTCCACACACCTTCCGCAGGCGCGCGCAAATACGCGGTGACACCGTCGAAGCGGAGCGCGAGCTCCTCCTTCACACGGTCAAACTCTTGCTTGGCGAAGGGCTTTCCTGCGTTGTCGGCGCGAGGTAGCAGAATCTGGACCAGATGCATCTTTGCCCCTAAACCTCGCAATGCTTGCCTAGAGCCACTTCTTTGGAATGCTTGACCTATGGTCGTCGACGGGCACAGCCGTCCAGCCTCGTGCGAGCTCTGCGCAGGTCTTTACCCCGTTGATCCTACCGAGTATCGGCGGAGCATGAGACGGTGGGGAGCCAAATACCGTGCTCCGAGCCATCTCCTGTGGGCCCTAGCTTCAGACGTCGAGCAGGCCGAGGTACAACCTGTCGGTGCTAACGTCGGTCCTGGTCTTCTCCGGGACGGAAAAAGGATTGGAGTTCCTGCATGTCGACGCTTTCATCGCCGTCCTCGTCGACAGCGTTGAAAATTCGCCCAATGAAATCCTGAACCTCCGTCCGCGACAGTGTACCATCACCGTCGGTGTCCATGATGGCGAACGTGATCCTCATTTTGGCACCCTGCATCATATCGGCTCCCGCCCTGCGGCCGTGCTTCATACGTCCCGTATCACGATCGCTCATCTCGTCGTCCTGAAGCCTTGGGCCCCTGTGTCGCCAATCTGCCTCGGGGTCTCGATCCTTTGCTGTTTTTTCCTGCAGCATCTCATCCATCATCTCGCGCATCATTTGACGCATTGCTTGCTGGTTCTGTCCGGCTTCGTCCGCCGTCCGATCCTGGGCTGGTGATGCGGGCTTGGGAACATCCGCCGATTGCGCAAAGGCGGACGGGGCGAGCATAGCGAACGCGGCCGCCAATACTGTAGTCGTGAATGCTCGTGTCATTGGGTTTCTCCATTAACTGCCACGCCGACCACCCGGCGTGCTGTCCAAACCAGCAGGTCGGTTCATGGTTCCTAGGCATCGGGCGCAAAAGCGGCATAGCTCCGATCACCTCAGCAAAGCGCTGGCTGTCTTTGTCGGAATCGACCTTACCGATCACCTGATCGCTGCGCAGATTTGCCAGCGGCGCAACAAAGATCGGTCTTCACCGATTTTGCCGAACTCATTGAACCCACATCGACAAAGGTGGCGCAGATTCCGCAGCCAGTTCCGAGAGTGCGGCTGGATGAAACATTCCAAGTTGGCGGCAACGGCATCGTCTCCGGCCAACACCGGCCGCTTCCCGGTCGCGAACGCCGCATGGGTGATGCCCTGCGAACTACCGTTCAGCAACCTGACGGCTTAGATGGCCACGAAGCAGGCGGATGTTGCGGTTGTTCGACTTGTAGTAAATATCGAAGACCGATCCGAGGACGGGCACGCTTCCCAAGACGGTATCAAACAGCACATTGGCCAACATCCGAGCAACCAACAGCTTCCCAGCGCCGCATTTGCGGGCTCGCAGCACAATGTAAGCCGAGATCAACCGGTTGCTGTATCTCCCAGCACAGGCACCAGGCCTACCAGAGCATCCAGTCCGAACCGAATTGGCGTTCCCGGGATTCGCCAGCGCGAATCAAGCAACACTGCCAAGAGGTCGAGCTCGGCGATTGCCCTCGCAGTCTGGCGATCCACAATAGGCGTTTCGCTTGTCCCTACTTTCCGGCTGCCATTGCTCGCTCGATCCAATCTCCTCGGTTTCGCACCTCTCCAGTCCGCTTCCGTCATCTGGAATTAGCTTTGTCTCGGCCGGGAAGGCACGTCGTCGAGCAGGTTGGGCTGGTCTGGGACTTTTGTTCGGTGGTCTGCTGGGAGGGTGCCGTCGGGGGTCATCTGGTTAACCGCATCGGGCAAATCCCTGGTAACCCTTGCAATCAGCTCCTCGCGCGAGAGGCCGGTCTGGCGGGAAAGTGCTTCCAGTGTCTGAGCGTCAATCGCCGTTTCCACCTCGTGCGGCTCGATCGGCTGGTTCGGCCCAGTGCCAACCCAGGAGTCCACCTTCGACCCGGCACCTGCATTTCTAAAGCGGTCAAGAATATCGCCCAGCGCGGTGCCGGATAGGCCCTTCGACACCTGGTCCAGTATCCCGCCTTGCGGATTAGTGGGATCGCGCTCTCCCGCTCCGCGGATCGCCTCCGCGATCTTGTCGCGGTTTTGATAAGCCAAAACCCCCAGCATAGCGATCGCAAGTCTTCCTAGATTGGCCACTCGTTCCTCCTGTGGTTTCGAACATGGAGAAGGTCTCGCCCTGCCAAAAGTTCCCGCAATTGCCAGCAATATCAGGAACGGCTTGGCAATCGCGACCGCTCCATCGCGCGAGACGGAAGGTCAAGTTTGGTAACGATAGAGCGCCCGAGCCGGTGCTTAAAGTTTCAGCTTTGCCCTCAGTGCATCTATGCGCTTAGACGCCTCTGCCTTGCTGAGGTTGTCTGCAAAGCTTTCCTGATCCTCAGCCTGCTCACACAGGGTTTTCAGATAGGAGGCCTGGGACGGCGTCATCGGGTCGTCACCACTCACCCATTGGTCGGGATCTTTCTCGACGTTTGCATCGGTTTTTGCGCGCAAGTCTTCCATTGCAATCTCCTGTCGTAGCCTAGGGAATGCGTTTGATCCCTTTTTGTTCCAATCGTTTTCTCAAGGCTGGGGCTCGCTTAGGTTGGGCTGGGGCGTCAGGCACGGCGGCGCCAGCATGCGCAAGTGATATACCATCCGGCTTGCACATTGCCGCGCTCCCGGTCAGGGACCGTGGACGCCGAATGTTTGACGCAAGCGTCTCCTCGGAGACGCGTCACCCCCGCATTGGTTCAACAGGGCCGGATCCCAGCATCTCCTCTTGGGGGGCGGGTCTGCTGAAACCAGTCAGACAATTTGCGGCTTGGTTCAGGCATCGGCGTCAGATCCGGCGCGACATCATGAAACTGCTGCAATTGGACGACCGCCTGCTTGCGGACATCGGCCTAAGTCGCGGAGAGATCCTTTACGCGGCTGTTCAACACGGCCGTCTGCCGGAACAGCAGCCAGCGCACCTGGCGAAATAGTGCACGATCGGACGCCGATCTCGATCATTCGGAATCTCGGCCCTACCTGGAGGGCGGCGAAGCTCGTGCCGCCATTCTCAAAAATGTCCGCGCACACCCGCCCACACGGAGATCCAGCATGACGTCGGGAAGAACCACCGCAACATCCGAGCTCGATGTTCGTATCCACGCCAACCAGCGCCAACTCGCGGCCGATATCCGACCGTCCTACGATTTCATCGTTTGCGGATCAGGATCATCGGGATGGGTGGTGGCGCGCCGTCTCGCGGAGACCGGCGACGCCTCGGTGCTGTTGCTCGAGGCCGGCGGGACCGATGACGTGCAACGCGTCTGGGACCCGGGACAATGGCCGGCCAATTTCGGCACGAGACGTGATTGGGGATTTGAAGCCTTGCCCAATCCATTGCTCAACGGCCGTCGGCTGCCGCTCTCCATGGGCAAGGTGCTGGGCGGCGGCTCGAGCGTCAACGTCACTAATTGGGCGCGCGGGCACCGGAACGACTGGGACTATTTCGCCAAACAAGCCGGCGATCCGGGTTGGGGCTACGATGCCGTTCTCGGCATCTTTCGCGGCATCGAGGACTGGCAAGGGGTGCCGGACCCCTTGCGGCAGGGCAAGGGCGGTCTCGTCCATGTCGAGCCGGCGCGTGATCCGCATCCTGTGGCGCCGGCGGTAGTGGACGCCGCCAGAACCGTCGGCATTCCGACCTTCGACGACCACAACGGCCAAATGATGGAAGGCAACGGCGGTGCCGCCCTGTTCAATCTCCGCATCCGCGACGGCCGCCGCCAGTCGGTCTTTCGCACCTATATCTACCCCTATATGGACCGGCAGAACCTCACCGTGCTCACCGGCGCCTTGGTGACGCGCGTCCTCCTGGAGGGTAAAAGCGCCGTCGGGGTGGCGTTTGTCCACGAGGGCGTTATCCATCGGACCTTGGCACGCTGCGAGACAGTTCTTTCGCTCGGTGCCATCAACACGCCCAAGGTGCTGATGCAATCGGGTATCGGCGATGAGCGCGACCTGACCGCGGCCGGCATCGAGGTGGTGCAGCATCTCCCGGGCGTTGGGCGCAATTTTCAGGACCACATCGCGGTTCCCTGCGTTTTTGAATATCGGACGCCGCTCCCGCTTCGCAACAGCGGCGGAGAAGCGACCTTCTTCTGGAAGAGCGATCCGTCGCTCGCCACCCCGGATTTGCAGGGGATCGCAGCGCCACAATTGGATTTCGAGGCGTGGAGAGATACCGCCGCCTCCTGGCTCGTGGACGCTGCTGGCCAGCCTTGCACGCCCTGGCAGCCGCGGGAGATTGCGGATCACGGGGCCAAAGCCGTCAGACCATATCGAGATCGCAGCCGACACGCTCCGAACGATGTGCGGGCGTTACAATCCGGAAGGCTCCGGACCCAACGCCTTTGCCGGTTGGGCTCGTGGGAGAGTTTCCGTTTTCGACTCCGGAAGTCGCCCATTTCGCTACCATCGTCGCTTTGAAACATCATTGGCTCCATTTTTGTGGCTTCTCTGGCAACAAACGACTGGCCGTCGTCTTTCTAAGGTGTGAACCGGCCAATCGCAGGGACGTGATGAATCGCGTCTCGGCGTTAGCGAACAGGTCCCGCCAGTTCGCTTGACTGACTGGGACGCACCGCGGAGGCGGCGGCTTGCGCGCCGCCCTCAATCCGAAGCCGCGTCAGGCGCTTTGCCGCCCCGCAGCTTCCAGGATGAGCTGGGCAATCTCGTGCGGATGAGAAATCAGCGACAAGTGGCTTGCCTTCACTTCGATGGTCTTTGCGTTCATGCGCTTGGCCATGAAGCGCTCGAGATCCGGGTTGATCGTGCGATCCTGGGCCGAGACGGCGTACCAGCTCGGCTTCGAGCGCCAGGCCGCCTGTGTCGTCTTTCCGGTGAAAAGCTTGTCTGAAATCGGTGCTTGGGCGGCATAAAGAATGCGCGCCTTCTCGCGAGGAATACCGCCGGCGAAATCCCGCAGGAAAGCCTCCTCGTTGAGCTTGCCATAGCCTCCGGACCAGACGAGGCCGGCAGAGGCCGGCGGCGCCGCGAAAGTCTTGGCGAGTGCGGTATAGTCTTCGCCGGCGTCGGGTGCACGCGCCGCGACGTAGACGAGTGAAGCGATCTTCGGATCCACCCCTGCCTCGGTGACGATCATGCCGGCAAAGGAATGTGCGACAAGCACGGTTGGTCCGTCCTGAAGCGCGATCGCGCGCCGCGTTGCCTCGACACCGGCCTCCAGAGTGGTCAGCGGATGTTGGACGGCGGTTGCGTTGAGGCCGGCCTTCTGAAGAATGCCAATTACCTCCGACCAGCACGAGCCATCGGCATACGCGCCATGCACCAGGACGACATTGCGAATTTTGGAGCCTGTCTGCGCTCGGGCCTTCTCGGCGCCGGCCAGCAGGGTTGTTGCCATTCCAGCGGCAAGCGCGGTCGAGAAAGTACGCCTGTTGATCATGATTGTGGGTTCCTTGGGAGGACAGCTGAGTTGAATCCAACTCGCATCGAAACTTCGAGCGAGGCGAGCCGCAAACGCTTGCCGCTCATACCCAACCTTCGCAGCCCGCCCAGTGTTCGTTACAGTCGTCACCGCTTCGTGATGACATCATCTCCTGGACTTAAGCCAGCAAAGGTGCCACGAAACTTTCGATGACGGCCGGTGGCGAAGTCGCCAAGGAATATGGCTATGTCGTTCTGATGGCATGCCTACTTGGGCTTGTCTCTGGGCACCCATTTGAAGTGATCGCCATCTTTCTCGATGGACCCGATGCCTGGAGACGGGAAGTGCGGCGCAAAGATTTATCCCCGCTTGGACGACCTTGACCGAAACTAGTTCAACCTTCGGCACTGGTGAGCCATTCCAGCGCCTCGCCGGTCAAAGTGCCTTTGATATGCGCCACGATTATCTCGATGGCCTGATCGCGGGAAACGTCGTCACCCGCAGCCTTGCGGAGCCACATGCCGTCAATCAGCGCACCGACCGCCAACGAAGCTGCGCGCAGGCTCGTGGGATCAAGCACACCCGCGAACGCCGAACTCGGGTTTGACTTCAGGCGCCGATAGAAGATCGCCTGCAAAAGCGCGAATTGAGAACTGCTGGCAGCCGCCGCGCAGACGGACAGCCAAGCCTTCGCCACGTTCGGTTCGAATGCATTCTCGGGGAAGTTTCCCTCGACCACGGCGATGAACCGCTGCCAGGGTGTCTTCGCTGCCCTCAATTTCGCGACGACGTCCTCCATCAGGATCCGATTGTTGTGCCGCACTATCCCGAAGAGAACCTCGTCCTTGCCTTTGAAATAATAAGCCAGGATGCCCGGCGACATGCCGGCTTCACGGCATATGCGGGCCGAAGTCATACCTTGCAGCCCATGCACGAGGAACACACGGTGCGCGGCCGCGACCAGTTCGACACGCCGGATGTCCTCGATTTTCGTTCGCTTCCTCAAGCCCGTTTCCAATCCGAAATCGTGGATGGTGCGAATGCGCGATAGTCAGGAGGAACAGTGCACAGCGGGAAATTGTAGAGCTTGGTGTCGATGCCACGGCTGATCGATAAATCCAGCGCCTTGCTCACCAAGTCGAAGCCCAAGGAACTATCGAAAAACAGAGAATCCCAGTCCTTGCGAGCATAGCCGATATTTTCGAGCTGCATGATTGCCCACGTGTCGATGAATGGCAGGGCAACCGTCACGAACCTGGCTAGGTCCAGCAGCCCGGGTGCGTTGGGCTTCATAAGTACGGTTCGCAACTCGATTTTTGCCCCAGCCTCGCAAAGGATAGAAAGGTTGTTCCTTACCTGATTGAAGGCTCCTGGCTTTCCGACGACATGATCGTGGGTCGCGCTGTCGCTCGAGTAGACGGGAACCCCCCAAAGGATTCGGCTTAAATCCAAATCACGGAGCCTAGCGAGATCATCGCGTTCAAAATGCTGCGCGTTGGTCAGGATGTGAAAGTTGATGTCACGCCGCTGCTCCATCGTCTTTCGCAAGAAGTGGAATAGCTCCGATTTGAAAAGCGTCGGCTCTCCACCTGACAGGCCAATGATTGAATCCTCCGGCGTCAGAAGCACGGCCGTCTCGAAAAAAAGAAACATGTCGACGTGCTGCTTTTTCGGTGGCTGCGAGCACATCACGCACAGCTGGTCGCAGCGTTCGGGGCTCAAAAGTGTGTTGTGGCGAGAGTTCGCCCGGATTAGCCGATGTGCCGTTTTGCGGGATGGCACGACAAACACAACATCACCGTCCACCTCGGATGGATCGACCCCAAACAGGTGAAGGCTGCCTGCCGCCCCCGTAAAGAGCGCCTTTTCGCCGTCGGCGGTTTCCAATACTGCATCCAGACAACTGACGTTGCCCAGCGGCTCAGGCATTCCTTCGCACGACCGCAGCCGAACCACATATGGATCTACAACGTCAGTCTCGATCTTGAGCCGGAGCGGGATCATGTATGCACAGGGATCATGTATGCACAGGGATCATGTGATCCCCCCACGAGGGCACACGGGTCCATTTGGCGACCGATCGAAGCGCGGCTTCATCCCGCCGACTGATAACCTCCACAACCTTGTCGAAGAGGCGCAGATGTCGCTGGCAGAACCAGTATCGGTGCGAACGAGGTCAATTCGTCCGACCCTCGACAGATCGTCTACAACGTCTGTCCCGCAGAAGGGCTGATAGACGCAGTGGATGCAGTCCTGATCAAAGGTGTTGAGCGAGGCACTATTGAGCAACCCGATCTTTGCCTGGTCGATGCCGGCCGTCACCGTGCCGATTGACAGATCGACGTACCCTATACGCGAAAGCATCCTTGCCTCGTCTGTCGGGTAAAGCTGCCCGTCATGATCAATGACTATGTAGTCCGAAGCGAAGAAGTTGGGATTGCGAAGATCGACATGATCGTCAACCCCCGATCTGAGGAATCTCCTTAGGCAGTGGCTGAAAGAATATTCCTCGACGTAACGACCAGTGCGGTGGTTGCGATCAATCAGGTAGTCGATGAAGCTGGAATGAAGCGTATTCCACTTGGCTATCGAATGCGGATCGCTTCTTCGGCGGCGAGCAAATCCTTGGTGGTTTATCGGCCTGAGATAGATCGATTGCATCCCGTAGCGCTCGAAATTGCCGACTAGCTCCTCGAAATCCGGCGGCTCATCAACGTCGATCGTCGGAAGCGCGGATACCTTACCCGGTCCAAGACGACGCACGGCTTCGGCGAGGTTTTTGAAGAACGTGTCGGTTGTCGGATCATCGTGGGTGCGCTGGCGCTGATGGGTATCTCGATCTCCGTCGAGCGAGGTGCTGACGAAGGTATCGGCTTGCTCTGGGTAAGCCCATTCTCGATCGCCCAGGCGTTGCAGATTTGTGCAGACCACAAACTGGCTGCCCGGAAACGTCGCCCGGGTGAATGAGCGTATCTATTCAAGCAGATCAACACGCAGCAAAGGTTCGCCGCCTTGAAACTCGACCTTAATCCGTGGCCCTTTCATTTCTCCGATAAGCCGAGAGCCGCGTTCAGCGTCTCGTCCCTCCAGTCGAAACCTCGTGCTGTTTCCGGCGCTCGGGAAACCTGACAGTAGCCGCACGTCAAATTGCAGCGTAGCGTTGGCACGAGGATAACGTACGAAAGTTCCTGCTGCTCTTTGATTGGCGTCGAGCCCATCGAAAGGAAAATGCCGTCCAGTCGGGGTCGCCTTCCCGTTCGAAGGAATGGCCATTTTCACGGAGAAAAGTCTGATCGGCCGACGTTAGATTGTTGCCGACATACCGTTCGAGAAATGACTGATCGCTGAGGAAGAACCCGCCGGCATGGTCGGTTAAGAGAAATTCGCCGCCGCCACACTCGCGAAACTTGAGTGGCCATACGGTCATTTCGCAGTCACCGCTTCGATCAAGGCTTGCCGAAGTGGCAGTGTCTCAACGTAGATCTTCTCTCGGTAGACGGCATGGAGCACGCTTTTGCGCACGTCGTCCAAATCATTCGAAGAGATGCAAGCGACGTCGATCAGCCGATACGACAAAGCGAAGGGATGGATATTGAGCTTGGACACGAACTAATGCACCATCCACAAAACTGCGAAAGTTCTGCGGAATCTCAATTGTAAACTGCTCTGCGCCGTGCAGCCCCACTTGGCCGGAAATCTCCACCCAAGCCATTATACTTCAAATTCAGAGTTTGAATATCGAAGGATGGCTTTATTCAAAAAACATATGCCAGGGGAGGCCGTAGGCTCAACGATTCCCAAAAGTCTCGTGTGCTCTCGTCGGCGACCCTACACATATCTCAGCATAGGCTCTCGCACGGAATGCCATCCTTGTCGCGGTCGAGTTTCCCGCCCCAGGGGCAGTTGGCCAGATACCAGTTCGCCTCGTCGCAGGAGCTGATCTGCGGGCAGGTTCGGCGCGGCTGGCAGAAGTAGCTCTGCGCCACCTGAGGGCCGCCGATAATACCGAGCGGTTGGCTGCTAGATGGCTTAACGCCGTCTCTGTGCTCTGCCCGCCATTCCCAAGGCGCCTGAAATGCGCCAGCCCACAGACCGATCTTTGCCGCTTTGGCCTTCGCCTGTTGCCCTGCATAGGCCCCGTGACTATATTTGGGCCAATCCAACGCCAAGCCATTCTCGACCAGCCAGCCGGCCACGCTCTTGCCGTCTGTACGGTAGCAGTCGCCTACATAGCGGCCGTAGCGGTCCCAAGAGACGAATGTGCAGTGCGTGGGCCTGGAGAGGGTCAGGAACGTAACGAGGGCAACGGCCGACTTGACGCCGCACTGATATCGAAAGCCCTTGGAGTCGTCACACTGCTGCGCGGTCTCGGGCGCGTCAATGCCGTTGAAGCGGATGCGCTGTCCGTGAATCTCGATCGTGTCGCCGTCGATCACCGAAGCAATCCCGGCGATCGGGTCCGGTGAACGTCCAATCCAGTGGGAAACATTCAGGTCGGGTGCGTCTTCACTGTGCTGCAGGACGAACTGCGTCACGTAGGCGGCAATCGCCGCTATCGTCACGAACACCAGCCGCTTCGGAATGCTCGCCAGCAGACGTGCACGTCGTCGTTGTGCGCCTCTGCGTTTGCGCCATTGGTCGGACCGATTGTCGTATCGGGATTTGTCCACGCCCTCACTCCCCAAGAGGAATAGGCGACGCCGCCCGCACAAGCCAACAGAGGCCGCGCCGGCGCCCTAGGGTGTGGTCGCCTAACGGTCATCAATTCCCCGCTGTCTTGCTCCCCGAAGCCACCCCCTTAAACAGGGCCAGCGAGTCTACCCGATCCAGCATTGAACACATCTTGTTCGGGGAATCGAAATTGAAGCCCAAGCATTTCTGATCCATCGCACATGCCATGACACAATCGGCATATGCGCTAGGGACGTTCGAATAGGACTCACCCACCACAACGGTGTTCTTGTAGAAAACGAGACTGGAGTATTGAAGTTTACCCCCAACAACCTGCTTGGCTGCCATGGTGGCATCTGGATCCTTCACCAAAACAGATGCGTCCCCTTTCATGAAACATGCAGAGTGCTTTTTGTCGTATGTGATGGCAGCGCAGCGATTGTCGCCCTCGCATTGGGTCTGACATTGGTCGAATGATACATTCCATAGCGGCATACTCGGGAGGTCGGAGCCCATCGCATCCCAGCCATCCTGGGCAACGAGTTTGTTGGCCGCCTCGGCTCGGCCCGCTGGGGCCTCGTAGTCATTGGCGCTGAAGCTGCTTTTGTCGAGCCATACGCATTCCGAAGCGAGTTCCAAAGCTGATGCGTCATTCACACCGATGGACGCGAGAGTCATCGAAGGCGACACCGGCGCCTGCGGCCGCGCCGTTGGGGAGGCCCGGTTCACCAGGTCCACATTTACATCGACGCCATTAACAAGCCGGCGTGTGTAACACCAGGCATGGTCCCAAGTCGCATCGTGTTCGTCATTGAAATGATGGCCAGAAACCAAGGACCAATGCGAACCCTGCCAGTCGATTTCTCGAGTGAGGAACTTGTTGAAGTCCGCGGTTACGACGTCAGGTGGTTTTGGAGCCTGAGTCGGAGTTGTCGTGTCCGGTTTGGGAGTCACTTCGGGGGCAGGCGCTTCCGTCCGCTCCGTCTTACTGTCCTGGGGTAATTTCTCCGTTGTTGGTATCCTGTCGTCGCGTTTTTCGGTTTGCGTTGTGTCGACGACGGGAGGCAGCTGGTGGTCTCGCCCGAAGAACAGCGCCGCCCCGTAACCGATACCAACAGCAGCGATCGCGATCGCACCGCCCGTCATCATCCTCCTGAAGGCGTTTGCGCGGGCTATCTTGTCATGCGCTGCAGCCTCAGCCTGCAGCGTCGGGATGGCCGCCTGTTTGACGACCAGATCAACAGCCCGCTCAAAAAGGGCCGTGTTATGCCGGATCAGCACGTTTGCGACCACCCTTTGCAGACACCTTGACGAGATCGGCGACCTCCGCAGGCAAATCCTCGTTCAGCGCCTTTCGAAGAGCATCAGGATCGTCGGTCAAAACCGGCACATAGAGGATTTCTTTCACGACCTTCTCGACGGGAACCTCAACCCGTTTCTCGACCTCCCTGTCGACAACCACTTCAAAAGGGACCTTAACGGTGCGAACACGGCGCCAGCGCCATCTTAATAGCACTCGTCTGATCAGTCTCGACAGCCGGCTCTCAGAGCGGTCTTCGGCCTGTGCTGCAATTCTCTGCAAGCCGAGAGCCACCATGGCAGTGATCGGACCGGCCAATCCGGCAATTACGGCGAGCGAGCCGAACCAGATTGCCGCAACCTTTCCTGCTTGGGCCTCGCTTACTTCCTCCGGCTTTTCGCCGTACCAGCGAGCTGCGATGCGTCGAATCTGGTCTGTTCGAGCGAGCGGGATCCGCTTCTTTTCAAGTTCGCCCAATTGGCTCGCAATTTCGTCGCGCCGCGCCTGATTTGCAGCCAATACCTTATCCTGGGAGGCCTCCGCCGATTGGGCGGCAGCCAACGTACTCCGCGCCTGGTTGAGGCGCTGCTCCCAATCCGCGGCCGTGGCGTCCAGCGACTTTTCGAGGTCACTTCGCCGGTTTTGAAGCACCTGCTTCTGGTCGGTGGTCATCTCGGGGCTTTCGGCCCTCAAGCGGTCGAACTCTGTTCGGGCGGCCGCGATCTCTTGATCTATGGCGACGATTTGCGGTTCGTATTTCGCTTCCATCTTGGTGCGAGGATTGGCAAGTTTTCCGATCTCGTCTTCCCAGTGCTTCACGGACGCAGCATCGCCAGATTCTCGAGCGTCTTTGATCCGCTGGACGAAACTGTCCCTCTGTCTTTCAAATTCCTCTACGGCCTGCTTAACTTTGCCGTCTCGTTCGGCAATCAAGTCCGCTCGCCTTTGCTCGCTCTCGCGAACCTGTTCTCTTGCTCTGGCCGCCTCCGGCGTCAACACAGTGGCAGCCTGGAGTTCCGAATCGACATCGGCGATGCGGTCTTGAATCTCCTTGCGAGCTTTGTCGGCAAGCGCACTCACCTCTTCCAGATCCGCCCTTGCCTTCGCGACCTGGTCAGTCTGCTGCGCGGTCTGATCGGAGGCGGTCAGCTTCGCGCTCTCTCTGTTAAGCGTGTCGATCCCATCGGCCAGCTCCTCATATTGCAGTTCGCGAAGGGTGCCGGCTCGCTCCAGGCCCAGTAAGACCGTCTCAAAAGTGATACCGGCCAAAAGAAGAAGAAACACCAGGATAAACGGCTTCCATAACCAGGAGGCGCTGTACAAAAGGGTGGCTATCGGAATCTTCGTAAGCTCTGCGATCGAGACGATGAAGAACGGCGCACTGGCCAGAATGAGGTCCATCGCGGTTGCAGACTGACTTGCTTCGAAGGCTTGGACGCCCAATACAAGACCCGTGGCAAGGCCAATGATTGAAGCTATGATCTCCAGTGCCCACGCGCCACGGTATGTCCACTGGCCATAGCTGGCCAGCTTCTGGCTCATACTTGCGTACATCAGGCTCCCCGCCTCCCTATATCCCCAGTGCACCTTGCCACTCAACACCGGTCTTTGCATCAAAAATTGCCGTGCGCTTGGTGAATCTCCTTGATTTCGAGAAACATCGTTACTTTCACGCCTGGATATCGATAGAATATCTGTGGGACGACGGGCGCGAATACGGTTGCCCGTTAGCGGTTGAGCAACCCTGCGACGAGAACAAGTATCAACGCCGCGTCGCCACTCGAAATGCGCCGACAGCGCCTCGGACAAAAAAGCTTTGGCGAGGTGACGGCATCTCGTCGATATTTTCGGCTAACGCCTTCGGGCGCTTGCACCCAAGCTTTCGCGTGAAGCTCAATCCGGTGCCTGGAACCCCGGCATTTATTCGACGGCCCTGAGTCCCGATGTGAGCCCAGCGCGTGAAGGCCACTTCCCCGTCAGGACTAATATAAGTCGCGAAGGCTGGCATTCGGCTTTCTAGATAGTGATCGCATCAAATCGCCCTTCCGGACGAGATGAGTTGGACAGCGGGATGCCAGCTTTAGATGATCTCCTCCTGGTAGCTGTCAGTCCGCTTGTGATGCGGTGGACGGCTCTCCTCCCGCCCTGCGGTATGATCGTTGGGCCAGAAGCTGGAGGAGATCTATAATGGGCAACGTTACGACGATTGGTCTGGATATTGCGAAGTCAGTGTTTCAAATCCACGGGGTGGATGCGGCGAGTGAGGTTGTCGTTCGCAGGAAGCTGACGCGTGGGCGCGTGATGGCATTCTTCGAGAGCCTGCCACGTTGCCTGGTCGGTATCGAAGCCTGCAGCTCGTCGCATTATTGGGCGAGAGAACTGACTGCACGTGGCCATGATGTGAGATTACTGCCGGCACAATATGTGAAGCCTTATCTGAAGCGGCAGAAGAATGATGCCGCAGATGCAGAGGCGATCTGCGAGGCGGTCACTCGGCCGACCATGCGCTTCGTGCCTGTGAAATCACCCGAGCAGCAAAGTGTGATGATGCTGCACCGGGTCCGGTTGATGCTCAACCGCCAGCGCACGCAGATATCGAACGCGTTGCGGGCACACCTATCCGAGTTCGGGATCGTAGCGCCGATCGGGCGGAATGGGATTGAGCAACTGCTCGTGGTCGTCAACGACGAGAACGAGGCCAGGATACCAGCTGACGCGCGGCTATGCCTTGGCATGCTTGAGCGCAGCTCGGGGTCGTGAAGAAACAGATACTCGAGAACGATCGTAGGGTTCGGGCGAATGCGCGTGAGACCGAGCTTGGTCGCAGGTTGATGGAGATCCCAGGCGTCGGCCCGCTGCTGGCGAGTGCATTCGTGGCTACGGTCGCCGATGCGCATGCGTTCAAGTCGGGGCGCTGTCTATCGGCATGGATCGGACTCGTGCCGAAGCAGAACTCGAGCGGGGGAAAGGAGAGGCTCGGCAGTATCTCCAAGGCCGGCAATCGCTACTTGCGGCAGTTGCTCGTGGTGGGTGCGATGGCGGTCATCCGCTATGCCGAGCGCAACGGTACCAGGAGGGCCATGGCTCGTGCAGTTGATGGCGCGGCGAACAGCCAAGGTTGCGGCGGTTGCGTTGGCCAACAAGACCGCCCGGATGGTCTGGGCACTGATGACGAACGGCGAGCGCTACAGGGACCCGGTCATCGCATAGAACAAGATAAGGCGAGCGATCGCTGACGAGGTTGGAAAGGGCGGACAGGAGCTAATGCACAAAGCCGGTTGATACCGCCGGATCAGGAAAACCCACTGGGGCCGTGCACCTCGAGTGCGAGCTTACGATCGGGACCTGAGACGCGCGAATGGCATTATGGCCAGCGGCACATGATAGGCCGCACCTACAGGTCGGATACATGGCCGCACCAACCAGCAACGGCAACGCTCAAAGAATCCCTTGCCAACGGAGAGCCGTCCATACACGGCCCCTGAGCGGACACTCTTCACACTAGGCTCATCATTTTCAGGAACAGCATCGACCGCGACCAAGATAGCTGCAGCTTGGCAAGCGAACCCGGCGAACATCAGCCAGGCCGCCGCGCGATGAAAATGGAAATCTCGCCCGTCGAGATACCCAACGGGTAGCGCGAAGTCGTCGTGCAGCGCACCATACGCTGCCAACCCACCAGCAATGCCGCGATGGCTGCCGCCAACCCACCATCGCTTCGATTCTTCTCCTTCCGATCCCATTTCAGACGCACAGCTTGAGATGGCCGCTCCGAGGCGCGGCGTGCGCACCATCGACGAGGAGAGCGAAGCCGACGGGAATGCGTAGGCAGTCACAGCATTTTTCTCTCCTGTCTTTCCAGACGATGCGCTTCGCCTCCCTCTATCTCCACGCCGGCGACTGCCGGCGTTCAAGCAAGAACGGCGTATAAGCCGCAGTCCTTCGCGCGTCCGCAACGGTGGACGGGTGTCGCGCGGAGGACGGAGGAAATTCGCCCCCGCCGCGGGCGGTAAACGGGACAGCCGTAGGAGCGTCAGCATAGCGCCGGCCGCAGGACGGGACGCGGGACCGACTGTCCCCGTCCGCGGCGGTCCGCCAGTCTTGCACCGTTTCGGCTCGCCTCAATTGCGTGGCAGCTTGTGAATTTCCAGCCTGACAGGCCCGCCCCTGTCACAACTCGTGCAGAAAAGCGCGCGCTCGACTGAACTGAACAGAGCGCCTTTTCCATAGCGTTCGATGAGCCCGGCAGGCTTTACCGTTGCATGGTTCGAACAGGATCTGCACCAGGCCCGCAACACATGCCATTCGCGAAGATCTCCGAGCGCAATATCGAGACCGGCGTGAACGCTGCCGTCGATGATGGCCTGCGGTGCGATCTTCACTTCGCCTGGTGTCAGGATTTTCTCCATCACATGCCGACTGTTGTAGTGGATCAGCAACATGCCCGGCCGGCGCCGGATGGCGGCTTGCCAGGCTGCCTGACTCACTGTCGAGTCAGGGGAACGCGAAATGGTTTCGGACAAAGCCTGCTCCTCGCGATCCCATACCTCGATCCGAAAATTGTCTTCCGCTGTTTTCGCCATAGCTTCGCCGGCCAGCGCGATTGACGCCGGCCATGGTTTGCTGCTCAAGATTACGCTGAAATAAGGAACATATTCCTCTCTCGTCAAGGGCGCTCTTGACACTTTGTTCTCATTTTGTTCACTATTGGCTGACTAGCCCAATAGGAGGCGAACCATGGAACTTCGCTTGAACATTGAGGACGCCACGGCGCAGGAGCTTGCGCGCGGTATCGCGGCAGCAGAAGCAGTGTTTGAACGCGCCGGCATTACGGCTTTGCAGGGTGCGGAAGGCCTGTTTGCGTTGGAAAGCTGGGATATTAAGGGCTTTCCCGAGGACGATAAGCCTACCGCGGAGGAGGACCGAGCCGCCACAATTTGGTTGGAGGCCGACGAGGCTGCCGCGGTTGCATGTTGTGCGGGCTGGCCGGAAGAAAAAGTTCCGCACCATCAGATCATGGAATTGATCGACATTCCCCGCACGAAATTGCAAGCTCAAGCGGATCCAGACACCTGGCCGCAGCGGAAGCAACTTTATCCTGATGTCGTCAAACGCCTGGAGATTTCGACCGGTCCGGATCGCCACATCGATTTCGATATTGCCTTCGTTCTCGGTTGGGTTCCCGAGCGGCCGACGCTGGATCGGGTTGAGCCGCTCTCGGAGGATGGCGACCGCATCCCCTTCTTCACCAGTGACCTTGCACAGGTTAAAGAGATGGCACGCAAAGCGCTTAAGGACTGGACCATCGAGATTGATCGAGATCCCTGCGATGCCCATGTTTTCGACCCATTCGCCAGCGATGACGATGATGAATTGCGCATGGCGGCATGGCGCGATTTCGACGGTTCCTTGCATATGGAAAAGCCGCCGGCAAATCCTGCAATCGCGCTGATCTTGGCAATGATGCGCGGCCAGTCCATGCATTTCGAATAGTGATCAAACGCAGGTCGGAGCTTACCAACGCCGTCGGCGATCGATCGCGACTGGCCACACCAGGTTGCGTTGCCGGACGATCTCTGCACCGAGCGGAACTTCACCATGATCGCGAAGTTCTGCCAGGAACGAGGGCTTAAGCACCAAACGCGGCACGTGCAGGCGAAATGGCCGAATGGCAAATATGAAAGCTATCGGCTCCACTGCTTCGGCGATGCCGCATCTGCACAGGCGTTCCGTAATCACTTCGATGGGCTGATGTTCGATCCAAGGCGGGATCGGGAGAATGGAAAGGTGCGGGGCGCCTGGCGCCGTACGGGCGAATACACACCGGTTGTCAATCTTGGTCCCCTAAGCGTGCCGGAGATATTGCGCAGCTGAGTCACGAGCTTTCGGGGCGAACTGTCTCCACCGACAGCGAGCCGGCTGGAAGCGGCCGCAAAAGCTCAGCCTCGGCCTTCGTCAGGTTGATCCAAGCCGCCCAGTTCTCGGGCTGAAGGACCACGACCTATCGATTGTGGTGCGGCGCAACATCCGGCCCGGGGTCGGTCGTCAGCATGGTGAAGGTGGGCGGCTTGTTGCCGACAGCTTCGCGCCAAAGCCCAGCGACGGCCATGAATGGAGAGCCGTTCAGCGTGAAGCGATGTTTCGCCTTCGGATATTTCGTTTCTGTGAATTCGAAGAACGCTGATGCGGTAACAAGGCAGCGTTGGCTATTCCCGAATTGCCGGCCTTCGGAGCGGAAGTTGAACACCGGGCCGCCCTTTGGTCCTGTCGGTGGAAATCCGAACGTCATCGATGCCAGTTCGATGGCATCGTCTGCAACGCGCATTATCGGCGCTGGATCATTGATGCGGACGTCGTCTGCTTGTGGCAAATCGAGTTCGGTTTGGTGGGCGGGGACTTTGAGCGCAAGCGACGCCATCATCCGGCAATAGTCGGACCAAACGACATGCTGCTCGTAATCGTTGCACATGGACGGGTCCGACCTCAGTGCTCTGTCTATACTACGGAATGCCGACACCCGATGGAAAGCGACCGGCACTCAACCCAAGAATCCCGTTCAACCAGAATACCGGCCTTCTTTGCGGCCTCAACAAGTACCTTGCGAGCACCAGCGGCCTCTTCCAGTCCCTCAATAAGACACCAATGGCATTTTTTCCACAGGAGGGGTGCATCGAAATTGGTACTGCCCTCTTGTGCTTCCGTAGCGCTTCCGCGCAAGCGCGAGGACAATTGCTAAATAATCCTCGGCTAACTATCTGCTATTTATGCTACAATTGGCGCACCCGACAGGATTCAAACCTGTGACCTCGGCCTTCGGAGGTGCGGGCTAAGCGTGGATGGGCCCGTTGCTTTCTTTCGGCCGCGACCTACTGGCCCCGACGGAGCGCAATCGCCTTGCGCCACAATCGTGTGCGGGTTTGACAAGTTTTCCGACCTCTTTTTTTGCGGCAAGCCCAACGATTTGACGCTGATTTGCGCACATCAATATCAACGGCTCCTATCACCTGTAGACGTGTGCAGTTGGCGGCCGATGGCGTGCCAATGGAACTCCCGCGGACGGTCTCCGAGCCGCCGGATGGCACAAACTAGTTCCTTCGACGAATTGACAGCTCGGTGACCAACTTGGGAAACAAGCTTCACCATGACGGGCATTTCCCTGAAAAAGAATGTGACCGAACAGACAAGGGAAAGTTTCGAGAGCGGGAGGACAGCGTGAACGGGCACTCGGCCGGCCATCATGAAGATCGCGTCCAGGCTGCGATCAATTCCGACGCGGCAGCAAAATCGGCATTGGTCGCTTCGTGGCAACGCTCCTCGAACCTGCACCGGCTTGATCCCGCCGAGCGCAAATCGCCCAAGCGTCTGACGGAAGCCGAGTTCAGAAGAGCCAGGCAGAGGATAGAGCCGCTGCAAGTGGCGGCGCAGTCCAGCCTCGACAGGCTCTATCTCGCGGTTGGCGGCGTTGGGTGCTGCGTGCTTCTGGCCGACCTCGACGGAGTTCCGGTGGATCGCCGTGGCGCTGCCTCCGACAACGAGACCTTCGAGGAATGGGGACTGTGGACGGGCTCGGTCTGGGGCGAAGAGAGCGAAGGCACCAATGGCATCGGAACATGTCTCGCCGAGCGGCGAGCGCTGACAATCCATCGTGATCAGCATTTCTATGCACGCAATACGCTGCTGAGCTGCACGACAGCGCCGATCTACGATCACGAAGGCAACCTCGCAGCGGCGCTTGACGTATCGTCTTGTCGCGCCGATCTCACCGAGGCGTTCACCAATCTGATCTCGGTCGCGGTCGCGGACGCCGCAAAGCGAATCGAGGCGGAGAACTTTCGCCGGGCATTTCCCCGTGCGCGCGTCCTTCTCCTTCCGGAAACGAATGGTGGGCTCGGCGGGCTCATCGCGATCGACTCCGACGATCTCGTGGTCGGAGCGACGCGACCGGCGCGGATCGCGCTGGGCATTTCCCAAGGATCGCTGACACGAAGCTTGGCCGCAATGGACGTGCTGAGTGGCGCCGAAGGGATGGAAGGCAGCCTCGACCGGGCCGAGCGCGCTGCGCTTCAGAGAGCCCTGGCTCATACCTCGGGGAACATTTCAGCGGCCGCCGAGGCGCTCGGAATCAGTCGGGCGACTCTGCATCGCAAGTTGAAGCGCTTCGAGTTGGGGCGTTCTCACTGAGTTTGCGACCGAAGTGTCTCAGTTCTGCGACACTCGCACGAACGACCTGGTTTCGGCGGCCTGACAATCAGCATCTGCGCAAGCATATCTCCTCCACGCGTCGCATTCCGCGGCGTCAGCTTTGGGAGGTAGATGTGAACAAGGTTGAATTCTCGCGCTCGGTCAGGGTGCCCTTCGACAAGCGTTATGGCAATTTCATCGGCGGCAAATGGGCCGAGCCGCGCTCCGGTCGCTATTTCGAAAACTTCTCGCCGGTAAATGGTCGGTTGCTGTGCGAGGTGGCCCGCTCTGACGCTCAGGACATCGAGGCTGCCCTCGACGCCGCGCATGCCGCCAAGGACACCTGGGCACGCACCAGCGTGGCCGAGCGGTCGCTCATCCTCAACCGCATCGCCGACCGGATGGAGGAAAACCTCGATCTTCTGGCGTGCGCCGAAACCTGGGACAACGGCAAGCCGATCCGTGAAACCACCGCGGCCGACCTGCCGCTTGCCATCGACCATTTCCGCTATTTCGCCGGCGCTTTGCGCGGCCAGGAAGGCAGCCTTTCCCAGATCGACGACGATACCGTCGCCTACCATTTCCATGAGCCGCTCGGCGTGGTCGGCCAGATCATCCCGTGGAACTTCCCGCTGCTGATGGCATGCTGGAAGCTTGCTCCTGCAATTGCCGCTGGAAACTGCGTCATCCTGAAACCTGCCGAGCAGACGCCGGCCGCCATCATGCTGTGGGCCGACCTTGTCGGCGACCTGCTGCCGCCGGGCGTGCTGAACATCGTCAACGGCTTCGGCCTCGAGGCCGGCAAGCCGCTCGCGTCCTCGCCGCGCATTGCCAAGATCGCGTTTACCGGCGAGACCACGACGGGCCGGTTGATCATGCAGTATGCCAGCCAGAACCTGATCCCCGTCACGCTGGAACTGGGCGGCAAGTCGCCCAACATCTTCTTCAAGGATGTCATTGCCGAGGATGATGATTTCTTCGACAAGGCGATCGAGGGCTTCGTCATGTTCGCACTGAACCAGGGCGAGGTCTGCACCTGCCCGAGCCGCGCCCTCATCCATGAAGCGATCTATGACAGGTTCATGGAGCGTGCCCTCAAGCGTGTCGAGGCCATTGTGCAGGGCGATCCGCTCGATCCGGCCACGATGATCGGCGCACAGGCCTCGTCCGAGCAGATGGAAAAGATCCTGTCCTACATCGACATCGGCCGCCAGGAAGGCGCTCAGGTGCTGACCGGCGGCGCGCGCAATGTGCTCCCTGGCGATCTGGCGGGCGGCTACTACGTCAAGCCGACCGTGTTCAAGGGCCACAACAAGATGCGCATCTTCCAGGAGGAGATTTTTGGACCGGTTGTTTCGGTCACGACCTTCAAGGACGACGCCGAGGCGCTGTCGATCGCCAACGACACGCTCTACGGCCTCGGCGCCGGCATCTGGACGCGTGACGGCAACCGTGCCTACCGCTTCGGCCGTGCGATCCAGGCCGGCCGGGTCTGGACGAACTGCTACCACGCCTATCCCGCGCATGCGGCCTTCGGCGGCTACAAGCAGTCCGGCATCGGCCGCGAGACCCACAAGATGATGCTCGACCACTACCAGCAGACCAAGAACATGCTGGTCAGCTATACCCCCAAGAAGCTCGGCTTCTTCTGATCGACTCTTTGGCTCATTGGCGCGGTCCTGGCACGGCCGCGCCATAATTTTGAAATCGGAAAAGACCATGCATGCGAAAGTCTCGGCGACGCCGGCTGCCCTTGAACTGATCGCGGAGATTGTTGCCGGTCATGGCCCGGTGCTGTTCCATCAGTCCGGCGGATGCTGCGACGGGTCCTCGCCGATGTGCTATCCGTCGGCCGGATTCATCGTCGGCGACCAGGACGTGCTGCTTGGCCACATCGGCGACGCACTGTTCTACATCGGGGCATCGCAACTCGAGGCCTGGAAGCATACCGATCTTATCATCGACGTGGTGCCTGGTCGCGGCGGTATGTTCTTCCTCGACAATAGACGGGAGAAGCGGTTCCTGACCCGGTCGACGATCTGCGCCGTATAGGCGAAAACATGCCGGTTTTGATTTCGAGCAAGGAAGGCGCCGTATCGATCTTTACGTTCCGACGATGATCTTCAATCTGCTCATCGGCACCGTCGTCATAAGTCTAACGGTCTTGATCCACCCGTTTGGTCTGATCGCCGTCACGCATGCGATGAGATACTTGGTGGCACGGTTGGTCGACCGCCTATCTGATCGCGGCAGGCACCCGCATCGGCCCGTTCAAGGCTGGCGAACACTTCTGACCGGGCCGATGTTCACACCGCTACCGAATGCCTGGCTTTGCCGGTTTCGAGATATTTGTCGAATTTCGCCGCGACGCTTCTGACAAAGGGGCGACTTTCCACCGGCACGACGAAGCGGTCACCATCAAGTTCAAGCAACCCCTCGGGATCACGCAGGGCGGTGGAGCTTGCCTTGAGCAGAAGCCTTTGGCCAGCTGCGCCAAAGCGCTCCACCAGTTCGATCGCCGAGAACGCAAAATCACACATCAGCCTCTCGATGATCCAACCGCGAACGCCGTCGTCGTCGGAAAGCGCGATACCGCGCACAGCCGCCAATCCACCGTCCGACACCATGCGTCCATACTCCGCGGTCGACGGCATGTTCTGCGCATATCCTTGGCGAAATTGACTGATGGATGATGGTCCCAGGCCGATCAATGTTTCGCAGCGATCCTCCGTGTAGCCTTGGAAATTGCGGCGCAGGCACCCGGTTCGGGCCGCTACGGCCAACGCATCGTTGGGCCTGGCGAAATGGTCGAAGCCGACGGCTTCATATCCCGCGTTCAGCATAAGACAAGCGGCCAGTTGTGATTGAGCAAACCGCTCCGCCGGACCCGGCAACCATGCCTCGTCGATCATCGTCTGATGCTTCTTGAACCAGGGCACGTGCGCGTAGCCAAACAATGCCATCCGATCCGGCTCCAGGGTCAACGCCTGCGCGACGGTGGAGGAGACGCTCTCCCTGGTTTGGTGTGGCAAGCCGTAGAGCAGGTCCAGATTGACCGAAGCGACGCCGCGCGAACGAACGCCGTCCACCACCGCTTTGGTCTGCAAAAAGCTCTGCTCGCGGTTAATTGCCTTTTGCACCTTCGGGTCAAAATCCTGAACGCCGAGGCTTGCCCGGGTCATGCCGATCTCGGCAAGCGCATCGAGCCGAGCATCATCCATATCATTGGGATCGATTTCGACGCTGATCTTGGCGTCCGGAAGGAAATCGAAGTTCGCACGCAATGCTTCACCCAGCATAACCATGTCCTCGGGCTTCAGCATCGTCGGAGAGCCGCCACCGAAGTGGACGGCGCGCACGCCCGCCTTGCCGCCGACAATACGGGCAATGGTGGCGATCTCGGCATGCAACGAGCGGAGATAGGCCGTCACCGGTTCATAGTGACGTGTCTGCTTGGTGTGACAGGCACAGAACCAGCAGAGCCTGTCGCAGTAAGGAATATGCAGATAGAGTGAAATCTCATCACCGTTCTCAAGCGCTTCCAGCCAGCTTCGATAGACAAGGGCACCGACGCCCGGGTGGAAGTGCGGCGCGGTCGGGTAGCTCGTATAGCGCGGCACGTTCTCAGCAAGTCTGGCAAGCAATTCCGGCCGCATGTCTCTACCCGCTCCACTTTGCATGGCGCGACAATGATTGCATTGGACACCGGAAGCCTTGATTTCGGTCAATGCCGTCTTGCCGCGGACAAACTGCCGCAAGGCTTTTTCTCGGACCGATGCTATATCCTGCTGGAACTTCGAATTTCTCGGGCGATCGTGGTGACAGTGCGTCAGGATGTTCACAGCGCCGGCATTCCCGTGCTTTGCCAATCGTGCGAAGCACGGCACCGCGGCGTTTGCGGCGCGCTCGATCCCGATCAATTGGTGGGGCTGGCCAAGAGCTCATCGAAGCACAGTGTTGAACCAGGCGTTGAACTGATTGGCGACACCGAGACCGTCGACAGCTATTCGAACGTGCTTTCTGGCGTCGTCAAGCTGACAAAGAGCCTTTCTGACGGACGCCAGCAGATTGTTGGCCTCCAGTTCGCCCCCGATTTTCTAGGCAGGCCCTTCAAGGTGGAAAGCGCGATCAACGCCCAAGCCGCAACCGCCGTTTCCGTGTGTTCGTTTCCAAAGGCGGCCATCGAACGGATGATGAAGGAATCACCGGAGCTTGAGCATCGTCTGCTCAAGCAGGCGCTGAATGAACTCGACGAAGCCCGCGACTGGATGTTGACGCTGGGGCGGAAGAGCGCTTCGGAAAAAGTGGCGAGTTTTCTCCTGATGATCGCCAAAAACATCGACCCCACGCTTGACGCGGCCGCCCAGTCGACATGTTTCGATCTGCCGCTGACCCGCGCGGACATCGCCGATTTCCTTGGTCTGACCATCGAAACGGTGAGCCGCCAGCTGACCAGGCTGCGATCAGATGACGTGATCCGGATAGAGAACAACAGGGAAGTGACCGTCGACAGCCTGGCCCGGCTGCAGCGACGCTCTGGCGCCTAGGCTCAATCGACGACGCCGATCATCGGCAAGACGTGCTCGCGTTCAAAGGCGATATGCCGGCGCATGCTTTCGAAGAAACCGCGCAGCATGAAGCCGACAGCCTCGGCATTCTCGACCGGCTCGCCATGGCCAATCGCCAGCAGGATTTCAGTCACCTCGCCGGCAAAGCACTCGTCCTCGACGTGTTCGGCACGCAGTCGCCGGGTTGAAGCATCGCCGCCGCTTAAAGCGGCCTCGTAGGCCGGAAAGATCACCGTCTCTTCGTATCGATGAATGCTGCGCAACAGCGGAACTATCGCGTTTGCTGCAGCCAGGGATGCCAGGCAATCGACCTTGGGCAGGGTGTCGGCGATGCTTTCCAGGGCATCGCAGAGCTGCAGCTTTTCCAGATGCGCACGCTTCATCACCGCCGCCGGGACCGTTTCTCTGTCAGATCGACCTGCCAGTATCGAACTGGCGCGACTTGTTTCGAACAGCGACGATGCCGGCTCCCTCTCCCTGTTCAATAACAGTCTCCTGATCGTTTGCGGTTCGAGGCTGCCCAATCCAAATGCAAATGGCTTTGACATGGATCAAGGCGGCGAAGGGGCGACTGCTGAATTGCTGTTCCTGCGGATTGACGTCCGCGCATCGGAGTCGACCTCGGGGACATGTCATGAAGTTCGGCACGCACATCTTCGCTTTGAGCCTGTTCACATTTGCAGCTTTTGTGGCTGCCGGCTTCGGCGTTGACGAGCCATTCCGACAGCATATGTGGGTGCTCTTCTTGGTGCTGCTCGGCTTTGTCGCTATTCTCCTTCGCAACACGAGTTTCGCGCCGGCAGTCGCGGTCGATCCATCAGCCTATATGGATGGTCCCATCCGCTACGGGGCTATCGCCACAATGTTCTGGGGTGTCGTCGGCATGCTTGTCGGCGTCGTCATCGCGTTGCAGCTTGCGTACCCGGATCTCAACATCCAGCCGTGGTTCAATTTCGGCCGCTTGCGACCGCTGCACACGTCGGGCGTCGTCTTTGCCTTCGGCGGCAACGCATTGCTCTGCACGTCTCTCTATGTCGTGCAACGAACCTGCCGCGCCCGCCTGTTCGGCGGCGATCTCGCCTGGTTCGTGTTCTGGGGCTACCAGCTTTTCATCGTCATGGCCGCGACTGGCTACCTGCTCGGCATCACTGAAAGCCGCGAATACGCGGAACCCGAATGGTACGTGGACATCTGGCTGACCATCGTCTGGGTCGCCTATCTCATCTTGTTCCTCGGCACGATCCTGAAGCGCAAGGAGCCGCATATCTACGTCGCCAACTGGTTTTACCTCTCCTTCATCGTGACCATCGCGATGCTGCATGTGATCAACAACCTGTCGATGCCGGCCTCCTTCCTCGGCTCCAAGAGCTACTCCGCCTTTTCCGGCGTCCAGGACGCCCTGACGCAGTGGTGGTACGGCCACAATGCCGTCGGCTTTTTCCTGACCGCCGGCTTCCTCGGCATGATGTATTATTTCGTGCCCAAGCAGGCGAACCGACCGGTCTATTCCTACCGCCTGTCGATCGTCCATTTCTGGGCGATCATCTTTCTCTACATCTGGGCCGGGCCCCATCACCTGCACTACACCGCCCTGCCCGACTGGGCGCAGACGCTCGGCATGGTGTTTTCGATCATGCTGTGGATGCCGTCATGGGGCGGCATGATCAACGGCCTGATGACGCTGTCGGGCGCCTGGGACAAGCTGCGCACCGATCCGATCATCCGCATGATGGTGATGGCCATCGCTTTCTACGGCATGTCCACCTTCGAAGGCCCGATGATGTCGATCAAGACAGTCAACTCCCTGTCGCATTATACCGACTGGACCATTGGCCATGTGCACTCTGGTGCGCTCGGCTGGGTCGGCATGATCTCGTTCGGCGCGATCTACTTCATGGTGCCGAAGCTGTGGAACCGCGAACGGCTTTATTCGCTGCGGCTCGTCACCTGGCACTTCTGGCTGGCGACGCTCGGCATCGTTGTCTATGCCGCGGTCATGTGGGTGTCCGGCATCATGCAGGGCTTGATGTGGCGCGAATACGACGAGCAGGGCTTCTTGGTCTACTCCTTCGCCGAAACCGTGGCCGCCATGCACCCCTACTACGTCATGCGCGCGATCGGCGGAGCCATGTACCTATCCGGCACCCTGATCATGGCCTGGAACATCGGCATGACCATTCTAGGATACCAGCGCGAGGAGGAGCCGATGCCCGGCTCTGTACCCGCCCTTCAGCCTGCCGAATAAGGAGCCAGAAAATGGGCTTGATGGACAGACACGCACTCGTCGAGAAGAACGCCACGCTTCTTCTCGTTGGCTCGCTTCTTGTGGTGACCGTCGGCGGCATCGTCGAGATCGCACCGCTGTTCTATCTCGACAACACGATCGAGAAGGTCGAAGGCATGCGCCCTTACTCGCCGCTCGAACTTGTCGGGCGCAACATCTATGTGCGCGAGGGTTGCTACCTCTGCCACAGCCAGATGATCCGGCCGTTCCGCGACGAAGTCGAGCGCTACGGTCACTACAGCCTGGCAGCCGAGTCGATGTACGATCACCCATTCCAATGGGGATCGAAGCGAACCGGGCCGGACCTAGCGCGCGTCGGCGACCGCTACTCGAATGTATGGCACGTCGACCACCTTTCGAATCCGCGTTCGGTCGTCCCGGAATCGATCATGCCCAGCTACGCGTTCCTCAAGGACGCGCCGATCGACGTGAAGGACTTCTCCACGCATCTGGTTGCCAACCGGCGGGTCGGCGTCCCTTACAACGATGACATGATCGCGCACGCCAATGCGGATTTAATGGCCCAGGCCGATCCCAACGCCGACACATCCGGCCTCGAAGCCCGCTACCCCAAAGCCAAGATCGGCGATTTCGACGGCAACCCGCAACAGGTGACCGAGATGGACGCGCTGGTCGCCTATCTGCAGATGCTGGGCACGCTGGTCGATTTCAAGAACTACGACGAAGCCGCCGGCTACCGCTGAGGAGTTTCATCCATGAATTACAATCTGATGCGGGAGTTTGCCGACAGTTGGGGTCTGGTCGCCATGGCGCTTTTCTTCGTCGGCGCTATCGCCTTCGCCCTTCGCCCTGGCAGCCGCAAGCTGGCCGACGAAGCTGCCCGGATTCCCCTTGAGGACGAGTGATCATGAGCGACGAGCACATCGATGAAATCTCTGGTGTTTCGACCACCGGCCATGAATGGGACGGCATCAGGGAGCTCAACAACCCACTTCCGCGCTGGTGGGTATGGACGTTCTACATCACCATAGTCTGGGCGATCGGCTACACCATTGCCTATCCGGCATGGCCTCTCCTGCACTCGGCAACCAAGGGTGTGCTCGGCTATTCCAGCCGCAACGATGTCGGGAACGAGCTTGCGGCGGCCGAAGTTGCGAAGGGCAAATATGTCACTGCGGTAGAATCGAAAACCGTTTCGGAGATTGCCACCGACGATGCGTTGCGCGAATTCGCGGTCGCTGCCGGTGGCGCCGCTTTCAAGGTCAATTGCGTCCAATGTCATGGCTCCGGCGCTCAGGGCTCCAAGGGCTTTCCCAACCTCAATGACGACGACTGGTTGTGGGGCGGCAAGGCCGAGCAGATCCAGCAGACGATCACGCATGGCATCCGCTTCGCATCGGATCCGGATACGCGCCTGTCGGAAATGCCGGCCTTTGGCGACATCATCACCGCAGATCAGATCAAACAGGTCAGCGCCTACGTCGCCAGTCTGTCGGGCACCGTTAGCGATCAAGCATTGGTCGAACCCGGAACCAAGGTTTTTGCCGAAAATTGCGTGGCCTGCCACGGCGACAATGCAAAGGGCAACAAGGAGCTCGGCGCCCCCGATCTGACCGATGCTATCTGGCTCTACGGGTCAGGCGAAACAGCAATCGCCGCCCAGGTCCGTGCGCCGAAACAGGGCGTGATGCCGGCGTGGGTCGGACGCCTTGGCGAAACCAGGGTCAAGGAACTGGCGGTTTACGTCCATTCGCTAGGCGGTGGGGAATAGGAACGGGGGCCTATTCCCGGCCCTTCACCGCCCAAGCGACGAGGCCCGGCTCTGCCGGGCCTCGATTTGTTTCCGTGGTCCAGGCGATTGACCTGCATCAACGCGGCGCAATCAAGTCAGCGGCACAATCCGGTCGACGCTGTATTTCGCGCACCTGTGTGCACCCAGCAAGGTCACTTGCCCGGCGAAATCACAAGCTGCACGACGGGAGAAACCAGTGCTTGACAATACGCAGGTAGAACGGCTCGAAGCGGAGGCGGTCAACTCCGCCAAAGTGCGCCAGCCAATGTATGCCGCGCGCAAGAAGATCTTCCCAAAGCGGGCCTCGGGAAGCTTTCGCCGGTTCAAATGGCTGGTGATGGCGATCACGCTCGGCATCTACTACTTGACGCCGTGGTTGCGGTGGGATCGGGGTCCATTTGCCCCGGACCAGGCGGTGCTGCTCGATCTCGCCAACCGGCGCTTCTATTTCTTCTTCATCGAGATCTGGCCGCAGGAATTCTACTATGTGGCCGGACTTCTAGTGATGGCCGGCGTCGGTCTTTTCCTGATCACGTCGACTGTCGGCCGTGCCTGGTGCGGCTACACATGCCCGCAGACCGTATGGGTCGATCTGTTCCTGGTCGTGGAGCGGGCCATCGAGGGCGATCGCAACGCGCGTATCAAGCTCGATGCCGGGCCTTGGACTGCCCGCAAGCTCGTGCTGCGGGTGTCGAAACACGCCATCTGGCTGGTCATAGGTGGGCTGACCGGCGGCGCCTGGATCTTCTATTTCGCCGATGCGCCGACGCTGGTCGGCGAGCTCTTCACCGGCACCGCGGCGCCTGTCGCCTACATTACCGTCGCCGTGCTGACGGCGACGACCTATACGTTCGGCGGGCTGATGCGCGAGCAGGTCTGCACCTATATGTGCCCATGGCCGCGCATCCAGGCAGCCATGCTCGACGAAAGTTCGCTCACCGTCACCTACAATGACTGGCGCGGCGAACCGCGATCACGTCACGCCAAGAAGGTTCTTGCCGCAGGGCAGCCCGTCGGCGACTGCGTCGACTGCAATGCCTGTGTAGCCGTCTGTCCGATGGGGATCGACATTCGCGATGGCCAGCAGCTCGAATGCATCACCTGCGCGCTTTGCATCGACGCCTGTGACGGCGTCATGGACAAGCTCGGCAAGGAGCGCGGGCTGATCTCCTACGCGACGCTCTCCGACTACAACGCCAACATGATGCTGGCGACCGCAGGCGGCGTCAGTTCGGTCAATCCGTCGCTGGTCAGGAAGGCTGATGGCCTGTTCTCCGACAAGGTTGCGCATTTCCATATCCGCAAGATCTTTCGGCCGCGCACCTACGTCTACATGGGGATGTGGTCGCTGATCGGCCTGGGCCTGCTCTATTCGCTGCTGACGCGCGACCGGCTCGAAGTGAACGTGCTGCATGACCGCAATCCGCAGTTCGTCACGCTGTCCGACGGTTCGATCCGCAATGGCTATACCGTCAAACTGCTCAACATGATCCCCGAGCCAAGGACGATTGTCGTCACGATGCAAGGCTTGCAAGGCGCCGAAATGAGCATGGTCGGCGACGACGTCCAGGCAGGCCGCTCGTTCGCCATTGCGGTCGAACCTGACCGCCTGAAAATGCTGAAGGTCTTCGTGCGCCAGCCCGCCGAGCAAATCCACGTCACAGCGCAAACCTTCACGTTCCGTGTCGAGGACAAGGCGAGCTTCGAGTCGGACCAATACACAGCCACCTTCAACGCGCCGGAGATTGCCAGATGACCTCCAACGCTCACAAATCCCGCGAATTCACCGGCAGGCACATGTTGGCCATCATCCTTGCCTTCTTCGGGGTGGTGATCGCGGTCAATCTGACAATGGCAACGCTCGCCAACACAAGCTGGACCGGCCTTGTCGTCGAAAACACCTATGTGGCGAGCCAGCAGTTCAACAAGAAGGCCGAGGAAGGGCGCGCGCAGGCAGCCCTCGGCTGGACTGGCAAGCTGACCATCGCATGGGGCGAAGTCCGCTACAGCCTCACCGATGCCGCCGGCAAGCCGGTTCCCTTGCATGGCGTAAAGGTGCTGTTTCGCCATCCCGCCTACGAAAAAGAGGATGAGGCCGTCACGCTCGCCCTCGCCTCGGGCGAGGAGTTTGCTGCGCAGCACATGCCGAAGGACGGTGTCTGGATCGTCGAAGTCGACGCCGACGCGGGTCTGGCAGAGCCCTACCGCGAAGTCCGAAGGATCATCATTTCCCATGGAGCGCAGAAATGAGCTGTTGTGCACCGAGCGCCGAAATGGCGCTGGATCTGGTCGACACCTCATCGGTCCTGCCATCCAGCCAGGAGATCAGGCTGGCAAGCCGATCGATTGGCGATGATCTTCGCCAGACCGACCTTTCGGTGCCGACGGTTCATTGCGCAGCCTGCATCCAGACGATCGAGACGGCGCTTGGAAAGCTCGATCAAGTCGAGGGCGCTCGTGTCAATCTGTCGACGAAGCGGGTCGCGATCCGGTGGCGTGGGGATGAGGTACCACCATTCGTCGCCGCGCTTGGCAGGTTGGGCTACGAGGCGCATCTGTTCGACCCCAAGGTCGGTGACAAGGACAAGACGCTTTCGGAGCTGATCCGCGCGGTCGCTGTTGCCGGGTTTGCGGCAGGCAACATCATGCTGCTGTCGGTCTCGGTCTGGTCCGGGGCCGAAGGCGCGACCCGCGACCTGTTCCATTGGGTCTCGGCGCTGATCGCCATTCCTGCCCTCGCCTTCGCCGGCGGCATCTTCTTCCGCTCGGCCTGGAACGCCCTGCGCCACGGCCGCATGAACATGGACGTGCCGATCGCAGTTGGCGTGTCACTGGCCTACGCCATGAGCCTCTATGAGACGATCACCCATGGCGACCACGCCTATTTCGACGCGTCGGTATCGCTGCTGTTCTTCCTGTTGATCGGTCGCACGCTCGATCACGTGATGCGCGAGCGGGCCCGGACTGCGGTGAAGAATCTGTCACAGTTGGGCGCGCGTGGCGCCATGGTGCTGCGCGGCGACGGCGCACGGGACTATTTGCCGGTTGGCGAGATCGAACGGGGGATGCAGCTGCTCATTGCAGCCGGCGAGAGAATCCCCGTCGACGGCAAGATCATTCATGGCGCGTCGGATCTGGATTGCTCTCTGGTCTCTGGTGAGAGCACGCCCAGAAACGTGGCGCCAGGCGAAGCCGTGCGGGCCGGTGTGCTCAACCTCACTGGCCCACTAACGATCGAGGCGACAGCCGCCGCCAAGGATTCGTTCCTGGCGGAAATGGTTCGGCTCATGGAGGCTGCAGAGGGCGGCCGCGCGCACTATCGCCGCATCGCCGATCGCGTTTCAGCGCTCTATGCTCCCGTGGTTCATCTAACCGCCTTCGTGACCTTCCTTGGCTGGATGGCGGCGACCGGGGACTGGCACCGGGCGATAACCATCGCCATTGCCGTTCTGATCATTACGTGCCCGTGCGCGCTCGGCCTCGCCGTGCCGATCGTTCAGGTGGTCGCAGCGCGGCGCCTGTTCGAGAATGGCATCATGGTCAAGGATGGTTCGGCCATGGAGCGCCTGGCAACGATTGATACCGCGGTGTTCGACAAGACCGGAACGCTCACGCTCGGCCAGCCCCGGCTGGTCAATGCGGCCTCGATCGATCCGGGCATGCTGGCAATCGCGGCAGACATGGCCGCGCATTCCCGCCATCCGTTTTCAAAGGCCATAGCAGGCTTTGCCGCTCCTGGCGGGCAACACAAATTCGATGCCGTCACCGAGCACCCGGGATTCGGGATCGAAGCCACTGACGCCGCAAGCACCTGGCGACTGGGTCGACGCGGATGGGCTGGTTGGAAGGCGAGAACCGGCGGTGAGGGCAAATACGGCTACGGCGGAACGGTCTTGACGAAAAACGGGATGATTGTCGCATCCTTCGTTTTCGAAGATGCATTGCGTGCCGACGCCAGAGCGGCCGTCGATCAATTGAAGCATGCTGGGATGTCGGTGGAAATGCTGTCGGGCGATACCGCGAAAGCCTGCGCCGAGGTTGCGGACGTGTTGGGTGTCGATGACTTCGTTCCCTGCCTGCTCCCGTCGGGCAAGGTTGAACGCATAGAAAGCCTGGCGAGAGACGGGCACAAGGTTTTGGTGGTTGGCGACGGGCTCAACGACACACCGGCGCTGAGCGCCGCGCATGTCTCGATCGCACCGGCTACGGCCGCCGATATTGGCCGCAACGCAGCCGATTTCGTTTTTCTGCGCGAAAGCCTCTTGGCGGTCCCGCTGGCGCTGGACGTTTCGCGCAAGGCGGGACGCCTGATCCGACAGAACATAACAATCGCGATCGTTTACAATGCCGTGGCCGTGCCGATCGCCATTCTGGGCCATGTTACTCCACTTATCGCGGCGGTCGCGATGTCTGCCTCGTCATTGCTCGTGATTGGAAATGCCTTGCGCCTGCAAAGCTTCGCAACGAGTGCGTCTTCCGAAACCGCGCGGCAAGACAGGCCCGTGCGGGTCGACGCCTTGGCCGAACCCTCATGACGACGCTCACCTATCTCATCCCGGTAGCGCTATTCCTTGGGGCACTCGGCCTGTCCGGCTTCCTGTGGGCGTTGAGAAGCGGTCAGTACGAGGATCTCGACGGCGCGGCGGAGCGCATTCTCATCGACGGCGACGACGGCGCTGAGAATGCCCCTCGGTCCAAGTGACTCAGATCAAAGCGCCGCGGCTCGCAATGTCCCATCGTCGTCTGACGAAAAATCAGGAGGTGAGGATGCAAGCCGAAGCCATAATGACGAAGCCAGTCATCACGACGGATGCGAACGCGACGATTGCCGAAGCGGTCGAGCTCATGCTTTAAACAAGATCAGCTGCCTCCCGGTAACGGGCAGCGACGGTGCTCTGGTTGGCATAGTAAGCAAAAGCAACTTCTTGCGCCGAGAGGAACTTGGGACTCAGCGAGCGCGTCCCCGCTGGCTGGAGTTTGATCTTGGCCCGGGCACAATCGCCGATGATTATGCGCGCTCGAACGGACGGATCATCCATGAGGTGATGATTACAAAGGTCATTTCGGCGCCTCCAGGCGCCTCGATTGCAGACATTGTAAACTTGATGATGCAACACCGCATCAATAATGTGCCGATTGTCGACCGGGAAAGGGTCGTCGGCATCATCACGCGAACTGATTTGCTGCGCGTCCTGATCCGCACCTTGCCGAAACCGGGCATCACGCCGCCCGATGACGACCAGATCCGTAAGGCCATACTTGCCGAACTGCAGCGGCAATCGTGGAACGGTGTTGACTTGATTGGTGTGAGGGTCAGCGACGGCGTGGTCGAACTCACAGGGGCGATTGTCGACGAGCGTCAACGGAAGGCAGCGATCGTTGCGGCGGAGAACGTTGCCGGCATTGGGCAAGTCAAGGACGGCCTCTTCCTCCGCACAGATCCGTTCTCGGTGATGATGGTTTCGTAGCTGCGAAAAAGCGGGGACGCAAAGCCGAGTTCTGCTCTCCTCCCATATCCTTTGGACTGGAGGCCGTCGGCGACTTCCTTCGGCATATAGCGCTCGTCATGCTTGGCGTGCCGTCCATGCGCACTCCGTTATAACGCCCTGCCTGTCTCAAAACAGATCGCGCAGAATGCCGGTATAGCTGATCCGACCGACTTCTGTTCGTTGGGACCACCCTCACCTTTCTTAGTGCGCTCGGGCCTGGGTGGCTTTGGTTGGGCCTAGAAAGAGTGGCCAGTACGAAGATCTCGACGGGGCCGCCGCGCGAATTGTGATCGATTTGAAAACAAAAGCGGCCGCTGATCTTCAGGAAGCCGCCGGTGACTGCGCAGGGTTGCAGAAAACTGCGACACGAAACTGCTCCATCTCAAATCTCGCGCATAACATGGCCGCATTCCGAGGGCTGTTGTTTCTGCGATTAACGTCTACCAATTTGCGCCAGCGCAAAGAAACGATGCGTCGGGTCATTTAGCTTCTGCTCATCCGCAACGGTCGAGAGATAGGAGATTGACATGATCACGCGACGCGAAGCCCTCTTTGGAGCAGCGATTGGCGCTGCCGCCGTGGCGGCGCTGCCCGCATTGTCGGCAACAGTGACGAAGGCAGACATTCGCGGGCTACCCCGCGAAAAGATCAAGCTCGTCGCGCCACCCTTCGTGCACCCGCACGATCAGGTTGCCAAGGGCGGGCCAAAAATCGTCGAGTTCACCATGACAATCGAAGAAAAGCCTGTCGTCATCGATGCCGATGGCACGAAGCTCAACGCGATGACCTACAACGGCTCGATCCCCGGCCCGCTGATGGTGGTGCACCAGGACGACTATGTCGAGCTGACGCTCATCAATCCTGACACCAACACGCTTGCCCACAACATCGACTTCCATGCCGCGACCGGTGCGCTCGGCGGCGGCGCCCTCACCTTGATCAATCCCGGCGAACAGGTGACCTTGCGCTTCAAGGCGACGCGAACGGGAACGTTCGTCTATCACTGCGCGCCCGGTGGTCCGATGATCCCGTGGCATGTCGTCTCCGGCATGAACGGCGCAATCATGGTGCTGCCGCGCGACGGGCTCAGGAACGACAAGGGCGAACCGGTCAAATACGACAAGATCTTCTACGTCGGCGAGAGCGACTTCTACATCCCGCGCGACGAGAAGGGCAATTTCAAGAGCTATGAATCAGCTGGCGACGGTTACGATGACATCGTCAAGGTCATGCGCGGGCTGATCCCGACGCATGTCGTGTTCAACGGCAAGGTCGGATCTCTGACCGGCGACAACGCCATGAAGGCGAAAGTCGGCGAGACCGTGTTGATCGTCCATTCGCAGGCCAACCGCGATACGCGGCCGCATCTGATCGGCGGTCACGGCGACTATGTCTGGGAACAGGGCAAGTTCGCCAATCCGCCGGCCAAGGATCTGGAAACCTGGTTCATCCGCGGTGGTTCTGCGGGCTCGGCGCTCTACACGTTCCTCCAGCCGGGTGTCTACGCCTACGTCAATCACAATCTGATTGAGGCCGTGGAACTCGGGGCGACCGCTCACTTCATGGTCGAGGGCGAGTGGGATGACGACCTGATGACGCAGGTCGAGGCGCCTAAACCCATCGCCGTCAACTGACGGCACTCCAATTTACCCGGACAGCGACGCTGTCCGGGTATGGATAAAAACCATGTCTCCTTACATCCTGAAGGTTGCCTTAGTCGCCCTGGCCGCCGCCGCTATTCCGGTAGGGCTCTCGATACCGGCGCTGGTCGGGGATCGACAACCCCACTCAACCGCTATGACGGTTGTCTTGCTTTCCGGTTCGATCACCTATCCGACGCCGGGCGAGTTCCTTAGGGATGGACGCCCGCAAGCCAATCCCCGCCTCAAGCGACAACTCAACAGACCTCTCGAAATCATGACCTATCAAGTTGGCGCGGCGGATTATGCGCATTGCGTGTCGGCTGGAAGCTGTCAGCCGGCACAGGAGATGCGCGCAATCCCGAGCAATACTCCGGTAACCGGCGTGAGCTATCTCGATGCCAATGCTTACGCGCGCTGGTATTCGGACGTGACCGGCGACCAATGGCGGCTGCCATCAGACGAGGAATGGGCGTTTGCCGCGGCGGAGCGGTTCGCCGGCGAATTTGAGGGCGTCGAAAACGACGCCAGCAACCCCGCCAGGCGTTGGCTCACCAGCTACAAGGCCGAGGTGGACCTCAATCGCAAACCGGACCCGTTGCCCAGGAGTCGTGGCTCTTTTGGTATGAATTCCCTGGGCCTCGCCGACTTTTCCGGCAACGTCTGGGAGTGGACCTCGACCTGCTATGTCCGCACGACGTTGGCTGCCGATGGAAGCGGTGTTGCGAGTTCGATCGACAATTGCGGCGTCCACGTCCTTGAAGGACTTCACAGAGCCTATATGTCGAACTTCGTCAGCGACGGAAAGAGCGGCGGCTGTGCCGTTGGTACGCCTCCCGACAATCTGGGCTTCAGGCTGGTCCGGGACCATCGGGGATGGGTGAACCGTATCGTCGGCTACCTCGGCATTGCCTGACAGATCTGAAGCAACTGCTTCATTCGCGTTTCGACGGTCGCCGGCTCTCCCCGCCGGCTCACCGCGCCTTTGGCGTCATCAATGCGTTGCCGTAGACCAGGATGAAGCCTGCAAATGCCGCCACCCAGGCCGCACCGGCAATGTCGATCAACAGTCCAAAGGGGACGAAGGCGGCCAGAATTCTCAATGATCCCGCGAGAAGGACGGCTACGAAGATGAACGAGGCGCCTCTTCCAGCCTTGAGCGCTCGCCCGGTGTGCCCGAGTGTTGCGCGGGTCATCACGGCAAGCGTCATCGCGCCGACCGCACCCGTTCCGAGCGCGTGAAGTCCCGCCGCCGCTGGCACGGCATCGGGGAATAGGATCGACGCCGAGACGAGGGCGAGACCGATCGGCACAAAGGCATATCCAAGATGGAGGATGAGCACGAGCGGATCCCGCAATGTGCGCTCGCCAGCCCAGCGCGACAGACGCCACGCCTGGCAGATTGCGGCGACGGCCATAAGCATTCCTGAGACACTGTTGTCGGGGGCGAACGACCATGCTCCCAGCGCGACGGTTGAGATGGCTATCGAAGCAATGTCAAAACGGTCGAACGGCGCAGGCAGCCTGCCAGGACTTTCGCGGACGAGCCAGTTGCGCGTGAAGCTCGGAATGATGCGCCCACCGATCAGCGAGATGAGCATGATCGCCGCAGCCATGCCGAGCCTGCGGCAGATGTCGGATATGCCTTGAAGGTGCGCCTCGATGTGGAACGCGCCGTTGGCGCCAGCCAGGACGGCAAGCGGCAGCAGCACCTTGAGATTGCGCCAGTTCCGTCCAGCGACGATTTCGCGTGCCGCCGCCGCAGCGACCGCAAGCAGGAACGAGCTATCGATCACGGCCGCCGCTTGCCAGCCGATATCCGCCGAGAAGAAGACAGCGGCGCGGCCGGCAAGCCACAGGACAACCAGCGCCAGCAGCGGCAGTCCCTGCACGGGCAGCCGGCCTGTCCAGTTCGGGATGGTGGTCAGCAGGAACCCGGTAACGATCGCCGGCAGGTAGCCGAACAGCATCTCGTGGATATGCCAGTCGACCGGGACAAACGCACTGTGGGCAACAAGCTCGCCTGCATACATCGGCAGCCAGAGCAGAATGGAGAGCCCGGCAGACAGCGACCCGAGGAGGAAGAAGGGCCTGAATCCATAGGAGAGAACCGCGGGACCGGAATAGCTCCGCAGGCGTGAAACTGCCATGACTGAATCCTCAAATGAAAAGGGCCGGATGAACCGCCACCCTGGGTCCGTCCGGCCGGTGCCCCGCCCCCTTACGGCAGGCAGACTGTATGGTGGTCAGTTTGCGGGTACCTGGGTGAACAGGTCGGCAAACACCGTTTTTGCCTTCCCAGGATGCTTGACCGCCTTGGCGGCATCGAGATTGACCGGCTTGCCGACAACGATCAGTGCGACCATCCCCATGCCGTAGTGGGGCGCGCATTTGACGCCGTAAACGCCCTCCTTCGTCAGCGTAACGGTGATTTCCTCGCTGGGCTTGCCCTTGAAAGGCTCGGCGCCATCCGGAAGCATGCCCTTAATCGACTCGGCGTCGTGGGTCTTGTCGGTCGGCACGAACTTGACGGTGTCGCCAGGCGCTGCCTTGACGAAGGCCGGCTGGAAAACCATGGCGCCCTTTTCGCCCTTGTTGAGCATTTGCACCACGTGCTCTTCCGCGCTTGCGCCGCCGGCGAGCGCGAGGAGGGAGATTGCGGCAGCGAGGATGGAGAGTTTCATCGATTTGTCCTTTGTTTCGTCTTCGCGGCGTTGCGCCGTTCCATGCCATTTAGCCTGATGCGGCAGAGGACAATTTGCGCTGGCGCAAACTCGGGATAAGAAAGGGCTGCCGCACGATTGAC
Organism: Mesorhizobium sp. B2-3-14; assembly: GCF_006442175.1. Taxonomy (NCBI): domain Bacteria; kingdom Pseudomonadati; phylum Pseudomonadota; class Alphaproteobacteria; order Hyphomicrobiales; family Phyllobacteriaceae; genus Mesorhizobium; species Mesorhizobium sp. B2-3-14. The sequence continues at coordinate 145,622 of NZ_VFVP01000011.1, read as the reverse complement.
GCGGCAGGGTCCTGAGGAAATTCGCTTGGCTGCGCTGGATCGATCGCTGATATCGCGGCTGCCCCTCTTCCAGGGGATGGCCCCCGAAGAGCAAAGCGAGCTTCTCAGAAGCGCTCGATCGTCACGCTATGCCAAAGACTCAACGATCTTCGAGCAGGAAGCCGAGGCCCATTCCTTCTTCGTGCTGATCGCCGGGCACATACGGGTGGTCCGCACCACGCCTGACGGACAGCAGGTCATCGCGAGATACATCAGCGAAGGCGAGATCTTTGGCGTCGCCGCAGCGCTAGGCCGGACAACCTACCCCGCCAGCGCTGTCGCGGCGGTGGATTGCGTGGTGCTGGCCTGGGCCAATGCCCTATGGGCGGAACTGGCGCGCCGGTTCCCGGTGTTTGGGGCAACCACATACAAGACGGTTGGAACCAGGCTGCAGGAGACCCAGACGCGGGTGGTCGAGATGTCCACGGAACAGGTGGAGCAGCGGGTCGCACATGCACTGTTGCGGCTGGCAAACCAGACTGGCCGCATGACCGACAGCGGCATCGAAATCGATTTCCCGATCTCAAGGCAAGACATTGCCGAGATGACGGGCACGACGCTGCACACAGTCAGCCGGCTGCTCAGCAAGTGGGAAGAGAAGGGGATCATCATCAGCGGGCGCCAGAAAGTCACGGTCAAGGATGCGCATCGCCTTGTGGTTCTGGCCGAGAACCGGGACAAGGGCTGACCGTCACCATTTTCGTCGAACAGCCGCTTCGAGTTCGTCCAAAAAGTCGCCCTCATCGATCCGATGTTCGCGGCACGCCTCAGTCACGGTATGGAATGTGCCGATCGGACAGCCGACGCAGAGCATCTTGTGTCTCAGCATCACCGCTACCGTTGCCGGCCATTTCCTCATGATGTCGTCGACGACCATGTCGGGGTTGATCGAACTGCGCTGTTTCACGATGAAATCTCCGCGATTTGCGAAGCGTCTTCATAAATCCGGCTATGGCTTGCTTCGTTGCGCTTTCGCAACTTCGTAGCGCTGACTCCTCAGGGCCGGATTCTTTTGCGCAAGAATAGCGCTCATAGAATCTACCGAGATCGAAGCCGGACCAGGTCAGATGGCGGTACCAACCACGGCGCCAATGCCGGCCGTCAGCGCCATTGCCAGCGCACCCCAGAATGTGACGCGAAGGGTTGCCCTCATCACATTGGCGCCGCCGGCTTTCGCGCCGATGGCACCCAGCACTGCCAGGAATAGGAGCGAGGCAACAGACACGGTTGCTGCAAGCCAGGCTGAAGGTGAAACAAGCACCATCGCCAATGGCATGGCCGCGCCAACCGAAAATGCAGCCGCAGAGGCCAGCGCCGCCTGGATCGGTCTGGCCGTCGTCACCTCCGAAATACCGAGTTCGTCACGTGCATGGGCGCCGAGCGCGTCGTTGGCCATCAACTGGTCGGCGACCTGCAATGCCAGCGTTGGCTCTACGCCCCGCTTGACATAGATGTCCGCAAGTTCCAGTCGCTCGAAGTCTGGCTGCGTGGCCAACTCTTCTTTCTCGCGGGCAAGGTCGGCTCGTTCGGTATCTGACTGCGAACTGACCGAGACATACTCGCCGGCCGCCATCGACATCGCGCCGGCTACCAAACCCGCTATACCGGCCACCAGAACATTGGAGGCCGCGGCATTGGCTGCCGCCACGCCAACGATCAGGCTGGCCGTCGACACAATGCCGTCATTGGCGCCAAGCACTGCGGCCCGCAGCCAGCCAATGCGCGATATGAGGTGGTTTTCCGCATGCAGACGGCTCATGATGTCACCGCGCACGCCGCGCGGCAGGCCGCAGCATCCTGATGAGGACACCCGATTTCACATAAAAATGCTGCCATAGAGCGGCGGCCGCATGGAGGGAGACGACAACGATGATAATCGGCTTGGCGAGTTCATGGATGTCGCCCATGGCGCCAATGCTGAAGTACCATGCCAAAGCTCCCGATATCGGCATGCCGAAAATGAACACATAAAGCATGAAGTGGGTTGCCGTCGCGATCCGCTTCAAAGCGGCGCTCTCTTCTGCCGGGGCAGCGGGGACGCCACGCTGCAAGCGGATGGCAAGGCGCCAGACCGCCAGCACCAGGACGGCCAAGCCGACATAGACATGAATGTTCGCATTGAAGATGTCGCCAGCTGCAGGCTCGGCGCCGCGTGAGAATGCCCGGTAAGCCGGCTTGATGTCCTCGCCGATTACAAGCTGCAGGACGATCAGCACCGCGATTGTCCAGTGCAGCAGTATCTGGGTTCCGGTGTATCCGGCCGGCTCGTTGGCAACAGTCATAGGCAGCTACCTCGCTTGAGAGACCCCTCCTACCTCGCTGCTTATGCGACCATGTTGATCTAGGACAAACCATTTCCTGTCTCCCCTTAAGAGCCCTCGCAGCTTCAACGCGGCTGACAGCCAGTTGTCAGCTTGGTCGTGGGATATTGCGTCCGGGCGGACCAGATGGATCGCCCTGCAAGATCGAACGTGGAAACACAATTCCGATGAAACAGATTGCCTTGTCACTTTTCGTGATCGCCGCCTCCGGCGCTTATGTCTGGGATCAGGCCGGCAAGGATCCGGCAAACGATCTGCTTGGCGAAGCGCTGCCGGCCGACGCTGGCCGAGCGCCTTCCGTGCAGCCAAAAGAGTCGTCATCCGCCGCGACTTTGCCTGTGCTTCGGACCCAGCCGGCAACCCTCGATCCCCGGTTCAGCACAAGGTTCCCGATTGCCCGCGAAACGACGGCAGGGATAGCCAAGCCCGCTGAATGGTCAATTGATCGAGTCAGGCAGACTGTGGTTCCGGTGGCACCACAACCATCGCCAACGCCACCGGCCCAGCCAGTGGCTCCGGCTGTCTCCGATCCTGCGTCGTCAGCACCTGCATTCGCCGTAACCCCCGCCGTCTACATACCAGTTCCGCAGCCGAGGCCGGCATATCGGGATGCGCCAGCACGTGTCGTGCGGGTGGGCATGAAGCTGGCGGCAAAGGGCTATGCCGACGGCGTCTATACCGGGCCTACCGCCGATGCCTACTACGGCATCATCCAGATTCAGGCCCTCGTACAGGGCGGGCAGCTTACGGCGCTGAAAGTACTGAAATATCCCTCCGATCGCCGCACCTCCATCAACATCAACAGGCAGGCGCTGCCGATGCTGCGCGACGAAGCGATCAGCGCCCAAAGCGCCAATGTCGACATTATTTCGGGCGCGACGCTGACCAGCAGGGCTTTCATCCAGTCACTGCGCGGCGCGCTGAAGAAAGCGTCGTCGTAGAACCATGCGCGACACGCGAATTTTGATGGGCATGCCCATCACGGTCGACATCGGCGGCGCTTCGGACGGTGGGTTGATCGACACGGTCTTCGACTATTTCGAGCATGTCGACCGGCGCTTCAGCACATACCGGGACGACAGTGAGATCGCGGCCATCAACCGCGGCGACGTACCGGTCGCCTTCTGGAGTGGCGAGATGATGGAAGTGCTCGCTCTCGCCAGGCAGACGAAAGACGAGACGGACGGATACTTCGACATTCGCAAGCCCGACGGGTCGCTCGATCCTTCCGGCATCGTCAAGGGCTGGGCCATCCGCAATGCGGCCGGGATTCTTCAACGGGCCGGCATCCGCGATTTCTTCATCGAGGCGGGCGGCGATATCCAGTCTTGCGGCAAGAATGCTTCGGGTCATGACTGGAGCGTCGGCATCCGCAATCCCTTCAACGCGGACGAGATCGTAAAGATCGTCTATCCCCGCGGTCGCGGTGTCGCGACCTCCGGCACCTATGTCCGCGGCCAACACATCTACAATCCACATGGGATTGGCAGTTGGATCCAGGACATCGTCAGCCTGACCGTCATCGGCGCCGATGTGCTCGAAGCCGATCGTTTCGCCACCGCGGCGTTCGCCATGGGGCGGGAGGGCATTGTCTTTATCGAGCAGACCCCTGGCCTGGAGGGATATGTCGTCGACACCAACGGCCGCGCCACGCCGACAACCGGGTTCGGAGCCCTTTGCTCGCCATGATCAAGACCATCGACCGATTTCTCGATCACCTGACCATGTACCGGCTGGTCCTCTACTATCTGATGGCGCTGGTCGGCGCGGCGTTCGTTCTCGGCTTCGTCAGGCTGGTGCCACATGATCCGATTGCGCTTGCGTTCACCACGGCGCTTGCGCTGGCCGCCTGCTGGATCACCAACAAGGTCTTTGCGCATGTCTTCGCAGTCCCGGCCAACAACGAGTCCGTCTACATCACCGCACTCATCCTGGCGCTTATCCTAGATCCGGTTGCGGTCACGGACATTAAGAGGATCGCGGCGGTGGCATTCGTGTCCGTCTGGGCGATTTCATCGAAATTCATTCTCGCCATCGGCCGGAAGCACCTTTTCAACCCGGCTGCGCTGGGCGTGGCGCTGTCCGCGCTGCTGCTCGACCAACCAGCCACATGGTGGGTGGGCGGCAATCGGCCATTGCTTCCGATCGTGCTCGTCGGCGGCATGCTTATCGTCCGGAAACTGCGCCGGCTTGACCTTGTCTCGATCTTCGTTTTCGTGGCGCTGGCGACCATTCTGGCAACTACGGACCCAGCGCAGTACTGGACCGCGCTCGCAGAGACACTGGGTTCATCGCCGCTGCTGTTCTTTGCCTTCGTGATGCTGACCGAGCCGCTGACCGCGCCGACGATGCGTTGGCCGCGCATCGCCTTTGCCGCCATCGTCGGCTTTCTGTTTGCTCCCAACATCCATATCGGCTCGTTCTATTTCACGCCGGAACTGGCGCTGCTTGCCGGCAACCTGTTTGCCTATGCGGCGGGCCCCAAGAGACGCTTCGTGCTGACTCTTGAACGCATTGAGCAATCGGCCGTCGACAGCTTCGACTTCGTCTTCCGGTCGCCGCGCAAGCTCGCCTTCGAGGCCGGCCAGTATCTCGAATGGACGCTTGGCCTCGATCGTGCCGACAATCGCGGCAACCGCCGCTATTTCACGGTCGCCTCGGCGCCGACGGAGGAAACAGTCCGCCTCGGCGTCAAGTTCTATCCGCAATCAAGTGCCTTCAAGCGCGAGCTGATGACTATGAAGCCGGGCAGCACGATCCACGCCGCGCAACTGGCCGGCAATTTGACGCTGCCCGCCCGGCGTGAAACCAAGATCGCGTTCCTGGCCGGAGGCATCGGCATCACGCCGTTCCGCTCGATGCTGCAGTATCTCCTCGACCGCAAGGAACGGCGACCGATCGTCATCCTCTACGGAACCGAAGGCCAGCAGGACATCGCTTATCGCGATGTTCTTGGCGCGGCCTGGCAGGAACTTGGGATCAAGACGATCCACGCGGTGGCGCGCGGTGGCGAGCGCGGGCAATATCCCGGATACATCGACGAGCGCCTGATACGTCTGGCGATACCCGACTACCTCGAGCGCACATTCTACATTTCCGGCCCGCAGGCGATGGTCAAGGCGCTGCGCCAGAAGCTGTTGGCCATGGGCGTTCGCCGCTCGAAGATAAAGGTCGACTATTTCCCGGGTTTTGCCTGAAGCAAACTCAACTGTGTCGCGGCAAGGAAATGGTGACCACCAGACCCGGATTGGCGTTGGCCATGGCAAGGCGTCCACCATAGGCTTCGACGATGTCGGAAACGATGGCCAGGCCAAGACCGCTGCTGCCGCCCTTGCTGTCGAGCTGGACACCGCGCGAGAGCGCGGACTCCCGATCAGCATCCGGTATACCTGCGCCATCATCAGCAACACTGACGGTCACCTCGTCCCAGGCAGTGGATGCACCGACACGAACTGACGATTTTGCATAGCGCGCGGCATTCTCGACCAGATTGCCGAGAACTTCTGACAAGTCGCCTTCGTCGATTGGCGCCGTCAGATCTTCCGCGACATCCAGATTGAACGAAAGCTGCTTGCCGCTTGGTGTCCGTTTGACGACGGCAATGACGCCAGCCGCCACGTCCGCCACAAGGCAGTATGCCTTTTCGGAAACGCCGGGCGCGAGGCGGGCGCGCGCGAGCTCCCGCTCGACATGGCGCCGGATCGCTCCGGCGCTTTTCTCGATCTCGTCCGCCAGATCCGTCTCGCCTTTCGTGCGCAAGGCCCGGATGTCGGCCGACAGCACTTGCAGCGGTGTCTTGAGGCCATGCGCCAGATCGGTGGCGCGCGAGCGGGCTCGCGCAAGCGCCTTCTCCTGGGCATCGAGAAGACGATTGATTTCGTCCGCGAGCGGCTGGACCTCGCTTGGTGCCGCCACCTCAAGCCGTGCCGTTCGTTGTCCAATCACGTTTCTGACCGAGACCCGCAAGGTCTCCAGAGGCGCAAGTCCAACGGTGATCTGGATGAAGAAGGCCGCCATGAGCGCAATGGCGAGCAGGATCAGGGCTGGCGCAAGGTCGCGGACATACCCATCGACGGATTCGTTCACCGTTTGGTGGTCTTCCGCCACGATGGCGCGAAACGATCGGCCACTGGCGTCAATGATCGAGCGCTCCACTGCGATGGTGAGCTCCCCTTGCGGCCCCTTGAATTCCTTGATCTCCCTGAGTTCGCCGCTGGTTGCGCGATCCGGCAAGGCAAGCGTCGCGTCCCACAATGAACGCGAGCGGACAAGGCTGCCGGAACCGGTATCCTGCACCTGCCAGTAGTGGCCGGAAAAGGGGATGGCGAAACGAGGGTCGGCCAAGGTCGCCTGGACCGAAAGACGGCCATCGGCGGCAAAATTGGTCGCGCCGATGAGATCGTTCAGGTCGACTGTCAGCTCGCTGACAACGCGCCGCTCGACGTTCAGTTCGAACAGATAGCGCAATCCAACGCCGGCGATGGCAAGAGCAACCAGGATCGAGATCGTTGCCGCCAACCAGAGCCTGAACCGGATCGAGTTGCCCATCAGCGGGAATCGTCGGGCATCAGATACCCGAATCCGCGCCTCGTTTCGATGACGTCGCTCCCGAGCTTGCGACGCAGGCGCGCAACGATCACCTCGATCGTGTTCGGATCGCGGTCGTTGCCTGAATCGTACAAATGCTCGGCAAGTTCGGTCGGCGCCACCACCCGGCCGGCGTGGTGCATCAAAAACGCCAGGAGCCGGTATTCCAGCGGCGAAAGCGCAACGGGGACGCCGCGTAGCGAAATGCGCATCTGGCGTGTGTCCAAGAGCAGCGGCCCGGACCTCAGCACGGGTGCCGCTTGGCCGGCCGAGCGACGCAGGATTGCCCGTAACCGGGCGAGCAGTTCTTCCATTTCGAAAGGCTTGGGAAGATAGTCGTCAGCACCGGAATTGATGCCGTCGACGCGTTCGGTCCACATGCCTCTTGCGGTCAGGATGAGAACCGGAAACCTGCGCTCATTGGCCCGCCAGCGTTTCAAGACCGTAAGACCATCGAGCTTAGGCAATCCGAGATCCAGAATTGCAGCGTCATAATTCTCAACATCGCCTGCGAACCAGGCAGCTTCACCATCTTTTACGATATCGACCGCCATTCCGGATGCCTTGATAGCGGTCGCGATATCGGCAGCGATACGGGGCTCGTCTTCGGCTAGGAGGATCTTCATCAGTCACCCTCCCCATCGCGCATGATGACACCGGCGCCAGCGTCGACGTCGACGGTCTTTCGCCGGCCATCGGCACCCACGACCTGAAAACGGTAGACCCATCTGTCGGCCTTGCGGATGAGATCGACGCCAACAACATCGCCAGGAGCTTTGGCATGGACAACGTCCAGTATATTGGCAAGTCCCTTGATTTCGCCGCGTTCGTACAAATCCCGCGCCCGGTCATGGTCGCCGTCATCGTCCTCGTCGGCACGAGCAGCGATAGGCATGGCCAGGACAAGTCCCGCGAGACCCAGCACCGCCAAACGCTTCCATCGGCTTTTCATCGGCAAGGCATGTCGCACGTTGCAGCTTTCAATTTGCTGTCAGTTATCCTCAGCCCACAGCAAGCAAAGGGTCCATATCAGGGCATCATCGCGTCCAATCATGGCCGCGCTGAGAAGGATACGAGACCATGCGCAACCCCATGCTTGTCCTTGCAGCACTTGCAAGCCTCACGATCTTTGTCCTGCCGGTGGCCGCTGAATCGAACGAAGGATCATGTGGGGCGTCATCGTCTGTTGTCCCATCCGGTCCGATCGATCTGCAGGCCATCCCCATGCAGGACGCCTCCACCCCGCAAGCCATCAAGGGTGGCGACGATGCGTGTGACGACCAGCAAGGCGATGAAGCCGACGAAAACGACTAGGTCGCTCGTTCGCGGCGCGTGGCCCGCCACAGCTCATAGCGCTCGCAAATGTCGTGAACCAAGGCGCACTGCAATTACCCAAAGTCCCCTGCAATTTCTGGAGAGTTTCGTGATCCCCATTCAACATATCCACCCCATGCTCGTTCATTTTCCTATTGTTCTGATCTACCTGCTTGTGGCTATCGACGTTGTAGCGCTCGTTGGCGGCAGCGCCGTCACTAGGAGATCGGGAGCCGGTACGATCTCTACTTTTGTGGCCCTGGCTGCCGGAATGTTCGCTATGGGGACCTGGTTCTTCGGAGGTCTTGCGCTGGATCATGCCGAAGCGGCCGGATTCAGCAGCGATGTCGCGGAGATCCATGAAAGCCTGGGAGGTATCACTGCCCTTGCCTTCGTGATCTGGGGACTTGTGAGGCTCACGCTTTGGATACGGAATCGCGAGTTTCGGGCTGTGACCATCGCCATTCCTCTAATCGAAGTTTGCGGAGCATTTTTGGTCACTGCGACGGCCTACTATGGTGGACTACTTGTCTACGAACTTGGCGTGAACGTCGCCAAGACCGCGATCGCTGGTTGACCGGTTCGCGCCCGGTCGTTCCCGGCCCAGCTTTGGATCATTTGCCTCCGCCGACAAATGACTCAGATCAAGGCGCTTCGCGCATGTGAAATCTAAGAAAGCCGGACGTTGGAAAAACTCCGGAGAGCGAACATGCAAGCCGAAGCCATCATGAGCAAGCCAGTCGTCGGCATAGGCCCGTCGGCATCGATCGCCGAGGCTGCCGGGTTGATGCTTTCCAAAAAGGTCAGCGGCCTCCCCGTCATTCGCAACGACGGCAGGCTGGTGGGGATCGTCAGCGAGGGCGATTTCCTGCGACGCGGGGAACTGGGCACGGAGCGCAAGCGCTCGCGCTGGCTGGAATTTCTCGTCAGCCCCGGAAAGGCCGCCGACGAATATGTCCGCGCCAATGGTCGACGGGTTGAGGAGGTGATGTCGCAAGATGTCGTCACGGCATCCCCTGCAGCATCGCTCGCGAAAGTCGTCGAGCTCATGACGCGTCACCATGTCAAACGCATTCCGGTCGTCGAAGCTGGGAAAATCGTCGGCATCATCACCCGCTCTGATCTTCTGCGGGCATTGCTCGGCGTCCTTCCGAATGGAGCCGCTACGGTCATCGATGACGAACAGATTCGGCAGAACATCGTTACCGAGCTTGCGAGGCAGAAATGGGCTGGCAACGATTTGATCAATGTAATGGTGGACAAAGGCGTGGTGACACTGAGCGGCGCCATCTTCGACGAACGCGAGCGCCAGGCAGCAATAGTCGCTGCCGAAAACGTCTCCGGCGTCAATGCGGTCAAGGATAATCTCTTCTGCGTCGATCCCGTCTCGGTCGTCCTTGTTTCGTAGCGGAGCAGACCATTGATCCGCTACGAGGCACCATTGCCTCTCCGTGTTGCTGGTCCTCGCCCAGGGCTCCGCCGCGCTTAGGGCGTGACCAGGGGTATCAACGGTCGAAGGAGCAACAGGGCAAAGCCAATACGCGCCGCGCCGCAACTTCTTCTGCCAGTGTTTTGCCACCGCTGAAGCGCCGACCCAGCAAAAGCCACACCGATCCGGTGGCAGCTGTCATCACCAGTAGCGCAACCCAGAAGATCCCCAGGGCGCGCGGCTCGATGTTCATCGGCACGATAGCTAGGCAATAGACGAAGGCCTTCGGATTGAGAGCACTGGTCACCGCAACAGAAATGGCGTCGCCGCTTTTGGAAGCGTTGATCCGAGCGCTCACCGTTAGACGCATGCCAATGACGAGTCACCCGGCTGCTACCAGCCTGAGTATCTGAATAGTATCAGGCGACACGAAGGGACGCAGCGTAAACCAGCACGCGGATGCGGTCCCGTATCCGCATGCCTGAGCGGCCAATAGCTTGACCGCTTTCTTTCGCTTGACCGTCCCCGCCAGCAAAAGAGCGTTGCTAGGCCCTGGTGCGACAAAGAGCAGGAATGCTTCCAGAAAAGATTGAGCGTTCAACTGCCTGGTCCCGTGGAATGCAACCTATCAACTGGCAAACGCGGTTTGCGTTGACTCTCGTCAAAACACGGGCAGAACGATATCGTCCAGACTGAGTGCTCGAATGGCTAGCGTTGGCCGGCCGCATGCTGCAGTCGAGCGATCAGGTCGCTGTTGCGGCAATAGTCCGGCGGGTTATCGGCTTGCTGATGTTCGTCGAGCCAGACCGAGCATTCATCCTGATGCCCGCAGGAACGGCAGCGGTCCACCGCCCGGTTCGTGACGGCCGCATGGTCTGCCACGACCTTCAATTGTCTGTCGACGCCCAACTTCCGCATCATACGGTCCATCAGGGCGGTTCTGGCATCAACTGAAATCAGGTAATCGAGAAAGGTCATGGGGATCACTCCTGCCTACTGGCCATCATTGGCATGTTGGCGGCGGGCGGCGTTGATCTCGATCAACGAGCGATCAGCTGACAACCTCTTGAGCGCTAAACCGAAGCGACGAGGCGGTGAGAAAAGGCCGTTGACCGACAACCAGCTTGTCAATGGCCAGTGCTAAATCCAGCCATTCACCACGGTCGACCTCGGCAAAGGATTGTACCCGACCGCTGCGTGGCGGCCATTCCATTTCAAACAGGTTGCTGCGCAACGTCGTGGTATCGAAGTCGCCTTCGAACGCGAAAGCCGTGATGAGTTTTTCTCCTCGCTGGCGCAACTGCCCCAGAGTGAGCAGGGTTCCCTTGAGCTCCCAGCCTGTCTCTTCGCTGAATTCGCGCCGTGCCGCTGCCTCGGGCAGCTCGCTTTCGTCATACTCGCCTTTGGCAATCGACCAAGCGCCAAGATCGCGTCTTGCAAGAACGGGCCTCCAGGATGAACAAGCAGCACCTGCAGCCCCTTCCGCGATCCTCGCTAAGGCAGAATGCCTGCGCTTCCTTTCGTCATCGCTTCAAGCCTCCGCACGGCCTATGATCCCGGGTAGGCTGCATGAGGCTTGCCCCTCTTTCAATCGTCTGCCCAGCCCTCTTCCGGTGCGACTTGGGGTTCCCTTGTCCGAAAAACCAGCGCTTGGTCGCCTCGGAGGCGAGTAGATAGAACGCGGTAATTGCGACAAGCCCGGCAAGCACGGGCAGAGGCAAGGGCACGAAGCCGAACCAGGCTGCAAACGGCAGATAGGGGATCATGATCGCGATAATCCCGACAGCCAACGTAAGCCAGGCAAGCAACGGGCTTGGACGGCTTGCCCAGAAAGCCCTGTGCGTGCGCACAATGATCACGATGGCAAGCTCCGTCAGCAACGACTCGACAAACCATGCGGTCTGGAATGCGGCCTCCGTGGCGTGCGCGAAGAAAAGAAGGAATGCGAAGGTCGCGAAGTCGAACAGCGAACTTACCAGGCCAAAGCTGATCATGAACCGCCGCACAAAACGGATATCCCAGTGGCGAGGCCGGCGCAGTTGGTCAGGATCGACGTTGTCGCTTGCAATAGCGAGTGAAGGAACGTCGGAAAGGAAATTGTTGAGCAGGATCTGCTTGGCCAGAAGCGGCAAGAAAGGCAGGAACAGCGAGGCGACAGCCATGCTGATCATGTTGCCGAAATTGGCGCTGGTGGTGATGGAAATGTACTTCATCGTGTTGGCGAATGTCTTGCGGCCATCGTCGACGCCGCGCACAAGCACGCCGAGATCCTGTTTGAGTAGGATGATATCGGCCGCTTCGCGCGCGACATCGACAGCGCTGTCGACAGAGATTCCTATGTCTGCCTCATGAAGGGCAGGCGCATCATTGATCCCGTCGCCAAGATAACCAACGACATGGCCCCTGCTCCGCAAGGCCTGAACGATGCGTTCCTTCTGGTTGGGATCGATCTCGACGAAGAGGTCGGTGTGCTGCACGCCCGCAAAAAGCGCGCTCTTGGTCAATTTCGACAGATCCTCGCCGGTCATGATCCTGTCGGCGCGCAAGCCTATCGCCTGGGCGAGATGCGCGGCAACGTAACGGTTATCGCCAGAAATGACCTTTACGGCGATGCCGCGCTGGGCGAGCTCGGCAAGCGTTTCCTTCACGCCTTTCTTTGGCGGGTCGAGGAAAAGCAGGAAGCCCGCGAAGGCAAGATCTATCTCGTCTTCCCTGCTAAACGTTTTCTGGCCCTCAAACGGACGGATTGCCAGGCCGAGAACGCGGTAGCCGTCCGCGCTCCAGCGCCGGAATTTTTCGTCGATTGCCGCACGGTGCATTTCATCGAGAGGTTCCAGGCCCTTGGCTGTTCGCACAAAGCTGCAGGTTTCGAGGACATTTTGGACTGCGCCTTTGGTGATCAGCAGGTCGTCGGCGTCCTTGGTCCGAACTACAACAGACAGCCGTTTGCGGATAAAGTCGTAAGGGATCTCGTCGACCTTCATGAAGGCCGCCAACAATGCGCCCTCACCCGGCGTACAAGCGATCGCTTCGTCCAGCGGGTTCTTCAGACCGGTCTGCATGGTCGCGTTGAGACGTGCCCAAAGCAGGATATCGGCTGACGTATTGCCATCGACATCAAGCCATCCATCGAGGTGGATGACGCCTTCCGTCAACGTGCCGGTCTTGTCGGTGCACAGCAGATCCATGCTGCCCAGATTCTCAATGGCATCGAGACGACGCACAATGACGCCATTGGCCGCCATGGCGCGGGCACCACGAGCAAGGGTCACACTGATAATAGCCGGGAGAAGCTCCGGCGTGAGGCCCACCGCCAGTGCCAGCGAAAACAGCAGCGATTCAATCAGCGGTCGATGCAGCAGCAGATTGGCGAAGAACACCAGGATGACGATCGCCAGCATGATCTCGGTCATTAGATAGCCGAACAGCCGGATGCCTCGGGCAAACCCTGTTTCGGGGATTTGTCGCTCCAGGGCTGCGGCGATAGACGCGAATTCCGTGCGGCTGCCGGTTGATGCTGCAAGCACGGTTGCGGTGCCGCTGCGGACGGATGTTCCCGTAAAGACCGCGTTGCTGCGCAGTGTGAGCGCGGCATCCGGCGCCGATCGTCCCGGTGTCTTCATGGCGGGAAAGGTTTCGCCGGTCAGCACGGCCTCGCTGACATTGAAATCGCGCGCATCCAGGATGATACCGTCCGCGGGGATGAGGTTTCCGGCTGAAAGCCTGATTACGTCGCCCGGCACGATCTCTTCGGCGGCGACCAAGCACTCGGCGCCGTCGCGCAATACAATAGCCTTGCGCGAAATACGCTGTTTCAGCGCTTCGGTCGCCCGCGACGCACCATACTCCTGGGTGAAGCTCAGGGCGCAGCTTGCCAGCACGATCGCGCCGATGATCGCAGCCTCCTGGCCCTCCCCGACGAAGGCCGACACGCTTGCCGCGAAAATGAGGATCAGGACCAGCGGGCTGCGGAACTGACGGGCAAACACTGCCAAGGCCGACGCGGTTGACGTCGACGCGAGCGTGTTTCGGCCGAATTTTGCGAGCCTCGATGCTGCTTCGGACGAAGCAAGCCCCGAGACCGAGGTCTCAAGACGCAGCAGGAGGTCATTGGTCTCGATCGACCAATAGCCACCTTCCTGTGGCGAGACGGATTGCTGGCCGGCTTCGCCTATCATCAGTACGACATGAAACGGTTGATGCCACTCTCTTCGATCAGCGTACGAGTAACGCCGCCGAACGCCCACTCCCGCAAACGGCTATGGCCATAAGCGCCCGAGACGATGAGGTCGGCATGAATCGAGCGTGCGAATGTCAGCAACCGGTCGCCATCAGCCTCGCCTGCGATCAGCTCGGTTTGCGCCTTGATGCCATGGTGTTCGAGAAAAACCGCGATATCGGCGAGGCTGTCACGAATGCTTTCGTCGCGGTCGTTGTCAATCGTGACGATCACGACTTCGCTGGCTGTGGCCAGGAAAGGCAACGCATCAGCAATCGCTCGCCGTGCCTCCCTGGTGTCCTTCCACGCCACGAGAACGGTTTTTGCAAGGACGTGCTCGAAGTTGGTTGCGGCGACCAGAACCGGACGCCCGGCACCCAGTGTCAGACTGCCGACATCCACGGCGCGAAACACGTTGTCTCCTGCCTGGCCGGAAATGATAAGATCAGCCGCTCTCGCCGAAACGCTGAGGAACCGGGTCGGGCTGCAAACAGCTTGGCCCCATTCGCTAAAGATCGACGCAGGAACCAGCCTCTCGAACTCAGCACGCAGTTCGGCAAGCCGCTTTTCGATCTCGGTCCGCTGGATCTGCATGATCTCGCCTTCGTAGACCATGCCTTCGCCGGTCGCGACCAAGGGCGGAACATCCGCAGCCGCCAAGCCGATAAGACGGGCTCCGAACCGCTCCGCGAGCTCGACACCCGCCTTTACAATGGGCGCAGGAGGCGCATCGATGGCGAGGTTGACGATGATTGACTTGTAAGACATTGCGGACGCCTTTCGCTGAACGATGGAATGCGTGATGAATTGCATTCGCCCGCGTCCAATGCCTTGATGCGCGTCAAAGACCGCCGACTGCACCCGCGTCCGAAAACATAGTCTCCATCCGTTTTGCGCATGCGGCGAGAAGTGATAGTTAGCCCAGGTAGCACCGTCTCGAACTTAGGAACCTCAAGTGATCAAAGACGAAGCGCTCAGTTTGTCGCCCGGCGGAACGACGCTGAAAGCACTGTTGTCGCAAATGTTCGATCATGCTCCGGGTTTTATAGCGCTCCTGCGCGAGCCAGGTCACGTTTTCGAACTGACCAATGCCGCCTACCAGCGACTGATCGGCCACAGACAAGTGATTGGAAAGTCAGTGCGGGACGCTTTTCCCGAGCTCGAAGGGAATGACTTTTTCGAACATCTGGACCACGTGTACACGACCGGCGAGCCCTACATCGGCCACGGGGTGAAGGTTGGCCTTCGCAACAAAGCCGACGGGCCGGTCGAGGAGCGCATCCTTGATTTTGTCTATCAGCCGGTCAAGGCCGACGATGGCCGTATCACCGCGATCTTCGTTGAAGGCACGGATGTCAGCGACCTGTCCTTTGCAAACGCAGCACTTCGGCTGCGTGAGGACCATTTGCGGTCGATCCTGGCAACAGTGCCGGATGCGATGGTCGTCATCGACGAACAGGGTGGGATTCAATCCTTCAGCACCGCTGCCGAAACGCTGTTCGGCTATCAGTCAAGCGAAGTCATAGGTCAAAACGTGAAAATGCTGATGCCCTCGCCCTACCGCGACGAGCATGATGCCTATCTGCTTCGCTACCTGACGACAGGAGAGCGCCGGATCATCGGGCTCGGCCGGACGGTTACCGGCGCGCGCAAGGATGGCACGACTTTCCCGATGGAGCTTTCCGTCGGCGAGATGCATCCGGGAACCGGACGCTTCTTTACCGGCTTCTGCCGCGACCTGACCGAACGCCACCGGGCGAAGGCAAGAATCCAGGAGCAGCAGCAGGAGCTCCTCCACATGGCGCGCTTTACAGCACTTGGCGAAATGGCCTCGACGCTTGCCCATGAGATCAACCAGCCTCTGACTGCGATTACGAACTACCTCAAAGGCAGTCGTCGGCTGCTTGAGAAGAGCCAGGACGAGAATGCGCCTATGCTTCGGGATGCGGTCGAAAAGGCAGCTGAGCAGGCCTTGCGGGCAGGCGACGTGATCCGTCACCTGAGGGATTTTGTAGCCAGGGGCGAAAGCGAGCGCCAGGTCGAACGGCTGCCGATGCTGATCGAGGAAGCCGCATCGCTGGCCTTGGTCGGCGCGAGGGAGATAAATCTTCTCGTCAGCTACAAGCTTGACCCTGCCGCCGAACTGGTCTTGACCGATCGCATCCAGATTCAGCAGGTTCTGCTCAACCTGATGCGCAACGCGGTGGAGGCCATGCAGCACGCGCCGCGCCGCGAATTGAAGGTCAGAACCATTGCCCGGGATGATGGGATGGCCGAGGTGAGCGTGATCGATACAGGCCCGGGTCTCGCGCCGGAGGTTTCGGCCCAGCTCTTCCAGCCGTTTGTAACGACCAAGAAGCAAGGCATGGGTGTCGGCCTTTCCATTTGCCGGACCATCGTTGAATCGCACGGTGGCCATATATGGGCCGAGGTCATGCCGGCCGGCGGAACCGCTTTTCGCTTCACCTTGCGCATCGTAGAGAAGGAAGAGATCACAAATGGCCGACAGTGATCTGGTGCACGTGGTCGACGACGATGTCGACGTTCGCAAATCGCTCGGTTTTCTTCTGGCAACAGCAGACTTCGCAGTCCGCCTGCACGAATCGGCCACCGCTTTTCTCTCAACGGCGACTGGCCATCTCGACGGCTGCATCGTCACCGACGTACGCATGCCGGGCATAGACGGCATCGGGTTCCTGCGCCAGCTCAGAGCGGGCGGACATACAATTCCGGTTATTGTCATGACGGGCCATGCCGACGTGGCGCTCGCCGTTCAGGCCATGAAGGAAGGCGCTGCCGATTTCATCGAGAAGCCGTTCGACGATGAAATTCTGATCGAGGCGATCCGCTCCGCGCTGGCCAACCGGAACCAGGCGAACGCGGCGCATCCCCAGTCTGCGGATATCCGCGCGCGTCTGTCGACCTTGTCAGAACGCGAGCGGCAGGTGCTGGATGGACTTGTTTCGGGCCTGCCGAACAAGACGATTGCCTACGATCTGGGGATCAGCCCGCGCACGGTCGAAATCCACCGGGCCAATGTCATGAGCAAAATGGCCGCAAGCAGCCTGTCACATCTCGTGCGCATGGCGCTGATCGTGGAATCCCGACCCTAGGGAGAACCTTCGATAGGGTTGCCAGTGCTGGCCTGAACCTTCTCCTCTTCCCACTCGCGCCAGTGGGTCGGACGGATGTCGACACGGGCGCCGGTGGCGGCATTTTTCCAACCTTCGCGGCTCTTTATGCAGGGAAATACCAGCGCATGCGCCCCTTCCTCGTCGAAGACGGCGAGTTCGAGATGGCGACCATAAGGCGCGCTTAGGATAGGGTTCCACATCGCATCAAAATCTTCGCAAACGATGTGTTGCGCATTGATCTGCATCATTTTCTGGAATCGCCGAACCAGCACACGCGTTGCCGGGCGTCGGGCTGACGTGGCTAACAGTTCTTGCGGCCGACGCCATATCGTCATCGGTGCCGATCACATGCACGGCGCGGGCAACCCAATTGATTGCGAACGCAGCGCCAATATCTGATCGGGCGCTCATCGCGACGGCTGCCTTTCCCTGTAATGCTTCATGACCTCACTCCGTCGACGGCCGGCCATCTTCGGACTGCTGCCGCATCAGAAATTGATCGTCGTCAAACGCCGCGCGATTGCAGCACCCTGCGTCGTACGCCGATTGATCGGGATCAAGGACCGTGCTGCGCAAGCGCATATCATTCGTCGGCATAGGGAGAATTGCGATGCACTATATCAAGGTCGATGAAGCCCTGTGGGCGTCCAGCATGTTGCCGGAGGGCATCCTGGAGCGCTGGTTCATTACGAGCGGTGACACAATCAAGGCCGGAGAGCGAATAGCCGAAGTTCGCGTCGAAGACGCGCTGCACGAGATTGTCGCGCCGGCAGGTGGCCGCGCGACGATTGTCGCCACTGCGAATACCGTCATCGAGCCCGGCTCGATCCTGGCGATGCTGGAGTCTTAGCCCGCGTGAGGACGTCTCGTCGGGTTGATTGCGCTCATTCCTCAACTATAGCCTCAAGGATGTATCAAGATGCAGACCCAACATGCCGTTGCCTGGCTGGACCATCGCGAAGCCAAGGTGTTTTTCTTCAATCGTGAATCGGCCGAGAGCCTTAGGCTTGCCACCACGCTTGCGCATCATCAGACCCACAATAAGGCAGGCACCGTCGACGGTAAGCGTGCACCGGAAAACCAGTCCTTCTACCAAGACATCGTCGCGGCGCTGCAGCCGGCGAAGGAATGGCTGATCGTAGGGCCAGGATTGGCAAAAGACGAGTTGGCAAAGCATATACGCGACCACCATGCCCACTTGAAGGATCGCATCATCGGCGTCGAACCTGCCGATCATCCTACGGAGGCTCAGATCGTGGCGCATGCTCGGTCGTTCTTCCGTGCAGCAGACAGGATGTTGCCCTAGCTTGGTACGCGCCGTTTTGCTGGCGCGTTAACAGCCACCATCGGTTGACGCTTCCATCGTGCGATGGAGGCGTCAGGTTCGGTGGGCTGTCGCGTCCACACCCCCGATCACGGTTGCTGCAAGGTGCTGATGTAAGCGATAATTGCGTCGATCTGGTCGGGGCTGGCGATCCACTCAGGCATGTCTGGATGGCCAGTCGAAATCCCCTCAGCGAGGGCCTCCTCGAGATCGGTGATCGGATATCGCTTTGACAAGGTGCGAAACGCCGGAGCGTCAGGATGCCTGCTCTTGTCGGTTTTTCCAATGGCGTGGCAGCGGGCGCAATTGACTTCCACCAACGCCTTTCCGTGATCAGTTAAGCTATCGGCCAGGGCTGGATGCATATGTCCGAACAGCATCAGTGCAAGGACGGAAGCCGGCAGACGACGACGACTGCAAAAGTTGGTCATGTTTGACGACCTCCGCATTGCCGATCTACGCCACTGTCTTCGCCGCTGCGTCCTCGATCGCGGTTCTGGCTTCCTCGCGGACCCGCTTGGCCGTTTCCGAAGCAAGCCTGGAGGTCAGTGTGGCGACCTTGCCGGCTTCGCTGACATATTGCGATGTCGCATTCTGCAGGAAAGCAGCACAGATGTCGAAAGCGTCATTGAATTCCGGACCGGTGATGAGATCGTCGGCCAGCTTGACGTCCTGTTCGCAACGATGCTTCAGAAATGCCAGCGTTTCGACGTTGTAGCGCATCATCGCCTTGAAGGCGTGCACTTGAAGAGACGCGGCAGCAAGGAAGAACTTCTGGCCATTTCCCGCAATCGGCAACAATTGTGTGCCGAATGAGGATGGTTCGGGCTGGGTGTGCATTATCGACTACTCCGTTCTGAATCTCCACAGCGGGACGTTGACGCCATTCGTCGTCATGTCCTTGATCAGGATCAACCCTATCGCCTTGCGGACTGTACGAGCGTGCCGGCAGCAACCGGTTTCGTTGCGCGTTTGACCCGCATCAAGGTGCCTCCCTCTATTTGATGGCCAAGTCGCGTCGACCGCAGATGGAATGACGCGATGGCTTTCAAGACGATCATGGTTCAACTGGACGCGGACGCGATCGCCGCGCCACGCATCGCGATGGCATGGGATCTTGCTCAACGGCTCGAGGCCGACCTGATTGGCTTCTGCGCTGCCGAGCCGCATTTTGTCCTGCCGACCGGCACTGATGACCAGGCCGCGACCAAGGCGTTGTGGTGTCAGGTGGAGGAGATAGAAGGTCGCCTCGACTGCCTGAGAGAGGAATTCCTGAGCATCGTCGAAGGCAGCAATTGTGCCTCGTGGCGCGGAGAGATAGGCAATCCCACGCGCCAACTTGCACTCAACGCGCGTGCCGCCGACTTGATCCTCACTGGCTCGCCTTCGGCCGATCTGGTGGTCGACCGTCATCGCATGCTGGATTCGGCAAGTCTCATCCTTGCGGCCGGCCGTCCGATACTCGTGGCATCCGACCCATTGGCGCCGATCAAGGCCGAAAGCATCCTGGTTGCATGGAATGACACGCGAGAAGCGCGACGTGCCGTCATCGACGCTATGCCTTTCCTGATCACCGCCAGGGATGTCGTGATCGCCACCGTAGACAATGGGAACACTGGGCCCAGGGAAAATGTAGCGGATGTCGAACTCTATCTGACGCGCCACGGGGTGAAGGCGCGATCGGAAATCTTGGATGCGCGCCGCTCCGAACCGGCGGAAATCCTCCTGCGGATCGGACAGGATATTGCGGCCGATCTCATTGTTCTCGGTGGCTACGGTCATAGCCGGGTACTGGAGAGGACCTTTGGCGGCGTGACGCGTTCTGTGCTGCGCAGCGGATCATTGCATCGCTTCATATCGAACTGAGGAAGGAGCCTCGGAGTCGTGATTTTGACATGAATCAAGGTCGTCCGTTCCCTCAAAGGGTTACGTCCAACCCTTGCCAGGTACGGTGTAGCCGATGCCCGCAGCGCAACGGCGAGAAAACAAGGAAATTCGGACATGAACTATCAGCGGTTCTTCGAGGAAGCGATCGACCAGCTCCATGCCGAGCGTCGTTACCGCGTCTTCGCCGACCTGGAGCGCATCGCAGGCAAGTTTCCGCGCGCCATCTGGCGCGCCAACGGCCGCGCCGAGGAAATCACCGTCTGGTGTTCCAACGACTATCTCGGCATGGGCCAGCATCCTGACGTGATCGCCGCATTCCAGAACGCGGCCGGCAAGATGGGATCGGGCGCCGGCGGCACCCGCAACATTTCCGGCACGTCCAACCCGCTGGTCGAGCTCGAGCATGAGCTGGCCGACCTGCACGGCAAGGAAGCCGCCTTGGTCTTCACCTCCGGCTTCGTCTCCAACGAGGCCTCGATCTCGACCATAGCGCGGCTTTTGCCCAATTGCCTGATCATCTCGGACGAACTGAACCATGCCTCGATGATCGAAGGCGTGCGGCGCTCGGGCGCCGAGAAAAAGATCTTCCGCCACAATGACGTCGCGCATCTGGAAAGCCTGCTGCAGACCGCGGGGCGCGAACGCGCCAAGCTGATCGTCTTCGAAAGCGTCTATTCGATGGATGGCGACATCGCGCCGATCAAGGAGATCGTCGAACTTGCCGAACGCTACAACGCCATGACCTATATCGACGAGGTCCATGCCGTCGGCATGTACGGACCGCGTGGCGGCGGCATCACCGAGCGCGAAGGCCTGGCCGACCGCATCGACATCATCGAAGGCACGCTGGCCAAGGCGTTCGGCACGCTGGGCGGTTACATCACCGGCACCAGTGCCGTGATCGACGCGGTGCGCTCCTACGCGCCGGGTTTCATCTTCACCACGGCGCTGCCGCCGGCGATCGCCGCCGCGGCGACCACTTCCATTCGCCATCTCAAGCGCTCGCAGGCCGAGCGCGACGCCCAGCAGCAACAGGCGAGCCGAACCAAGCAGATCCTTTCGGCGGCCGGTCTGCCGGTGATGGAGTCGCCGACACATATCGTGCCGGTGCTGGTTGGCGATCCTGAACTCTGCAAGATGGCGAGCGACCGCCTGCTCGGCGTCCACGGCATCTACATCCAGCCGATCAACTACCCGACGGTGCCACGCGGTACCGAACGGCTGCGTATCACGCCGACGCCGTTCCATTCCGATGCGCTGATCGCCGAGCTGCAGGACGCCCTGGTCGAAACCTGGGACGCGCTCGGCATCGCCTATGGTTCGGCGGGCCGGCCGGCCGTGGCCAAGAGCGACCGGATTATTCCGCTGCTGGTGCAGAAATCCGGCGGCTGAAACCCGCCGCCTGCTCAGACGGCCTTCATCTCCTTTGCAAATGGGCAATTTGATCCTGCTCAATGCTCAAAGCCTTTCGATGCCTGAGAATGGGTTAAAATATTCGAGGAGCATCGCCATGGGTCATATTACCCACACGTCCTTTGCTGACTTCACGCACGCTGGCCAGCAGGCGCAACAATGGGTCAAGGAGCTCGCCAAGGATCTCTGCTGGAGCGAGCCGAGCGCGTGCCGCCTCCTGAGATCCGTCCTGCACACGGTGCGGGATTGGCTGTCGCCAGCTGAAATGGCCGATCTCTCGTCGCAACTGCCTGTTTTGGTCCGCGGCATCTATTTCGAAGGCTGGAAACCGTCGGCGCCTGCGCATCATCGCACGAAGCGCGACTTCACTGTCAGCGTCAGAAACAGTTTCGGCTACGATGAGGAGATCGATTTCGATGTCGCGATCAGCGCCGTGTTCAAGCTTCTCGATCGTCACATTTCGCATGGCGAGATCGTGCAGGTGAGAAACTCGATGAAAAAGTCGCTGCGAAAACTGTGGCCGGTGGATTGACCGATGTTCCGCGACCGGGAAGACGCTGGAGTGAAGCTTGGCCTGGAACTGAGCAGGCTTCAACTGCATCGGCCCATCGTGCTGGCATTGCCGCGCGGCGGCGTGCCCGTCGCATTGGAAGTGGCCAAAGCCCTCAATGCTCCTCTTGATCTGCTCATCGTCCGCAAGGTCGGCGCCCCGGGCAATCCCGAGTTGGCTGTTGCTGCAATCGTCGATGGCGACCCTGGCGAGGTCGTGCTGAACCGTGAAATTGTCGAGACTTATGGCCTCAACGACGAAGCCTTACGTGTCTTGATTGCAAATGAGCGTCCTGAACTCGAACGCCGGCGCGTTGCCTATCGGGGTAAGAATAAACCGATGTCAATCTCGGGAAGGGTCGCGATCATCGTCGATGACGGGGCCGCGACCGGCACGACCATGAAAATCGCGACTCGCGCGCTCAAACGCCGGTCACCGAGGGAAGTCGTCGTGGCACTTCCCGTCTCACCGCAAGAGACGGTCGCCGCGCTGGAGCAGGAAGCGGACCGTGTGGTCTGCCTTAGTCAGCCAGGACAGTTCCGGGCTTTGAGCCATCACTATCTGCGGTTCCCACGACTCTCTGACAACGACGTTGTCTACGCTATGGACGAGGCTGCCCGGCTGTACAAAACTGGCCAGCGGCACGTTTCCGGCCTGATTAAAAAGCCGTGAAGAACAGGAGATCGCACTGATGCAAATCCACACGCTTTCTGCTTTGGAATGTACCAAATTGCTGACCGCCAATCGCGTGGGCCGCTTGGCATGCGCGAAGGATGGGCAACCCTACGTCGTGCCCTTCTACTACGCCCATTCGGATGCTCATCTCTACGCGTTTTCCATGCCGGGCAAAAAGATCGAATGGATGCGAGCCAATCCGTTGGTGTCCGTCCAGGTCGATGAATATGGCCAGGGGCGAGGATGGAAAAGTGTCGTTGCCGACGGCCGATACGAAGAGTTGCCGGATCGAATTGGCCACAAGCTTGAGCGGGATCATGCTTGGTCGGTCTTGAGCAAGCACTCCGACTGGTGGGAGCCTGGCGCACTCAAACCGGTCGCTCCTCCTACAGCCGACAGTGCACCGCACGTTTTCTTCCGGATCCTGATCGAGCAGGTGTCTGGAAGAGAAGCAAGCGAGTAGTCGCGACATCAAGTCTTGCGAGAAAAAAGGGCCGACGCAATCCGCATCGGCCCTTTCTCCTCCCGTTGAATTGCTATCGCGCCATCAAGACCGGCAGCGATTGACCCGCAAGCATCGACTTGGTGACCCCGCCGAAAATGCGCTCGCGCAACCGGGAATGGCCATAGGCGCCCATGACCATCAGCTCGGCCGCAACATCGCCGGCATGCTGGCGAAGGACGTCGGCAACCGAATGGTTCGCGCTCGGCAGCCGGTCGACCGTAACCTTCACGGCGTGCCGGGCGAGATAGGCCGCGGCATCTGCACCTGGCTCCTCGCCATGATGGAACTCATCTTCAACTGGATCGACGATGACAAGGCGCACATCTTCGGCGCCTTTCAGCATATCAAGCGACTCACGAACGGCGCGCGATGACTCGAGACGGCCGTCCCAAGCAACGAGGATGCGTTTCGGCTTCAGCGTTGGCCGCGCACCCTCGGGAACGAGCAAGATCGGCTTTCCCGATGAAAACAGCGTGCCCTCGATAACTTTATGCTTCAGCGTATGGCTCGCCAGCAAATCCGGTCCGAGAATGGCCAGATCGGCGTAGCGGGCACGCCTTCCGATGACGTCGTCCGCCCATCCCATGTCGGGATAGTCGTCGCTCAGATCGGCCGATACGGCGGTCTGGGAGAGAAAGCCAGCGACGTCGGAAATTCGTTTCTTGAGCCTTTTCAGTTCGGCCTGGCGTTCCTCCAGCCAGGCCGGTGAGACGACAGCCGCATACTCACCGCCAGAGGGCGGCGCGGCCAGCTCGAGAACGAGCACGGAGAGATGAGCGCCGACCTGTTCGCACAGCGATGCGGTTAGCTTTAGATCACCTTCACCCTGGTTCGGCCCGGTAACCGTAAGCAGTGTTCTGAAAGTCACGGCGGCAACTCCTGATTTCGATTGAAGGGTCAGTAGTGGTTTCACTGACTAGCAAGGGCGCTCGATGCCTTCATTGCGCTGAATCAAACACCGTGACCGCAGCGGCATTTGATCCGCATCAACGCACTGCCAAAGCAAGGCTTTAGATTTCGGCCGAACAATCGGGGAAACACACATGAGATTCCTGATCACAGGCGCTCTGGCAGCATTGGCCTTCAATACGGCCGGCGCCCAGGAACTCGGCGACGGCAAGGCCGAATACATGAACTCATGTGCCGTCTGCCATGGTCCCGAAGGCAAGGGCGATGGCCCGTTGGGCGACGAGCTGTTGAAGCGGCCGAGCGACCTGACACGCCTCTCCAGGCGCAATGGCGGAGAATTCCCTTACTGGCGCCTTTATGCCGTGATCGACGGGCGCGCCATGGTGCCGGCGCATGGCGAGCGCGACATGCCAGTGTGGGGCAGCCGATTCCTGCCTTCCGACGTGAAGAAATTTGGCCCGAACGCAGGCGAAATCGTCACCAGGGAACGCATCCATGAGTTGGCAGGTTATGTCCAGACATTGCAGCAATGAGCGCAGATCGCGGAAACGAATTTGCCAAGACACACTGGGAAGGCCGGCCATGATCGTCGATGACCAGCAAGCCGCAGCCGTGTTTTTGCTTGATCCTGCTACCCATGGCGCGATTGGGCCCGTCGAGGCGATCGAGACTCACATTTCGCGTATTTTCCTTGTTGGCCAACGCGCCTACAAGATGAAGCGGGCGGTCAAGCTGCCCTATGTCGATTTCTCGACGCCAGCCCTCAGGCTGGCCGCTTGCGAGAAAGAGGTGGAACTCAACTCGAAAACCGCTCCCGGCCTCTATCTGAGGGTGCGTCGCATCACGCGGGAAGCCGACGACAAAATGGCTTTTGACGGTACCGGCCAAATAATCGACGCGGCGATCGAGATGATCCGCTTCGACCAGTCGAAGCTTCTCGATCGAATGGCAACCGCGGGAGAACTGACGCCGGCGCTGATGACCGCCGTCGCACGGATGATCGTAGGATATCATCGCGCAGCGCCGGAGGTCCACAATGGCACCGGCTCGTTCAATTTGATGGGCGTGCTCGACATCAACGAGGCTGGCTTTGGCACCAGCCATGTTTTCACGAAACAGGAGATTGAGACATTTGCCGGGGCCTTCCGCACCGCGCTTGCCCGGCATTCCGGATTGCTAGACCGCCGGGAGGCCGCGGGCAAGATTCGCCGGTGCCATGGCGATCTGCACCTGCGCAACATCTGCCTTTTCGATGGTAAGCCTCGCCTCTTCGATTGCATCGAATTCAATGACCAGATCGCCAGCATCGATGTTCTGTACGACCTTGCCTTCTTGTTGATGGACCTTTGGCATCGCGGCTTCCCCCAACTCGCCAATCTCGTGATGAACCGCTATCTCGACGAGGCCGACGATGAAGACGGTTTCATCCTACTGCCCTTTTTCATGGCCGTGCGGGCTGCCGTGCGCGCCCATGTCACCGCAACGCAGGTCGAGGAAGGCAGCGCCGACAGCGACAAGCTGATTGCCGAGGCGAGATCCTATTTCGAACTGGCCCTGACATTTCTCCAGGAGACAGGACCGCGGCTCGTTGCCATCGGCGGCCTCAGTGGTTCCGGCAAGACGACCATTGCCGAGGCGCTCGCTGCCTATGTTGGAGCGCCGCCCGGCGCACGCATTGTCGAAAGCGACCGCATCCGCAAGGCGATGCACGGCGTGCCCGCCGAGACCAGGCTGCCGGACAAGGCCTATCGACCTGAGGTGTCCGAACGGGTCTACAACGAAATGGCATGGCGCGCCGGCCTGATCCTCTCCGAGGGGGGTTCGGTTGTCGCTGATGCGGTTTTCGACAGACCGGCCGATCGTGAGCGGATTGAAAAGGCAGCGCGTCATCGAGGTATCGCATTCTCCGGCTTCTGGCTGGAAGCGGATCCGCTCATCCTTTGGCAGCGGGTCAGTGAACGCAAGGGCGGTCCCTCGGACGCCACGATAGATATCCTCTCGCGGCAATTGCTGCGAAACGCCACCCAGTCCAGCTGGCGCAGGATCAACGCCGATCGAAAGCTCGTCGACATCGTCACGGAATTGAGGGGGTTTTCCGAGCGCGATACTTCCAAGGCCTTGCGCACAGCCTCCTGACGGGTCCGGCAGGATGATCGGCCTTATCGCAGTTCGAGCGTTGCCTCGACAAGGCCGGGTTCACTCGGATGACGCCTTATCGAGAAGCCGAACTCGCGGCACATGGCCAGCATCCTCGTATTCTCGCTGAGCATTATCCCTTCGATTCGACCAATCCCATCGGCCTTCGCGTAGACTACGAGTTGCCTGAGCAATTCCCAGCCCAGGCCATGACCCTGCAGATCCGTGCGCACCAGCAATGCGTATTCGGCGACAGCGTGGTCCGGATCGCAAGACACGCGGCTGATACCCGCCAGCAATCCGGTGCTTGTCTCCATAGCGACGAAGGCCATGTTGCGGTCGTAGTCGAGCTGGGTAAGCCGCTTTAACATCTGGTCGGAGAAGCTTTTGCGCGGCGACAGAAAACGCAGGCGAATATCGTCGGGTGAAATCCTGGCGAGGAATTCGGGATAGAGCGCGATGTCGGCCGGCTTGATCGGCCGGATGGAATAGTGCGTGCCGCCCGCCGAAAACGTCTTTTCCCAACCCGACGGATAAGGCCTGATCGTCAACGCGGGGTTCGGCCCCGGCTCTTCGACACGTTCCGGCTCGATCTCGATCCGGGCGTCAAGCGCAATCACGCCTTCGGCGTCGGCCAGCAGCGGATTGATATCCAATGAAACGAGGCACGGAAAGTCGACGGTCATCTGCGACAAGCCGTTGAGCGCTGCAATGATCGCCTGCCGATTTGCCGGCCTGCGATCGCGGAACCCGGCGAGCAGGCGGCCGATCCGCGTTTGCCCGATCAGGTCACCGGCAAGAACGTCGTCGAGCGGTGGCAGCGCGATCGCCGTATCATCCATCACCTCGACCGCAACGCCGCCGGCTCCAAACAGGATGGCCGGCCCGAAGATCGGATCCCGGTTCATGCCGAGGATGAGTTCGTGCGCCTGTTTTCGCACCACCATCGGCTGAACGGCGTAGCCTTCAACATTGGCTTGCGGTGCGTGCCTGCGGACACGCGCCTCTATTGAACGTGCGGCCTCCCCGGCTGCAGCGGCAGCGGCAAGATTGAGCACCACCCCGCCAATGTCCGACTTGTGCAAGATCGCCTTGGACAGCAGCTTGACGACGACCTGCTCGCACGTCTTGAGCAGCCGGCCGGCCGCCACCTCTACTTCGGCAGGAGATCTGGCGACGATCGTCTCGGGTACCGGGACGCCGTAGGCGGAAATCGCCTCCTTGGCTTCGGGCTCGGTAAGCATTCGGCGGCCTTCCTTGGCGACCTGCCTGAATATCGCAAGCACGGCTTTCCGGTCGCTCACGACGTCCTCGCCGAAGGTCGACGGCGTGCGCATCAATGCCTGCTGAGCTCGCGACCATTCATTCAGGTATGAGACTGCCGTTGCAGCATCAGCGGGCGTCTCGAAACTGGCGATACCGGCATCCTGGAGGATTTGCCGCCCGGCGCGCGCCATGTGTTCACCGAGCCAGCAGGTCAGGACCGGTTTGCCGGCGATCGTCCCTTCCCTTGCTAGGTCCGCCACCGCGGTTGCCGCGGCAAGCGGCGAGCTCAGCCCCGTTGGACAATTCATCACCAGGACGACGTCCGTTCCGGGATCGGCCGCCACTGCTTCGACTGCAGCCTCGTAGCGCTCCGGCGGAGCGTCACCGATGATGTCGACCGGATTGCCGTGCGACCATGTCGGCGGCAACACCGCGTTCAGGCGTTCGATGGTGGCAGGCGAAAGCGCGGCCAACTCCCCTTTGCAGTCGATGAGTTGATCGATGACCAATACCCCCGCCCCGCCGCCATTGGTTACGATGCCGACGCGGGTCTGTTTGAGTGGCGCAAAGCGGGCGATCGTTTCAGCGGCATCAAACAGCTCGGCCAGGCCTTTGACACGCAGGATGCCTGCGCGCAGCAATGCCGCATCGACGACACGATCGACCCCCGATAGCGCTCCGGTGTGGGTCGCCGCCGCTTTGGCCGATTGCTTGTTCCGGCCCGCCTTGATCGCGATCACCGGCTTGATGCGTGCCGCCGCACGGGCAGCCGACATGAACTTGCGCGGATTGGGAATTGTTTCGAGATACATCAAGATGGCGCGCGTGTGCGCATCCCCCGCCAGCATGTCGAGACAATCTCCCACATCGACATCCGCCATGTCGCCTAAGGAGACGATCTGCGAGAAGCCGACATTGTTGTCGGCCGCCCAATCGATCAGCGACGTGGCAATGGCGCCGGATTGCGACAGCAGCGCGATATTGCCAGGCTTGGCGGCCATATGCGCAAATCCGGCATTGAGTTTGATGGGCGGGATCATCAGTCCGACCGTATTCGGCCCGATGATCCGGAAAAGGGTTGGCTTGGCGGCGTCGAGCACCGCCTGGCGCAGGCCGTTTTCGCGTGTCAGCCCGGCGGTGATCACGACCGCGGCCCGCGTCCCCTTGTCAGCGAGCTCGCGCACGATGCCGGGAACCGTGTTCGGTGGCGTGACGATGACACCGAGGTCGGGAATCACTGGCAGGTCGGCCGCCTTCGCGTAGCAGCGTCTACCAGCCACCTGCAAATATTTCGGGTTGACCGGCCAGATCTCTCCTTCGAAGCCGCTATTGACGATGTTGTCGAAGACGACACGTCCGACAGAGCCGTCGCGCACCGATGCCCCGAACACGGCAACCGACTTCGGGGCGAACGCATGTTCGAGATTCCGAAACGTCACCCCTTAGGTCTCCTGTTCTTGGCGATCGTCGCCAATCCATCTTGCCCGTTCGTTGCGATGGATCAAAGCGCTCTCCGGTCATCGCGACTAGCTGTTGGGCAAACTTCGAGGCGGCCGCTCGCAAAGTGGCGACGAGCGGTTGCGATCAACGATTGGAGAGTTAAATGAGTTACTATTTCAGCAAGATCGTCGCCATGCCGTTCACGGCGGCAATCGACCACGTGACCGACAAGCTCGCAAGCAAGGGGTTTGGCGTTCTGACCTCGATCGACGTCCAGCAGACCATGAAGGCGAAGCTTGGTGCAGAGTTCAGGCCCTATGTTATTCTGGGCGCGTGCAATCCGCATTTCGCATGGCGGGCGCTTCAGGCCGAAGACAAGATCGGAACCATGCTGCCTTGCAACGTCATTGTCACGGAGGTTGGACCAGGGAAAGGTAGAGGTCGCAGCGGTGGATCCGGTCGCTTCAATGGGCGCTATCGGCAATCGTGAGCTTGCGCAGGTCGCGAACGATGTGCGGCGCCTGCTCGAGGAGATGGTCCGCGAACTCTAGCGCCAGGGCCATCAGGGTTGTGGGACATTGTATGAACGAGTCGGCTCTGCGGCGTGCATTGCTGGTCATTGCCATCCTGGGTCTCGCTGTTGGAATCGGAGCCTGGCGAACCGGGGTCGGCCCCCTTGAAGCCGACACGATCTGGACGGTGGCGACCTTGCCCGTGGTGGCGGCTCTCGCCATCTCCATTCTGCGTGATTTCTGGATAGGCCGCTTCGGTGTCGATGCGATTGCCTTGGTGTCGATGTCCGCCGCGCTGCTGCTCGGTCAACCCCTGGCGGCCGTGGTGGTCGCAATCATGTATGCCGGCGGCACGGTGCTTGAGGATTTTGCCCGCGGCCGCGCGGAACGAAACCTCAAGGCATTGTCGGACCGGTCGCCGCGTGTCGCCCATCGGACGTCAACGCTGGGCACAGAGACGATCTCCGTCGAAGACGTTGTTGTCGGCGATCAGCTTTTGGTTCGGGCCGGCGAACTGCTTCCCGTCGACGGCATCCTGCTCGATGCTTCGGCCTCCCTCGACGAGTCCGCGGTGAGTGGAGAACCGCTGCCGGAACGGCGGACAGCGGGCGATATGCTGCTCAGCGGCACCATCAATGCGGGGGAGACCTTCAGCATGCAGGCTTGTGCCTTGGCAGAGCAGAGCACGTATGCCGCGATCATACGCATGGTGGCTGCAGCGCAGACGGCGAAATCCCCGTTCATCCGCATGGCCGACCGCTTCGCCCTGTTCCTGCTGCCAGCCACTTTGCTGGTTTCCGGTGCCGCCTGGTACATCTCCGGCGATCCAATCCGCGCGCTGGCCGTGCTGGTGGTCGCGACACCTTGCCCGCTCATCCTCGCGGCACCCGTTGCCTTTATCGGCGGCGTGTCCCGCGCCGCTCGTGCCGGCATCCTGATGAAAGGCAGCGCAGCTCTGGAGGCGCTTGCGCAGGTCCGAACCGCGATCTTCGACAAGACGGGAACCTTGACCATCGGCGGCGCCGAGCTCATCGAAATCGAGACCGCACCTGGCCGTGACGCGAACCAAATGCTGCAGCTGTTGGCATCCCTGGAACAAGCCTCGCACCATGTGCTCGCCGACTCGATTATCCGGGCGGCGCGCGGCAGACAGCTGATGCTTTCGCATCCGCGTGATGTCCGCGAGCATCGGGGTGCGGGCCTGAAGGGCCAGGTCGACAGCATGTCGATCGCGGCGGGATCACGGGCTCTCGTGCTCGCCAACAAGCCGCTGCCCGGCTGGGCGAAAATCGGCGAGGAAAAATATCGGGACGAGCCGGTGCTCAGGGTCTTTGTAGCGCTCGGCCGACGGCTTGCCGGTGTTTTCACGTTCGGGGACGCCCTGCGTGTTGATGCGCATGATGCACTCGGCAAGCTGCGCTCCGCCGGCATTGCGCGCATGATCATGCTCACGGGCGACGACGGCGTAGCAGCCAAGCGCATCGCCGCCCGGCTCGACCTCGACGCCATTGTCGCCGAAGCGACCCCTGCCGAAAAAGTCGCGACGGTCGCATCCGAGAAAGCTTCGGTGCCGACGATGATGGTCGGCGACGGTATCAACGATGCCCCTGCCCTGGCGGCCGCAACGGTCGGTATTGCCATGGGCGCACGTGGTGCGACCGCCTCCTCCGAGGCAGCGGACGTCATTGTGCTGACCGACAGGCTGCAGCCCGTCGCCGATGCAGTTCGGATTGCACGGCGTACGCGATCGATCGCCTTGCAAAGCATCATCGCCGGGCTGGCATTGTCGGGGCTGGCAATGATCGCGGCTGCGATGGGGCACATCACCCCGGTTGCCGGAGCGCTGCTTCAGGAAGGGATCGACGTGGCGGTTATCCTGAACGCGTTGCGCACCCTTGGCGATGGCCATCTGCGGCGCGCATAGTGGTTGAGAGCACAATCGGTAAAGGACCATGGCACAGCAGAATCTGGTGGTTTGCAGTAAATGTGGTGGGGTCAACCGCCTGCCGCCGGGTCGCAATGCCACGGAGGCGAAATGCGGAAAGTGCGGGAACAGACTGTTTTCGGGGCATCCCGAAGATGTCGATGCCGGGATCTTCGATAATCAGATCGCGCGCAGCAGCCTGCCCGTTGTCGTCGACATCTGGGCACCCTGGTGTGGCCCCTGCAAGATGATGGCGCCGGCTTACGAAGCGGCAGCAATTGACCTGGAACCGCATGTCCGCCTGATCAAACTCAATTCCGACAATGAGCAGGCTGTTGCGGCCAGGCTCGGCATTCGCGGCATCCCGACCATGATCCTCTTTCATGGCGGGCGCGAAGTCGCGCGCACATCAGGCGCAATGACGGCCGGCCAGATCGTCAGGTGGGTTCGCGACCGCCTGCCGACGGTCGCCGCCTGAAGTCGCCGCGTCAATGGATCCGCTCATCGCCCGGCTTGGGCTCGCCCTGGCAATAGGTCTGCTCGTCGGGTTGGAGCGTGGCTGGCAAGAAAGGGATGCCCCCGATCGCAGCCGCACGGCTGGCATTCGGACATTCGGCATATCCGGCCTACTCGGCGGCGTTCTCGCCGCCCTGGCCAACGCGTTCGGCGCGGTATCCGTGCTGGTCGGCGGGTTCATTGCCTTTGCGGCAATTTTCGCCTGGTACAAGGCGCGTGAGGCTGCCCATGATGAGGATTTCAGCGTCACGAGCGTGATCGCTGGCCTTGGCGTTTTCGCGCTTGGCGCGCTTTCCGTCGCCGGAGATTATCGCGCGGCCGCTGCCGGTGGGGCGGCTTTGGCGGCGATCCTGGCCAGCCGAGAGGTCCTGCACGGTCTTTTGAAGCGACTGACCTGGATCGAACTCCGTTCGGCGCTGATCCTGGCGGTGATGACGGCAATCGTCTTGCCGTTGCTGCCAAACCGGACGATGGACCCGTGGGGCGGTTTCAATCCCTGGGAAATCTGGTTCCTAACGGTGCTGATGGCCTCGATATCGTTCGCCGGCTATGTAGCAGTTCGCATCCTGGGAAATACGCGTGGTCTGCTGGTCAGTTCGCTCGCTGGTGCGGTCGTCTCTTCCACCGCCGTGACCTTGGCGCTTGCCCGCGACGCCGCCTCGGCAACCAATCCACTGCCACTCGCCGGGGCGGCATCGCTGGGTGCAATGGTTTCGTTGCTTCGGGTCTGCGCCGTGGTCTTGATCGTGGAGCCAGGCGTGTTCGCTTCGGTCGGCATACCGGCGATTGCCGCTGCGCTCGCCTTCGCTTCCTGCGGAGCGTTGCTGCTGGCCCGCGACAGCGGGGGTGGCGAAAGTAGCGCCATCGCGCGCAATCCATTCGAACTGGGCCCCTTGCTGCTCTTCGCCCTGCTCTTTGCGAGTGTCGCAACCGCGAGCGCTGGATTGGCAGCTCAATTCGGCGGCCGTGGCGTGCAGGTAACCTCGGCGCTGGTCGGCACGTTCGATGTCGATGTCTCGGTGCTCAGTGCCTTGCGGCTGGTCAAGCAGTCGGTCCCCGTCGAGACTATCGGGCAGGCAGTGCTGGGAGCGCTGGCGGCAAACGCAATCGGTCGCCTGCTGCTCGCAATCTCCACTGGTCCGTTCCGATTCTGGTTGCCGCTGGCCGGCGCAACCCTGGCCGCCGCGACTGCGGGCACCTGCGCGATGCTGTGGCTTAGCCCTTGATTGAAACGCGGTTCTTGAACCTGCTTTGATGCGGACAAGGGCCAGGCCCTGCGACCGCTCTAGAACTCCTTGAAAGGAGCTCGCCATGACCAGTCTGAAGGACCTCACCCCGAAATTCCGACATATTCGGCTGCTGCTTGCCCCCGAGAAAGGCCATCCGGAAGGCGAACGCGAGGAGGGCTACGACGTGCTTGCTCCATTGACTGGCGAAGGCCGGATTGATGCGGAAGAGTGGAAATCGCACAAGGCCTCCTGCCGTGTTCGCCGATTTCGCATTGGCGAGGAAGATTTGATCGGCAGGCTGAGACGCAAGCCTGGCGGGCAGTGGTATTTCGACTACGCCGAAGGCGATCGCGACGACGAGATAGGCTTTCATCTCGGCGACGAACGGTTCGAGACCGGTGATCTGTCGATCGAGCGCAATGGCGCCATGCACACCTATCGGGTAGCAAGGGTCGAGCGCCCCTAACGCTGCGACGCCAGGCTTCCCCGGGGCACCCCATGTCACGACGCATCCTCATCGTTGTCGGTCATCCCGACCCGTCCCCTGGCCGGCTCTGCCGTGGTCTTGCGAAAGCCTATGGCGAGGGCGCGGAACAGTCGGGACATGTCGTCCGCCGAGTCGATCTGGCAGCGCTCGATTTTCCGATGCTGCGCACGATGCAGGAGTTTGAGCACGGTGCTCTGCCCGACAGCCTCAAGGAGGCCGCTCAAGCGATCGTCTGGGCGGAGCATGTCGTCTTTGTCTTTCCGCTGTGGCTGGGAACAATGCCAGCAATGCTCAAGGCGTTTCTGGAGCAGGTGATGCGGCCGGGAACGGCTTTCGCCTACCCAGACAAGGGCGGTGGCTTTACCAGGACGGTGCTTGGTGGTCGTTCCGCTCGTGTCGTGGTGACGATGGGCATGCCTTCGTTTCTTTACCGGCTTTGGTTTCTCAGCCACGGCGTCGCCGGGTTGCGGCGAAGCATCCTGCACTTTGTCGGTATTAGACGGGTGCGGGAGACCCTGTTCGGGATGGTCGCGGGCGCCAGCGATCCGACACGCGGGAAATGGATCGGACAAATGCGCAAGCTCGGTGAGCGAGGGCTTTAGCCTGCAGAAACCGGGACAGCGATTCAAAGCCATCCTTTGCCGGCGCCGCAAACAAAGCCAGAGCCACCAGGCCTTATGCGGCGCCCAAACCGGCAAGACGGCAACCCAGGCGAGCTTCGAAACTGCAACGGTCGTAGGTTCCGGCCAAGAGGCTGCCTGCTTTAGGGCCTATGGATCGACGGTAAATTCGGCCCACATGCCGGCCCCGTAGTGACCTGGCACGTTGCAGATAAGCAGGTACTTTCCAGCCTTCAGATCGACAGTCAATGTGCCTGATTTGCCAGGATCGAGCTCCGAAACCTCACCCTTATCGCCGGCCTTGTCTTCGTCGACCCGGTTCTCGGCCTCAAGGTAAGGGAGCGGCTTGCCGGGATCAGCAAGGTACATCACGATCATTTCGTGAACGGTGTCTTTGGAGTTATTTTTCACATTGAATGTGACCTCTCCGGCCTTCACCGCACCTGGCAAAGCCTTGATGCCCATAGTCGCTTTGGCGATATCTAGTCCTTGTGTTGCATAGGCGAGCCCCATCGGCATCTCCGAACTCGCGCCCTTGTCCCACATCGAAATCTGGACAAGCGTCGCGGCCCGGACGGCAGCGGCGCTGCCGGCAATGAACAATGCGGCAGCGAGTCCAAGTGCTGCCTTTCTTGATATGCCCTTCATGGCGATCTCCCTTCAGGATGGCAGCAGAGCGCTCCATATCCAAGCCATCATCCCGTTCATGAACATCCCCCACTGTCCTTGCGCCAGATCAAACCGGCCGGCGCGAACCCGATCGGCGACGCCCGTGCAGCTGTCAGCCAATTGTCAGGTTGAATTGGTTATGCCGCACCAATGACGGTCATGTCGCCGTCTGACTGAAGCGATCGAAATCCCACCCACAGGCGCAACATCCGCGCCCATTCTTCAAAATGGAGCCATCATGTACCGCACACTTGTTCTAGCCGCCCTCGCGGGCTTGATTGCAGGGCCAGCACTCGCCGCCGGCGGCAGTTGCAGCACCGCCCCGAAATCACAGTTCAAGCCGAAAGCAACGCTCGAGACGCAATTGATCGGCGAAGGCCTCACCGTCCGCCAGATCAAAGTGGAGAAGGGCTGCTACGAAGTCTACGCGGTGGACAAGGCCGGCAAGAAGGTGAACCTAGCCTACAATGCCGAGACCCTTGAAAAGCTCGACAATGCCGAAGCCGGCGAAAATTGATCTGAGCGCTTCGGCAGCCGCGGACGCGCAGCCATCTCCGGAGATGGTGCGCGTCTGGGATCGGGTCGTGCGAAGTTTCCACTGGACACTGGTGCTCAGCTTCGTCGCGGCCTGGCTCACCTCTCATTCCTCGGAGAATATCCATCACTGGGCTGGATACGCCGCTGCCGGGCTGGTCGCGATGCGGCTCGTGTGGGGCGTTCTGGGCACGCGCTATGCGCGGTTCTCACAATTCGTGCGGGATCCGGCGACGGTGCTGCGCTATCTCTCGGCAATACTGAGCAGTCGCGAAGCCCGCTACATCGGCCACAATCCGGCTGGTGGCGCGATGGTGATCGTGCTGATTGCGGCGATGGGTTCAACCGCGCTGACCGGCTGGCTGATGACGACGGACACTTATTTCGGCGTGGCGTGGGTCGAAGCGGCGCACAGCCTGGCTGCGCACGGCCTGCTGCTACTCGTCTTCCTCCACATTGGCGGCGTTGTGCTGGCAAGCTTACGCCATCGCGAAAACCTGGTCCGAGCCATGATCACAGGGCGAAAACGCAAAGCCGAGCCCGCCGACATCGCCTAACCCGCAAATGGAGTGATGTGGCTACAAGGTTCGCAGGGCATCGAGAGTTGAAAGATGCTTCAATTGCGGGCCTTGCCCTCTTCTTGGGCTTGCCATGGGCGTGTACCCAAGCTGCTTATCTGTCCAATCTATTGCCTTGGATTCCGGCATGAACACCAGGCCAGATGGGCGGCTGGAGAAGAACTTGAGTCGGGCGCGGCGATGCCCTCATTCGGAACACGGCTTTGACAAGATCATGGCTGATCAGAGTTACCTCCAAACGGGATTGTCGGATGAACCCCACTTATTCAAGCTCCCAGAAGGCCATCCATTGGTCAGTGTTCGTGCTGGTCATCGGACTCTATGGGCTGACCTATGTCGCAGACATTTTTTCTCGGGGCGATCCCGTCCGCAATCTCGTCTGGTGGTTTCACATTTCGTTTGGCCTGCTTCTTTTTGCGCTTGTCGTCGTGCGCATATGCCTGCGCTTGGTACGGGGCGCGCCGGAGCTGCCCATGGACGCGTCGGATCCGCTCATGGAAATGAAACAGATCGAGCGGTGGGCGGCCAAGGCCACCCATCTTCTGCTTTACGCACTGCTAGTGACCATCCCGGTTCTCGGCGTCCTCTTGACTTGGTACAGGGGCGACGCCTTAAGTTTCTTCGGTCTGTTCACCATCCCGTCCCCATATCCACCGGATCGAGCCACGGCTGGATTCATCAGAGAATTGCATAGCCTCTGCGCCAATCTGATACTTATCGTTGCAGGACTGCACGCGGCCGCCGCCCTTTTGCATCATTTCGTTCGCAAGGATGATGTACTTCGGCAGATGCTGCCTAAAAAAATGGGCTTGCGAAAGTGAGGCCGAAGGACTGCACGGGTCGAAGTGGGCAATATATGTACAAGCCCAGCGCAACCGAAACGAATTTAACTAGGTCCATCTGGATGGCCAAATATGCAGCCCTTGGCCCGTCACGAGGGCTTTAGCGTGACGAGCCGGAAGGCGGGAGGCACCCCCATGCGTTTGAGGCTTCAGGGCTTATGGCTCGACGGTGAATTCGGGTGACATGCCGGCGCCATAGTGGCCTGGCACGTTGCAGATAAGCAGGTATTTCACAGGCTTCAGATCGACGATTAATGTGCCTGATTTGCCGGGATCGAGCTCCGACACCTCGCCCTTGTCGCCGCCTTGTCTTCGCCTGACGATGCGAGTGGGGTGAATGGATCGGACACATCCGATTTGGGTGAGCGAGTCTCCTTAACTTGAAGACCCGTGAACCGGGAACCCACTTTTCTGATTTGACCGGCATCAAAGCTGACAGCGCCGTCTTCCTGTTCATTGCCTCCCATCAGAGCCTTCAAATTTGGGAGAGCATCATGACTACGGCTGATTTCAACATCCCTGTTCCGAAAGTGGCGACTGCGGCGCCAACGAAACTTCGACTGGGGTCCCTGACCGCATTGGTCATCGGCTCGATGGTCGGCTCCGGCGTGTTCAGCCTGCCGCAGAATATGGCGGCTGGTGCCGGTCCCCTCGCCATCCTGATCGGCTGGGCGATCACCGCGGTCGGCATGCTGGCACTGGTCTTTGTCTATCAATCGCTTGCGACCCGCAAACCCGAGCTCGATGCCGGGCCCTACGCCTACGCCAAGGCTGGCTTCGGTCCCTTCATCGGCTTCAACAGCGCTTGGGGCTACTGGATCAGCGCCTGGGTCGGCAACGTCTCTTACGCGGTGATCGTGTTCAGCGCCCTCTCCTATTTCTTTCCGGCCTTCGGCGATGGAAACACCTGGCAGGCGGTGCTCGGCGCATCGATACTGCTGTGGCTGATCCACGTCCTCGTCCTCGCCGGCATCCGGCAAGCCGCCGTTGTGAACCTCATCGTCACGGTGGCAAAGATCGCACCGATTGTCCTGTTCGTCGGGGTTATTGCCGTCGCCTTCAAATTGCAGGTCTGGTCGCTCGACATCAACGGCTTGGGCAATGCCAGTCTCGGCTCGATCACCGCACAGGTGAAAAGTACAATGCTTGTCACCCTGTGGGTGTTCATCGGTATCGAAGGCGCCAGCGTATTTTCCGGTCGTGCCGAGCGCCGCAAGGACATCGCCACCGCGACAGTTCTCGGCTTCTTCACCTGCCTTGCGCTCTACGCCCTGGTGTCCCTGCTGTCGCTCGGCATCCTCAACCAGCCCGAACTCGCCGCGCTGAAGAACCCCTCGATGGCGGGTGTGCTTGAGGCGGTTGTCGGCCCCTGGGGCGCCATCCTCATCAACATCGCGCTTGTCGTGTCCGTGGTCGGCGCCTTCCTGAGCTGGACGCTGCTTGCAGCAGAAATTCCACATGTCGCTGCCAAGGACGGAACGATGCCGAAATTCTTCGGCCGGGAAAACGAGCGTGGCGTGCCGTCGACTTCGCTTTTGATTACCAACCTGCTGGTCCAGGCGTTTCTGGTAATCACGCTTTTCGCCCAAAGCACCTACCAGGCGCTGTTCTACATCGCGTCGGCCGCAATCCTGGTTCCTTACATCTTTTCCGGGGCTTATGGGGCCAAGCTCGCGTTGACGGGAGAGAGCTACGA
Source organism: Mesorhizobium sp. B2-3-14 (assembly GCF_006442175.1). Lineage (NCBI taxonomy): Bacteria > Pseudomonadati > Pseudomonadota > Alphaproteobacteria > Hyphomicrobiales > Phyllobacteriaceae > Mesorhizobium > Mesorhizobium sp. B2-3-14. Next base: position 106,867 of record NZ_VFVP01000011.1, on the reverse strand, counting down.
GAGTGGCGAGCCGCGAGCCGGCCCGCTTTTTGCGGGGTTGCTGGCAACCGTCTACGGGGTGTGGCTCGTCTATGCGGCGGGGCCGGCGTACCTGTTCATGTGCGCGATCCTCTATGCACCCGGTATTATCTTCTACATCTGGGCGCGCCGCGAAACTGATCAGCGTGTGTTCCATCCTGCCGAAGCGGCAGTTGCCGCAGCCCTCATCGCTGTCGCCATCCTCGCCGTCTACGAGATGTGGACCGGCGCCGTCAGCCCGCTGTGAGAGGATTTGACGCGATGACAAGCCTGGGTGTGCATTCCGAGGTCGGCCGCCTGCGCGAGGTGATGGTCCACCGTCCGGACCTCAGCCTACGCAGGCTGACACCGGAAAACTGCAAGGCGCTGCTCTTCGACGACGTGCTGTGGGTCAAGCGGGCTCGCCAGGAACACGATGTCTTCGTCGATGCGCTGCGCGAATGCGGCGTGTTTGTGCATTCCTTCGGGGAGCTCCTGGCTCAGACAATGAGCCTGGCCAAGGCCCGCGACTGGCTTCTCGATCGCCGGGTTCATCCCGGCGTCGTCGGGCTCGACACGGTCGACGAGCTGCGCGGATGGCTCAACGAGATGCCGTCAGAGCAATTGTCGTCTTACCTTGTCGGGGGCATTGCCCGCGCCGAGCTTCCTTTCGCACCCAAAGGCCTGACGGGAAGGACGCTCGTCCCCCAGGATTTCGTGTTGCCGCCGCTGCCGAACCAGTTGTTCACCCGCGACAGTTCCTGCTGGATCTACGGGTCGGTGTCCGTCAATTCGATGTATTGGCCCGCCAGACGCCCGGAAGCCGCCAACGTCGAAGCTGTATACCGCTTCCATCCCCGCTTTCGCGACAGCGGCGTCCCTTTCGTGTCGCCGGGCTCGGGAACGGGCACCAGCCTGGAAGGCGGCGATGTCATGCCGATTGGCGGCGGAACGGTTCTCATCGGCATGGGAGAACGCACCACGCCGCAAGCCGTTGGCGACCTTGCGCGCAGCCTGTTCACGGCTGGTGAGGCCACGCGTGTGATTGCGGCCCTGATGCCCCGCGACCGCAGTTTCATGCATCTCGATACCGTCTTCACCTTCTGTGATCGCGATCTGGTGACCATGTACCCGCCGGTGGTTGAGCGGCTGCGCACCTTCTCGCTGCGGCCGGGCGATGGAGAGGCAGCGGTCGAGGTCACCGATGAGACAAAGCCGTTCACGACGGTGGTCGCCGAAGCCCTCGGATTGAAGTCGCTGCGGATCATCGCCACTGGCGGCGACCGCTACGAGGCCGAGCGCGAGCAATGGGATGATGGCAACAATGTTGTTGCGGTCGAGCCCGGCGTGGTCATCGGCTACGACCGCAACGTCTACACCAACACGCTGCTGCGCCGCGCCGGCATTGAAGTGATCACCGTCGAGGGCGCCGAACTCAGCCGCGGACGCGGTGGCGGGCACTGCATGACCTGTCCGATTGTCCGCGACCCGATCTGACCCGAAAGGAAATCTCCATGTCGATCAATCTTCATGGCCGCTCCGTCCTCTCGCTGGACGATCTAACGGCCGACGAAATCCGCTTTCTTCTCAGGCTGGCAGCCGACCTCAAGGCGGCCAAGCTCGCCGGTCACGAAATTCCGCGCCTTGTCAGAAAGAACATCGCCCTGATCTTCGAAAAGGATTCGACGCGCACTCGCACGGGGTTCGAAGTGGCGGCCTATGACCAGGGCGCTCACGTCACCTATTTCGGCCCTAGCGGCAGCCATATCGGCCATAAGGAATCCATGAAGGACACCGCCCGCGTGCTCGGCCGCATGTATGACGCGATCGAGTATCGCGGCTTTGGCCAGCACCAGGCCGAAGTGCTGGCTACATATGCCGGCGTGCCGGTCTACAACGGCCTTACCGACGAGGCGCACCCGACACAGATCCTCGCCGATTTCATGACCATGCGGGAATTCACGCACAAGCATCTTTCGGACATGATCGTCACCTTCGTCGGTGAGGGCCGGGACAATGTCGCGCTGTCCCTGGCACTTGGAGCAGCCAAGGTCGGCATCGACATGCGCATCGCCTCGCCAAAGGAACTCTGGCCGGACGAGGAGTTCTGCGCTCATCTCAGGGACCTGGCGGAACGCAGCGGCGGCCGCTTCCGGCTCGACGAGGAGGTGACGAGCTGCGTCCAGGATGCTGATTTCATCTACACCGACGTCTGGATGTCGATGGGCGAGGACAAATCGGGCTGGGCCGAGCGCATTCGCCTTTTGACGCCATATCGGGTCACCGGCGACGTGATAGCCGCAGCCGGTAACCCCCACGTCAAATTTATGCATTGCCTGCCGGCGTTCCACGACACAGAGACCGAGATCGGCGCCTTCGTTGCGAAGGAACACGGCATTGACTGCATGGAGGTCACCGACGAAGTGTTTGAGTCGGCGGCCTCGATCGTCTTCGACCAGGCTGAAAACCGGATGCACACGATCAAGGCCCTGCTCGTCGCCACGATCGGCAACTGAGATGCTTATCGTCGTCGCGTTGGGCGGAAACGCACTGCTACGCCGTGGCGAACCGATGACGGCGGAGAACCAGCGCGCCAACATCGTGCGCGCCGCGCCTGTGTTGGCGAATCTGGTCGGCGAAGGGCACTCGATCGTAGTCACGCACGGAAACGGTCCGCAGGTGGGACTTTTGGCCCTGCAGGCAGCGGCAACTGCGGAGGGGGGGACCTTTCCACTCGACGTGCTTGGCGCCGAGAGCGCAGGCATGATCGGTTACGTCATTGAGCAGGAAGTCGGCAACCTGCTCAAAGAGAGGCTTTTTGCGACCCTGCTGACACAGGTGAAGGTCGATCCGCACGATCCGGCGTTCGCGCACCCGACAAAGCCCATCGGCCCGATCTACGATGAAGCAACAGCGCGCAGGCTTGCCGGCGAGCGCGACTGGCAGATAGCGCCCGATGGCGACAAGTGGCGGCGCGTCGTGCCTTCGCCCAAGCCGTTGGTGATCCTGGAAGCGTCTGTAATCTCGTTCCTGGTCGAGCGCGGCGTGATCGTCATCTGTGCCGGCGGCGGCGGGGTTCCGGTGATAGCCCGGGAAGATGGCAGTCTTTGCGGCGTCGAGGCCGTTATCGACAAGGATCTGGCAAGCTCGCTTCTTGGGCGTCAATTGAAGGCCGACATGCTGTTGATGCTGACTGACGTCGACGCCGTCTATGTCAATTATGGATCAGCTGCAGCTCGCGCGCTCCGGCGAGTGACTCCCATGGAAATATCCGAGAGGAATTTTCCAGCGGGCTCCATGGGGCCGAAGGTCCGTGCTGCAATCGAGTTCGCTGAAGCAACCGGCAAGCCTGCCGCAATCGGCAAGATGGATGACGCCGTCAAAATTGTTAAAGGTGAGCGCGGGACGTGGTTCGAAGCCGGCGCGCCGTTTCACCCGTGATATCGATGTTTTTCAACAGGACGTCCGCCCGCCGCAGACTGGTCCTAAGTAGTTCCCCGTAGGGACATAACCGAATTTCGCGAGCCACGGATTCGCGCGATTGCTGTGTCACGGATCAACCGGGAAAACAGCCATGCACGCCTACACGAGCTCCAGAATCTCACTGCCGTCCCATTCTGTGCAACCAACCCTGCCGGACGCGTTCGACCCGGCGCCGCTGCAGCCGGTCAGCTTTTTTCCCGCCGGCACGGAAATCTACGCCCAGGGCGAAAAGGCTGGAGCCTTCTATCAAGTCGAGTTCGGCGCCGTGCGCATCTACCGTCTGCTTGCCGACGGTCGCCGGCAGATCAGCGCCTTTCACCTCGCCGGAGAGACATTCGGCTTTGAGGCGGACGCGACGCATCATTTCTTCGCAGAGGCTATCAACGCGACCGCTATCCGCGTTTTGCGGCTCACTGCCGGCGCGGATATATCGCGCCAGCTGCTGCCCTTGGCGCTCAAGGGGTTGACCCGAGCTCAGGAACACCTGCTGGTTCTCGGTCGCCAGAACGCCATCGAACGCGTGGCTGCATTCCTTGTCGACCTGGCGGAGCGCCAGGGCGGCTTGCGGCAGGTGGAACTGCCAATGTCGCGTATGGACATCGGTGACTATCTCGGCCTCACCATCGAGACCGTGTCACGGGTCTTCACCCGGTTGAAGGACAAGGGCGTCATCCGCCTTCTCAACCTGCGCAGCATCGAGATCGTCAAGCACGACGCGCTCCACTGCATGAGCGAATGACCAGACATGGTCTAACCGTGGCACGGAGATGCCCAAGGAAAGCCATATCCCTTTAGGTCCGCCGCATCCGGCCATTCAGAACAACCCAGGATTAGACGTCCTCACATGACCGCGGACAGCGCATTTACCACACGTAGCGAATTCCACTTCGAAGTACGCCTTGCACGGCCCGAAGACGAACCAACTCTGGCGGAGTTCTTCGTCCATGTGACGCCGGACGATCTGCGATTTCGCTTTCTCGACTCACACGAGCGGCTGGTGGCGATGACGCGTTCCGACGACGCCCATATCCATTTTTTTGCCTTCTCGGACGACGGAATGCTGATCGCGGTCGCGATGCTAGCAAGCGATCCAGCCGATCGAAACGGCGAGGTCGCGATCTGCATTCGCGCGGATCGCCATCTGGGCGTCGGTTGGGAGCTGCTCGCCTATATTGCGAGCTAGCGGAAGAACTCGGCCTAAAGGCCATCGAGTCGATCGAGAGCCGTGAAAACCGTGCCGCGATCGAGGTCGAGCGCGACATGGGTTTCACCGTCACGACCGATCCCGACGATGCGACGCTTGTTCTGGTTCGGCGGGAGTTGGGGGCGCGATCAGCGGCTTAGCTAACAGGGTCCTTCGCGAGCCGTTGTGGACGCGGCAGATCGAAAGACGAGCATCTCCGCGGCCACTCCGCGTTTTTCATCCGCCGGAAAGACAGGGACATCGACGCGGGAAGCCGCATTGTTGACCACCTCCTCGCCTTCTCGGTTTCGCTCCTCGTCGAGACCGACTCCAAGCCAGGCAGCGGCAACGGAAATCCTCTCCCGGACCAACAGCTCGTCCGGGCAAACGGCCATTTTGTCAAAACATGGCTCCTTTGCGCAAAGTGGATAGCAGGCCAGTTAGATTAGACTAACCTATGAAGAAAGTGCGCGAAATCAATTGGCGCAACATTGGCCGACTCACGGCTGGCGGGGGACTATGAATAGACAAGACGTATTCCGGACAAGTGTGCTCGGGGCATCCAGCACCTTCGCCGAGGCTACGATGAGGTGCGGCATCAAGGGTTTGCTGGGCGTCGCCATGACTGCGCTCGCCAACCTGGTGATGGTTCCGAGCGTCCAGGCGGCGGAAGGTGGCGCGAGCTTCTATCTCCTCGGTTCGCGCGGCCCCATGGCGGGTTTCACCCCGCCACCAGGCGTCTATTTCCAGAACGATTTTTATATCTATTCCGGCAATGCAAGCGTCGATCTCGACCTCGGCGGAAAGCTCGTTGCGGACGTCCATGCAAAGGCCCTTATCAATCTTTCGACCGCCCTTTGGGTTTCTCCATGGCAGGTCATGGGCGGCAATCTGGCATTCACTGCGACCGTGCCGATCGGCGGACCCGATATAACGGGCAGAATTCTCCCGAGCCCGTTGTCGGTGTCAGACAGCATCACGACCCTGGGCGATCCCGTGCTTGGAAGCTTTGTCGGCTGGCACAGTGGCGATTTTCACTGGCAGACCGGAGTGAGCGTGAACGTCCCGGTGGGTGATTACCACGAGGGCGACATCGCCAATCTGTCGTTCAACCACTGGGCCGCCGACATTTACGCATCGGGCACGTGGCTGAACTCCGCTACAGGCCTTGAACTCTCGGCGGCAACCGGCATCACTTTCAACGGCGAGGATACGGCGACCCATTACAAGAACGGCACGGACTTCCACTTCGAGGGAACGATCGACCAGCATTTCAACAAGGCATTCGACGTGGGTTTGGTTGGCTATTATTACAACCAGCTGACCGACGATAGCGGGTCTGGAGTTCCCCCAGTGCTTGGCGGGTTTCAAGGCGAAGTGGCGGCGATCGGAGCCACCGCGGGCTATAACTTTCAGGTTGGCAAGCTGCCAGTCTCGACTCGGATCAAATATTACCGCGAGTTCGATGCCAAAAATCGTCTGGAAGGCGACTCAGTCTTCCTAACGGTTGCCATGCCGCTTTGCGTGGCGGGGCACTGATCGGAAGAAGGGCGCGCCACATTTTCAGTCGGCCCACGCCGAATACAGGCTAGCGCCGACAAATCAAGGAGGGCTAATGAACAACGATCAGGAATTGCCGGCCGAGGCCGGTATCAGCGCCAAAATGACGAGGCGTGATGCATTGATGGCCGGTACGGCGGCTGTCGCAGCGCGGCTTGCCGCGCCGGTGGGCTTTTCGGGCGCACTCGCTGGTCTCGCCGGCGTCGACCAGGCGGCGGCCCAGACGGCACGACCCAACATCATCTACATCATCTCAGACGACCAGGGCTGGAAGGACGTGGGCTTCCACGGCTCGGACATCAAGACGCCAAACATCGACAAGCTCGCCGCCGAAGGCGCGCGCCTGGAACAATTTTATGCTCAGCCGATGTGCACGCCCACCCGCGCGGCGCTAATGACGGGACGCTATCCGTTGCGCTACGGGCTGCAGACGGGCGTTATTCCATCGGGTGGCAGCTACGGCCTTTCCACCGATGAGTATCTCCTGCCTCAGATGCTCAAGGATGCGGGATACAAGACCGCGATGGTGGGCAAATGGCATCTGGGTCATGCAAAGACTGAGTATTGGCCGCGTCAGCGTGGCTTCGATTCGTTCCACGGAGCCCTGGTCGGTGAAATCGATCATTTCAAACACGCGTCCCATGGCGTGATGGACTGGTATCGAGACAACAAGCAGCTGAAAGAGCCGGGTTTCGACAATACCTTGTTCGGCAAGGAAGCCGCCAAGGTAATCGAAAGACATGACGGCAATGCGCCGCTGTTCTTGTACCTGGCATTCACCGCCCCGCATTCGCCGTTCCAGGCGCCCGACGAATATGTCAAGAAATACGCTCACGTGGCTGATGAGCAGCGCCGGCTTTACTCGGCCATGGTTTCCGTCCTGGACGACGAAATCGGACGTGTTGTTGCCGCGCTCGAGAAGAAGAAGATGCGAGACAATACAATCATCGTCTTCCAGAGCGACAATGGAGGCGTGCGGGACGCTATGTTTGCAGGCGAATCGAAGGTCGGCAACAGCCTTCCGGCCGACAATGGGCCGTACCGCAGTGGCAAGGGAACGCTCTATGAGGGCGGCACCCGCGTGTGCGCCCTGGCGAACTGGCCGGGCAAGGTAAAGGCCGGCGACGTGAATGGCCTGATACATGTCACGGATATCTATCCGACTCTTGCCGGGCTTGCCGGGGCGAAGCCAACCAAGAACAAGCCGCTCGACGGCATGGATGTCTGGGGAACGATCAGCGAAGGCAAGCCTTCGCCCCGCAGTGAGATGGTCTACAATGTCGACCCGACCGGCGGCGCAATCCGCGAAGGCGATATCAAGCTTGTATGGTCGGCCGGCGTGTTGGAGCGCGTCGAACTGTTCGACCTCGCCGCCGACAAGTCCGAAACTACTAACCTGGCCGATAAGAAGCCGGACACCGTCAAGGAGATGAAGGCGAAGATCGTGGAAATCGCCAAGCAAATGGCACCGCCGCTGCTGATCGGGGAGGCGATCAAGCTGACCTTCGGTGCACCGCCAATTGCGGCCGATCCATCCTCGATGTTCAATCAACTCGGAGACTAATCCCGCTCGGTTCAAAGTTTGCTGGAACTATAGTCATGAGTGATGCAGGCATGGCTGTGCCGTCTACGGAGGATTTGGAGCATGTTCGTTCCATTCCTCGGCACAGCCCGCCATTTCCGAACATGGTGCGAATCCCTGGTGGCGAATTCCTCATGGGATCAGACCACCATTATCCGGAAGAGGCCCCAACTCACCGCGTCGTGGTCGATGGTTTCTGGGCGGATGTGACGACTGTCACGAACAATGATTTTGCGAAGTTCGTCGCTGCGACGCGGTACGTGACGCTGGCTGAGCGTCCTGCCAATGCAGCCGAGTATCCCAACGCGCCGGCGGAGATGCTCGCTCCGGCATCAGCGATATTCGTCCGACCGCCGCCTGGCACCAACCGAAGCGACCATTACCGATGGTGGGCCTATGTGAAGGGTGCCAATTGGCGCCATCCGCGTGGGCCTGCGAGTTCTATTAAAGGCCTCTACAACCACCCGGTAGTCCATCTCGCATTTGAGGACGCCGAAGCCTATGCGAACTGGGTGGGAAAGGCGCTCCCGACCGAGGCGGAATGGGAGTTCGCGGCCCGTGGAGGATTGGACGGCACAGAGTTCGCATGGGGCGATGAATTGACCCCCGGCGGCCAGCATATGGCCAACACGTATCAGGGCGACTTCCCATTCCGCAACGATTGCGAGGATGGATACGAGTGGACCGCTCCGGTCGGCTCGTTTCCTCCAAACGGCTATGGGCTCTACGACATGGCAGGCAACGTCTGGCAGTGGACCACGGACTGGTACCAGGAGCATCGTCGCATCGAAAGCCCATGTTGCACGATGACAGATCCGCGCGGCGGCCAGCGCGACGCGAGCTACGATCCGCTGACGCCTGACATCAGGATTCCGCGCAAGGTCACCAAGGGCGGGTCCTTCCTCTGCGCGCCCATTTACTGCCGGCGTTATCGTCCCGCCGCGCGCATGGCCCAGGCGGTAGACACGTCCACTTGCCACCTCGGCTTCCGTTGTATCGTGCGTCCGGTGTGAGGGACGGGGTGCCGAATCTCGGCTGGCATACCCGCAAAGGCAAAGGTGGCTAATGGCACAGTCTAGATGGGCGGGTAGGCAGGCTGTATGGAGTATATCAACTCTGTTCCTCATGCTGACGGGGTGCGGAGCAGGACCAGAAGGCGTTTTGGCGCCAATCCCCGCGAATCTGGTATCGTCGGCGGCATCAGATGTAACCATGCTGGTCGCAACCAGCCGCAAGCCTTCCGGCGACCCAGCGACCCTGTTTACAGGCGAGCGCAGCCCGGCGCTTTCCATGACCGATCTGACCATTTCAATTCCGCCGAAGCGGGCGCCCGGCACGGTCGAATGGCCAAAAACGCTGCCGCCGAATCCCGAAAAGGACTTCGCTGTTGTTGCCGTGAAGAACCTGTCGATTCCCGAGGCTCACAATTGGCTACATTCTCACAATTCGAACGGCCATGTTCTCGTATTCGTACATGGCTTCAACAACCGTTATGAAGATTCGGTTTTTCGCTTCGCGCAGTTCGTGCATGACTCGCGAGCAAGGGTCGTGCCTATTCTTTTCACGTGGCCTTCGCGCGCGAGCGTGCTCGGCTACAACTACGACAAGGAAAGCACCAATTTTTCACGGACTGCGTTCGAGCGAACGCTGAAGGCCTTGGCGGACGACCGCAGCGTGACGGACATTACCGTCATGGCTCACTCGATGGGAACATGGCTTGCCATGGAATCGCTGAGGCAGATGGCATTGGAGGACGGGCAGGTTTCGCCCAAGATCAGGAACGTCATCCTTGCATCTCCCGACCTGGATGTGGATGTCTTTGGTCGCCAGTGGACCGAACTTGGACCGAAAAAGCCGAAATTCACGATCACAGTTTCACGCGATGATCGGGCGCTTGCGGTCTCGCGTCTGATTGCAGGCAATGTCGATCGGGTTGGGCAGGCTGATCCGTCAAAGGAGCCGTACAAATCGAAGCTGGAGGCAGCCGGAATAACCGTCCTCGATTTGACCGACGTGAAGACCGACGATCGCTTGAACCACAGCAAGTTTGCCGAAAGCCCGGAAATCGTTCAGTTGTTGGGAGCGCAATTGGGTTCCGGTCAAATTATGACCGACTCGCGAGTAGGCCTCGGTGACAAGCTGGGTCTGATGATTGCCGGTACGGTCGACACTGTTGGCAACGCCGCGGCAGCGACGATCAGTGAGCCCATTACGACGGTCGAGGGGAAAGCGGGCAAACCCGCGCCCGACGACCTGGAGACGATCCTGAAGGGCGATGCGATCACCGACTGATCCGTACTGGAGAACCGACGCGCAGGACTTGTCGGCTACTGCGGGTGAGGGAGAATTCGTGAACACGATGGCGGAAACAGACGTTCCCTCGTTGATTTGGGGGTTCGAACAGCTTGCAGAGCGTTTCGTTTCCGGACTGTTCGCGCGGCTTGCGGCTTTGGCCGACGTCCCCGTCGAACTTGAAAACCTGAAGGCTTCGCTTGCGGCTGGGGGAACGCCTCGTCTTGTGCTCTTGTTCGAGATTGTGTCGCTTGTTGCACTCGTCGCGGGGGTGTTCATCCTGCTTGCCCGGCGGTTCAAGAAGACGAGCGCCACAAGTAGTGGAAGGCGCGGATTCTTCGCGGGCGTGGCGGCTAGTGTGGTGGCTCTGGTGATCGGTTTCATTGCCGCGCGGCTGCTGGGCGGTTCTGGCCTGCCTTTGCAAACCCTTCGGCTTTGGACGGTGGCGACCGTGCTCGGCTTCATCACTCTCGCTGCTTTCAGATCACTATTGATGGCATCGCGGCGAACCGAGTTCGCAGAGCGCTCCGCCCATCTGGTGGCCCTCGTGCGCGACCTCTCGCTTGCCGTTGGCTTGGCGGTCATCGCCGTTACGCTGCTCGCGACGTTGCGGCTCTGGAGCGTCGGGCCGGCCTTGGACGATCTGCTGCGAACGGGCTCGGCAATTCCGATCTACCTTCTGTCTGCATGGGCGGTATGGCGGCACAGGCGCACAATGGCAGTCGCCGTAGCCGGTCCGCGCCCCAGAAGCCGCTGGCGCACCCATCTTGCCAAAATGTGGCCGGCAATCGTAATCGCGTTCCTGATAATCACCTTTCTCAGCACTCAGGCCGCGCTGACTTTGGGAGCATCGCTTCGCGGGTCGGCCGTTCTGCTGACCGCGTTGTTGTTTCTCGTGGCGCCGCATCTCGACGCAATGATCGGGAACTGGGCGCAGCGCGGCTTGGAATCTCCTGACATCTCGATCCTGACAGCGGCAGGGCGCCAGACCGCCCGCTTCACCGTCGTGGCTATCATTGTTGCCATGCTGGGAACGCTATGGGCGACACCGCTGGCTGCCGGGTTCGGCATAGATCTCCGGGAGGTCGCCAAGGGCGCATCTGGGGTGGCGCTGATCATGTTGGGGGCGGCGTTTCTATGGAACGTGGTCGGGGCCGGGACGGCTCGTGCCTTGCGCGCGGAGTTGCGCGCCGTAGGGGGTGACGAGGAGGTGCAGGGTGCGCCGCGTTCACGGCTGGGCACGCTGGTGCCGCTGCTCAACGCGGTCGGCAAATCGAGCATTCTGGCCTTGGCGCTGCTCTCGATCCTGGTGACGATCGGGATTAATGTCTGGCCGCTGATCGCCGGCATGAGTGTGTTCGGGCTAGCCATCGGCTTCGGCTCGCAGACGCTGGTGAAGGACCTGGTATCCGGGCTGTTCTTCCTAATCGACGATGCATTCCGCTTCGGCGAATATATCGAAACGTCAGGCGCCAAGGGAACCGTAGAAAAAATCTCGGTCCGGTCGGTTTCCCTGCGCCATCAGCGCGGCGCCTTGGCGACAATCCCCTATGGCTCGATTGGCAAGATTCAGAATTTCAGTCGCGACTGGATGATCGAGAAACTGACCTTTCGCGTTGCATTCAACACCGATGTCGAAAAGGTCCGCAAAATTTTCAAGAAGATCGGCCAGGATATTTCGGCCAACCCGGAACTTGCTGGAGATCTGCTCGAGCCGTTCAAGAGCCAGGGAATTGCCGAGGTTGAGGACGGCACGCTGGTCATCCGGGCCAAGTTCAAGGCGAAAGCGGGCAGAAACTTCATGATCCGCCGTGCCGTTTTGATCGCTGTGCAGCAGGCATTTCAGGAAAACGGCATTCAGGCCGTCCCAAAGCCACTAACATCTAATCCCTCGGGATAAAGCCGCGGTTTGCGATGCGCGTGGCAAGATTGGCGCGCTTGATGTGGAAGTGCTGACACGCATCGGATCAGGATTGGCTTTCAATACGCGTCTTAGCCGCGGCAGTGCAGACGGCCGTGATAGCTCGGACTGCCTCCAGCCAGCGACGCGCTTACACCGCTGGCTTATGATCTGGCTTGCCTGCACTGATGGGGGTGATCTCATCACGCGCTTGCGCGTGTCTGCATGTCTTTGCTGCAGGTGCGCTGGTAAGCCCGATCAGTCCAGGTCGACAGCAGATCGATGTCCCTGCCCGTCTCTAGGCTTGCCGTGACGATCGCATTATGTCGCGATCTATGCCCAGAAGCTGCGGAATTCTGCCTCTCAGCTTCGCATCGTCAATGTTTTTCGCGCCGATTGATCTGGCGCAATTTAATCATAAGCTATCCCTAATATAACTGCGCTGCTATCCGCTTTGCGCAAAGGATTAGGTTCTTGACCTCTTGGCCTTCATCGCCTTCGCACAGGGATGTGCAGCTGGGCCCGGACCAACTTGGAAGCGCAGCCTCGGGAATGTTGGTGAAAATTGACCAGCTTTCGGCCGGCGGGGCACCATCACGCATCCGACAAATTCAATCTCATGGCAAGTGGGCGCTTGACCTGGCCAACTTCAATTGCACCGTACATGCCAATGGCGGACTGGATAGCGACTCAGTGGTCGTATTGGCCGTGGAGCGCGCCTGCGGATCGACAATCTGCCGCATTCCACTTGAGGACGGCATGGTCGTCACAATCCCCGCTGGCGCGACGATATCCGCAACTATCCAGCCCGGTCTGAGGTATGCGGCCTCCGTGATTCCGACCGCCCTCTGGGCTGAAATTCAGGCGCTTGCCGTGGGAATGTTCGCGGAGCAGGTCGCCGATCATCCCAAGGCCGTCAGGCTCTCAATCGACCAAGCACGAATTGTCCGGGACCAGGTTGAGGCGACTGCGAACAATCTCGTGGCAGCTGCTGGCGATTCAATTCAACTGGAGCAGCCCCCCGATGCATTCCTGGAATATTTGGGGTCACTGGCTGAGGCTCGGGCTATTGCAGACGGTCGTGCACTCACCATCGATGTTTCTCCACGTCGATATCTCCGCCAGGCCTGGGCGGCTGAGGATTTCATCCGCTTCCACATTCAAGAAGACCTACCGATCATTCGGTTGTGCAGGGAGGTCGGCGTGAGTCGTCGTCAACTGGAGTACGCATTTCGTGCGACATTCGCGGCAAGTCCATTGGAATTCATACGCGCTCTTCGCCTAAACGAAGCCAGACGGCAACTGACGACTGCACGTGCCAATGGCCTGAATGTCACGAAGGTTGCGATGGATGTCGGGATTACCCACCTTGGTCGTTTCGCGACGAGCTATCGGCAACTGTTCGGTGAATCCCCCAAGGAAACATTCCTTCGTGCGGGAATATCGTGGCCGCGTCAGAAGCCGGCCGATGCAACGGATTGCCGGCCCGCGCCGATCGAATAGTGCAGTGCCATCACGGTACCGATAATCAGTTTTATCGGAGTTGCGCAATTCGGATAGCGGCGGTTGCACTACGAAAGGTAATTTTCTTCCCTCTTGGGAGGATTAACAATGACAAAGTTCGGCTTAAAGCTAACCGGCGCTGCCGGGGTTGCTGCAATAATGTTTGTCGGCCTGCTCGATCCGGTTGCGCCGTCCGCCTCGTTCGTCGGCTACGCTCAAGCAAGGGTGGGGCATCCGCTCACGCCTGGCAGCGCCGCCGGGGTGGCCAGACGTACCACACGGCGAGTGATCCGCCGTTCAACTGTCTACGTGACGAAGCTGCCTGCGGCCTGTGCCCAGATCTCGGTCAACGGCGTCCTGCTATGGCACTGCGGCGGCGTCTATTATCAGCCCTCCGGCGGACGTTATGTCGTCGTCTCCCTACATTAGCTGAGATGCTGGCACTAGGGGCGAATGCTGGAGGCCCGGCTCGGGCGCGGCATATCGTTTCCACCTTTCTTCTCTGGCTTAGGTGCCCCTACACAGAGATGCGACTGTGATCTCGACCTCGATATGCCCAACTGGATTTGGACCGGCCAACTCGCTGATGTCGGCGCAGCATGCGGCGGACTCCGCTTTCGACAAACGCCATCTCGCTGGCCCGGCTGACTTACCTCGGACCCGCGGTGTCGGCCATTTCCATAGAAACGGGTTGTGGTGCCACCGTTGGCTGCCTCGGCCACCAGCGTCCAGACAGACTGACAATCTCGATGCCCAAGCCAGGAGCAGTACACGATGTTAAAATTGGAAATACGCGCGCTTGCCGTGTTGGTTGTTCTGGGGCTTCCTTTCACAACTTTCGTCGGTGCCGCAACGATAAGTTTTGGCGATGCGGTTGGCCTCTGGGTGCAAGCATGTGGCGCTGAAGTGCCAAAACGTTTGCAAGGGCATCAGGCCGGGCAGCGGACAACTGGTCCCCTGTATCTCGGCCAAGGCATCGCCGGCTTGCCAAGCTGCGACAACTACGTTTCTGGCTAACATGAATGCTCGTCTGACTGCGCAAGCAGCGGCGCCGAAATCATGTGCCGCCGACGTCAAACGCTACTGTTCAACGCAGAAGAAGGGCCAGGCCAAGATCCTGAGATGCCTAACGACGGGCGAGAACTTTCGTAGGCTCATGAATCCATGCAAAGAAGCAATGAGCGATGCGGGTTGGCTGGACGTTGTTTGTAAAAAGTCGAATTAGGCAGTCAACCAAGCGCGTAAACGTCCGAGGGACAATCATGAACATGAGATATTTGAGATACTTCGCCGTATTCTCGATGGCGTCGGTGCTTGGCGGCGGAACGGCGTACACTCAAAATCAGATTACGTATGGCCAAGCCGTTCAGGGTCTCGTGCAATCCGGTAAGGCTGCGGGCAAAGTGGGAATCGACACCGCGGCGATCCGCGCGGACATCCAAACCCGGATCAATACGAACGCGAGCGGACCCGAACCGATGATGGCTGCGTTCGCCAAGCTTCCACACTTCATCGTGCAAATCCAATTCGACCTGAATTCCGATGTCATTCGGCCCGAATCTTGGGTCACGATGGGGCGAATTGCCGATGCGCTCCACAATCCACTCCTGTTGGGCAATCGGTTCGTGATCGCCGGCAATACCGACAATACCGGCTCGCGGCTTAGAAATCTGGATCTCAGCCAGAGACGGGCAGACGCCGTCGCCGAGATGCTTGTAACTGTCTTCCACGTTGAACAGGTGAGACTGCTTCCTCTGGGGCAGGGTGAAGAAAATCCCTTCGACCCCAATAACCCCGCAGACGGTGTGAACCGCCGCGTCGAGCTGTTCAACATCGGACCAAAGTGAAAGACGACCGGTGCCGTCGGAACGGGGAGAAATGCTTCAACAGGAGCGTTGCTGTTGCGCGCGATACGGTAAATTCTTTCCAATGGTCAATTTGACGCGTGGTCTCATGTCTTTCTGGCTATGCGGAAGAACGGCAACGAGTGACGTAGCCGCCCCTTCTCTGCAGTGCCTCCTCGACACCTTATCCGAGAAACTCGCGCGTCCTCCGGAACGTCAGATTCAGCGCGTTATCGAATCCGGATAAGCTGTACGCGAATGTCGTAATCGGCAAACGCGGCCGACATTGGCACACGCGACGTAGGACGGGATCAGAAAGGAATATCAGTGGATCTCCCGTGGCCGGCGGAAGCTGGAAAAAGCGTGCTGATGAAATCGCATTGCGATCAGCCACAGCTGACGCCTGGGTCGAGTTCCGATGAGCTGCGCCAGGGGTACTGCCCGACGGGCACTCGTTTGTTTCCCAAGGAACATCGACAGCTACACCTAGCCCGCTCGCCTGATGTTCGGGATGTTGCTCCCTCTTGGCTGCGTTCAAGCAGCCGCAAAGCTGACCTCGAGGTCCGGTTGGGGGCGCAAAGCTGCGGTTCGCGTCGTGGATAGCTTTCGGGTCAGTCTCTCCCGCTCCCTACCGGTCTTTGCAGCACCGAGACAGACCCATCACGCCCGACACTGTAGAAGATATCGCATGCTCTCCGAGTGGGGGGAAAGGCGGTAGCGCTCTAACAACTCGAACCCCCATACCGTCGCAATGTCCAAAAACCGAATCTAGTGCCCTACTTTGTCCATAAGCACGCGCAATTCAGGCTGAGGCGCGCCCCAGAAAGTTAGAAAGCTTCCAGGAACCCCAGCAGACTGGAAGCGCAGCGGACAATGAGGTTCACGGATATCCTGGCGAACATCCGGATCTAGGCGGTCAATGTCGGCAAAAGAGTGTTCGAAAAGGGCAGTCGACGGCTGCGTCGTGGGAACCAAAAAAGAAGAGAAGCAGAACTTTCGTGTGCGATTTTTGCACACAGATGCTCGCAACTGGCTGATTTTATTTATCTATCTATCCGCCCCATCCATCATAGGATCGACATCGCCAAACGACGCGTCTCGGCGCTGGGAATAGCGCGCCAGAAGACTTTTTGGAATCCATTCGTCAGGTGCAAGGCTGTGGACGCACTCGAACGTATAGGGCTGCCTCAGGTCGCTTCGCTGATACCAGCCGCCGGCCTCTGTTCCAAACGGTGCATTTTGCGCCCGATGATCATCAGTTTGCGAGCGGTGTTGTTGCGCAGCCGTCGAATGCGCCATGCCAATCCGATCTCGGTGGCGATCGCCTTGGCATAGAGGCTTGAACGCATCGCCTTTTCGTCTGCAGCAATCTTGATCGGGTCATCGTAAAAAGCAGAGACCTTTCCTGATCCCATCCCCGGTGTGGCCAACCAAAGGGGAATGTATGTCGAACACAGGCGATCGACATCAGTCAGCGCCCGATGGATGCCGTCTCCTTGCGCCGGGCATGTCGTGGAGAACGCGTCGCCGATGAAGATGACACCGTCGCGCCGGTGACCGCTGGTGGTGGTCAGGCTGACCTGCCTCAGCTCGACCGGGCTGTTGACGGCGAAGTCGCCGCAATGAAGGGCTATCTCCGGCATCAACTGCAAGAGCATTTGTTGCGGACTCGCGCGGAATGCTTGTGTCCACGGATCAGCAACGGTTCTGTATACAAACAGGTTTGCCCGCATTCGGTTTCCTATTCGGAACACGGTCAAAAAGGGAATGCGGTCTCTAACTCTCCCAGGATAGAAGGTGAGCGAGCGAGGACCGAATTGCTGGGGCGAGACCGCTAGGTCGAACCCGATCACCAGTGAATGCGCCTTCGATTGCTCAACGCGCTCCACGCCGATGGCGCGCCGTATCGCCTCGCTATAACCGGTAGCCACCACCAACAACCGGGCAGCGAGAATGGTGCCGTCCGTGAGCACAAGGCGTTGCCAGTTCGGGGCGGTCGAGACCTCGGCAACCTTCCCGACCATCAGAAGCACCTGTGGCGGCAGGGCCTCGCGCAGGCCGTTCACCAGCGGACCGTAGGAGAATCCGAACTCGGTGCTCTCCTTACGCTCAAAGAGCTGTCCGAAGCGGAAGACCTGAATTTCGTTTGTTGGGGTGACCAGGGTGTTTATGACAGGACCGAGGCCCAGCCTGTCGAACAGCTGCATCTGCTCCAAGCGAGTCTTCTCTGCCCGGAACTCGTCGTGGTGTACGCGGTGTGGATCAATCAGCGCGACCTTGCGCCCGGCTTTGCCTAACGCCGTTGCCAGGGTGGTGCCGGCCAGTCCGGCGCCCACAATGGCCACGTCGACTGATGTCGCCTCGGCGTGTTCGGCAATCGGTTCAGAGTAGGTCTGGCTCTTCATCGTGCCTCGTCGGGTGATGCCCCCGGGTATCTTGCCCGCGCTGTCCCCCTCAACTGCCTGATTGGGATATCAGCAGTGATTAATGTTTCCGTTAACGGGCCACCACGTTTGCCCGCCGCCCGTTCACGGCAGCGGCGGGCGTCCCTGGGGATGAGTAAAGGGACTTGCCCGGGCGTGCCGCGGTGAAACAGCAAAAAGCCCGCCGCGTGGCTCCCACGCGACGGGCCTTCCTTATGGAGTGGCAACATCCCGGAGGGGATCGACACTGCTTAATTAACCTCCACCGACGACTAAAGTTCCGGGCACGAAAAAAGCCGGCCGAAGCTGCGGGCTTGCTTGACACGGCACGTTTGGCCTGCGGGTATGATGATGGTCGACGGGGTGTCGCGGCCGTAGCTACGCACAAGCGCTCACGCCTGGTCAGAATCGCTTTCTTCACGGCGCAGCTCGCGTCCCACCGGTCGAGCCCGATCCGATAAGGACCTGGGCTGCAATGCTGTCCAGGCGCTTATTGCGAGCAAACCAGCGCTCGCTCTCCTTCGGATCGATAGGCGTATGCCAATAAAATCGTGGCTTGGCATGGGATAGATGCGCTCGCCGTATTGTAATTGATGTTGCCCTTGATGGGCTTTGCTGTTTATGAACGAGGATCGTTTCCGTCGCGATCGTACCCCGACACGCCAAGCCACTAGTCTGTGCCTGACCGTGCCGTCATTCTGGTCGCGAGTGGCGGACACGCGGCACGCCCTGACCATGTGATAGCTGTCAGGCTTTGCGCGGACAATTGGCATGTGCCGCCGACCTTACCCAAGCAGCGGCGCTACGCTGCCCTAACGAAACGACCGCTGAGGCGGATCGCCAACTCGCTGGCGCACCCCCCCATCTTAAAGAGGTTGAGCGCCCTGAGGGCTACGGCTTCGCGTTCAGGATCATCACGGACGATGCCGATCGCATCGCAGCAACTTTCGATTGCTTGACACAAAACGGCGATGTCCTAGGGGAAAGGTAGTCCTGCGAGTCCACAGCCGCTTCTCCAGTCCGTGTAGGCGAAAGCGTGTTGGGCTCTTTCAAGCACTCGATTGCCAGACGGGGCGAGCGACCAGCGCACGATGGGGTTAATCTCGCTGTTAGGCTATGATAGACGAACATTCGTGAGCTAGCGACAGATCACCTCGGAAGTCGCGGAGTTTCGGTGGCCTGTTGCAGTCAACGTTATTGAAGGCCGAGACGGCCGACGAATTCCAGGAAAAATGTCTAGCGATTTTCGCCGACAATCAGGTCGAAGCGAGAAGCGGTTCTGCGTTGTCGTTGAACGGGAACGGCTCCAGGAGGATGCCGCCAGGCCAAGCCCAGCGGCATCTCCTCTGGTGACTACGGCCTTTTCAGCGACGAACCGCTACGGCGTCGTTCCAGCCTGAAGCTTGGCCGCCGTCTGGTCGATCTTGCCGGCAAGAACACCTTGGGCCCAGGCCGTGACCTCGGCGTCGACCGGCTTGTTGGCCATGTCGGTCAGCGCTGCGTCGAGTGATGCATCATCGGTGCCGCCGCCGCAGCCGCGGCCGCAGCCTCATCGGCCGCAGTATTGTCGGCGTCGACCACCGCCTGCTGGGCAGTGATGTCAGCCTGCAGCGCCGATATCTGGCCGGGCAGGGCCGCCTGCTGTTCGGCTGTCATGCCGTCGATTTCGCCTGAGACAGCGACGTCAGTGCGCTCAACTGCGAATTCAGCGTATCCAGTTGAGCCTGGGCTGCGGCAGCCGTGGCAGCGGCCGCCGCAGCCGCGGCCTGCGCGTTCTTGGCCTGAACGAACTCTTCATCGACACTTTGAAGGACATCTATTTCGCCGAGAAGAAGATCCTGGCAACCCTTCCCCAGATGGCCAAGGCAGCGCAAAGCCCTGACTTCAAGGCAGCTTTCGAAAGGCACCGCGGCCAGACCCAGGAGCACGTCGCGCGCCTGGAGAAAATATTCGAAGCCCTAGGCAAGAAGCCCCAGGGCAAGACCTGTGCCGCCATCATGGGCATCACCGAGGAGGGCGCCGAAATCATGGACGACTACAAGGGCTCTCAGGCTCTCGATGCTGGTCTCCTTGCGGCGGCTCAGGCAGTAGAGCACTATGAAATCTCCCGCTATGGTACGTTGCGGACCTGGGCTAGCGAGCTCGGCATGGCCGAAGCGGTTAAGCTTCTCGAGCTTACCCTTGGCGAGGAAAAGGACACCGACGAAGCCCTTACGCAGCTCGCCGAGTCAGCCGTGAACGTCGCTGCCGAGGCAGCTTAGGAACTGCGACTACGGTGTCTGTCATTCGCCGAGAGAGACTCGCGGATACCGCACCATATGGGTCGGTATCCGCGGCGGAACGCTTCGGAAGATCAAGCGCGCCCTGGTCTGACGGCATGGCCAAAACGCTTTCCGGTTTTCCCACGCAGGCGCAGACCGGGTCGCCGGAATCGGCACCAACGACGTTTCATTCTTTGAACAGCGGGAGCAGAAAGGGATATGACACAACAAGAAGCGATCATCAGCGCCTTGCGCGTCGCTGCGAGTTTCGATGCCGCCGCGGAGGCACGCCGACGCATCGACTTTCTAAGCGGGTACCTGCGTGCAGCCGGCCTCTGCACGTACGTGCTAGGCATAAGCGGCGGTGTGGATTCGCTCGCGGCGGCACTTCTGGCTCAACAGGCCGTAAGCGAACTGCGGAGGGCAGGATACGACGCCAAATTCCTTGCTGTTAGGCTGCCGTATGGGACGCAGGCCGATGAGAAGGACGCTCAGCGAGCACTCGAGACCATCGGAGCTGACGAAGCGCACAGGCTCGACATCAAACCGGCGGCCGACGCGATGCTCGACTCGATCAGGTCGGCTGGCGTGGAGCTCGGCAATGCTCGTCGGGAAGATTTCTTGCTGGGCAACATAAAGGCCCGTCAGCGCATGATCGCCCAATTCACACTCGCCGCTGCCAGACGAGGGCTGGTCATTGGTACCGATCATGCGGCCGAGGCAATGATGGGCTTCTTCACCAAGTTTGGCGACGGCGCCGCCGACATCCTTCCCCTTGCCGGGCTAAACAAACGCCGGGTGCGCGCGCTGGCGGCGCATCTGGGCGCTCCGCCGCAACTCGTCAACAAGGTGCCGACCGCAGATTTGGAGAACCTCGTGCCGCTTCGTCCTGACGAAGATGCGTATGGAGTAACATATGATCAGATTGACGATTTCCTCGAAGGTAAGAAAATCGACGAAGCGGCGCGGAAGCGTATCCTTGATGCGTATTTAAGCACCACTCACAAGCGTTCGCTTCCGGTGGCACCCGATCTCCCGCTTCGCTAGCGGCGTTTGGTCCTTGCCACCCGTCGGACCGGCACCATGGCGCTGGGCGGCGTTGGGCGGCCGAGCCGCCTGAACATCAATGCATTTGCAGTCGGAGGATGAGACCGCACGCTGCGGGTGCCGTTCTCTCGTTCACAATTTTCGGTAATCGGCCTCAACACGAATTGGGAAATTGACGGAACGCGCGATGTAGCAAATCTCATGAATTCGATGATGGATGGCTGCAGCCTCGTCGAGATCGATGCCGCTTTCGACCTCGATCCTGGGCCGCAATGTGGCGCCCACGAAACGCCCGGCTCCGTTTGGCTCGCTCTCGCCATGGCCCACGGGTTGATCAGTATAAGAGTGGACGACAATTCCCGCGTCACTCGCCAGATGCAGGTACCAAAGCATGTGGCAGGCCGAAACGGATGCGAGAAGGAGATCTTCGGGATTGGGTAGCGCCGGATTGCCCCCAAGCAGCGGGTCATTGGAGCACTTTATCACAGGCTTTCCGATCGTGGTTATATCCCATGTCCGGTCGTAGCCCCGATACGTTCTGGTGCCGGCGCCGCGATTGCCGGTCCATCCTATGCGGCAGGTGTAGTCGTGGAATTTAGCCATGCTATATCTCTTCTGTGTTTGGATTTTCTCTTATCGGCCCTCCGGCGCCACGTCGTGCAGGCGCCTCGCGAGATCTGCAACCTGCTCTGCTGTCCACTTCGAGTGTGTTCGTCGGCTGCTCGCTGGATCGTGCTCAAGCCCGAGACAAGAGCCCGCGCGCCATTCACGCCTGGGCCGGATCGGCCTTGCTGAAAAATTTCCGCCGCAAGTCGGGCAAACGTCGTGCAGGACCGTTGAAACGCACTCTGCACAATAGGTGCACTCGTAGCTGCAGATTCGAGCCTCCGAACTGCCCGGGGGCAGATCGCGGTCGCACCATTCGCAATTGGGCCTGATCTCGAGCATGGACCATATCTCTTTCCTCGCCGTCTGGATCGCACAAGGTTCTCGTGGCATAAATGCCATTATGACCTCGCATTCTGCCAACGCGCACCGCGAACGACTGATCGCCTTTCTGGTATTCGATCGCACGAAGCTTCTCGATGTCACCGGCCCGCTGCAAGTTTTCAATGACGCCAAGCGAGCAAGCGGAGAACCCGCGTTTCGTACCATCCTTGTTTCGCAACGAGGCGGGCCGATCGAGACGGATGCGGGCGTTGCTCTCCACACCGTCAGTTTCGATCACTGCCGTGAGCTCTCGATCGACACACTCCTGATTTCAGGTGGGGCGACGGCCTTAGAAGCCGCAAAATCCCGTCCTCTTCGGGGTTGGTTGATCAGACAAGCAAAAGACGTGCGTCGGCTTGGCTCCATTTGTCTGGGAGCGTTCATTCTGGCCGAGTGCGGCCTGTTGGATGGCCGACGCGCCACGACCCATTGGGAGCGTTGCGCCGAACTTGCAGAGCGATTTCCCGCGATCGACGTCAGGCCAGATCCAATTTTCGTACGATGCGGGGCCGTCTGGACATCGGCAGGAGTAAGCGCCGGCATCGACATGGCGCTGGCGATGGTTGAGGAAGATCTCGGCCACACGACAGCCTTGGCAATCGCACGGGAGTTGGTCCTGTACCTCAAACGGCCCGGCGGACAATCGCAATTCAGCACTGCGCTTCGTCAACAAATCAGAGACCGCGTCGGCCGCTTCGACCGTCTGCATGCTTGGATCAGGCAAAATCCTGGCGCCGATCTGTCCGTCCCGGCACTGTCATCCTTCATGGCCATGAGCCCGCGGAACTTTGCCCGCGTCTACTCTAAGGAAAATGGACAGCCCCCAGGACGAGCCGTCGAGGCTCTACGCGTTGAGGCCGCACGAGACCTTCTGGAGACCAGCCGCCAATCTGTCCAGCAGATCGCACATGAGGTTGGATTCGGCGATCCTGAGACTTTGCGGCGGGCTTTCATGAGATCGCTCGGGGTTGCCCCAAGCGACTACAGGAGCCGCTTTGCGCAAGCTCCTCCGGATTGGGAGTGAACCTGACAAATGGCATAGCCACTCAGCCGGGATTCGCAGGCGAGGATGCTTCACAGCAGCAGCTGGCGGTGCGAGTTGGGCGACTGGGCCATGCGACCTCCCGCAATGTCATGGCACCCCGCCCTAATTGGGCGGTCGCATGCGCTTGGCGGCACCTCCGATTGCGTTGCGGAAGGCAGCATCGAAATTTACGCCGGAAACCTCCCACTTTTTACCCTCTGTAACGAGTGGGAGGCGCCAAACCGCATGCCAGCCCGGCTCGTTGGTTTCCCAATCGAGGTGCCCGACCAAGATCGCGTCAGTTCCCAATCTGGATTTCAGTCTGGCCAGGCTCCCATCAGGTATTGCATCGACGTTATCCAGCGCGAGCGCCGATAGATCGGCCTCCTTCGGAAATATGATCGGTATCGCGAATCGCACCGAAGCATCTTCAAAGCTTTCGCGCAGGTCCGACCCGTGGACGCCATCGGCGGCGAGTACATAGCTACGCGCCATATCGGTAACCTCGATGACGAGCGCCAGCTTTGGGCGCGGCCCCAACCATGGTCTCTCACCCAGCAGCGCCATCGCATGGTCCATTCGCTTGCGGTCGAACTGGAACGTGAGATCGAAAGGCCGATCGCGTGTGCCCTGCTCGTCGTGAATTGGCCTGCCGAACATGCGGTCATGATAGGTGTAGGACCAAACCATGGCAGGCGCCCCGGTCGCCAGCGAAGCGAAGGCCGGATTGTGCACGATGTCGGGATTTCCGGTCAGCTTTTGCGCTGCCAGTGCGAAACCCTCAGGGATGGCAGGGACGCGCGTTTCCTCGCGATCTCCGGTGACGATCACGCTTGAGCGATAAAGGACATCGTCATTTGCGTGGGCAGTGACTGCAAACGCAAACCAGGACAAGAACGTCAACAGTGGCTTCTTCATTTGACCCGCCCTGCCCTCTTGAGTAACTGCTTATCAGGTTACATATTGACGATGATGGAATCAACAGAATTTGTCCGGACCTACCTCTCGCCGCGCGGCCCTATGCGAATGTTGGGTGGTGCGCCCGCCCTTGACCTTGCCAACACATTGCACTGGCGCGACGGAGCAGAGATCGACTGCATACCGAGCTATCAGGATCTGTTGGTCTTTTGCATTCCGGCCCTGTTGTTGTCGGAAAATGAAGGGCGGGTCCTCGAGCGTCGTGCCGTGACTTACCCACGCGTCGCCCGCGATGTGCATCTCGAGGTGCTAACGCTACGCGCCGCCCTCAAATCGTGGCTCAATGTCTGTGCGAAAAACCTCGGCCATGACGCCGCCTCAAAACGCGTTGCCCTGCGCAGCTTTCATAAAGCGATAGCGCAAGCGGGCGGCTCGGCTGGCCTTGGCGGCATCTTGAACCTCCAATCCTCGTCGGCAAACGAAAGGCTATACCTGCCGCTGCGCCGCTCAGCAGCGGCCGCTGCTATGCTGGTGCTGTTCCCCGCAGGAAAGGACATCCGGCGATGTGAGGCTGACAATTGCGGCGGGTTTTTCATCGACGACAGCCGCTCCAAACCGAGGCGCTGGTGCTCGATGGACAGTTGCGGTAACCGCGCGAAGGCGGCCCGCTACCGCCTGGCACATCGGAAGTAGCGCATGGGAAGGCCGGCCCGGCAGCCGGTCCGCTCAAGACCTGCCGCATCGGAGGTCGAGGGGGACTGTCTCGGTGGTCGCGATGGTACAGATTGTTGGAGGTAGGTCCGACTGTCTCTATCGGTCGACGCATATCCGCTGTAGCTGGGTACCCGGCGAGCGGCGGAACCAGGAGATTTTGAATGGGATCGACTGGTCCGGGCTGCGAAGAAACGACCACAATCGGGGCACTCGTCCCTTTGACTCGCCCCGGCTGGGTTGAGGCAGGCAGACATTTGCTTGCGGGCCTTCAGCTTGCTGTTAGCGAAATCAATGGCGCTGGTGGCGTCGGCGGCAAGGCGCTTGAGCTGCTCGTCCGAGACACCGCAGCCGACCCACAGAAGGCCTTCGCGGCAGTGGATGAACTGGCTCGTTTGGGAGTGGTGGCGATAGCGGGAGAGTATCACAGTGTCGTTGCTCGCGCGGCGGCTATCAGGGCCGACGAGCTCGGCCTACCCTTTCTCTGCTCGTCGGCGGTACTCGACAGGCTAACGGAAAAACCAACGAAATGGGTCGCACGTCTTGCCCCGCCGCAGTCCCGCGGCTGGCAAATATATGCCGACTTTCTCTCGCGCGCCGGCCACGATCGGATCTCAGTTGCATCGCAGCAGAGTGTCTATTGGGCATCTGGCGTTCACATTCTTCGTGATCGCCTGCAAGCAAATGGCGCGACCTTATCGGACATCAGTATGAGCTCGCTGGACCCCTCAATGTTGTGCGACCAACTTATGGATCATGGCGCAACAGTCCTTCTTCTTCTGGTAGGCCAGCCAGATCCAGCTATCTCAATCGTGAAGTCAGTTCGCAATGACGGCCGCCTGTCCACGATCAAGATCGGCGCTCCAGCTGGGCAACCGGAATTCGCTGAATGGGCCACATTGCTAGGTGAAGATAGCGCTGCGATCCCCTTCCTGCGCTACCGACCCGGACACCTCAACCCGCTAGGATCACGCGTCGAAAGGGAGCTGCGGGAGACGTTGGGCGAGGCGCCCTCCTTCGTTGCTCTGGAAGGGTATGACACGATCCTCGTCCTTGCTCAGGCAATACGGACCTGCGGCACTGACCGGAACAGCATCGCAGAGTCATGGCCGCACATAGAGGTTGCGGGCACCCGTGGCCACATCCAGTTCTTTCGCACACCAGCTACGACCGTTTGGCAGTGGACTGGCGCGCCGATCCAAATCGCCGAAAGAACACCGGGCAACCTGGCGCAATTCAGGCGTGTTGACGATCCAAGGTGAGGCGGAGTTGGCTGGCGGAGGCTCGCGGCGGCAGCAGCGCTGTCACCATTGGCCATCCAATGCGCCTTGGAGCATTCTCCAGGCTATGGCCAACGGGCTCCGAGAAATCTGAACCTGATGAATTGTTCCATGCAGCCGCTGCCGCAGGGAGCCCGCGTCGACCTCGTGCCGGCGCGGCGCGCTGCTCTCTCCCTTGGCAAGTGATGCTTTGGCATCAGCCCTGAAAATAGTTTTGGTGTTCCCAAACGAAAGGAACATCAGCGCCTAATTGAAGTTCGGGAGCCGATTCGGATCCGACTATTGGATCCTGGAAGGATATCCAATGACCAACGATCTCTCACGCAATCAGGAACGGCGAGGTACAGCTCGGATCGTGAGCTGGGCGGTCTTCGTGATCGCCCTCGTTTTTCTAGGCCTTCTCGCCTTTTTTATATTTGCGCCCTTGTCAAACGCTTCGCGGCAAGCGACACCCCTTAAGGTTGCCCCCGAGCAAAACCAAGGCGGCAACGCACCCGCGCCCACTTCGCCTGCCGCAGGCTGATAAGAAGCGCTCGTCTCGCCGCCAGACCCGGCAAGCTGAAGCTGCAAACCGCGATTACCTCCATACCTCTTCCAGTCCCAGCATCCGCTTCGGTGGCGTGATCTTTCTCGCGCCTCAGCGCGGGTGACCTAACCGACCAAACGGTGCGTATGAATGAACGCCTGTCAGCTACGGAGGAATGGCCCTCACCAATATTGGAACAATGCGGCACCCGGGCGTCAGGCAGGAACAAAGACACCTCTGCCTCGTTGCCTTCGTGAAGGGATTTCAGGCATACAGGAATAGCAAAATGAAGGTTTTGATCTTAAGCGCTTTGGCTCTTTCGCTTGCGGCTCCGGTGGTCGCTTCTGCTGCCGAGGCTGACGTGGTGGTTTCAACACATCACCGGCATCACCATGGCACAACCATCATATACAACGACGAAGGTGACCGTCTTCACCACCGGCATCGCGGCCAGGACGCGTTCTATGACAACGGCCATCGCTCGTGGCGCCATCGGCATCATCGCCGTGACACCGTCGTCATCACCCGCTCGGTGCACCGTCACCACCACAATCGGCCGGTCGTTATCCAGCAGGACGACTGATCGCTCTCCGGTCCGGCTCCATCCGTCCAACACGGGAACCGGATTGACCACCTAGAAATGAGATGCGCGTGCCCTTCAGCAGGCGTGTCATCGCTTGTCGAAGAGCATCTGGGAAGAGGTCCTTGAGGACCTCTTGTCCGCTGATCGAGCAAGCGTGCCCGACCAAGCAGCGCGTTGCGACCCCAACAGAGCCGAATGGTCGATTAGAGATGCCTATCGCATAGCCAATGCCTGCCAGACGAGTGTACTTAGTACACGACCGAGCAAGGTACTCGGCGGCGGCACATCCCTGGCCCGATGTGGTTAAGGTCGAGCGTACTGGCAGACCTCGCCCGCCGCCGAAGGTGTCGGGCTTTTTTTGTGCCGGAGAGCTGTTCGAACAACTTTCAAACGCATCCGCCGCCGCTGGTCGATCTTGAGGGAAACTCGGTATAACGTCGCGCGGGCGAGCGGATTTCACGCTCACCGCCGGCCTCGTCCGATTAGCGATTCCTGGGTCCCTGAATGGAACCGTTTCCTGCCGCTGCGCATTGATGGTCAAGTTAAACGGAGGGTAGCGCAGTGTCCATCATCGACAGCATCACCGGCATTTTCTCCTCCAGCGAGGCAGCTAAGAAGGCTCCTGCTAAGAAGGCCGACCCTAAGAACGCAACTGCAAAGAAGCGATCAAGTGCGAAGGCGAGCGCGGTCAAGAAGACCGGAGCCGCCCCCGCAATGGCAGCCCACTCAAAGAATTCCGCTTCAAAAAGCCAATCTGGTCAGCCCAAATCGGCGGCGAGTAAAAAAGCGACTGCGCAATGACGCAAAGTCTTCCGCCTCGGCGGCTTTCATTGTGATTCGGCCGTGACGCTGAATGGAAAGGTCGTTCGGAAATATTGCCAACGCCGTTGCTCGAGGAGTGGGTCGGCCTATCACATTCATCCTTTGCATTGCGTTGATAGCGGTCTGGGGTTTCTACGGACCTGTGCTCGCCTTTTCAGAAACCTGGCAGCTAATCATCAACACCTCTACGACGATCATTACCTTCCTGATGGTTTTCCTCATCCAGAATACGCAGAACCGAGATGGGGCGGCGGTACAGGCTAAGCTTGACGAGCTGGTGCGGGTGAGTACAGGCAAGAACAGCTTCATCGGGATAGATCTTCTAACCGCGACCGAGGTTGAAGAGATCAGGTCGACCTGTGAGGCCGCAGTGGCCCGCGCCCGCTCAACCGGGCAGACACGCAAAGGCGGCGAAGGCGCAAGGAAAGAACATCGCTGACCGTAAGTATGAGAAACGGCATTAAACCGCTCCTCGCCAATGGCACGAAGCAACATGCCCGCGATCGCTGCCGTAGCTTCCTTAGTCATTTCAGTAGACCTCATATCGAGACGGGCCTGGGATCTCGCGGCGCTACCTCCTCTTCCAAAAATTCTCCATGGAGAGGTAGGTGAACGAGGCCGTCCAGCTCAACAGCACCAGGCCAGTGAGCGCCTCCGATGAGGCAATCAGTCGGATCGGACCCTCGGCCCTGATATCGCCAACTCCCAGCGTCGTGTAATTGGTGACGGAGAAATACAGGAAGTCGACCCATCCATTGGAGATTTCTCCGACGATTTCGCCGAACACCCGATAGCTATGGAGGCCCCAGAAGACGAACCCGTAGAACGTAATCTCGACGGTATGTGCTGCAAGCGCTCCGAAGATTACGATCAGCAGTCGTCCTCGGCTGGGGAACCCGCCGACCTCGGCTGAACGGGCAGAGCTCGCGACCATTTTGAACGCCTCGTAGTGGACCAGAACACACGCTATCGCCAGAACGAGCGATACGAGACTCACTGCGATGACGTTCATGACCATGCACCATTCAAGGAGGCTTCGTGTTGATCGCGCGATTGAGTGCCTGTGTCACGGTCTGATTTTCTGCGATATAGAATTATTGCGTCCGGCTCGTCCAAGTCGCGAAGAAACTTCATCGACGCCCGGTCGGTGGGTTTACTGGATTCGGGGTGGTAACTTGAGGATCTGTGCGGGCTCTTTCTCCAACAGGTCATGCCCAGGCACCTCATCCCAGAAGGCTTGACGCAGGCCCTACTGATCTGGAAATGGTTGGTGCTCGTCCTCGAGTTCAGACCCGCGAATCTTGCCGGGGATCGGCCGACCAAGGCCGGAGCGGCCCTTGCCTTCCAACCGAACTGGATGCTCGTCACGTGCGGCCAAGCTGTATTCATAGACGGCGGCTTGCTCTTCATCAACCACACGGAACCAATGTTCCTGCAGTGCCCTTGGGGACACTCTTTGCCCGGCAGCCTGTTCGGCTGCTTTCATCGGATCGTCCTCCACGACGACGCGAGACGACACGACGGTGTCACCGTAGATCTCTTCCACCTGGTACTTTGCCATCTTGGCCTCAGCGAGCCTTTAGTTCTTCGCTTCGCGTTCCAGCTTTTCGGCGTTATTACCGTGTTGCTCAATCAGGTCGCGGACTTGCTGGGCCGTAATCCCCGGACTTCAAGATATCGCACCTCGTAGTCTTCTTCGACCGAGACGCGGTTCCGATCCCGAGAGTCTCTCTTTCGCTTGTCGTCTGCCATCTTCGTTCCTCCACTCCTGAGGGGCAACGTGGTTCGCCTGGCTTTGTTGCACAGGCTGGCCGCTTCGTCTCGGCGGGGCGAGTCCGGCGCGGGGCTGAGATGCTGAGGGGGCTGGCCTACTAGCCGTCCTTGTCGGTGGCGTCGACGGCGACTTCGAACGGCAGAATATTGGTGAGCCGGTAAAAAGGAAACAGCCCTCCCCAGGGCCATGAAGTCCCCGTAGCCTAATTTGAGAGGAAGTATTCCGATAACGCACGGCAAATCGTGCCCACGCTGGCGATCGCGACCTGTCAGCCCAACGACAGCTGGCGACCATTACGACCGCATGCCGCATCCTGCGCCGGCCGATTGCATGCGCAGGCTAGGACGCAGCAGTCTGGCGACCCGGTGAAGCCGTTGCCTCTGAAATCCCCCTTCCAAAAGAAGTGCGGGAAAAAGTTCGCTGATTTGTAGCTAGGCGCATTTCTTTAATCCGACAACCTCGACGCCGAGGCGGAACGCCTGCCCGTCCGCGTATGAGGGCGCGTACTCTTCAGATTCGAAAGTAAACGTGATGACGCTCCCATAGGCGGTCACACGCACGGTCCATTTCTTCTCGCGGATGATTTCAACGGCATGCTGCTCATGCGGAGCCATGCTCTCCTCCCAGACGTTGAGGCAGCATCTATAGCGTCGTGAAATTCATTTGAATGCAAATAATCCGACATGTGACGTGTCGAAATTCCGGAGCCGCGCCGGACCGATTAGGCTGTTATGATCTTGAGCTGTTCGAGATGCTCCATGGCCAGCTTGTGCAGCGTTTCGGCCGTCTCTTCCTGGGTCCATCCTTGGGCGATGGAGGTGGCGACAAGGGCGGCGAATGCGGTTTCCAGAGCGACCTCGCAATTGACAGGTCGGTCCGGGCTGGTCTCGGGAAGAATGGGTGGAGCAACTTCAGGGGTTTTTGTCATGCACAGCAATCCGCGCGGCTGGAAAAGGTTCCAACCGCCGGCAGAGGAGTTTGGCCCAGCCGTAGGCTGCCTAACCTGTCAAGGTGCGCGGCCGTTCTTAACGTCGCGGTAACGATAACACGGGAGCAAGCAGACCGTGAATGAACGGACAGGATCGGCGGTGGTTATGCCTGGCTCAACAGGGGACCATCTCTTGCTCGTGACCGCCTTCGCCTTGCTGATCTCCTTCTCGGCCAGCCATGCCTCGCTTTCGTGGGCAGCGCCTATTACCGCTCAATCCATATCCGACCTGAACCGGTCCAGCCACGGGTGGAAACTAAGTCCAACAAGACCCACTCCTACACCGACGACCGGATATGAGGGTCCCCGGCGTCGGCGATCGCCCGAGCGGATCGCTGCTCCTGCGGATTTGCAACTATAAATCGCTTGCCGCGTTGATGCTCGCACAACGAGCGAAGGGACGCCTCATGTGGTTCTTTACGGCCATACTGCTGGGGTTCGTCGTGGCCATCTCGCTCGGGTGGGCTGTCGGCAGTATTGGTCGGTGAGCCACCGGGCTACTCCCTCTAAAACGGACAAAGTATCGACCCGGATTAGGAGAGAGGCACCGCCGCAAGCGGTTTGGCTGCCAGAGATCGGTTGTACGCGGGCAAAAACCTGTTACGCCCTTGGTTCGTTTGATGGTTGCGGATGTTGCTGGTTGAGCAGCGTGGAAAGGGCTGTGATGACCTGAGGCAAAGCAAACGGCTTCGTGCATGATGCTTTCTGGGACGCCCTCCGCGCCCCAGTGCGAGGCACTGTCCCCGCTTAGATATACCATCGTCGCATTGGATTGCCGCACATGCCGGGCAACTTCCCAACCCGATCGTCCATCACCCAGCTTTATGTACGAGATCAGAGCGCTGTACGAACCCGGGTCCGCATCAAAGGTCGACAGGGCTTCGCAGCGCTACTCACAAAACCTGGAAGCCAGCTTCTTCGAGAGCGTCCTGTAGGTCGAGCAGTATCATTGGCTCGTTTCAAAACGATCAGAACCGACCCATTTGCCATGATTCGCCCCGGATGGCACAAAGCGCGGAAAGAACTAGTTCCGTGTGATGAACGGCTGCCCGCGAGCGCAGATTTATCTGCAGTGGGAACTTCGACTGATCGCTTCTGCAGCAGTGATGCAGTCCTGTCGAGCGCACTCCCTTCAGCGGCCGCGACGGTCGGTTTGCTTGCCACCGTCCGCACCTGCGGCTGGTGTTCATGGCCCGTGAAGTCGCAGGTTGTAAGCGACGATGGCCCTTAGGGCTAGTCGTTCGGCGGATCGCCGAGCTCTCCCAAATACCCAATTCGCAGTCTGCCGAATCAACTTGCCGACATGTCGGCACTGTTCACATCCCCAAGGTTTGATCGGGCTCCAGATGAAGGAAAGCTGCGAGCGAGCGACGAGCAGCGTCGTGGGCAGGGTGTTTAGTGGCTTGGGCGAACTGCACCAATGCGTGCTCCACTCCGCTCACCGCCGTTTCCGTTAGCTGCATGTGATAAAGGACCTGGTGGGTGAGCATTGCGAGCTTGGCGTCGCGGTACAACGGGCTGTGTTTGACCCGTCCGGTATCGAAGTCTCCGATCCGCATGATGGTTCCTCCAAGCATTGTAATGACTCCAAAGCAAATCTCTGGCGTCGGCATTGGTTCCGATGGCCTCGAATCGCTTTCTGCAAGGAATTGGCGCCCGCCGACGGCTTTTGGTCGTGGCTGAACTCGGCGCCGATGGCGGTAGGTCATGCACCTCACGCTGCGATATTCGCGCAGCCGAGAGACCGCGCACAGCGCGGCTGGACGTTGGCAGGTACACAATGTCCGAAACCCTGTGGCCACTCAGCCGGTATGGACGGCGAATGTTCAGAAGCCCTGCTCTTGGGGCTGACAGCGGCGCAGACGGCGTGCCAGGCCGCGGCGGCCGGCCAGCCTCCACCCGAACGTTGCGATCATTGTTCCGGCTGTGGTTCATTTTCGGCTTCCCAGCATTCGGAGCGGTGACCACCATCAACAGGCTGAAGATCACGCGACCCGCTTCCAATGAATCTGATATTCCGGCCGGTTTAGTTGGGAAGTCGCGCTTTAGATGCCGTTTGCAGCAGGTTGTGCGGCAGAGAGAGTTAGGCACTCGGTGGCGGGCTCAATCGAAGGCTGTTCGAACACAACTTACCGGCGCCCTCTGGCCGACAACTCGCAGGCGCTCACCCGATTTTGCGTGCCCTCGATACGTTCCCTCCAGACGCAGAAAGCCCGCCGGCCCGAGCCAGCGGGCAGTCACACGGAGCCGCGGCACCCGGCCCGATTTGGTCTTCTGGGCATCGGTTCAATGTCCACACCGCCTGCGCTCATCTGCCGCGATCGTCCCCACACAGCCTCGCCCGATCGGTTTGCCCGTACCTGATCGTGTGACCATGGCCATGTCTCCTATCGGCCCGCGGCGGACCGGCGGGCTGCGATGGCCGGCGCGGTAAAGGTAGTGAGTTCGGTGCCTTGGCATCCACCTAGCGTTTCTTCGTCGGCTCGACATTTGCATGCAGGACGGAATGCTATCCCAGCCGATCGGCCCTCAGACGAGGCCATCTTCGCTTCGCGAGCTTTGCGCTCGGCATCGGTGACGACGCGAGTTTCCCGGTCGGTCTGTTCCTGCCTTAGCCTGTCGACCTTGCGACGACTATCGGCCCCTTCAATAGACGACGCCGCGCCCACCAGCCGCCCACCCAGCCATGGTCGTTTAGGTTTCAAACGAAGGCGCCAGACGCGATCGCAGTGGGCCCGCCTCACTGGCAAGGGAAGCGGGCCCGGCCAGGTATTGGGGACCTGACCAGCAGCACGGGTGCTGCCGCCTGTCGAACCAGCCGACGAATATCAGGTTCCCCTACGTTGCATAAAAAGCGCCGGCCTGAGCCAGCGCGCAGATCACAAGGAGGCACCGCAACAGGATAAGCGGTCCGGCTCCGGAACCTCTGGCCGGACACATGTTCCGGCAACCAGCTCGGCAGCCGAAGTGCAGTCGAATGTGCCGCGGCGAAGCATCAGGCGAAAAGCCCGCTGGCAGCGCCATGCTTCCAGGCCAGCTCGGTCGATAAGGTGATGAACGCATCACCAGTTCCAGGCATTGCTTCGCTGAACTGAATGCGGCCACCGGTCGGGATCAATGCCTGGAGAATGTCGCGGCGGTCTTTCACCAGCACGTCGCGCAAGTCGTCCCGTCGAGGTGCAGGAGGTCGAACACCACCAGATAGAGGTCGCGCCGATGTGAGACTGGTAACGGCTGATTGCAGTGCAGGTCAGGCAGGCCAGCTTCATGGATAGTGATCGCCTCGCCGTCGATGATGAAGTCTTTCGCCTCGATCGCCGCTGCTTCGCCGGCAAGCTGGATGTATCAGCCCCCTCCAATCGTAACCATTTTGGTGACTAACCGAAGCGCGTTGTCATCCAATGACCCACCCATCGAATTTTATCTCATGGATCCACTCATCGCCTTGCGGCGGGGGTGCCGACCAGTTCGGGCGCGATCGGCCTGGTGAACTTCAAACGCATCAACTCACTGACGAACTGTCCGTTCCAATAAGCTTTAGCTAAAACAGCTCCGGAACATTTAGCCTGACCGGATGTTGCAGCCCGCATGACAAAGCTATCCGACCTTGGCCCTCCGATTCCCCGCAAACTGCGTGGAGGGCAGCATATTGAAGAGCATCTTCACTTCTACAACTGCCCGTACTGCGGTCAGCGGGTCGACCAACGCGATTTGCGCCAAATCTACTGGCACGAGCGGCCTGGTCATGAGCCGCTGGAGCCCGAGCCTGAGGCGAAGGTGATCGAATTTCCAAAGCGGAAATAAGAAATCCCAGCGAGCGCATGGCCGGCGACAAAGGGATGGGCAGTTCAGCAGACGACGAACACGCCGCAATTCCGCCTACCCGCCATTGAGCTTTACTCTGGAAGACCAGCTGCATTATGCACGATGGCATCGAGCACGGTTTCATAAAATGCTGCCGGTCTCTTGCTCGATTTCGGTGCTACCGATCCCGATCGCCTTCGCATCGGCAAAAGCTTCTGAATAGCCTCTGCCACCGAGATCCCGTCTAACCTGGCCAGACCTGACAGACCTGCTCAGCCGCTTGTCCAAAAAGTTTACGGCCGCGAGTGGTCTCCGCCGCCCTCATGCGACGAACGTAAGCGAAGGTTCGCCTCCCGCCCCTTGTTTCGCAGACACGCACCCAGTTTTCTTCTTGGTGTCTCAATGTGACCGGCTGGCCGACGTGTGCTTCTGCCGCTTTGAACGGCGCCTGGGCCATGAGCACCTGCGAAGACACAACCGACTCGCCGGCCATTATCTCAACTCGATACTCCGCCACTTCGCACCCTCGCGACTGTTACACAACCGCCATTAAATTAGTTTGAGCTAAAATAGTTCCGGAACTTTGCCGTACTACGGCACTGGCATGTAGGTTATGTGCACCCTTACCTGGACGGCAACGGCCGTATGGCGCGGTTCCGCATGAATAAGCGGCAGCATGAATGTGAAGCCGTTTGCGGCGTTTCTGGCCGAGCAGGTTAACGAACAGGCCCGCTTCAAGAGGTCAGGCACTCGCGGCCGATGAAGGTGATCTGCCGCGTCCCGTGAACGATCTTGGCCTGCACAGCGAATTCAGGTGAACCTCGTGACGGCCTCCACCCAGAAGCCCCTTCCGAGCCGGGTTAGCGTTGCAGTGCGGACAGGAAAGTCAGGTCCTTAGCGACCAGACGATTGGACGAAACAATACGTTGCTCGCGGGATGAATTGGTCCAGCAAGTCGGATTTCAGGGAAAATGTTCCGGCCTCCTAGTGCGTTCGAATGCTTCACGAGTGCCTAAGGGAGCGCATAACCTCTTGGCCGGCGAGAGGACGCGGCCCCCCGCTAATCTCTCTGGCTGGGCTCGGCGTCTTTCAGGCAACTCTCCTTCAGGGCGCCGAGCCGACAAAACTCTGCTTGCCAAGGCCGCAGCCAATTGGGATCGATCGCCCTCGGGACATTTTAGCTTGAATGTTCGATCGGCAGTCTAAGCATCCGCAAGGTCGGCCACCACCGAACCAAACACGGGTCCAGCTGATTGGCCGGAGAAGTTCTACCGACGCACAGCGTCGCAAGCCCGCAGACAGACGAGACGCCTGCAGGCAATTTTGCACGACACCATCTTTCGCGACACGGAAGCTCGGATTGTACGCACAGGCATCGACTGGGCTGACTTGGCCGCGCACCCGCTTTCAAGTAGGTCGAACAGATGAAGGCTGGGGAGGGTGAATTGGCGCGCGCCTCGCTCATGGCGTGACTTTGCGCATTTGACGCTGCCCCCTGTAATGGGTCATCAGGGAAAGCGAGGAACAAACGGCGAGCTTTTCGGCGATGGCGCTTTCGACTTCGACGATAACGGAACGATATTCCCTGACGATGAGGGAACAGAAGGCCAAGACCTTGCCGCAGTCAAATATGAAGCGATCAAAGCTTTGGCGGAGATGACCAAAGACGCGCTTCCAGACGGTGATCACCACAAATTCTCGTAAGAGATGAGGGCGGCGATCTGGCCCTTCGAGCAAGCATCGTTTTCAAGGTTGAGGAGGAGCGGGACTCGTTTTCGTCGCGATCCTCCCCCACGCCTAATCCATGAACCTGCATTTGATCGTTCGACCGTCATCCTGTCTTGTGGCCCCGACGCCCCCTGCTGCGGCGGCAGCCGGCTATTTAGTCACCGTGCGAGATGCCCATTGTGCCGAATGGACGCGAAAAGTTCCGCGTGCATGCACCACCTCGTCGTACGGAATCTTGGGGTCATCACGGTTCTGTTTTCCCCGAGAGCGCGGCTGATCTCCGGCCTCGTCGCAAGCTCGGTATCTCTAACGCAACGCGCAACTGTCTTGCCGTGGTGACATCCTACCCTTCACGCGCGGGTCTCTTCGGACGGCAAGATCAGCTTTGGTTCAGGGGGCCGCTATCTCACATGGGTACTCAAATCAGCCCCAGGCGCGCACCCGAATCCTGCCACAATATTGGCCCGCGCCTTCCTGAGGAGTCGCGGGCCGACCAAGATTGGGTCTTTGGTCAGCGGCGGATTCGGAGTGGGAATCGGCCGCCGTGGCTCAATTCGCCCTGCGCCGGAAAGTTCCCCAGCTGGCCTGTCACGATCATGGCCCGAGAGGTCGTGCCCACACGACTGACAGGCGTGCAGATTTGCTCAGAACGCGCCTCCACGGGCTCCCGCGGGGGTGTCCTCAACGCGGAGAGAACTGCGGCGGATGGGCGGGTTAGCCAGAGCCGCAAAAAAGCCCGCTTGCTGTAAGCCAGACGGGCAGTTCACATGGGAAGGACTGCCCGGGAGCAGGCAGGCCGGCACCCGAACCTTGGTCTCAAGCAATGTTCCAGCCCGCCAGGCCGGGCGGGACCCGCCAGGCAACTCTGCAGTCGGCCGACGGGGCCAACGATGACTGGCGGAGCAGGTCCACCGTAGAAACAGAAATGATCCGCATGCGACGTCGTCGGGACAGCCCGCCCGAGCCAACGGCAGGTCACATGGAGGACCGCGGCGAGTAATAGTGAGAGATACCAACCTGATACCGGCCACACGCGTCCGAAGTGGAGAGCGGCCGGTCAAGGGCCCACCTGTTGCGGTCCCGCTCTCACCGGTGCGGGCGATCCTCCGCGATAACGTTGTAGAGAACACAGCACGCCAACAAGGAGACGACACCGCCGAGGAGATCATTCCCCGTCAGACCAGAAAAATAGACGAATTCAAACGCTGACACGGCGTCCTCTCAATTGGAAAACTCCACCGAGGTAGAACCGTCAGCAAGCTCTGATGTTCCGCTCCCGTGTGGCACTTCTGGACATCCTTGACGCCGGGACGGCATGCCCCGTGTCAACCGTTTTGGCCTTGCTCCGACCGAAGCCGGAACCATCGCCGGCGCGGCGAAATCGTGTTGGTCACCGTCGGACGGCGAGCCTTTCTCGGCGCAGTGTCCAGGCGCGATGATGGTCCCGTTAAGGCAAGTTCGCCGGACTTGTGGAAAGGGGATGACGCTGCACGGCTTGCGAAAGGCGCTAGGCGTTTATCTCGCCAAGGCAGAAGCCCTCCACAGGCAGCTTCTCACGTGCTGATGCAGGACGATATTGACGACGCGGAACTCTATCGTGGCGAAGCGTCGTGGGGATTTCTTGAGGACGCAGGCCATGGACCAGTTGTGCACCTGATGAGCAGCAAGCCGCCACTTGGCGGGCTTGTGCTCTGTCAGCCACACAAAGAGGATGTCAGTGTGTGAAAGTCGAGAGCGGCCAGTCCGTTTTCCACCCATGCTGCTCGATCGGAGGGCTCTCTGCACCGGCGATGCAAAGCCAATCCCATGCGGAATCGATTGCTTGCAGGCAATTTATGCTGCACTGCAGCAACCAATCTGGAGACGCGGCGTTCCGTTGTTCGATCCGCTCTGGATCGACGAAAGGATACCGACATGAGAAGTCTCGCCGATACCGTTGCACGCTTGGCTGCTCGGCGAAAACAGATCGACGGCGTCTTGAATGGTTCCGAAAAAGACCGGTTTTCCGAACTTCAGGCGTTCGGGTCAAATCCCGGAAACCTGCGAGGCTGGACATACCGCCCCAAGGATCTTGCGGCGAAGGCCTCTCTGGTGGTTGTCCTCCATGGCTGTACGCAGTCCGCTGCATCCTATGACCGCGGCGCCGGCTGGTCGAGGACGGCGGATCGCAATGGTTTTGCCGTCCTCTTTCCAGAACAGCAGCGCAGCAACAATCCCAATCTTTGTTTCAACTGGTTTGTCCCCGACGACACCCGACGGGGCTCCGGCGAGGCGCTTTCGATCCGCCAAATGATAGAGGCCGTGGTCACCGCTCACGACATCGACCGCACCAGGATCTTTATCACCGGACTTTCCGCCGGCGGGGCAATGGCCGCCGCCATGTTGGCGACTTACCCGGAAGTCTTCGCCGGCGGGGCCATCATAGCCGGTCTACCCTACGGCAGCGCCACTAGCCTGCCGCAGGCTTTCGACCGCATGCGAGGGCACGGCGGCCCCACTGCGAAGCAGTTGGCGACGACCGTCCAGCAAGATTCCGGTCATGACGGACCATGGCCGAAACTCTCCGTCTGGCACGGAAGCGCCGACACAACAGTCAGTCCGGTCAACTCCGAGCAGCTCGTCGGGCAGTGGCTTGCATTGCGCGGCCAAAGTAGAGTGCAACCCGAGACGCAGGTGCATCAGGGCTATCGCCGCGAGGTCTGGAAGAACGCTGCCAATGAGGAAGTCATCGAATCGTACCTGATCGCAGGCATGGCGCACGGGACCCCCGTGGACTCCGCGGACGGATTGAGTCACGGCGGATCCTTTATGATCGATACCGGCATATCGTCCACTTCGCTTATCTCCCGGTTCTGGGGATTTGAAGAAGCGGGCTCTCAGGTCCCATCGCCTGATGTGCGTTTACCGGCAAAATCTGTTGGGCACTCCCCTTTGGTGGTCGCACACCCACCCTTCGAACCGCGCAGCGGTCTGACGGCTGGGCCCGGTCCGCTTATCGAAAGCGCCCTTCGCGCTGCCGGCTTGATGAAATAGTTCATGGCTAGACTTTTTGATGAACCTTCGTCTAGCGGGGGTCGGCCTGCGACGCCGCTATGGAAAAATGGGAGTGCCAGATGAACGAGCGTCTCAGATACCCTTGGCTGTCGAAACGGCAGCTGCTCCCGGGATGCTTATGCTGATTTTCAAACCGTCCGCTGCCCACTCCCGTAGGATCTCACCCTGAAGCTGCTTCTGGACAATTGCATTGACCATGGTCGTTCCGAAGCCGGGCGCCCCTGGCCGAGATTCAGCTTTACGTCTCCCGCTTTCTTCCCACCGCAGGTTAAAGCCGCCATGATGGCCCGTCCCATGCCAGCTGACCTGCAACCGCCCCGTACCGTGGGCGAGGGTCCCATGGGTGGCGGCGTTGACGATCAATTCATGGGCGACGAGAGCCAGTGGTTGAACGACCACCGCCGGGATCAGTACTTCAGGACCGCTCATTGCCGTCCTGCCAGACGCAAACTGGGCGACCTGCCTGGAGACGATTTCGTCCAGCGGCACATCGCGCCAGCCGCGCTCGGCCAATAAAGCGTGTGCGACTGCCAGAGCCTGGATCCGTCGTTGAACGGCCGCGGCATAGAGCGATGCATTGTCCGCCTTGCTCAGCCGAACGATACCATCGACAACCGCTAGAACGTTCTTTGCGCGATGGTCGACCTCCATAAGGAGGCGGTGCTCCGCCGCTTCCAGGCTCTGGATCATGCGATGTTTCGTAACGTCGATCTGCGACGCGAAGTAGTAAAGGAGCGCGCCTTCATCGTCCTTGATAGGGCTCAGATGGAGCTGGTTCCAGAACGGCGATCCGTCCTTGCGGAAGTTCAGTATCTCTACATTGGTCTCGCGTTCACGCTCTATCGCCGCTCGAATTTCAGCAACGGCCGCGGGTGATGTTCCCTCCCCTTGCAGGAAGCGGCAATTTCGACCCAAGACTTCATCGGATGTATAACCGGTCAGATCCAGGAAAGCTCTGTTGGCGAGCACGATAGGATTGTCAGGCTGCCGAGCATCGGTGATGACTATGGGCATGCGCGTGCGTTCGAACGCCGCCGACGCCAACTCCTTGCGATCCGCCCATGCAGTGGTGGCTGCTGCGGCCGGCGCGTCGCCATGGAGGGCTGACGGTGATTTAGCGTTGTCAGGCACTCTTTGCTCACTCGATAGAGGTCAGCGATAACGTCCGACTTCCTACAAGGTTTCCAATGTGATGTTTCGAACCGGACTGGTAGAAGGAGTAAAGCCGCGTAATCCGTTCTTCGAATTACTTGAGGCGAGCAACCGGGGTGCCGCAGCTGAAATGTGCAACCTACCGGGCAGACCAAACATCGCCGGCGTGTATCAGGAGGATACCTATGTTGTTCGACAGCTTGACCGATAGCCTCGATCGATGGCGAACCGATGAAAAGGTCGCCACAAAGGCGGAGCCGCAAACTGCGAACAGATGAGCGCCAAAGCGCATTACAGCCGTCAGCGCAGGACGCTCATCAGGGCGTCCCGACTTTAATCAATGGGCCATTCCGTACGCCACTTTCCATCGACGCCTTGAACCAATACCTCTGCATCGTAGCCAGTGGCCGAGGCACTGCTGGCTGCCTTGACAGCCGCACGGACGGCCTCCGAATGCGCTGAATAGCGATAGTCCTTGCCGTCAAACCGGACCAGCCATTGATCACCGGTCCTTGAAATGAAGTACCTGACATGCGCCATGGCCGCCCCCCCGATGCGTCGCATAGAAATCACGATGTCCACTGGCTGTGCAACAAGCATCACGGGATGACGGCATATTGCCCGGCCAGCCAAACGGTGCGACGTTCGAACGGGGTCAAACGAGTTCTCATTTTATCGCTGTGACCCTGCCGGCCCTGTCCAGTCGACAGTCGACCTCGGCCTGCCGAACTTCGACGCCCCCTTGCCTTGCATACTCTATTTGCACCTTGATTGGTGCCGTGAATGCACCTCCACCTCGACGCAACAACCCTGCGCTTAACGCCCGCACGCGGACAGCGCCAAGCAGCGTGGCCGCGGATGTGATTGCGGAGCGGCAGGCCTGCACAACAGCAGCCGGTATACCGGGTTTCGCTCTGAGGGGTCTCTGAGGCCTGATTGGATAGCCGTCGGTGAAGCCGCCGTCAGTAGATACGGAAGGCTTAAGAATTGGTGGCAAGGCAATCGATTGCTTACCACTCCCGGCGGACGCAGCGGCGGTGGGCCCAGCCGTTCCTTTGGGTGTGGTGGCTGGACTGCCACTGCCGGTAGGCGACCCGTCGTAGGCCGCCGGATCATCGCCCGTACCAATACTGGTCGAAACGCCTGCGCCTGGGTCGCCGACATTGCCGCTGGCACCAACGCCAACGCCAACTGATCCCTTGCCCGCGCCAACCGAAGCTCCGACATGTGATCCCCCTGCATCGCCGACGCTCGCTCCCACCCCGACCGATGCGCCTTGCGAACCGGCGTTTACTCCGGCGCCGACTCCGATTCCGCCGACGCTGGCGCCTACCCCTTTGTCGAGAGCGCAGGCAGGTCCGATTCCAATCCCGATCATCAGGGCGGCGGCGACGTACTGTTTCATTGCTATGTTGACCTCGGCATACATTCGGCTCCACGGTTCACTGGCGCGGGTCGAGCCCTTTCGGTGGTCGGGTCGGCAGCAATGCGAGGGGAAGAGAGAGCGGGCCCAAGACAGCAGCCTGTTTCTGTTTTTCTCGCGAGCCCGGTTTGCGCCTCCATTCGACACCTGATCTGGGTGGTGCACGTGCAACCACACCTGCCGGCTTATGGATCATTCGCGAGCGCGCTGCAGCCGCAGGCCGGTTCCTGGTTGCGAGGTCGTCGATTGCCTCGCGCGCGGCACTCAGGCTCAGGGCCAGACCGGTCGCCCGTTCACGTTCTTCGTCCAGCGCCGCGCTTAACCCTACCGAGGTCCGGTTTGAAGCGTCACGTTCCTTGCGAACGACGTCGAGATCACGGGCAGCTGAATCGGCTCGTTTGCGTTCCAGTTCGAGCGCTTCTCCAGCTTGCCGTAGGCCTGCTTCGGCCGCCTCACGGTTCTTATTGGCGTTGGCCAGCTCGACGGCGGCGGCATTTGCGGCTGTCTTGAGGGCCTCGATGGTTCGGTGAGCCGTTGTGAGCTCTTGTCCCAAGAGCTCAACCTTGTGCCGTTGGTCGTCAAGAGCTTGCGTCACAGCAGTCTCGGGGAGGTGGTTGGAGCGTTGGGTTGCAGCGGCGGCGGCGGGCTTCTCACCGCCCCAGAGAGTGGCTTCGGCCCTGAAGCTTTCGATGGCGCGCTGCGCCGTCTGCAGATCGAGCGAAAGGGCTTCGTCCTTTTGCTGCTGCTCTTTTAGAGCTTGTGCTTGCTTGGCTAGCTCGGCTCGTGCGGCATCCAATTCGCGTCGTAACATCTCCTGATTTTCGCCGGGCAGCGTTTGCGCCTCTGTGTCGGGTGCCTGTGCTTGGCCGGCCACCAGCTCTCCAGGTGCGTGGGATCCGAACGCTCGCGCCGGTGTCTCGTCGGGCTCTTTGGCGACATCAACGTGTTCTGCAAATGCCTCCGACGAGCTGTCGCTGGCTGGGGGAGCCGCTGACGCGTCAGGCGCCCGCTGACTGTGTGCCGCAGATGCGAACAGCAAAACCAGGCATAGCGCAGAGAGGGTGAAAATGGCCCGGCCTGGACTTCCGCGCGTTGCGTGCGGCAAAAGCGAAGTCCATCGCCCAATCAAGCTGAACGCACCGAGGGGGGAAATCGCTCTCGTGCTCTGCCCATGACGCATCGCTGAACCTCAAGACCGCGGCCCTCACCGCATTGTATTTCCACCTGTTGAACATCCGCGCAGCCGAGCAAAAGCGCGAAGCCAGCGAAACATCAGCGCGCGCCAAAGCATCAGTTCGAACCTAACTGCTGGTTCCTTAGCTGCCATCATTCGAACGAACGGGAGATTCGTTCTTTAAGTGCGTGCCTTGCTTGGCTTCCCGCCTTGGCTCCAGCCCATTCCTTTGGCTGCTCCACTGTCGTGCAAAAAGGAGGGAGGCTGCCCTTGTGCCGAAGCGGCGCGCTACGGCAAGGGTGTTTCGCGCCACCGCCATAGCCGCCACCAGGACACCGTCGTCGTGACGAACGCGTTCCGCCAGTGGCCATCAGAGCACGCACGCGGCAACAGTTATCCGCATCGTGTGGCGATCTCTTCGCTTGGGGGGTTCCAGGACGAAATCACCTTCGGCGAAAATCCCCTCACTCGGCCACGTCAAGAAACTGAACACGCAGATCGCGGCATACCCGGCGAGACCCGCCACGCCATCCCGGTATTGGTCGCGTATCGCCAAGAAGCGCGATGACCTGCCGCCTGACCGGAACTGCGCTGCAACCTGGACGTTGGGAAATGGCTGCAGCTTGGCTGGTTCAGGACCCTTTCATGTTCAATTTCGTCTTTGCCACCGGCATTGAAAACAGCGCTCCCACGATTAGTGGAGGTCGGGAGCGTGTCGACGAAATGGAGAAATGTCGCTTCTACCAGCAATGGCGCACCGACTTCGAACTGCTCCAGGATCTGGGTCTTCGCTTCCTCCGCTACGGGCCTCCAATTCACAAGACTTGGCTGGGCGACGGACACTACGACTGGACCTTCGCCGATGAGACCTTCTCTGACCTGAAGGCTAAGGATATTCTTCCGATCGTCGACCTCTGCCATTTCGGCGTTCCGGACTGGGTGGGCAATTTCCAGAATCCGGATTTTCCGCGGCTATTTGAATGTTACGCGCGCGACTTCGCAACCCGCTTTCCTTGGATCCAGCTCTACACACCCGTCAATGAGATGTTCATCTGCGCCACCTTTTCAGCGCGCTGGGGTTGGTGGAACGAGCAACTGAGCACCGATGCCGCGTTCGTCACCGCTCTCAAGCATATCGTGAAGGGCAACGTGGTGGCGATGCGGGCGATCCTGCAAGTGAGGCCCGACGCTATTTTCATTCAAAGTGAATCCTCGGAATACTTCCACGCTGACTCCCCCGAGGCCATCGGCAAGGCGGAGCGCTTCAATAGCCAGCGTT
The DNA here is from genome assembly GCF_006442175.1 of Mesorhizobium sp. B2-3-14. NCBI lineage: Bacteria > Pseudomonadati > Pseudomonadota > Alphaproteobacteria > Hyphomicrobiales > Phyllobacteriaceae > Mesorhizobium > Mesorhizobium sp. B2-3-14. The sequence goes on along the minus strand of NZ_VFVP01000011.1, from coordinate 62,562 downwards.
TCCTATCGCTCGACCTCAATTACGGGCATGACGTCGACGCCCGTACGTATCGCTACCTGCTCGAAAACGGGATGACCGCGCAGGAGTACAGCTTCTTTCTGGAAAACCATTTGCGCAGGCATTGCGTGATGGGCACTGACTATTACCAGACCAACGAGCACCGGGTTTGGGCGGACGGAACCACGTCGGCTTCCGGCGAGGTGTTTGGCTATGACGAAATTACGCGCCAGTATTTCAACCGTTACCGCCTGCCTGTCATGCATACAGAGACAAACATTCGCGAAGGCCCGAACGGGGACGAAGCCGTTTACTGGTTGTGGAAGGAGTGGGCCAACGTGCTTAGGATCCGCAATGACGGCATACCGATCGTCGGATTCACCTGGTACTCGCTGACGGATCAGGTGGACTGGGACAGCGCCCTGCGCGAGAACAACGGAACGGTCAATGCGGTCGGCCTCTATGACTTGGACCGTAATCCCAGGGCGGTGGGAACCGCATATAGAGCGCTCATCGCCGACTGGAACAAGCTGCTCGCCACCCAAAGTGTGTGCCTGGCTTTGCCCGTCTTTTTGCCGTCCGAGCAGGACGACCCAAGTGTTCGCGCACAGCAGGACTATGCGCGGGGCCTTTTGCATGTGGACCGGATCGCTGAAGCTGGGGCCGAACCGCTCGAACCCTCCAAGGACAAGGTGAAACCCGATGCGCCTGGCTGACAAGAGTGCAATTGTGACCGGCGCTGCAAGCGGCATCGGGCTGGCCATCGCGACCCGCTTGGGCACCGAAGGCGCCCGCGTTGTCATAGCCGACCTAGTTGGAGCCAATGCGCAGGCGGCCGCACAGGCAGTCCGAAAAGCCGGCGCACCGGACACCGCCGTGTCGGCTGGCGACGTTTCAGACGAGGTTGCAGTCGCACAGTGCTGTCGACTGGCGCTGGCGCGATTCGGCAGGTTGGACATTATCGTCAACAACGCCGGCCTGATAATGTTCAAGCCTCTCGAGGCGTTCACCAGCGCGGACTGGCTGAAGGTGCTGAGTGTGGACCTGCTGGGGGCAGTCCATTTCACGCGTGAGGCATTCGCGCACATGACCAATGGCGGGTCGATCGTGAACATCTCAAGCGTGCACGCGCTTGAAACGACGCCGCATGTTGCCCCTTACGCAGCGGCGAAAGCCGCGCTGCTGTCGCTCACCCGGTCGACCGCGATCGAAGGCCGGGCGCGTGGCATACGCGCCAATGCTATCCTGCCAGGGGCCATCGACACACCGATGCTTTGGGAAAATCCGAACATCACGTCCGGCGTCGAAACCATTAGCCCGGAAGATGTCGGCAAGCCCGAGCAGATTGCCGCGGCCGCCGCTTTCCTGGCTTCAGACGACGCCGCCTTTGTGAACGGCGCGGCGCTCAACGTGGATGGCGGCCGGTTGGCGCGGCTCTAGACGTGCACGCGGTATTGCTGCGGCACTGCGAAGCCAGGTCTCGCATGGATCACCCGCACCGGCGTGGACGGCGCGCGCGTGGGCAGGGAACAATCCTGGGCCCGGGGGCTCGAAGACAATCACATTGTCACGGCTGGAGAAAGGCTCGCATCAAGCTGGGCAGCCCAGATTGCATCCCTCAGCGCTCCGGCAGGAGCATCTCCGGACAGCGGCAGCGATGCGGACCAATGCCACGAAGGAGATCACGAGAGGCGCGATGGGCGGCATGAATGCGGACGAGCGGTCTCCAGCGGTCGGCCTACCAGGAGCCGAGCCTCGTCGGCCAACCAGCTCGCCGGCCGTCAGTCCATTCGATTGCCGTTGAGGTCGCCGCCACTGGCCGCCGCCTTGTTCCGCAATATTTGGAGAATCGGAGGTGCACAAGGATGGGACGGCGATGGCCGAGGAATGCTGCGTTTGTCCCGAGCGGCCGAGCGCCTCTCGAAACATTGAAAATTCGATCTAGATCACTGTGGCCCAGGGAGATCAGGCCGTGCTTTACACGCACTGCTGGTAGCGCTACCACTTCAGATGGAGGACGCGGCAAGACCGGAAGCTGCGTATGTGAAGTGGACGTCTTCCTGCAGGCGTCTAATCGCTCGGGAGGAAATCGATGGCGTCCGTTGCGATCCGCGATGTCTATAAGTCCTTCGGCGTCGCCGAGATTCTCCATGGCGTCGGCATCGACATAGAAGACGGCGAGTTCGTCACGCTCGTCGGCCCCTCGGGCTGTGGGAAGTCGACGCTGTTGCGCATGATCGCGGGCCTGGAGGGCATCACGCGCGGCGAGATCGCCATTGGCGGGCGCGTTGTCAACGCGGTCGCCCCCAAGGAGCGCGACATTGCCATGGTGTTCCAGAACTACGCGCTCTATCCACATATGACGGTGCGAGAGAATATGGCGTTCTCCCTGATGTTGAAGCGTGTCTCGAAGCAGGAGAGCGATGCCAAGGTTGCGCGTGCCGCGGAAATTCTCAACCTCACGCCGCTTCTGTCGCGCTATCCCCGGCAGCTTTCCGGCGGGCAGCGGCAGCGCGTGGCGATGGGCCGGGCGATCGTTCGCGACCCGCAGGTGTTCTTGTTCGACGAGCCCCTCTCCAATCTGGATGCCAAGCTGCGCGTGCAGATGCGCGCAGAGATCAAGGAACTGCACCAGCGCCTGAAGACCACGACCGTCTATGTCACTCACGACCAGATCGAGGCGATGACGATGGCCGACAAGATCGTCGTCATGCATGACGGCAATGTGGAGCAGATCGGGCGCCCGCTCGATCTTTATGACCGCCCCGACAATCTTTTCGTGGCGATGTTCATCGGCTCTCCAGCCATGAACATGCTGACAGGACGCATTGGCGCCAGCGGCTTTGAAGGCAGCTCCGGCGTCGCCGTACACTTGCCGCAGACGCCGAAAGGCCTGAATGGAGGTCGAGTGGTACTTGGCATCCGGCCAGAGCATCTGCGCCTCTGCGACCAGGGCTTTCCCGTCACCATCTCCGTCATCGAACCGACCGGGTCGGAGTTGCAGATCATCGGCCGCGCGCCTGGCGGCGAAGAGATCGTCGCGAATTTTCGGGAGCGCCACCCGTTCCAGCCGGGCCAAACCGTCAGGCTCGCCGCCGAACCAAGCCTGGTCCATCTCTTTGACGCAGATACGGGCCGCCGGCTTTGAATATGCCGAGGTCAGCCAATCAAACAGGAGGAAATGGCCATGAGATACACCAGAAGAGACGTGATCCGCACCAGCGCCGTTGCTGCGGCGGCCGGAGCAATCGGTAGCCGGCTGCTTGGCACGTCAGCCTTTGCCCAGGATGGGCCGAAATACACGCCCGAAAAGGGCGCCAAGCTCAGGCTCCTTCGCTGGTCACCATTCGTCCAGGGTGATGAGAACGCCTGGCTGGCGCAGACGAAGAAATTCACCGATGCCACCGGTGTCGAGGTGCGCGTCGACAAGGAGAGCTGGGAGGACATTCGTCCCAAAGCGGCGGTCGCCGCCAATGTCGGCTCGGGTCCTGACCTGATGTTCGTCTGGTTCGACGATCCGTTCCAATATCCCGACAAGCTCCTCGATGTGACCGATCTCGGAGATTATCTGGGCAAGAAATATGGCGGCTGGCACGAGGGCCCAAAGAGCTACGCCACCAAGGACGGCAAGTTCATCGGGCTGCCGCTGGCTACCATAGGCAACGCGATCGTCTACCGCGAGAGTTGGGTCAAGGAGGCCGGCTTTTCCGAGTTCCCGAAGGACACCGACAGCTTCCTCGAATTGTGCAAGGCTCTGCAAGCCAAGGGCCACCCAGCCGGCTTCACCCATGGCCACGGCGTCGGCGACGGCAACAACTACGCCCACTGGCTCTTATGGAGCCATGGCGGCAAGATGGTCGACGAGAACAGCAAGGTGGTGATCAACAGTCCCGAGACGCTGAAGGCGATCGAATATGCCCAGGCCCTCTACAAGACCTTCATCCCTGGCACCGAAAGCTGGCTCGACGTCAACAACAATCGTGCCTTCCTGGCCGGCGAGCTGTCGGTCATCGCCAACGGTATCTCGGCCTATGAAACAGCCAGGATCAACAAGGACAAGGATCCCAAGCTGGCTGAAATGGCCAAGGACATCCGCACGGCCAGCTTGCCGATCGGTCCGGTCGGCAAGGCGGTGGAGCTTTACCAGGTCACTTCGGCGGTGATCTTCAACTACACGCCCTATCCCAACGCGGCCAAGGCCTATCTGCAGTTTATGTTCGAGGAACCGCAGATGTCGGAATGGATCAAGGGCTCTTCCGGCTATTGCTGCCAGACCTTGAAGGCCTACGACGACAATCCGATCTGGAAGGCCGATCCAAACTATGCGCCCTATGCCAAGGCGTCAGCGACGCTGCGCAACAACGGCTACGCAGGGCCGCTCGGCTACGCGTCCGCCGCGACCATGGCCGACTATGTGCTGGTCGACATGTTCGCCAAGGCGGTGACTGGTCGGGCGACACCGCAGGAGGCAATGGAAGAGGCCGAAAAGCGCGCCAACAGGTATTACCGGGTGTAGTCTGGACGTGTTCTTCCATTCGCGGGGGAAGACGCTTGTTGTTTTCCGGTCGACCCCAGCAGGCGCCGCGACGTGCCGCCGAAAGGCACGCGCCCGCAAGGAGAGAGCGCGGACCAATGGGCCCGCGCGCCTGTAATCCACGAAGGTCGAAGGACTGCTGCAACTCGATACCCGCCACAGGAGCCTTTCATGGCCGTGACAACCGCCGCCCCGCCCCGCCCTTCCTTCTTGTCGCGCATTGCCGAAAGCCGTGGCCTGCTCAGCTTTGGCTTTATGCTGCCGACAGTGGTGCTGCTGCTGGTCTTTCTGACCTATCCGCTCGGGCTGGGCGTCTGGCTCGGCTTTACCGACGCCCGCATCGGCAGGCCGGGCGTCTTCATCGGCCTGGAGAATTATGAATACCTCTGGGACGACAGCGTGTTCTGGCTGTCCGTGTTCAACACGCTTCTCTACACGGTGAGCGCGTCTATCCTGAAGTTCGCCCTCGGCCTTTGGCTGGCGTTGCTGCTCAACGAGAACCTGCAGTTCAAATCGTTTTTCCGCGCCGTGGTGCTTCTTCCCTGGGTGGTGCCGACGGTGCTATCGGCGATCGCCTTCTGGTGGATCTACGATTCGCAATTCTCGATCATCTCCTGGGCCCTCAAGCAGATGGGCCTCATCGACCACAACATCAACTTCCTTGGCGATCCGCAAAACGCGCGCGCTTCGGTGATCGCCGCTAATGTCTGGCGCGGCATTCCCTTCGTCGCCATAACGCTGCTTGCCGGCCTGCAGACGATCCCGCAATCACTCTACGAAGCCGCCACGCTGGACGGCGCCGGTCGATGGCAGCTGTTTCGTTATGTCACCTTGCCGCTGCTGACGCCGATCATCGCCATCACGATGACCTTTTCGGTACTGTTCACCTTCACCGATTTCCAGCTCATCTATGTGCTGACGCGCGGCGGCCCGGTGAACGCCACACATCTCATGGCGACGCTTTCTTTCCAACGTGGCATTTCGGGCGGGCAGCTCGGCGAAGGCGCAGCCATCGCCGTGGCGATGATCCCGTTCCTACTAGGCGCGATCCTGTTCAGCTATTTCGGCCTGCAGCGACGCAGATGGCAGCAAGGCGGCGGAGATTGAGATGGCTCTGACCGACCCCAAGGCCAACGCAGCCGGCGGCGACGAAGGTGGCATGAGCTATCTGCAAAGCATGCCGCGTCGCGTGGTCACGATCTATGTCCCGCTGGCCATATTTGTCATCGTGCTGCTCTTTCCCTTTTACTGGATGACGATCACCGCCATCAAACCCAACGCAGAAATGACGAGTTACGATACATCGAGCCCGTTCTGGGTCGTCCACCCGACCTTGCAGAACATCCGCTATCTGCTTTTCGAGACCTCCTATCCCGGCTGGCTGCTCAACACGACGATTATTGCGGTCGCCGCTACCGTGCTGTCGCTTGTCGCCGCGGTGTTGGCTGCGTATGCGATCGAGCGACTGCGTTTTTCCGGCTCGCGCCAGGTCGGGCTGGCCGTGTTCCTCGCCTATCTGGTCCCACCGTCCATCCTGTTCATTCCGCTGTCGGTGATGGTGTTTAATCTCGGGCTTTATGACACGCCCTTTGCCTTGATCCTGACTTATCCGACTTTCCTGGTGCCTTTCTGCACCTGGTTGCTGATGGGCTATTTCCGTTCCATTCCCTTCGAACTGGAGGAGTGCGCCCTCATCGACGGCGCCAGCCGCTGGCAAGTGCTAACCAAGATCGTGCTGCCGCTGTCGGTACCAGGGCTGATCTCGGCGGGTATCTTCGCCTTCACGCTGTCGTGGAATGAGTTCATCTACGCCCTCACCTTCATCCAGTCGTCCGAGAATAAGACCGTGCCGGTGGGCGTGCTGACCGAGCTGGTCCGCTCCGACGTTTACGAATGGGGTTCGCTTATGGCAGGCGCCCTGATAGGCTCGCTGCCGGTGGTGATCCTTTATTCCTTCTTCGTCGAGCACTACGTGTCGTCAATGACCGGCGCGGTCAAAGAGTAGCCCACGGCAGTGACCGGCGGCCATGGCACCTTATCGCGTGCGCCACGGCGCACCGGAAGCATTATATTCGCTTAAACTAACGCTTGCCGTTCGTGGCCCGCCGATTATGGTGAGGTTCCTGAGCCGGCACGGGATATGGACTTGCCTCGTCGATCAGTTCGATCGCATCTGCTTGCTTTGACCGCCGCCGCAGTTGTCCCGGTGTGGCTGTTTGCCGGCTATCTGCTAGGCCAATATGCCCTGCATGAACGATATCGTTTTGAGCAGGATGCCGTGCAAACGGCTCGCCAGGTGTCGCTCGTTGTAGAGGGCGAGCTGGCGAATCTCAAAACCATCCTCGACGGCCTGTCCAAATCCGCCGCGCTCGCCAGTGGCGATCTGCAAGCCTTTCACCGCGAGGCGCTCGATCTTGTCCACGGGACGGACCGGACGATCGTCCTGCGCGATCTTGGCGGCAATCAGCTGATGAACACCGAAATAGGCTACGGTGCCGCCTTGCCGTCAGTCGCACCTATAGCTTCTGTCGAGCGCGAGAAACTCAGCCGTTCCGGTGTTTTCGTCAGCGATGTCTTCAGCGGCAAAGGCTCGGGCGAATACCGCGTAGCTGTTGCCGTTCGGGTGCCCGCCCCGAAGGGGGAGGACCTGCTTCTTACGCTTTCTGTGCCGACTGCCCGGATCCGCGATGTTCTGATGCCGGCGGTCCCGCAAGGATGGACTGTGGGCGTGGGAGATCGCGACGGAAATTACGTTGCACGTTCCAGGTTCCACGACGAATGGACCGGGAAGCGCGGATTGCCCGAATACGTGGAAAAGATAGTCGGGCGCTCGGGCTCATTCACGTCACGCAATTTCGAAGGGGAGACGCTGCTGGCGGGCTACTACAGGTCTCCGGACTCTGATTGGTTTTACACAGCAAACGTGCCGCTTGCAGCAGCGCAGGCGCCGCTCTGGCGCTCGCTTGCGGCGATCTGCGGGATAGGTCTCCTGTCGCTTCTTGTCTCGGTTGCTCTGGCATATTTCGTCGGCAAAGGATTCACCCGGGCCACCGCTGAACTGGCGACACGGGCCGAAGCGCTGGGTCACGGCCGCAGCGTCGAAGCCTTGTCGACCTCGGTTACGGAGTTCGCTGCCATCGCCCAGGCGATGGTGGATGCGGAGCGGGCGATCGCCGAACGGCGCTACGAGCTGGAGGCGGTGTTGGAGACAGCGCCGGCGGCAGTCTGGTTTACCTATGATCCGAAGGCTCTTCAGGTCATCCGCAACCGCTTCGCGGCAGAACTCATGGGCCTGCCGACAGACGCGCACAAAACCTTCGGCAGCCCCGACCTTGTCATCGACACGGTGGCCGTCAAGGACGGGCACATAGTGAGCCGCGAAGACCGCCCTCTTAGCCGCGCCATGCGCGGGCAGCTGACGGATCACGAAGAGTTCGTCTACACGTTGCCGTCAGGTATCGAGCGCCTTCTACTTTCCAGCGCACGTCCAATTCGCAACCCCAGTGGCAGCATTATTGGCGCCGTTCAAATCAGCCTCGACATAACGGAACGCAAACGCGGCGAGGAGCAGCTCAAATTGCTGACCAATGAGCTGAACCATCGCGTGAAGAATATCCTTGCCGTGGTTCAGTCCATTGCCTCCCAGACACTTCGCAACGCCACAAGCCTGGCTGAAGCAGGACGCACGCTCTCCAGCCGTCTCGTCTCGCTGGCCAAGGCCAACGATCTGCTTATTCAGCAGAACTGGAGTGGCGCCGACGTCAGGGATCTGATTGCCACATCGGTCAGCTCACACGCACCGATCGACCGCTTCGGGATTAGCGGCGAGTCGGTCTGGCTATCACCGAACGTCGCTCTTTCGGCCGCTCTGGCTTTTCATGAGCTTACGACGAATGCGCTCAAGTATGGAGCACTGTCGAACGAAACCGGCACGGTGTCGATTCATTGGAAGCTCGTCGGTCAAAAACAGCATCGCTGGCTCAATTTAGAATGGCGCGAACGGGGAGGTCCGCCCGTCGAACCGATCGAGCGAAAGGGCTTCGGCACGCAGCTCCTCGAGCGCGTGTTTGCGTCCGGCACGTCCGGACGCGTCACTCTGAAGTTCCACAAATCGGGACTGATCTGCACCATGCGAATGAATGCTGCGTCTGAGGTCAATCCCGCGGTGGACAACGGCGACAGCCGCAGAGGCGAAATGTAGAGATCTTCCTAGCGAAGCTCTCCCGGCTGCGCAGGAACGCGAAAGATCAACCCGTCTTTCGCATAGTCGGTCGGCTGCCCAATCCGACGCATACACGATTGGTAAGGATGGGCCGGATTGAAATTAACGACCGCTTCGAGGCCAAGGTGTGCGGTCTTTCAGGTCGTGGACAAGTCAAACCACCCCGGCAAAGGCGCGAACGGATTAATGAGAGGGGGTCGATCACTGCTCCTCGTCTTCTTCCTGCGCACAGCTGTTCCAATCGAACGTTGCCCATTTCATGCATGTCGGTCGTGCACCGAACCGCCGCGATCACAGGCTTGCGCGCAGTGTGTGCCACCGTCGCCCGGCTCCCTGTCGAACGAATAGCCATACCGACTTCGATCTGGTCGCCAGGATTGGTCTTGAAAGCTTGCTCGATGGCGAGGTGCGAACCTAGCCACCCGAAGCGATTCGGTCGGCATCTATAGCGTTTCTTGCAATATGCGAATGTCGGCCTCGATCTTGATAACCACGCTCTTCAAGTAGCCGCGCTCTTGAAGAGCGAAACCATAATGCTTGTCGTCTTCCGGGATTGCTTCCAGGCGAAGGATCGCGGCGATTATGTCATCCCGCACCACGACTAGGCTCTTGATCGGGTCCATGTCACCCCCAATGCTTTGCTTGAGCATATCGGAGTTTTGACCGGATCGCGACGTCGAGATTTTGCCGCCTAAGTTTCGAGGCGTGACATTGACAAGCTGGTTTTGCGATCGCCGACTTCGCTGGTGGCCTGCTTTGCGGTCGCGCTCCTCGCCACGAGGCGCCCGTTGTCCGTCTCCGAGCCACCTTTCGGAACAGGAGCTCTGGGCGAACCCGGAGACGGTCCTTCTCGTCGGTGAAACTGGAGAATACCTGCTTTCCGCCCCCTCTTTGAAAAGCGCCCTTGCGTGATGTGATTTGGCGAAGGCGAGCAGCTGGCCAGACGTACCTGATGAATCGGTAAGCCGAAGGCGGCCGGCGCCGGGTGGGAGCTGGGTGGCGTGGTTGGCGCCGGCCGAGCGGAATCAGGTCCGCCGCCAAAGCAATATCGCCCATATCGAGGCCCCCGGCTATTACGTGAACGCGCAAGGCCACGCTATCGCCAACTGGGATGCTAGGGTGGAGCGTTCACCTGCATGCCAGCTAAGCGGCGCTGGCTGCCGACAATTTTTGCCAGTCGAATAGCACACCGACGCCCGCCTCGTCGGGTGCCACTGCTAGCCCGCCATGAAGCACCAAGGGCCTGGTTGTATAGGAGTCGATGTCGAAACTGTGCGCTTCGACCCACCCGGCATTCTCCTGGCCAGCGACGAGGCTGACGTGAAGTTCCTGCATGCCGTGGCTGCACACCGGCACCCCGGCCTTGCGTGAACGGTGAGCGACCCGCAGCCAGCCGGTGACGCCACCGCAATTCGAGGCATCCGGTTGGATATAGGACAGCCTCGACCACGCAAAGGCGTGCTCGAACTCCTCAATCACGTGCAGATTCTCTCCCATCGCGAGCGGCATGCCAGTTGCCTGCGCGATGGTCGCGTAACCTTCATAGTCGTCGGGAATGATAGGCTCCTCGAACCATAATATGTCATAGGGCGCGAAAGCCTTTGCCGCTTCGATCGCGCGCGGAACATCCAACGCGTAGTTCGCATCCACCATCAACGGCGTATCAGGTCCGATACGCTCCCGGACGGCTCTCACGCGGGCCACATCTTCGGCAAGGTTGTCCTTACCTACCTTGATCTTCACTGCCGTGAAGCCTGCCTGGAGATAAGATTCGATGTTGGAAAGGAGCTGATCAAGGGTGAGATTCAGGTCGATGCCGCCGCGATACACCTTCGCAGTTCGGCCTGCTCCGCCTGCCATCTTCCAGAGCGGAAGGCCCGTCCGCAGGCCCTTGAGATCCCATAAAGCTATATCGACCGCCGAAATTGCAAAGGAAGCGATGCCGCCGCGCCCGACATAGTGAATATGCCACAACATGCCGTCGTAGACGGCATCGATGTCAGCGGCGTCGCGCCCAAGCAAAAAGGGCGTCAGATCACGCTCGATGAGGGCGCGGATGGCATGGCCGCCCTTGCCGCCCGTGTAAGTATAGCCGGTACCCTCGCTGCCATCGGTAAGCCTGACAGTCACGGTCACCAGTTCGAAATGGGTGTGGGCGCCATGCTTGGCATCGCTCATCTCTTCGCGCAGTGGCACACGGAACAGCCGTGTCTCGACGCCCTGGATTGCCGTGCTGCTCACATCGGAGTCCTCTTGTGCGTGTGGATTTGGTACGACCATAATTGCATCAGAAATGGCCTAACTGCAACGTTAAAGCCGGGCAGCCGCCATTTTGGTCCGACGAAATATCGTAGCTGCTTGTGCTTTGGTCCGATTTGCGCCTTAATGGAGGTGCGACATGGAGATCAGGCTTGCTGCAGACGGAACAGCATCGGGGAGCGCCGGCGATGGTCGGATCTGCTCGCGCGGCCGACATCATGGTAGCGGGCATCGAGCGCGACATCATTTCCGGAAAGCTTGATGATGGCAGCTATCTGCCGGCTGAGCGGGAACTCATGGCGCTATACGGCGTGGGACGTGGCGTGGTGCGCGAAGCAATCGCCCGGCTGGCAAGCCGGGGGCTAGTCGAAGCGCGCCCCCGCTTTCGCCCGGTGGCCCGTCGTCCGGGGCTCGATACAGCTCTTGGCGCGCTGGAAGGCATCGTCGGCCACTTGTTGGTCGATAAGGCCGGCGTGAAAACCCTGTACGACATGCGCGTCTTCCTGGAAGCGGCCTTGGCTCGCAGTGCCGCCATCAGCGCCCGCAAGGACGATGTCGCAGCGCTCAGGGCGGCACTTGCGGTGAACGAGGCCGCGATACCGGACTCCGAGAACTTCTATGCCACCGATGTGGCGTTTCACGCGGTGCTTTACGACATCGCGCGCAACCCGGTGTTGCCCGCCGTGCATAAGGCGTTTACCGCCTGGCTCTCCCCGCATTGGCTGCGCATGCCGAGATCGCCTGAGCGCAATCGGGTGAATTTCCTCAGCCATCGTGACATCTGTGCCGCGATCATCGAGCGTGACCCCGATGGTGCCGAGCGGGCCCTGCTCAACCATCTTGCCTCGGCATGGGAATATGTCCGCGGAACCTTCGAAACACCTGACGGACAGGAAGGATGACGAGGTCCTACGATCATATTGTCGTGGGCGGCGGAGCGTCGGGCTGCGTTGTAGCGGCCAGACTGGCGAGAGCGGGCCGGCGGGTTCTCTTGCTGGAGGCTGGGCATTCGCACCGCCATCCGCTGCTCGACATGCCGCCCGGCATTTTTAAGATGATCAACGGCTCAAAATTCATGAGCTATCATCGCACCGAACCTCAGGCGCACCTCGACGGCCGCGTACACGAAATCTCGCAAGGCAACGTGCTGGGTGGCGGTACTTCGGTCAACGCCCAGGTCTACATGCGCGGCCGGCCCGCAGATTATGACGAATGGGATGAATTGCTGCGTGGCAACAATGCCGGTATCCGCTGGAACTGGCAGGCCGTGCTGCCGCATTTCACCGGCATGGAAGGTAACAACCGCCTTGGCGGCGAGTTGCACGGAACCGCCGGCCCCCTGCTTGTCTCCGACCCCGGTTATATTGACGATGTTTCGCGCTGGTTCGTGCAGGCGCTGCAAGGGCTGGGACTGCCCTACAACCATGATTTCAACGGAGCTTCGCAGCGCGGCGTAGGCTTCTACCAGTTCACGAACCGCGGTGGAAAACGCAGCAGTGCCGCCTATGCGTTCATCGAGCCTCTATTGCGTGATCCCAGGCTCACCCTGAGACTGAATTGTGCGGTCAGCCGCGTGATGATCGAAAACGAGCGCGCCAGAGGAGTCGCCTATGTGGATTCCTCTGGCACAGAACACACCGCCTATGCCGACGGCGACGTCATCATCTCATCAGGCGCGCTGATTTCGCCGAAACTTCTCATGCTGTCGGGCGTCGGCCCCGCCGATGCGCTTGCGCAGCATGGCATCGCCTGTACAGCCGACTTGCCAGGGGTCGGCGAGAACCTGATCGACCATCCTGAGGTGCCGATCATCGCCACCACCAACGGATCCTATGGCTACTTCAAGCAGGGCCAAGGCTGGCGAATGGTCAGAAACGGTCTGCAGTTCAAGCTTTTCGGCACCGGCACGATCCTGTCTGCTGGCGTCGAGGCGGGAGCTTTCGTCAATCCTGCCGATCCCGAAGGCGAGCCGACGATCCAAGCATTTTGCGTGCCGCACGTGTACCTGGACCGCGACATCCTCACGCTGGTCGCCAATACCTATGGGCTGACCGTAACGACGGTGGTTGTGAAGCCAAAGTCGCGCGGCTTTGTGAAGCTTCGTTCGGCAAATCCAAAGGACATGCCGGTCGTTTCTCCTCATTTGCTCGCACACCCAGAGGACATGAAGGAGATGATCTCGGGCCAGCGCTATTTCCTCGAGGCATTCCGAACGAAACCGCTGGCTGATCGCGTGAAGGCCATAGCCGTGCCGGCAGGCAATGAAGACAGTGACGAGGCTTTAGCGAAGCACTGCAAGCGGTTCGTCAAGACGAACTACCATCCGGCCGGGACCTGTCGGATGGGCCCCGACAGCGATCGGATGGCGGTGCTGGACGCTGCGATGCGCGTGCGCGGGATTGACAATCTGCGGGTCGCGGACATGTCGGCCTGTCCTAACATCAATGCCGGCAACACGGCCGCGCCGGCGATGATGCTGGGCGACCGCTGCGCCGACTTCATCCTGGAGGCGGCATAGCGGCCAAGGAAATCCAAAGGCAAAGCGGGCAGCCGCCAATGCAAGGATGGTGAGGAACATTCACAGTCGTCAAAAACGACAAATCAAGGAGGAAAGAGCATGATCATTACCCGTCGGAAATTGTTAATAGGCTCCGCCGTTGGCGCCGCGGCACTCACACTAGGATCGCGGGCCTTCGCGGCGCTTCCGCCACTTGCCAAAAAGGACAAGTACAAGGTCGGCTTCGCGCAGACGGAAAGCAACAATCCCTGGCGGCTGGCCGAGACCAAGAGCATGCACGACGAGGCCGCGAAGCTCGGCCATCAGTTGGTCTACACCGACGCAGCCGGGTCGTCTGCAAAGCAGGCCGCCGACGTAAACTCGATGATCGCACAGGGCGTCGACGCTATCTTCTTGCCTCCGCGCGAGGACAAACCGCTGGTGCCGGTCGTCCTAGCCGCCCGCGATGCCGGCATCCCGGTCTTCCTGATCGATCGGGACGTCGACCATACGATGGCAAAGCCCGGCGAGGACTATGTCTGCTTCATCGGTTCCGATTTCATCGAGGAGGCAACCCGCATCGGCGAATGGCTGGTCAAGAACGCCAACGGTAAATCGAAGATCATCGAACTCGAAGGCACGACTGGCGCGTCGGCAGCGACCGACCGAAAGAAGGGCTTCGACGATTTCATCGCGAAGCACTCGGAATTCAAGATTTTGGCGTCCCAGTCGGGCGACTTCGCCCGCGACAAGGGCCGCCAGGTGGCCGAGACGCTGCTCCAGGCGCATCCCGACGCCGACATTATTTATGCCCACAACGACGAGATGGCCCTGGGGGCCATTGCCGCCTTGGAAGCTGCCGGCAAGGCCCCGGGCAAGGACGTCCTGATCTTGTCGATCGACGGGGAAAAAGAAGGCGTGCAGGCGATCATCGACGGTAAAATCGGCGCTATTTGCGCATGCAGCCCACTGTTTGGGCCGAAGGCGTTCGCCACCATGGCCGACTACGCCGCCGGCAAGAAAATCCCGCCCTTCATCAAGAACGAAGATCACTTCTTTGACGCCACCAACGCCAAGAAGGATTTCGACATCGCGTTTTGATTGCACTTTCATGGCCTGCCCACATCCGCGGGCGGGCCATTCGGAGCTTGGCCCATGACCGCTCAGCCGGTTGAATCCGCTCGGTTGCTTTTGGATATGCGCGAAATCCAGAAGAAATTTGCCGGCATCCCGGCGCTGACCGAGGCCACGCTTCAGGTCCGTGCGGGTGAAGTCCACGCCCTCATCGGCCAGAACGGGGCGGGGAAATCCACCCTGATCAAGGTGCTTACGGGCTACCATCGCAAGGACGCCGGCGTGGCCCTTTTCCAAGGCCGTCCATTCGAGGCCGGCTCGCCGCACGAGGCGCAGCTCAGTGGCATCAGCACCATCTACCAGGAGGTCAATCTCGTCCCGCTGCGCTCGGTGGCCGAGAATATTTGCCTCGGTCGTGAGAAACGCCGCTACGGCCTCTTGGACTGGTCTGCCATGAACGCGGATGCGGAACGCCTGCTTAGCCGGTTCTCGATCCTCATTGACGTGCGCCGTCCGCTCGGCGATTTCAACACCGCCACCCAGCAGATGGTGGCGATCGCCCGAGCAATCGGCTTTTCGGCCCGGCTCGTCATTATGGACGAGCCGACCTCTTCCCTTGACGAGCGTGAGGTTGCGGTTCTGTTCAACGTGATCCGGCAGTTGAAGGCCGAGGGCGTCTCCGTCATTTTCGTCAGCCACAAGCTCGACGAGCTCTTCGAGGTTTGCGATCGGGTTACGATCATGCGCGATGGCCGGACGGTGCGAAGCGCTGAGATGGAGGACATCAGCAAGCTCGAGCTGGTGGCGGCGATGCTCGGCCGCGATGTCTCCGTGGTCGAGGGTCACGCAACAGCCTTCGGCGAGCGCGATCGCTCCAAGCTAGGCGATGTGTTGTTTTCCGCGCGCGGCCTTGCCGCCGGACAGTCGGTACGCCGTGTAAGCTTCGACGTACGTCGTGGCGAAATTGCAGGCTTTGCGGGCCTGCTTGGCGCCGGCCGCACCGAAACAGCGCGGCTTGTTTTTGGGGCCGACCCCCTCAGCGCCGGTGACATGACGATAGAGAACTCGCCTTACCGCCCTGCCGGCCCGGCCGATGCCATCGCCGCGGGCATGGGCTTCTGCACCGAGGACCGCAAGGCCGAGGGCATCGTGCCGGAAATGACGGTGGCGGAGAATGTCACACTTGCGCTGCTGCCGAAGATCAGCCGCAACGGTGTCCTGAACGAGACGCGGCAGCGTGAAATCGTCGAGCGGTTCATCCGCGAACTTGGCATCAAATGTTCCGGCCCGAACCAGAGGGTTCGCGAACTCTCCGGCGGAAATCAGCAGAAGGTCCTGCTTGCCCGCTGGTTGGCGATGAATCCGAAGCTGCTTATCCTTGACGAGCCGACGCGCGGCATCGACGTCGGTGCAAAGGGCGAGATCCAGCGTCTCATCCGACGGCTCGCCGATGAGGGATTGGGAGTTTTGATGATCTCCTCTGAACTGGAAGAAGTCATCGAGGGCGCGGACCGCATTTTCGTCTTGCGCGAAGGTATCAGCGTGGCCGAGCTAGAAGGCGATGCCGCCAACGAAAAGGACGTCATCGCAGCCATGGCGCATGGCGGTTCACCGGCGGAGGTGTAAGCGTGACCGAGCTGACGAGACCCTCAACGGCTAGCGACACCGGGACGCGCGGCTTCGATCTGTTCGGCTTTCTGGCACGCTACGGAATGGTGATCGTGCTGGCGCTGCTAATGGCCTTCAATCTTGCCTACACCCAGAACTTCGCGACGATGCAGACGCTCAACGTTAATCTCACGCAGGTCTGTACAATCGTCATCGTTGCGGTCGGAATGACGCTGGTGATCGCAACCGGCGGCATCGACCTCTCGGTCGGCTCGCTGATGGCCATTTCCGGCGCGCTGGCTCCGATGATCTTCATGGGCAAGATCTTTCCGATTGATAATATCTACGTAGCAGTGACGCTGGCTATGAGCGCGGCGATCCTTGTCGCCAGCTTGTTTGGTCTCTTCAACGGCTGGTTGGTCGCCCGCTTCCGCATCCAGCCTATAGTGGCAACGCTGGTGCTGTTCATCGCCGGGCGAGGGATCGCGCAAGTTATGACCAATGGCAACTTGCAGACATTTCGCGTGCCACAATTCCAATGGATTGGGCTTGCCCGCCCCTTCAATATACCTGCTCAGGTCATCATCATGATGATGCTTGTTGCGGGCGCGGCTTGGATCCTGAAACGCACCGTGTTCGGACGTAGTATCCTTGCGGTCGGCGGCAACGAAAAGGCTTCTGAACTCGCAGGCATTGACGTCCCCAAAATCAAGCTGTCCGTCTATGCCATTAGCGGGAGTTGCGCCGGGCTGGCCGGACTCATCGTCATCGCCATCAACTCCTCAAGTGACGCAAATCTTGTCGGGTCGGGCATGGAACTGGATGCCATCGCCGCGGTCGCCGTCGGCGGAACGTTGCTCAGCGGCGGCAAGGCAACCATTATCGGTACCCTGCTCGGCGCGCTCACCATCCAGCTCGTTCGATATACCCTGCTTGCCAACGGGGTGCCCGACGCTGCGGCGCTTGTGGTGAAGGCGATCATCATCGCACTTGCTGTCTGGCTACAGCAGCAGCATCGGACATAGGCCGTGAACCGCGCCCATCTTGTCCGCATCATCGGCACCTACGGTGTGCTGGTTGCCCTTGCGGGGCTCGTTCTGTTCGGATTCCTGCGCTACGATCGTTTCCTGGGCTTCTTCAACGTCATGAGCGTCATGCGCTATAACTCGATGTTCGCGCTCGTCGCCCTTGGGATGTGCTTCGTCATCATGACCGGCGGCATCGACCTGTCCGTTGGCTCCGTAGCCGCCTTGGGCAGTGTCGCCTCCGCATTGGCAAGTCCTTTTGGGATGCTCCCAGGGCTCGCGGCCGGCGTGGGCGTCGGGCTTGCCGCGGGCCTGATCAATGCCTTCCTCATAACCCGCGGCAAGCTGATGCCATTTATTGCAACCCTCGCCACGATGCTGGCAGCCAGCGGCTCGGCGCTGCTCCTTGCCGGCAATCAAACCGTCTCGGTATCTTACGCCTCAGGGTTCACCAGGATTGGTCAAGGAAATTTCTGGGTGTTTCCTGTCCCGGCGGTGATTGCGGTAACCGCCTATGTGATCGGCTCCGTCTGCTTGAACTATACCAGCGCAGGACGCACGGTGCTGGCAATTGGCGGTGGCGAGGACGCCTCACGCTTGATGGGACTGCGCACTGACCGGGTCAAGTTTCTCGTCTATGCCGCGAGCGGCGGCCTCGCGGGGTTGGCCGGCGTCATCCTTGCCTCGCAATTTGGCGCCGGCCAACCGATCGAGGGCGTCGGCTGGGAACTCTTCGCTATCGCGGCGGTGGTCGTGGGCGGGACGCTGCTCACCGGCGGCTCGGGCTCGGTGTTGACCACGCTTGCTGGCGTCCTCCTGCTGGGCATCCTTTTCAACATCCTGAACTTTGAGAACGGTATGGGCTGGATTTCGCTCTCAGCGTACTGGCAATCCGTAATCCGTGGACTATTCCTGCTTGTCGTCGTCCTTCTTCAAGCGAGGCTGGCGGGAAAGCGTGTTCGGGCGCCGTCGTGACAAGTTCCGCCATCGTGGATCCTCGTGTGGTTGCTAACTTACCCCTCGACCCTCTGAACGCGAGTCGGGGAGCCCCCCCCCGGACAGGAATTGCCTGTCGGGCCTCACGGCCGTGATCGCGGCTGTGCCTTGTACCCATAACTGGCTTTTGAGCTACCCATCTCTGCTGCGCGTTCCATCGTGCGACACGCCGACCCTCAAGCCAAGAGATCACTTCAGCTCTGACGACCAAGGAAAATTCACATACTCGTTGCGGCTGTCGTAACAGATATTTCCATACATCTTCAGGTAGTGATCACGGCGTGCTGGATCGGCGTAAACCGAGGCTGGATCCAGCAAGTCGGCATTGTACCACTCAAGGTTGGCGCGTGTCAGTGCAATGGGAAGGATATCCATAGCCTGCGGGATGCTTTTGCCGTCGAGCCAATCGGCCGCAAACTGCCCCATGGCATACCCGAAAACCGGTGATGACAAGGCGATGCTCGCCTTGTAGGGGCTGTCCGCTTTTCTGATTTCAGAAACCGCCTCTGGCTCGCCATCAATTCCGCCGAGAAATTGATCCGGCCTGTCTTTGCCGGCAGCGCGCAATGCTTCCAGCGCGCCCAGCACGACGGCATCGCCGCCAAGCACCACGTCGACATCGGGGTTGGCGACAAGGATCGTTTGCATCGTGGCGAACCCTCCTTCCTTGTTGACCGGCTTCGGTGCGATGTCGGCTACGATTGTCACGCCGGGAATGGCATTCAGGCCATCTCGCATTGCCGTGAACCGAGGGGCCAGGAACTCCATGGTGTCCTGGGTCAGCAGAACGACCTTGGCCTTCCCGCCGAGCTTGGCCTTGATGTGCTCGATCGCTGCGTCAGCTAGCACCTTGCCTGTACGATATTGCGGAGCATTGAGCAGCAACGTCGCGGGTGGAGGCACGATCGTGCCGACAAACGCTCCCGACCAGATCGCCTGCTGAAGCGAGGGGCCGAAAGCCACCGGATCCGAAGACGTGCCCACGATGGCGCCAACCCTCGCCGCGACGAGAGAGTGAACCTGGTCTATGGCCTTGCCGACGTCATTTTCAGCCAGAACTCTTCGATACCCCAAGCCGCGATTTACTGCCGCCAGGGATAGGCCGTGATCAACCCCCTGCAAAAAGTCCCGGTCGTTTTCCTGTACATAGGCCAAAACCTTGCTCAGGCCGACCGGGGCACTGCATGAGGGTGCATTTGGGTCGAAGACGGGAAACACCGCCCGCCTAGTGATGCCTGGGGCACCTTCCTGGGCGCGCGCCGAAGCAAGCCCGGCCATAGAGGAAATGAGCAGCAGAGCTATCGCTTGGCCGAGCAGCCGGGCAGTCCTCCTCTTTAGACCAAACACCGTTTCTCCTCTCGTCAACGCGCATTCGCTTGACGGTAACTTTCTACTGAGTGGCTCAGCTGTCTACAAAACCGCGGTAGCACGCCGTGGTTTTGTCGAAAACACCAAATGAGCCGCGGTCCCCGGTTGGAGATTGCGATACTCTATCTTGCCGCCAAGGCTGACACCCATGGCATTGATGATCCTGCTGCCCACCCCTGTACCTTTGGCGGGCAGGCCCTCGGCCCTCCCGATGCCGGCGTCCTCGACCAGCAGCTCCGCTTGTTCGCCCGGCAGTGCTGTGAGCCGTACCTGAATGTCTCCCGCCCCATCGGGGTAGGCATACTTGAACGCGTTTGTAACGAGTTCAGTGACCACCACCCCAAGGTTGATGCAGGCATCTGTCTCGAGTTTGATCGGATCTACCTCGTAGGAGAGCCTTACGCCATGTCCCTGGCTTCGAAGCGACGTTCGCAGGTGATCGAGCAGCCCAGCAAGGTATTCGTCGAGGGCAACCGAGCGGACATCGGAAGAACTGTAGAGCCTCCTGTGCACCAGCGAGATCGCGAAGATGCGGTCCTGGGTTTCGGCCAGTGCATCTTTTGACGCATTATCCCCGACTGCTTTTGACTGGAGAGTTACAAGCGATGAGAGCAGTGCCAGACTGTTCGCGACCCTGTGATTGACTTCCGATAGAAGCACCTCGGCCCGGTCGCGGGCCCTTGCCAGATCTTCAGTTCGGGTGCTGACACGTAGTTCCAAGTCGCTGTTGAGTGCATTGACCTCGTCGCGTGTCTTGCGAAGTTCTCTGGTGTAACGAGCGGCTGCATAGGCAGCCCCGGCAACGACGACGACGATGACAAGCCCGCCGACTGCAGAAACAAGCCGCAGCCATCCGCTGTTGGCACGCTGCTCGGCGACACCGGATGTAAGTCGGTCATCCGCCCGCCCGATAACACCCGAGAAGTACACATTGGCTTCGTCCGTCAGAGCCTTACCTCTGTTCGTTCGGAACAACGCTGAGATCTCTGCATCACGCTGGTCGCGCTTGAGTGCTATCGTCTGATCGAACTCTCCGAACTTGGCGGCAACGATTGCGGTGAGCCGGTGCAGCGTCGATTGGGAGTCGGGATAGGAAGTCAGCAACGTCTGCAGCGCTTCGAGGTGGCGCTGCGCTTGGGCTTTGGCTGTTTGATATGGTCCCAAATAGATTTCGTTGCCGGTGATCACGAAACCGCGTTCGGACGCCTCAGCCGTCTGCATTGCATTTCTCAATTCAACCGCCGCGACCCGGGTGTCGCGCGCCGCGATCGCATCATCGAAGTAGGATTGCGCTCTCTGGCCAAGCCAGAAATTTGTGACCACGATGGCCATGAGCGCAGCAAACCCTATGAGCAGGGAGGCGGACGTTAATCGGACAAGGTTACGGCTGGGAACTGACATCAGCACATTCCTGCCCGATTTCGCCTCCATGCGCCATCATGTAGTAACAGCCAATGAGGCGCTCGGCGAGCAAGCGATATCTCCCTCACCACACTGGGTAAGCCGCCTGTTCCGGGAGCCGACAAAAGGAGGACGAGGGCAGCATCATCGAGCCGCCCTCGCCGATTGGAAGAACAGTAATCGAGGTCTGCGCAGTTCACCTCAGTTGCTCGGTTGCAATTCTTCCGTCAGAACGCGCTCGTTCGGATCGATCGGACCCAGCTTCCTGACAACCCGGAATCGACCGCGCTCCGCCTGCGCAATGTACATGTTCATGCGAACATGGTGCTGACCGGGAACCATTTCGGCCGGTCCACCCGGTCCCTCGCTGATCCGAGCGTGATTGAGCGCCGCGATGACGGCGCCCTGCTGGAGGGTACCGGCTTCGGTCACTGCTGCTTCCCACATCTTGATCGCCCGGTAATGGCCGGTGCAGCCGCTGCCTGCTGTCAACATGGCGCTCCCGGCGAAGCGCGCTGTGTAGCGGTTCAAAAGCGCGCGGCCATATGGATCGTCGAGTTCCTGATAGTAGTCGAGGCAGCTGTAGAGGCCTTCGATCTGCTCGGACGGGACGAGGTTGAGAAAGTTCTCGTCAAAATAGGTACAGACGATCCTGCCGCCGCGTTTGCCGAACCCAGCTTTATGCAACTCATCTAGGAACGGCGTCAGCCCCGGCGGAACAATGGTGTTGAACACGACATCGGCGCCGCTGACCATGATCTGCTGCACCGTCCGTTGGAAATCGACGGTATCGAGCGGGAAGTACTCCTCGCCGACGATCTCGCCGCCATTGGCGCGCACGACCCGGCTTGCCGCCTTATTTAGAATGTGGGGCCAGATATAGTCGGCCGACGGCAAATAGAACCTCATTGCCCCGGTGCTCTTCATCAGCCATGGAATCAGCGGTTCCACCTGCTGCGCCGGCACCGGGCCCGTGCAGAAGATCAAGGGATCGTTTTCCTGTCCC
The DNA here is from genome assembly GCF_006442175.1 of Mesorhizobium sp. B2-3-14. Taxonomy (NCBI): domain Bacteria; kingdom Pseudomonadati; phylum Pseudomonadota; class Alphaproteobacteria; order Hyphomicrobiales; family Phyllobacteriaceae; genus Mesorhizobium; species Mesorhizobium sp. B2-3-14. The sequence continues at coordinate 40,575 of NZ_VFVP01000011.1, read as the reverse complement.
TCATACTGCTCGGTGTAGATGTAGAGCGTTTTGCCGCGGGTGACCGCCTCGCTCTTGATGGCGAGGCGGGTCGAGCTGTAGATGCCGCCAACGACCAAGTCGACCCTGTCGACATCCACAAGTTTGGCGGCGCTTGCCTTGGCCGCGCTGTCGGTGGTCTCGCCATCCTCTATGATGAGCTTCACCGGCCGGCCGAGGAGGCCGCCTTTTGCGTTGATGTCGTCGACAAGCATGGTGGTGAGATTGGCATTGGCGATGCCCATGAAGGACAAGGGGCCGGTGAGTTCGGCGATGAGGCCGATCTTAATAGGATTCTGGTTCATCTAATCTCTCCGATATTGTAGGGTTCATCTCCGGGTCTTCGTCGGGCGCCGCCGTGCATGGCCGACGGCGCGTAGCGCGAAGATCAGGCCTCGTAGTGGCCCAGCAGCAGTGCCGCCTGCGGCTTGCCGACATGGCCGGCTTCCTGCAGGATCGCGGGAACCTCCGGATCCGACACGAAATTCTTCCAACCCTCGGCGTCCCAGTCGAAGATGGCCCAGATGCGGTCGGCCTCGCTTGGGTCGCGGAACACGGTTGCGCCGTTCGAGCCGTGCAGTCGGCGCTTGTCGGCGCCCTTGGTGGAAAAGATGTGGATGAAGCGGTCGACGTCCGCCACCTTCGTCGTTGCAAGAAGCATTGAATTTCCTCCTGTCGGTCGCGGCCACCATTGGTCCGTCGACAGGATTAGGATGCGCGCGCCGCAGGGGGCGCACATGGGGTGTATTCCCTATGGCTGCGTTTCGCCTGGCCTGACCAGCCCGTGCTCGACCGCGTAGAGCGCCGCGGCCGCACGGGTAGCCACGCCGATCTTGGAATAGACGCTCTGGATATGGTGATCCGCGGTCTTGGGTGAGATAAGCAGCTTGCGCGCGGCCTCCTTCGCGGTCAGGCCGGCGGCGATCAGACGCAGCACCTCGATCTCGCGCGGCGTCATGCCGGCCAGCGAGCGCGGGGCCGGGCGTCGCGACGGCTGTCCGGCGAAGGACAGTACAGCCTCGGCGGCGTCGGGGCAGATACAGCCCTCTCGAACAGCGATGCGCAGCTGCGCCGCCGCCGCCTCGCTGGACAACGCCTTGCGGTGTGGGCGCTCCTCCCGCGAAGTTTGGTACGCTTCGGCGGCGGCCAGGGTCCTCGCCGCCGGAGAGAGGTCGGAGCCGCCAACTTTGCGGTGATAGCCCGAGCCGTCCAGGCGCTCGTGATGGCGAAGCACGAGCCCAGCAATAGCATCGCCCTGGGGACCGAACGAGGCCAGCGCCCGCTCGCCGTAATAGGCGTGCAACTGTGCGGCGTCCCGCTCGCGGACGGATAGCGGCCCGTTCCGCATCCAGGTTGCCACCGGCACCACCAGTTCGCCAATGTCATGGATGCAGCCAGACCAGCGCAGTGCGCGGACATCGGGCTCGGGCAGCCCGAGGCGTCGTGCTCCACCCTCGGCCAGTTCCGCCACCATCCGCGAATGACCTTGTGTGAACGGCATGCGCATGTCGATCATGTCGGCGACGACAAGGAAAGCCTCGTCGCAAGCCGCCTCGTCCAGCGTCACCGGCGGATCGGGCTCCAGCGCCAGGATCGTCTCGCGGTCGACCGTCGCGCCGATGCCCTCCATCAGCACGGCGGCGTTGGCGGCGACGAGCCGGGCCAGCTCCGCCTCGTAGGCACCATCGCCACGACTGGCGATGGTCTCGGCCATCGCGTCGATGCCGGCCGCGTCGCTGAGCGCAATAGCATCCTGCGCCAAAGTAATCAGGCGCACGGCGGGCAAGACGTCTTCGCCGCTCAGCCCACGCGGTAGGCCCTTTCCATCCCAGCGTTCGTAGATTTGTCCAAGATTGCGCCGGATCTCGTCGGACAGGCCGAGGCGCACGCCGATCCGTTGCGCAACCTCGCAATGGGCGGTGAGTACCGGGCGGGCCACGGCGAGAGCCTGCGACATCGCGGCCTCGATCGCCTTGGCCTGCGCATCTGGGTCGAGATCATAGTAAAGCCGCTTGAAGGCCTGTACGAAGACCCTGCCTAGTTCCGCGCGGTTGCCCATGTCGAGACCGACGAGATCCTGGCGCAACGCAATTTCATCGCCGAAGGTGGCCGACAGAAGGTCCGTGTCGGCATTGCAGCCGACATAGCGCAGCATCGACTGGTGATACGCATTGCGCCGGATCTGCTCCGAAAGGCCGGCAAGCTCGGCGATCCGCATCGCAAGCACGCAGGATTTCAGGGCGAAGTCGCGGGAATGGCCTGTCGCGAGGTCCGATGCATAAGCGAGGACCATCATGAAGTCCGCTCGGCGTATCGAGACTTCTGGCATCGCATACCCCAATCCGCAGATATGCTATCCTAGCGCGCCCCTAACACCAAGGGCAAAAGTCTGAGCCGGATGTGCATGCTGGAGAGGGCGGGGCAGCGACCGTTTGGGGCCCGTCCGCGGCGGTCTGGGTCGTCGTTATCGGGTCAGTGAAATTTGACTTCGAATGTTCCGCCCATTGGGTATTTTCATGCGTAACGCCACGGACGTCTTGACGGACTCGCCGGTAGGTCTAATTTGCGCATTCTCATGTGCCTAGCCCGTCCTTCCCTGTGGCTTGGGTGCATCAACGGCGGTGATTGGGGAAAATCACCGCCGTTTGTATTGGAACCCCAAACAAAACAGGGTTAGCAACCCCTCTTGCCGGTCATGCTGTGCAGCGATTGGTCGGTGTAGAGCGTCGATTGCGGTTGGCATTGCGCAGCAGGATACCGCGCACAACGGCCTTGGTGGCGTGCTGGACGCGAACACGCGGGCTTTGCTACCACGCTCGACCAGACCGACAACAGCGCCCTTCGGCTTCATCTTGCGCTTCAAGCGGGCTGGCCGTTGCGCTGTGGCGAAAGGTAATCGCGGTCCCCGCGCCCCGATGTGGGTTTCGTTCTACGATCTTGCCTTCGCCGTCAAGCGGGCCACGGCTTAACCTTGTCCGACATCGGGTCGCGAATGCCGTGTATAGATGACGCCGAGTAGCTGGGGCGCGGACACGGCTTTCTTGGACGAGGCATTGAGGTGCCAACCCAGCATCCATTTGTGCGGGCCGATCTCGCTCAAACACCGTTCCGACCCTGATAGGGAATGGCAGGCCATTCGTTGCACTTGTAGACGCCGGGGATTTGGGGTCAAGCTTGGTGAGGCGCTCCGATGGCATTGGCGCATCTGGGAAAAACGGACATTGTGGCCAATGAACGGCCACCAAATGGTCGCGAGCCATCTCGGCGGCATGGTCAATTGGGTTGGTCTTGGTGGAACATTGCGAGATAAATGGAGGCCTTGGCGATCGACAAGCACAGGTCTTGCACACCCCACCTGCGGGCGGTGTGTTGCCAGCGATGGCATCCACTCGATTCTTACTGAAATTCCGGCTAGCTTGGGCGGCAGATGACTCAGTTCTGGTCGGTGAATCACAATCAGACCGCCCCTCAAGAGGTTGATGGGCAGCACCTTTGGTCCCCCCAGACCAAGGGCAATGGCGCGCGAAGTGAGTTCCACAACAGATTTGGGCCGTGCGACGCCTGGCGACCAATCAATCGGCTATACGGGCAGGATTGCGGAATTCGCCTTCACCGTTCCGATCCAATCGAGTTTGGAGACACCGAAACTTATTGGAATCAAGAGGGATGATTTCTGCCGATCTTTTGGATACCACGCCCCCTTCGATCCCTCCTCAAACTTCAACAGGGAGTCTCGGCCCGCTCCCGCAAGGCGACATTCCCTACCCGGCAAGTTTCGAAGTCAGACAATCGGGAGGCCTGTCTGACAGGCGTTCCACAGAAGCGATACATTTGAGAATGGCGACCTCATTTTTCACAGCCACGATGGTTTCGAAGCGGCGCGTCGCTCACGGTCCCTCAAGTCGAGAATTCTAAGAGACTTTCAACAATGACCCAGCACACAGAAAACGCTCGAATTCTCATGTACAGCCACGACACGTTCGGGCTTGGCCACTTGCAGCGCTGCCGGACCATCGCGCATTCGCTGGTGGAGGATTTCCGCGGACTTCAGGTGCTTATCATTTCGGGTGCGACTATCGCTGGCGCCTTCGACTACAGAGCCCGTGTCGACTTCGTGAAGATCCCCAGCGTCATCAAGTTGCGCAACGGCGAATACACCTCGCTGGAAAAGGATATTGATCTGCATGAGACGCTGAGGATGCGCCAGTCGATCATCCGCCACACCGCTGAGACCTTCCGGCCGGATATCTTCATTGTCGACAAGGAACCGCTCGGCCTGCGCGGTGAGATTGAGGATACTCTGTCCTACCTCAAGACGCGTGGCACCACGCTGGTGCTTGGCCTGCGCGAGGTGATGGATGCGCCGCACCTGCTCGAGGCAGAGTGGGCGCGCAGGGATGTGATGCGCAAGATTGGCCTGTTCTACGACAAGGTCTGGGTCTACGGGCCGCCGGATTTCTACGATCCGCTGACCGGCCTGGATGTGCCGCCGGCTGTCAGGGCAAAGATGAGTTTCGTCGGTTTCCTGCAACGAAGCTTGCAGCGGAACGAGTTGCCCGGCCACCGGCCCGAGGGCGATTATATCCTGGTCACCACCGGCGGCGGCGGCGACGGTGCCGAATTGATTCACGACGTCATCGATGTCTATCAGCAGGATCCGCAACTGCAGCACAGGGCGCTGATCGTGCTTGGGCCTTACATGCCGGCCCGCAAGCGCAACAAGCTGCTCAAAAAGGGGGCCAAGATCCCCTACATCAAGATGATCGAGTTCGACAACCGCATGGAAGACCTGATTGCCGGCGCTAAGGCGGTGGTGGCCATGGGTGGTTACAACACCTATTGCGAGATATTGTCTTTCGACAAGCCGGCGTTGATCGTGCCGCGCATCGAGCCACGTCAGGAACAACTAATTCGCGCTCGGCGCGCAGCCGAACTCGGCCTCATCGAGCTGCTTTTGCCGCACGAAGCCAAGGACTCCCAGCGATTCGCCGATGCACTCGTGGCGCTGCCGGATCGGCCCCGCCCCTCACAGAGTAATCCGCATCTGACGCTAGAAGGGCTGCCTCACATTTCCGAGATTGTCGCGGAATTGCTCGACCGGCGGGCCGGCCATCACCTTTCGGTCGTTGAAGGAACCAACTGACTTGCAACGTCGCAAGATCGTCGTGGTCCTGAAGGGCTATCCGCGGCTGTCGGAAACTTTTATCGCACAGGAACTGCTCGGTCTGGAACGCGCGGGGTTCGATTTGATACTCGTCGCACTCAGGCGGCCCACCGACGCAAAACGGCACCCCGTCCATGACGAGATCAAAGCGCCGGTCCACTACCTGCCGGAATATCTGCATGATGAGCCGCTACGCGTGCTTCGCTCGCTTTGTGCCTATTTGCCGCGGCCGAGCTTCTGGCGCGCGCTCGGTTCGCTGGTAGCCGATATCTCCCGCGACTTTACGCGCAATCGCGCACGCCGCTTCGGGCAAGCGCTCGTGCTGGCGGCCGAATGGCCGGAAGAAGCGGGATGGTTGCATGCGCATTTCGTGCACACGCCGGCATCGGTGACGCGCTACGCCAGCCAGCTTCGTAGCCTGCCCTGGAGCTGCTCAGCCCATGCCAAGGACATCTGGACTTCGGCGGACTGGGATTTGGCTGGCAAACTTTCCTCGGCCCGCTGGACAGTCACCTGCACGAAAACCGGCTTCGATCGTCTGAAAAAACTCGCCAAAGGCAACTCGTCTGTGCATCTGAGCTATCATGGGCTCGACCTTGATCGCTTCGGAAGTTTTGGCGACGCGCGACAACAGTATGACGGCTCGGAGCGCGGCGGAGCGGTTGTCGTTCTGAGTGTCGGACGGGCCGTCGAAAAGAAAGGTTACGATACCTTGCTGGAGGCCCTTGCCCTCTTGCCTGGCGATTTGGCCTGGCGTTTCGAGCATATCGGCGACGGCGAAGAACTGGAACGGCTCAAGGCGCTGGCGCAAAAACTCGGCCTGGATGATCGCGTCGCCTGGAAAGGGGCGCTTGCGCAGGAGCAGGTGCTTGAGCACTACCGCTGCGCCGACATCTTCGCCCTGGCCTGCAGGATCACCGCGAATGGGGACCGGGACGGCTTGCCAAATGTTCTTGTCGAGGCAGCTAGCCAGCGGCTCGCATGCGTGTCCACCGATGTTTCTGGTGTGCCGGAGCTTATATCGCCCGATGAAACCGGGCTGCTGGTACCGACAAACAGCCCAATCGCCCTGGCACAGGCGCTGGAGCGCCTGATCCGGGATCCCGTCCTGCGCGCCCGCCTGGGCGACGCCGCAGAGCGGCACGTGCGCGGCAATTTCGATCATACGGCGAGCATTGGACAACTCAAGGAATTGTTCGAGCGCGAGTGGCGGGCCATCGATTGAAGCAGCTCCGTGCCTTCCTCTATGTCCAGCACCTGCTCGGTATCGGACATCTCGCTCGCACCAGCCGCGTCGCGGCGGCTCTGGTCGATGACGGGTTTGACGTAACGATCGTGACCGGCGGAGCGCCGGTCGCAGGGTTTCCGGGACCGGGGGTAAAATCTGTAACCCTGCCACCTGTCACCTCCGGTGATGAAACATTTTCCGGACTTGTCGATCTGCAGGGCATACCCGTCGACGATGATTTCAAGAAACGCCGTTCAGAGATGCTGCTCCAAGCATTCCGGGATTGCAGGCCTGATGTCGTGATTGTCGAGGCGTTTCCATTTGGACGCCGGCAGATGCGATTCGAACTCTTGCCGCTGATCGAGGCGATCAACGCGACGTCGCCCAAACCGCTGCTGGCGACGTCCATCCGTGACATCCTTCAGGAGCGCGTGAAGCCGGGCCGAAATGAGGAAACGGTTGATCTCGTCAATACGCACTTCGACCTTGTTATGGTCCACGGCGACCCGGCTTTTGCAACCGTCGACAAGACATTTCCACTGGCCGGGGCGATCAAGGCCGAGGTCACCTACACGGGGCTCGTTGCCGCGCCGCCCTCGCCCCCGGCCTCCGAGCGCTTCGACGTTCTGGTGTCAGTTGGCGGCGGAGCTGCCGGAAGCAGCCTTGTAAGCTCCACCATCGCAGCGGCGCGGAATGCCAAGAACGGTTGGAAATGGTGTTTGATCACCGGCCCAAACCTGCCGAAAGACCAGTTTGACGCGATCGCACACGACGTCACGCCGGGCCTGTCCATCTTCCGGTTCCGCGAGGATTTCGCGAGCCTGCTGACAGCTGCCCGCCTGTCCGTCTCGCAGGCGGGTTACAACACGGTCTGCGATGTCCTGCGCGCGGGTTGTCGCTCCCTGCTCGTCCCATTTGCAGCCGGCGGTGAAACAGAACAAACGGTTCGCGCCCTGCTGCTTGAAGAACTCGGTCTTGCGACGGTTGTTATGGAAAGGGACCTAACGCCTGAAGGTTTGGCGAAAGCGATCGAAGCTGCGCTTGTGGCACCTAGACCATCCGCGCATCGCCTCAATCTGGACGGCGCCCGTCACTCGGCGCAAATCCTGCGCGACCGGCATCGAACATGGTCCCTAAAACAGGGCCCCGGCTTCAAGAAAAGCTCATGATCAACAGACGATGGATCCTAACGCGGTTCCTCGTTTCGCGTAAACCTTTGAACCGCTCTACCTCCTTGTTCTGCCGCAAGTCCGAACGGAGAGCCGTTCACATGTTCCTGGAATTTGCTCTAACGCGTGTCGCTTCTGGTGAGCTTCGTGCAAGGCGCTTCAAGGACGTGTATTAATGCCCCAAACCGCTACGCAATTTTGGGCGAAAAGCTAGACAGTTCCGATCAGCATGAAGCGCGTATAATTTTTGGTCGGCAGCTCGCCGGAGAAGCGCACCTCCCGCAGTGCCGCCATTGCTTCGAAGGCTGCCAGCGAAGCCACGCAGTTGACGTGCGTCGGCTCGCTGAAATAATCATTCGATTGCAGCAGAACATTCGTGCCCTGCGGAAGCAGCGCAAGCCAGGCGCGCAGATCGGCTATGTGTTCGCAGCTCGTATTGACGGTCAGGTCGGGACGCCCGGCCGCATAGTCGAGTGCGTACATATCTGCCGTCATGGCCCGGAACCGGTCGCCGGCGTCCCGGTTTAGCGTCAGGGCGACGGGCGCGACTTCGGGATCGATGTCAATGCTGTCGACCGCCGCAATGTCGAAGCGGACATCGTTGAAAAGCATCGCCGACAACACGCCATACCAACCACCCAGAACCCATATGCGCCCGAAGCGCCCGCCGCAGCTGTCGAACAGCCGATCGAGCGCCCACATCTTGCAGGCGACCTGTTTGTGGTTGAACGCGTTGCCCATATCGGCGTTCGGATGCTGGGCGATGACGCGCGCCAGCCCTGCCACGAGAGGTCGGTCGACATAGGCCCCAATTCCGCGCGTGAGGTCCAAGGCTTGCTCGCGCCAGTCCATGCCGGCATTGCGTGGTTGCGTGACATCCATCATATTCGTCTTGTATGGTGGGATTTCGGGCGACACAACGCAATCTTGCCCCCCGCAAGGCCGTTTTGATCCGCGGATTTGATTATGCTGTTAGCCGCTTCGCCATTGCCCGGTGCCGGAGAGAGCCGGCTGCATCTGTCGGGACCATCGGCGTCGTTCGTGCACTGCATCTTCGAGCTTGTCATTGGCGACGCAGAAATTGCCGATACGCCATGCGCCGGTAGCCGCTTCTTCGTCCCGCATCCTTCCAACTAAAGGGTCCACGGTCGCATATGGAACCCAGCCTAGCCCGCTATATCTGGACCCACACGAAAAAGCAGCAGCTTTGGATATTGATGATCGTCGTGCTTTCGATGGTCCCTTATTTCATGTCCTTCGACCTGCCGAAGCTGATCGTCAACGGCCCGATCCAAGGTAAAGGCTTCGACCAAGTGGGCGCGACCCAGCCATTCATGAGGCTGCATTATAGCCTGCCGTTCATTGGCGAGGTCCTGTTCTTCTCCGGTTTTCAGCTCGGCCGCAAGGCGACGCTGTTTGCCCTGAGCCTTGTGTTCCTCCTGCTGGTCGTCATCAACGGCCTATTTAAACTCTACATCAACACCTACAAGGGCCGTCTGGGCGAACGCATGCTGCGGCGTATCCGTTTCGATCTGGTCGATCGTGTGCTGCGGTTTCCGCCGATATATTTCAAGCGGGTGAAATCGGCCGAAGTGGCGACCATGGTGAAGGACGAGGTGGAGCCGCTGGGCGGCTTTATCGGCGATGCCTTTCTGCAGCCGGTACTGCTCGGCGGTCAGGCGCTGACCGCCATGCTCTTCATCATGGTCCAGAACGTCTGGCTCGGACTGATAGCGGTCGTGATCGTGACGATCCAGATCGTGCTCATCCCGCGAATGCGCCGGCGGCTGCTCGTGCTCGGGCGCCAACGGCAATTGACGGCGCGCGCACTTTCGGGCCGGGTTGGCGAAATCGTCGACGGTATCGGCGCGGTTCACGTCCACGATACATCAAACTACGAGCGCGCCGACATAGCTGCCCGGCTCGGGCTCATATTCAAGATCCGCTTCGATCTTTACCAATGGAAATTCATGGTAAAGTTCCTCAACAATTTTCTCGCGCAGCTCACGCCCTTTCTGTTCTACATGATCGGCGGTTACCTAGCCATTGAGGGTCGGCTGGACGTCGGCCAGCTCGTGGCCGTGATCGGCGCCTACAAGGACCTGCCCGGACCGATGAAGGAACTGATCGACTGGGACCAGGATCGGCAGGATGTCCAGGTCAAATATCAGCAGGTGGTTGAACAGTTCACTGTGGAGGGTCTCATTTCGCCTACAATCGGGGCGTTGGCGATCGACGATCCCGATCCGATGACCGCCCCCCTGTCGGCAATCGGTCTGTCCATAGCAGACGATGGCGGTGCGATCCTTCTCAACCGTGTCTCCCTCCAGGTCAAGCCGGGTGAGACGGTGGCGCTGGTCAGCACTGCAACAGGGGGAGCCGAAGCGCTTGCAGAGGCCTTTGCGCGGCTGAACTGGCCCGACAGCGGAAGGATCGTTTCGGGCACCCACGACCTGCTTGAACTCCCCGAAGCGGTGACCGGACGGCGCATGTCGTATGCCTCGTCGGATGTTTTCCTGTTCCAGGCAAGCCTCCGCGATAACTTGCTCTACGGGTTGAAACATGCGCCGCTGACACCGGTGACTTACGACGGTGCAGCGGCAGACCAACACCGCTGGAACATCGAAGAGGCGCGCCGGTCGGGCAATCCGGATCTTGATATCCGCAGCGACTGGATCAACTATGCTTCCGCCGGCGCCACCGGCCCGCACGACCTCTTTGAAGCCGTGCGCCGGGTGCTCGACGCGGTTGTTCTGTCGCGCGACATTCTGGACCTTGGCTTGCGCTCTTCGGCCGACCTCAAGCGTCACACGGAACTTGCCAAGCGCATCGTCGAACTGCGTGCGGCGTTGCGAACCCGGCTTGAACAGGAAGGGCTGAGCGGACTGGTGGTTCCTTTCGAACCGGGCGCCTACAACAAGGAAGCGACAATCGGCCAGAACCTGCTCTTCGGCGCTGCGGCCGGCCCTGAACTGGCGGATAGGGCGCTGGCTGCCAACCCCTATTTTGCTTCTGTGCTCAATGAAGCCGGTCTCGACCGCACGCTGTACGAAATGGGCATGGAGATCGCCGAACAGGCGATCGAGCTGTTTGCCGACCTGCCAGCCGATCACCAGTTTTTCCAGCAGCTCGCCTTCATGAGCGCCGAGGAGATACCGGCCTACGAAACCTTGCTGCAACGGCTCAAGAACCGTCCCTACGAGGCGGTTTCGGAGACCGACCGCGCCATGATCGTTAGCTTGAGCTTTGCCTATATCGAGCCCCGGCACCGCTTCGGCCTTTTGAGCGATGAGCTGATGAGCAAGATCGTCACTGCCCGCAACCGGTTCTATGAAAACCTGCCGACCGAGCTGCATGACGCGATCGAACGGTACGATCCGGGCAAATACATTGCCGCCGCTACTGTCATGGATAATGTGCTGTTCGGGCGTGTGGGCAACAATCACCCCGACGCGCCGGACCGCATACGCTCCATCCTCTATGACCTTCTTGACGAGCTGGGGCTTTATGGCGAGCTTCTCAATGTCGGCCTGGATTTCAACGTCGGCGCCGGCGGCAGGCGGCTGACCGGTGGACAGCGACAGAAGCTCGACGTTGCCCGAGCGCTGCTCAAGCGTCCCGATTTTCTCATTCTCAACCGGCCGCTGTCGGCGCTCGATCAGCGCATGCAAGATAAGGTGTTGCGGAACGTTCTCGAGGAAGCCAGACGCGACGACCATTCGCCGGCAATTGTCTGGGTGGTGACGAATCCGTCCATGGCGATGATGTTCGATCGCGTCATCGTGTTCGACTCGGGTGAATTGGTGGAAGACGGAACACACGAGACACTTTTGGCAGGCGACGGCGTCTTCAAGGAACTGGTGTCGTAGAGCGACGTCCCGGATACGGAACCAATTCCATCTGGGCGCGCGTTGCTCTAATCTGGCAAACGCGAATTTTGAGGTTTGCGACAATGCTGCTCAAGGATGAAGTTGGAATGCTGCAACGCGTTCCCTTGTTTTCTGGCATTGAGTTGACAAAGCTCAAACTGCTTGCGTTCACCTCCGATCGCGTCAGCTACGGCGCGGGCCAGATCCTTTTCCGGCAGGGCGACGAGGGAGATGCCGCCTATGTCATCCTTTCAGGCAAGGCAGATATTCTGGTCGATTCCGACAAAGGGCCGTTAAAAGTAGCCGAAATGGCGCCAAATTCGATTGTTGGCGAGATCGCCATACTGTGCAACAGCTCGCGCACAGCCACCGTCAGAGCGGCAAGTCAGCTGGAAGCCTTGAGAATTCGCAAGGATCATTTCCTGAGACTCATGAAGGAGTCCCCGGAAATGACCATCGAGATATTGCGGGTTCTTGCCGATCGCCTAAGCCACACCACCGCCGATCTGATCGATGCACGAAGTGCCAAATAGCCAATGAGATGCGGTCGACGCTCCCCGTCATTATAGCGCAAGCCTTTGGCTGAGAAGGTCACTGGAGGACATCGGCAAACGGAAAACGGTTCACACTTTTCCTGGTGCTAGCGGCAGTTGTTTGGCTACGATGAGTGACGGGACTGCGAAGGGGCTACCATGGACGACGACGTTTTCCTGGTCAGGTTTTGGGGAGTGCGCGGCAGCATCCCGGTATCGGGGCCAGAATTCTCTCGCTATGGCGGCAACACAAGCTGCATTGAAATGCGCTGTGGTAAGCATACGCTTCTGTTCGACGCGGGCTCTGGCCTGCGGCCTGCCGGCGGGGCGCTTCGGACGTTGGGCGTGACCGATTTCGACCTACTTTTCACGCATTGCCACTACGATCACATTATCGGGCTGCCATTCTTTGCGCCGATCTACGACCGGAGCGTCACGGTTACGCTTTGGTCCGGGCACCTTGCCGGGCGCATGACGACCCGGCAGATGGTCGATGCATTCATCCGGCCGCCTTGGTTTCCGGTGAAGCTGGAGGCCTGCAAGGCAAGCCTCGACTGCCGCGACTTCGTGGCCGGAGACGTGCTTCGGCCCCGCGAAGGGGTGGTGGTCCGGACGGGCAGTCTTGTTCACCCAGGCGGCTGCATCGGCTACCGGGTCGAATGGGGTGGCCGTGTGGTGTCGGTGATCACCGACACTGAGCACGAGCCCGACAAACTCGATCCCGCAGTGCTCGGCCTGATCCAAGATGCCGACCTCGTCATCTACGATTGCACCTACACCGATGAGGAAATGGAACGCCGCCGCGGTAACGGGCACTCGACATGGCAACAGGGGATCAAACTCTGTGGCGCCGCCGGTGCGCGAGGGCTTGCGCTGTTTCATCACGATGCGACACGCACCGACGAGGAACTGGATGAGATCGAGAAACTGGCCAAAGACAGGTTTACCGGCGCATTTGCGGCGCGGGATGGGCATACCCTCGAATTTCCAGTCTCCTTGCCCAAAAAGCGGTGAGCGAGCTATCTTCCCTTACCTGCGCAGCGCCCGATCAATGTCCTGATTGGAAGCCATACGCAGGAGTCAATCTGTGCAGTGACCGTGAACAGCCGTTCAAGGAAAAGCCAGGCCGATTCATCGTGTACGAGATGATGAGTGAGCAGGCCGACCGGTTCGTCGTCGAATGCATCCTGCAAGCGCGCGACGATTGCCTGGATCAATAGACCGTGGTCGCGGCAGCCGCGCGTGCCATGCCAATCCATGATGTCGACATTGCAGTTGATGACCGCCAGTGAAGCCGGGTCCGGGGGCCCGAAGACCGACAATGCCGCAAATCCTATCGATCCAAGGTCGGAGACCAGGCCGGCGTCGATCCTGTTCCAGGGGGGCACGAGCATCGGGACGGTTCGCGCGCCGTGCAGGCCCGTTAGGTGCGACAGCCCGCCAGCCAGTTCTTCAAGAACGGCCTCCCCTGGCCGATGGGCGCCGAGCTCCTGCTTTTTGTGACCCTCGGGAGCATGATTTCGATGCACCCAGCCATGCATGGCCACTGTGGCATGCGGCGCCTCGTCTAGCCGGGCAGCAAGCTTCTCATCCGTGAGGGCCGGAATGACGGCCAGAGTGACCGGAACGGTGAACTCACCCGTGAGGTCGAGCAGCCGATCAAGCGCCGGCGTCGGATCCACGGCATCATCGTCGCGCAGCCAGAACTCTGCCTTGCGACCGGCCCGTTGCCGGCCCGCCAATTCTTCCACCAAGGGCTGCCAGACTCGATCGCAGGATGTCATGAAACCGAGACCTTCGAAAGAAGTTCGACCAGGCGCGCCGCTGCAATGCCGAGGGAACGTTCTTCAAGGATGAAACGTCTGGCTTCTGCTGCCATGATGGTTCTCTCGTCTTTACGGGCCAGAAGCCTTTCAATGGCAGAAGCGAAGGCGGCCACATCTCGCGGCGGGGTGAGAAACCCGGTCTGGCCGTCTCGCACGACTTCCGGCACGCCGGCGATGTCCTGAGCCACCACCGGAAGACCGGCGGCTTGTGCTTCAAGATAGGCAACGCCATAGGCCTCCCCGTAACCCGGCCAGACGTAAATTCCTCCCCCATAGAGGACATCCGGCACGGCGGCTGGATCGATCGCGCCGAGCCATTCGATACGCTCGGCGGCGAAGCCGGCAAATTGCGCCTTGACCTCGTCACGGGCAGGCCCGTCGCCGACGACCGACATCGTCCAGGGCAAATGGCCAATCTGACCCAGCGCTTGCGCCAGCATGCGATAGCTTTCGACTTTGTCGCCCTGGCGCATCATGGCAACAGCAACGAGGCGCGTCGGGCAACCTCGTGCCGGCAGTTCATGGAAGACCGATGTGTCGATGAAGGGTGACAGCATATCAAGAGCGACCTCGGGTATCGCATCTGCCAGTCCCCGACGATCTCTTTGCGTGAAGCAGATGTTCAGCGCCGCCTGTTGGACCGCTTGGACGACCAGCGCTTGTGTATCAGCCCACAAACCGGCATTGCGGCGCCTCGAATAGGAAGCTTCCGCTGTCACATATGGGACAGCAAAGGTCGACGCCAGCCCGGGCCCGATCAGGTCGGGCGCCTTGTAATAAGGATGATAGCAGAACCATAGATCGGGCTTGCCATCACGATCCCAAAGCCGCGTCAGCCGCGCGGCTTCCTCTTTGGCCTCTATCTTGAGCGCATCGAAACGTTCCGGCTCCGGTTCGCGTAGATAGAAGCGCAATTCGGATGCCAGTTCGACGCTATGTCCTCCATGCTCCAGCGCCTTGACCAGCGTGCGTGCCATCTGGCGGTCGCCGGAGGCAACGGAATGATTGGGTGACTTCAGCGGCGCGTAGAAGGCAATTCGCATTGCGCGACCCTATCATCGGAAAGCATGCGCAAGTCAAATTCCAAGCACCATCGACTGCACCTCCAAGCAGTGGAATGTGCTATCTGATACTCATGGAAACAGCTGCCGCCTCGGACCCGTTTGTCGCTTCTTTGCCGGTCTTCGCAAAATTCGAAAGCGTTGCCGACATCGACAACTATCGGCCCCTCCCCGATGGTTGGGCGCTGGCCACCGCCGACATTGTCGGCTCGACCAAGGCGATCGAGACGGGACGCTATAAAACGGTCAATATGGCCGGCGCCAGTGTCATTTCGGCCCTCCTCAACGCGCTGGGTCGGCAAGACCTTCCCTTTGTCTTCGGCGGCGATGGGGCGCTCGTCGCCTTTCCCGGCTCTGCGATGGAGCCCACCCGCAAGGCGCTGGCGGCTGTCCAGAGATGGGTGGCGGACGAACTGGACCTAACCCTGCGTGCCGCAATCGTGCCGATAAAGGATATTCGAGCGCAAGGCCTCGACGTTCGCGTGGCAAGGTTCCAAGCATCCGATGCCATCTTCTATACCATGTTCGCCGGCGGTGGCGGCAGTTGGGCGGAAGCCGAGATGAAAGCGGGGCGCTACCGCATCGATCCTGCTCCGGCTGGCGCACGGCCGGACCTGACCGGCCTGTCCTGCCGCTGGAACCCGATCGGAACCCGTCATGGCGAAATCGTCTCGATCATAGCCACTCCGGGGTCGTCGCGCGATCTGCGCGGTTTTCAGTTTCTGGCGTCCGACATCATCGCCATTGCCAGCAGACAGGAACGCGATGGCCACCCGGTGCCGGTGAATGGGCCGAGTTACAGCTTGCTGCCCGCCGGCCTCGATATCGAGGCGCGAGCCACGGCGCCGGTGGGACGGCGATGGCTGTCGAAGCTGTGGATAGTGTTCCTGATGGCGCTTACGGCCGTCGCCGATAGATATGGCTGGACCGTCGGCGGTTTCGATCCGAAGATCTACAAACGCGACGTGGCCAGCAATTCGGATTTCCGGAAATTCGACGACGGCTTGAAGATGACCATCGACGTTGATGCTGATGTGTTGCAACGGATAGAGAATCGGCTGAAACAGGCGGAAGAGGCCGGCATCTGCAATTATGGCCTGCACCGCCAGAAATCGGCCTTGATGACATGCCTCGTCGCCTCGCCGCTGCACCGCGATCATGTTCATTTCATAGACGGTGCGGCTGGCGGCTATGCGATGGCTGCTGCAGACCTGAAGGCAAAGTTGCCGGTCGGATGACGGCTTGCGAGAATCCACTTTCCGCAATATGCCTCGGCCATGGTTCTGTGGGACTGGTAAGCCGCGCCTGACACCGGCCATCCTGTCCCAACTAACGGGAAAGCAGATTTGGACGCTTCACGATCTTCGGCATATGACCGTCTGCTGAACCGTATCTCGGCGCACACCGCGCATGTCGGCGTGATCGGATTGGGCTATGTCGGGTTGCCGCTCGCGATTGCGGTCGCACGCGCCGGCTTCCCGGTTTTCGGCTTCGACATTGAAGCCCAGAAGGTCGAGAGCCTGAACAACGGCCAATCCTACATTGAGGCGGTGACGTCGACAGCCCTCGCCGGCCACGTGGCGAGTGGACGGTTCCGCGCCACAGCGGATTTTGCCGAACTGTCGACCTGCGACATCATCATCATCTGCGTTCCGACACCGCTGACAAAAAACCGTGAGCCGGACCTCTCCTTTGTCAGGAACACGACTGGCATCATCGCAAAGCATCTGCGTCTCGGCCACCTCGTCGTGCTGGAATCTACCACCTATCCCGGCACCACCGACGATGTGATCAAGCCCATACTGGAAGAAACCGGCTTGCAGTCGAAGATAGACTTCTTCCTCGGCTTCTCGCCCGAACGCGAGGATCCCGGCAACCGCAACTTTGAAGTCGCGACGATCCCAAAGGTCGTGGCAGGTGACGGCATTGAAGCGGCGACGCTCGTGCAGGCTTTCTACCAAGGGGTCGTCAAAACCGTCGTTCCGGTTTCCAGCACGGCAACCGCAGAGGCAGTCAAGCTGACGGAAAACATATTCCGGTCAGTCAACATAGCCCTCGTCAACGAATTGAAGGTCGTGCTCGGCGCGATGGGCATCGACATCTGGGAGGTGGTCGAGGCGGCCAGGAGCAAGCCCTTCGGCTACATGCCTTTTTATCCAGGCCCCGGATTGGGCGGGCACTGTGTTCCAATCGATCCCTTCTACCTGACGTGGAAGGCGCGCGAATACGAACTGCCGACCCGCTTCATCGAGCTGGCGGCAGAGATCAACACTGCTATGCCGCGTCACGTGGTCGATGAACTGGCCAAAGCACTGGACCGGCGCTGCGGCAAGGCGCTCAGCCGCTCGCGCATTCTCATCATCGGGCTCGCCTACAAGAAGAATGTGCCCGACATCCGCGAAAGCCCCTCATTGCGGCTCATCGAACTTATCGAGGAATGGGGCGGCAAGGCGGAATTCCACGATCCGCATGTTCCCGAGATCCCGACCACACGGGAGCATATGGCCCTCAGGGGGCGCCGCTCGCTCGAGTTGACCGAGGCGGTGGTGAAGGATTTCGATGCTGTCGTCGTTGCAACCGACCATGACGCGATCGACTATAAGGCTGTCGCTGATCACGCCCTTCTGATCGTCGACACACGCAATGTTTTTGGCCGTCTCGGGCTGCTCCGAGAGACGGTGGTGAAGGCCTGACAAGCGCCCCGGTGGCGACTTTGCCGATGTCAGGAACGTGATTGCACTCCGGCCGCAGCTTCGCCACATAAGGCCGCAAGGCATGAATGCAGTTAAGCCTGTACCTTGGTTGCAACGACAGTCACTCGGGAATTCCTTCGCCTTTGCCGCCGCACGCGACCGTTGACTTGGGGTATCTTTGGGTCGCTGGCGGACTGTGTTATGGCGGATCGCAGTCGACGGGTTTCGAGGTGGTATGAGCATGGCGCGAGCAGAAATTTCCACAATTCTCATGGATAAGGTTGCCGACTGGCTTACTCAGTCGGCGCTGGCAGGCAACGAGCTGGAAACACTGGTAAAGGGGTTTTGCGAGCGGCTGGCTGCTGCCGGCCTGCCGTTGAAGCGGGTGCATTTGAGCTTTTCGATGCTTCATCCGCTCTATGACGCGCTCGGCTTCACCTGGCTTCGCGGCCAAGGCATGGAAGTGGAAGGCTTCCGCAAAAAGGACGGCGTTCATTCCGACACGTTCCTGACCAGCCCATACTACCATCTGCTCAGCAACAAGCTCGACCATCTGCGGCGTCGTCTCGACCCGTCGGTCCCGTCGGAATTTCCTGTCTTCGATGAACTCAGGCTTATGGGCGTGACCGACTACATGGCTTTCGTCCATCCCTTCAACGGCAATACCAGTCAGGGCATGATCGGGTCCTGGTCGACCGACAGTGCTTCAGGTTTCAGCGACAGCATGATTTCGGCGCTGCTGCGTATCCAAAACCATCTCGCCATCGCAACCAAAATGGCGGTGCTCACCAAGCTGGCCGACAACATGATGACCACTTATCTCGGCGGCGACGCCGGCAGACGCGTGCTGGACGGCCAGATCAAGCGCGGCGAGGGCGATACAATCCGGGCCGCACTGGTCATGGCCGACATGCGCGGGTCGACACGGCTTGCCGAAACGTCGGGCCGCGAAATCTACATCGATACGCTGAACCAATTTTTCGACGCCATTGCCGCACCTTTCAATCGCAAAGGCGGGCAGATCATGAGTTTCATAGGTGATGGCTTCATTGCCGTCTATCCTTGCGAAAGGCATCGCTCGCAGTCCGAGATCGCCTGCCAGGCTGCTCTGGCGGCAGCGCACAAGGCCACTGCGCGCATGATGGAGCTCAATCTGCGAAGAAAGGAAAAAGGGTTGTCCGACATAAAATTTGGCATCGGCCTGCATGTCGGCAACGTGATGTTCGGCAATGTCGGGCTTACCGACCGGCTCACATTCTCCGTGTTTGGCTCGGCTGTAAACGAGGTCCAGCGTCTCCAGACCCTGACCAAGAAATACCCGCACCGCGTTCTCGCCAGCAAGGACTTCGCCAGCTATTGCGGCGCCAACAGCTGGCTGACGCTCGGCAGCGAGGAACTGGCGGGGCTCAAGCAGAAGCTGACGGTGCTTTCACCAGATCTGTCGGGCGCTCTCGCGCTCGATGAAGAGAGTGCGCTGGAGGCGATCTACGACCGGAGATCGGAGGCAGAGCAGGTCATGCTGCTTCATCGCGATGCCGCACGGCTGTCGCCGGGCGACCCGAGGAAGCTCCAGTAGCCTGGCCCAATCTGATCCGAACACCTTGTTATGTCGGTCGCCCGGTTCGCCGCTGGCAACCCTTTCGAATCCAAGTTGCTCTAAGCCTGCAATACGCTAGTCTCACTTTCTGGTTTGCCGCCCGGCAGGCCGGCAAAGTGGGCTGGTGAGAATGAATTCGGGCGTTGATCTGCTGCGGGTCGAAGATGTTGGCATCTCTTTTGCCATTATCGGGGGACCCTTGCATGCAGTCAGGCGGGCAAATCTTCGCGTCCTTCCAGGCAAGGTTACCGCGCTTGTCGGCGAGTCCGGTTCCGGAAAATCAGTTCTCAGCCAGGCAGTGATGGGCATTTTGCCGAACACAGCCCATGTTCGTGGCCGTATCCTATTTTCCGATCCTGAAAAGCCCGGCACGACACAGGATATCCTGCAGATGCCGCGCGATGGACCCGAAATCCGGGCCTTGAGAGGCAGCCGCATCGGCAAGATCTTTCAGGAGCCGATGACATCGCTTTCGCCGCTGCACACGATCGGCAACCAGGTCAGCGAATCGCTGCAGATCCATACGCCCATGGCTCGGGCAGAGCGCAAGGCGCGGACCGAGGAAATGCTCAGCCTTGTCGGCTTTCCCAATCCCAAGCGCGCCTATGACATGTATCCATTTGAACTTTCGGGAGGATTGCGTCAGCGCGCCATGATCGCCATGGCGCTTATCTGCCGGCCCGCCCTGTTGATCGCCGACGAGCCGACGACGGCGTTGGACGTCACCATCCAGGCGCAAATCCTGCAACTGCTGCGCGAGCTTCAGAGCAAGCTGAATATGGCGATGCTGCTGATCACCCACGATCTGGGCGTGGTCGCCAATGTCGCCGACGAGGTGGTCGTCATTTACCATGGCGAGATCATGGAAGCGGGACCTGTCGAGGCGATATTCCGCCGGCCAGGTCACCCTTACCTGAAGGGCCTGATGGCAGCCGTTCCGCATTTCGACCTGAAGCCTGGTGAACGGCTAAAGGCGCTGCGCGAGGTGCCGGTGAATGTCGAGAACCTGCTTGGCAAACAGACGGCGCCGGCATCGAAGGGGCCGCACGACATCCTGCTATCGGTCAGGGACCTGACAAAAACCTTCACCATCCGCAAGTCGGGATGGTTCGGCGGCGATCATCAAACCTCAGTTCGCGCCGTGGACGGCGTGAGCTTCGATATCATCCGGGGTGAGTGCCTGGGTCTGGTCGGCGAAAGCGGCTCCGGCAAAACCACCGTCAGCAAGATGCTCATGCGAGCTGTCACGCCTAGCGGCGGCTCTGTGCTTTTCAATGGCCGCGATGGACCGATCGATGTGTTGGGAGGCGACAGAGCCGCCCTGCGCCTGCTGCGCGCGAAGATCCAGATGGTATTTCAGGATCCGGTTTCATCGCTTTCACCTCGCATGACGGTGGAGAACATCTTGAGCGAGCCGTTGGAAATCCATCAACGAGGTAATGCCGCGTCCCGACTAGCCACGGTGAAGAGCCTTATGCAGGCAATCGGGCTCGATCCGCGCTTCATCAAGCGCTATCCGCACAGTTTCTCCGGTGGGCAGCGTCAGCGTATCGGCATCGCGCGCGCGTTGGCGCTGGGGCCTGAACTGCTGATTTGCGACGAGCCGGTTTCGGCGCTCGATGTCTCTGTCCAGGCGCAGATTCTGAACCTCCTGAAGGACCTGCAGAAGGAACTGGGCCTGACTTACCTATTCATATCCCACAACCTAGCGGTGGTGGACTACATGGCAGACCGCATCGCGGTGATGTGCGGGGGGCGTATCGTCGAGCTTGCGCCGCGCGAAATTCTGCTTAGGAAACCGGTCCATCCCTACACGCGCTCGCTGGTCGCCGCAGTACCGTTTCCCGATCTCGACAGGCCAATGGATTTCAAGACGCTGAAGCTCAGCGGTGCTTCCGACAAGAGCGCATGGGGACCGCAATTCCGCGACGAGGGCGACGAGGATGTGCTGTCGCCGCTCGACCTTGGCGGCGGCCACCTAGTGCTGGCCCGACGTTCGGCCAATGTCAGCGAGCTACGATCTTGATCAGCCGGCGCACTGCCCTTGGGCTCATGGCTTCGGCATTTGTGCCGGGCAAGTTACGCGCAGGCGATCTGGAGCCGGAGTTTCTTCAGCCGCAGCTCACGGCCAGGGCGCTGCCGGCACTCGCCGAACGCCTGCCCAAGAGCCCGCGCGTATTGAATCTGGCTGCGATGGGCCGGCAACCCGGCCAGTATGGCGGCACGCTGCGCACGATCATCGGCAGCCAGAAAGATATCCGGATAATGACGATCTATGGGTATGCTCGCCTGGTCGGCTATGACGAAAAGCTTAACATGCAACCCGACATCCTCGAAAGTTTCGACGTCGCGCATGATCGTGTCTTCACATTCAAGCTGCGGGAAGGACATAAATGGTCTGACGGCAGCCTGTTGACGTCGGAAGATTTCCGCTATTGCTGGGAAGATGTCTGGCTGAACGATGAGCTGTCGCCAGGCGGGCTTGCACCGGGCCTGGTGGCAGATGGCAAGCCGCCACGCTTCGAGATCGTCGACCCGTTGACGGTCCGCTACAGTTGGGAGACGCCAAATCCCGACTTCCTGCCCAAGCTCGCTGCTGCCTCGCCGCTATCGCTTGTTCTGCCGGCCGCCTATCTCAAGCAGTTCCACAAGAAATACCAAGATCCGTTCCGGCTCGCCGGCCTAATGACGGAGAACCGGGTCCAGAAATGGACGCTCCTGCATATCCGCATGTCGCGGCAGTATCGCCCGGAGAACCCGGAGTTGCCGACGCTCGATCCCTGGCAGAACCGGACCAAGCCGCCGGCTGAGCAGTTCATTTTCGAGCGAAATCCGTTCTTTCATAGAATAGACGAGAATGGCAGGCAGTTACCCTATGTTGACCGGTTTGTCTTGAATGTCAGCTCATCGGCGATCATTTCCGCCAAGACCGGTGCGGGTGAGAGCGACCTGCAATGCATGGGCATCGACTTCGCCGATTACTCTTTCCTGAAGGATACGGAGAAGCGTTACCCGGTGAAGATGCATCTGTGGAAACGCACACAGGGTTCCCGGCTGGCGCTGCTGCCCAATCTGAATTGTGCCGACCAGGTATGGCGCAGCCTTTTTCGTGACGTGCGCGTGCGCCGCGCCCTTTCCCTCGCTGTGGACAGGCGCGAGATCAATTTGGCAGTATTCTACGGATTAGCGCGGGAAAGTGCCGATACGGTCCTGCCGGAGAGCCCGCTCTACCGGCCGGAATTCGCGAAGGCCTGGGTCGCCCATGATCCCGACCAAGCCAACGCGCTGCTCGACGAGGTCGGGCTTCAAAAACGCGACGATGATGGCCTGCGTGTACTTCCCGATGGACGCCCGGCGCAGATCATAGTGGAAACGGCCGGCGAAAGCACGCTGGAAACCGACGCGCTCGAACTCATCACCGATCACTGGCGTCAGATCGGCATCGCCCTGTTCGTCCGCACTTCGCAGCGCGACATCTTCCGCAGCCGCGCGCTTGGCGGCCAGATCATGATGTCGATGTGGTCGGGCATCGACAATGGCGTGCCGACCTCCGACATGAATCCGTACCAGTTGGCCCCCACCATCGACGACCAGCTGCAATGGCCGCTGTGGGGCGCTCACTACCTGTCTCGTGGCACGCTCGGTGAGGCGCCCGATCTTCCGCCTGTGGTCGAGTTGATGGCTCTGCTCAAGCGCTGGAACGCATCGACCGAGGCCGCGGAGCGCGCCGAGATCTGGAATTCAATGCTGTCGATCTATACCGATCAGGTGTTTTCGATCGGCACGGTGAACGGAACGCATCAGCCGGTTCTGGCGTCCTCACGGCTGCGCAATCTGCCTGACAAGGCGCTCTACGGCTATGACCCGACCGCCTATTTCGGTGTCTACATGCCCGATACATTCTGGCTTGGAGAGTCCTGAGCGTGTTTCGATATATTGTCTGGCGCATCGCTGTGATGGTTCCAACGCTGCTGATCATATCGGCGCTGGTGTTCACGATCATCGAGCTTCCCCCAGGCGACTATTTCGACAGTTACATTTCCGAGCTTCGGGCCCAGGGCGAAGCGGTAGATTCCGACCGCATCCAAATGATGCGGAAGGAATATGGTTTCGACCAGCCGCCGGTCATTCGCTACTTCTACTGGGTCGGCGGGATGCTGCACGGCGATTTCGGCTATTCTTTCGAATATGAGCTGCCGGTTCGCGACGTCGTCGGGGACCGAATGTGGCTGACCGTGCTGGTTTCCTTCGTCACGATCATCTTCACCTGGCTCATCGCCTTTCCGATCGGCATGTACTCCGCCACACATCAATACAGTTGGGGCGACTACGGCCTTACTCTGTTCGGGCTTCTCGGCCTGGCCATTCCGAATTTCATGCTGGCGCTGATCCTGATGTATTTCGCCAATATCTGGTTCGGCACCTCCATCGGTCATCTCATGGACCCGCAATATCTCAGTGAGCCAATGAGCTGGGCCAAGGCGAAGTCGATCCTCGCCCATCTGTGGATCCCGGTCTTGATCATCGGCACCGGCGGCACGGCAAGCATGATCCGGCGCCTGCGCGCCAATCTGCTCGATGAGCTTCACAAGCAATATGTCGTGACCGCGCGCGCCAAAGGCCTTCATCCCTTCAGGGCGCTCGTCAAATATCCGCTGCGCATGGCGCTAAATTTCTTCATTTCCGACATCGGCTCTATCCTGCCGGCCATCATCTCCGGTGCTGAAATCACCGCGATAGTGCTGTCTTTGGAAACGACGGGGCCGATGCTGATCAGAGCGCTGCAAAGCCAGGACATGTATCTGGCAGGGTCTTTCCTGATGTTCCTTGCCTTTCTGACCGTGATCGGTGTCCTGATTTCCGACCTGGCGCTGGCGCTGCTTGATCCACGAATTCGTTTGCAGGGCGGCAGCACCAAATGAACAAGCAATCGCCCCTGCCCGCTCCGGGTGCCCCACTGCAACACTATGTTTCCATCGCGCCCTTTGACCTGCAATCGGTCGAGGCGATGACGGCCGAGCAGTCGAAGGTCTTTCAGGCGTCGCAGTTGCGGCTGATGTGGTGGAAATTCCGACGGCACCGGCTTGCTCTTGTATCCGGCATATTTCTGGCAGCGCTCTATTTCGGGATACTGCTCTGCGAATTCATAGCGCCCTACAATCTGCACACGCGCAACATGGACTACATTTATTCGCCGCCGCAGCGGGTACACCTGTTCCACAACGGCCAGCTTGTCGGGCCCTTCGTCTATGGTCGCCAGATGACGCTGGATATGGACACACTCAAGCGCAACTACATCGACGAACAGGATGACGTTCAGCGGATTCGCTTCTTCTGCAAAGGCGACAGGTACCGGTTCTGGGGCCTCCTCGAAGGTGACAGGCATTTCTTCTGTCCTGCCGAAAATGGCCAGCTCTTTCTGGCCGGCACGGACAGGCTGGGGCGCGACGTGCTCTCGCGTATCATCTATGGCGCACGCATTTCACTAACAATCGGCCTGGTCGGCATCAGTTTCAGCTTCCTGCTTGGCATTGTCATAGGCGGACTGGCTGGGTATCACGGCGGTATCTTCGACCTGATCGTTCAACGGATAATCGAAGTTCTGCAATCGATCCCCAGCATTCCGCTATGGCTGGCTCTGGCGGCGATCATGCCGATAACTTGGAGCCCAATCCTGATCTATTTCGGCATCACCGTCATCCTCGGGCTGCTCCACTGGACCGGACTGGCGCGGGCCGTGCGTTCAAAGCTTCTGGCCTTGCGCGAGGAGGATTACGTTCTGGCGGCACAATTGATGGGCGCCAGCAGCAGCCGCATTATCCGGCGGCACCTCATCCCCGGCTTCATGTCGCATCTGATCGCGACCGCCACGATCTCCATACCCGGCATGATCCTGGGCGAGACGGCGCTGAGCTTCCTTGGGCTGGGCTTGAGGCCACCGACAACCAGCTGGGGCATCCTGCTAACCGAGGCGCGCAGCGTCAGCGTGATCGCGTTCTATCCATGGCTACTTTTGCCGATGCTCCCGGTCGTTCTCGTCATCTTGGCGTTCAACTTCCTCGGCGACGGCCTGCGGGACGCCGCAGACCCCTACAAGTGAGATCGCTATTCAGGCGGCACGCTGTGCCGCCTGTTCCACCCGTTATAATCCCTGCGGCCGTACTTGTTGCAGTGTTCATCGTCCGCCCTTATATGTGCCGACACTCAATCGAGCTTAGCGCGTCGCCTTGGGGATGCACTCGTGAACAGGTCGTGTCGCGGGCATAGCCGATCTCTTGATCTGGTTCAGGATACAAAAAGCATATGAGTCGTCTCGAGAATTTCATCAGCAGGATGACAGCACAGCGTGACATTCTCGATCACGTCTGCCCCGAGGTGGCGAAGATGGAAGGGCTGGTGCTCGAGCTCGGCCTCGGCAATGGCCGGACGTTCCACCATCTGCGCGAGCGCCTGCCCGGGCGCCGGATCGTGGTGTTCGACCGCGAAGTCGGCGCACACGCCAGCTCAATTCCCGAAGCTGAAAACCTCGTGCTCGGCGAAATACGCGAAACCGGCCGCAAGTTCATTGGCATCGAGGCCGCCCTTGTTCATGCCGACATCGGGACCGGCTATGATGATCGCGATGCAGTGACCGCTACCTGGCTTCCCGATCTGATTGCGAGCCTGCTTCGCGTTGGCGGCTTCGCCGTCAGCGGCACGCCGCTCGATCACCCGCTGCTGCAACGCCTTCCGGCGCCGACGTCGGAGCCTGCCGATCGTTATTTCCTCTGCAAGCGCTTGTGAGCGGCCGAGAGCGCTCTACCATAACGCTGCTCCAGCTCTTTGTTTTAACGCAGTTCCCAAGCGAGAGCGCTACGCCCGCCTTTCCCCCGGAAACGTTTCGCACTCATCCTGCAATTCCTCAGGGGATTGTATACACCGCGATCTCCCGCTCAATGCCGCGCAGCGAGACTTCGTGAGGCACGGGCGTCAGCGCGTTCCTGTGCAACAGATCGGCGGTGAGATTGTCGTCAACCACCGCGCGGGTGGCGAAGATCGCCTGTGCGTTGGCCAGGTTCTGGACCCGTGAAGCAATATTGACTGTCTGGCCAAAATAGTCCTGCCGCTCGTTCATGGACACGGCGATGCAAGGGCCGGCATGGACTCCGATCTTGAGCAGCAGGTCCTCGCGCCCGCTTTTTCCATTGAGCCCACGCATGGCATCGCGCATCCTGAGGGCCGCGGCCACCGCACGATCAGGCGTCGCGAAGGTCGCCATCACCGCATCACCGATCGTCTTCACCACCGCGCCCGCCTCCGCCGCGACGATCTCGTGCAGCACCTGGAAATGCTCGCGCACCAGATCGAAGGCTGACAGATCGCCGACCCGCTCGTAAAGCTCGGTCGATCCGCGCAGGTCGGTGAACAGGAAGGTCAGGCTGGTGATCTTCAGCCGCTGGTTGATATCGAGCGTGTCCGTGCGATAGAGATCGCGAAACGTCTGGTTGGTGAGCAAGCGCTTGGCGGTCAGGAAGGGCCGGCGCTTGCCCAGGAAATCGTGCAATGCGTGGCCGGCGATGAAGACCGTCGGCAGCACGCGGGTTTCGGTCCTGTTTTCCAGGGAAATGCGCAAAGGGCCTGGTTGCATCTCCAACGTCTGGTTCTGGACATGGTCGCGGTCGAAAACCAAGGAGAGGCTTCGGCGCTCTTTTGTTGGTTCGCCCTTAGCGTCGATGAACTGCGCTGAATGCGTGACCGGCTCGAACACGATGACGAATTCAGGCGGAAGCTGTATGGGCAGAACCGCCTTTTCACCGGGCGCAAGCTCGATATCCTCCAGCGAGAACGCTTCCATCTTCTCCGCCAAATCTTCTTCCGGCAGGTCGGCGCCGGACGCCAAGTAGATCTGGCGGAAATATTCCACCAACGGCAGTTCGTGTGGAGTGTGGGCGGCAATCTTGCGTATGCGTGGACTGACGGTGAATGTCACCTCGACCATCTCGTCGAGGGTTGGCGAATAGCCCTCGGAGCAAAGCGCGCAGGTGTATTCGTCCTTTTGCATGGTTTTCAGCGTGGCGTTGGTGTCGAGCACGCCGCCGCAGCCCGGGCATAGAACATTCCAGGAAATGTCGAAGATGCCCACCCGCGCCGCATGGAGAAAGGCGCTGATGGTGCGTTCCTCGTCGAGGCCATTCTTGCTGGCGAAGGCCAGCCCATTGATGCGGCAAAGCTCGCGGTCCTTGCCCTCGGCGATGGTTCGCCGGATCGCATCGATTGCCTGCGGTTCGACATCGGTCGATTGCCGCAGAAGTGAGAACAGATCCTGAGCTTCGGTCATGGTGCAGGCTCCGGAAAATTGCGCCCCGAGGCGTATTGGCCGGACTGGGCTTCGGTCCGCGCACCGCATCTTACGTCGAAAGGGATCGAACGGCCATTCGAATGGATAGATCTGATGACAGCTCAATTTGCATGCGGCGGATTTTCACCGGCCGCAAGCGGCACTATGATGGGTGCATGGGGCATTCATCTTTGGGGCTTTCTCCCGTGCCGACATCCAACAACCCGCCACTTCCCGCGGCGCTACGGCTTTTCTCGGCTGGGGTCATTATTGTCCTCATCGTCGGCGCCGGCCTGTTTTTCGCGCCTGCGCTGGTCAAGCCGCGCTGGCCCTGGCCCGTCACGCCGTTCAGTGCCCGCTTTCTCGGCGGCTTCTACACCGCCGAAATGGCAGTGATGGCGGCGCTCTTATTCTGGAATCGCTGGTCGCCGGGCAGGCTCGTGCTGGTCATGGCGTTCATCTTCACCCTCATAGTGTCGGTGGTTTCGTTGATCAATCTCGGCTATTTCGACTTCGAGCGAAAAGCGGCCTGGCTCTGGTTTCTGGTCTATCTTGGTTCGGTCGCCGTATCGGGGCTGTTCCTGTGGCGGGCCAGGGCCCGTCAGCCAGCAAGTGGCGTGACCCCAAGCCCGGCATGGCGCAGCTACATGTTGGCGGAAACGGCGGTCCTTTGCCTCTATGGCTTGGGCATGTTGCTGTTTCCCGCTATGGTCAGCAGCACCTGGCCATGGACGGTCGATCCCTTCCACGCCCAGGTCTACAGCGCCATCTTGCTCGCCGGCGCTGGCGGCACCTACCTTATTTGGAAAAGCGCGCCGCGCGAAGAATTGCTGGTGCTAGGCCTGGCGCAATTTCTGGTCGGCCTGCTTTCCATCCTTGGCCTCGTCATCACCGACGGCGCGGTGCACCGGATCGACTGGACGGCGGCCGCTACATTGAGCTGGCTCGCCCTTTTCGGCTGGATCGGCATCAGCGGCGCCTTAAAACTCTACACTGGCTTTCGGTATTTTGGTTTGCATTCGACAGCATAGGCGGCAGAGACGGCTGGATTTTCAGGTGACGTCCGGTGCATCGTGAGGGGCCGATACATTTCGCCAGGAAGCCATGACCAGCACGACCTCGCCATCCGAGAAGATCCAGCCGCAGCTCCGGGCCGTCCGGCGAAGCGATGCGGAGGCGCTTTGCGCGATCTTCAACATGCCGGGCTTCCGCTGGGGCACGTTCAGGATGCCCTTCGAGACGGTGGACCAGGTTGAGCGGCGCATCGCCAAGTCCGGCCAGGAAGACACCTGGATTGTCGCCGAATTGGACGGCAAGGTCGTCGGCCATGGCAGCCTGGTCGTGCAAAGCTCGCCGCGCCGTTCACATATCGGCGAAATCAATATCGGCCTAGACGACGGCTTTGTCGGCAAAGGTATCGGCTCTGCCATCCTTGGCGCGCTGCTTGACGTGGCCGACAACTGGCGCGCCCTGAAGCGGGTCGAATTGAGCGTCTATGTCGACAACGAACCGGCCATCCACCTCTACACCAGCCACGGCTTCGAGGTCGAAGGCCGGCATGTGAAGGCCGGTTTTACCGACGGCCAGTACCGCGACCTCCTGAGTATGGCCCGGCTGCGGTTCTAAGATCCGCTTTTATCAACGCTGCTGGCGACACGAGCGCGGTCGACAGCAGGTATCCTCGGAGTGCCGGGACCGCGACAACACGCAATCTGAGGCTCATTGCATCGTCCCCGACAGCCTAGTTTATGGCGTTGACGTAGACAATTCGTGCCGGATCCGGGTAGTGGGTCAGTTTGAAATTCAAGTATGTCAGCACGTCATTTGCCGAACGCCAGAACCTCACCGTGCGGATGCACATGCGCCGCTTTACGGGCCTAACCAATGGCTTTTCCAAAACGGTTGAGGCTCACGCCAACGCGGTCGGGCTGCATTTTATGTATTACAATTTTGTGCGCATCCATGCCACTTTGCGCGTGACGCCTGCGATGGCCGCTCGCGTGACTGACCAGCTTTGGGAGATTAGCGACATAGTTGCGCTTATCGAGGCGAAGGAAGCCGAGAAGCCAATGGTTCGCGGCCCGTACAAGACGCGCCCCGCATGAACATTGTGGTTCCATGACTGTCTATCGTCGGCCCGATCTATTTCGCCATTCGGGGCTTTCCCGTTGAATTCGTTTTGGTGTGGGCCGCTATATGGACGGGGCTCGCGCCATCGCTACTTGGAAACCGATTTTCGCTGCTATCAAAGGCGACTGCGACCAGCCACCGTCATGGCTCGACCGGCATCCTTCCGTCACTTTGGTCGGAGTCTTTGCAGCTACACTGGCAATGGTCGAAGCGACGCATGTAGCAGTCTACTATTGGACGATCTGGCGGTTGATTTCAAACTGACCCACTACCCGGATCCGCTCTCACTTGGCGTTTGCCCCGCAAGCGGCTAGACGGGACCGATGACCGACGGCTTTGATCCAACCCCTGCGCCTCCGGCGGAAATTCTGGCTGTACTGTCGCTGCTCTGCCCGGAAGTCGTGCGTGACATCGAGCAGAACTGGAATGCTCCCGTTTCCGACTACGCCCGCCATCTGTGGCGGCCGGTGGCAAGGCCAGTATCAAGCCCGGCGATCGCTGCCCGCTCGATCCTGCGCGAAGTCTTGCATCAGCGCCTCGGTGTAATTATGCAGCCTCAGCAGATCGGCAAGGCCCTCGATGAGTTTGAGTACAGACCGGTGATTCAGTCCGGTCTGCACTGCCTGCTTCTGATGGACCGGACCACCTTCGATGCCCTCCTGTTTGCCTGGCTCGGCGCGGTCGAAAACGGGCTGTCAGCCTTCGTCGGCTTCATGGGAACGACGATGACCATGGAGACAATTGGCCGGGAGGGGCCCGGGTGGCTCGATGTCGGTGACGACAAGGTCAACCTGTTTGGCATGGGGCGCCACAAGCTGTGCCGCAAAAGCGCCTGCGCAGCCGGTCCCGTCTCCCTCAACAAGCGCGCGCTCGAAGCGGTGGGCGATGAGACGGATGCCAGCCGCTGGCTAGGTACGCTGCTTGCCCGCCAGGATAAGGTCTTTGGAACCGCCGCCGATGCCATGACAGCGCTGAACGAGGATCTGGTCGCCAACTGGGATCGCTCCGGCATGGCCCTGCCGGTTTTCATCGATGATCGCCTCGCCGCGGCTGCCATGGCGCGGCATCTACAATATGACGGCGGTCTTCTTTCCAGGCTGCTCATCGAACCCGCAAGACGCCGGCGTCTCGAACATGCCTTGCAAGAGGCCGCATCGGGCCCATTCGGCAGGTTCCTCCCCAATGCCACGGACTATTTCTGGGGCATCCGCGAGGAGCGCGTGCGCAAGCTCGTTCTTGAGGACGGGACCCTGATCGAGCTTGATAAGCCGCATGGTCTGTCCATCCCCTTCGAGCGGCCGCATCTCAAGCAGGCGCTGCTTGACGGCGTGCTGCTGCCGAACTTGTTCCTGACGTTCCTGGTTCTCGCCATCTTGCCGCGGGTGCGGGTTGTCGGCGGCCTGAGACAGATTGGCTATGTAGCGCTTTTCCACTCGATCCTCCTAGCTGCGTTGGACGAAACCGCACCGGAAGAGCGTGATCTGGCTGCGGAGCTGCAGGTAAGGGAAAATGCTTGGGGCACCCGGGTCATCGATGAAAAGATTTCGGTCCGCGAGCAGCTTGCCGGCCTACCGGAAGGGGCGCTCTTCGCGGACCTGCTCCGGCAATACCGTTCGCGGACATTTGCCGAGGCCACCGACAACCTGAAGCTCGTCCGCGAAAACGCGCGATGGCGCAAGATCGGCCAAGCCTACAGCGTCTGATCCGGACGCCTGGCCTCACTTGTTATTGCTCAATACCGGCCTTGCGGAGCCCCTCCACCATGAGTTCGAAATCGGCAGGGTTCTTGTAGGGCAGGATTTTGCGACGGTATTCCAGCGAATAGTCGGGATTGACGCGAAGCACGTCCCGCCATGCCGCTTGGGCCTCGGCGAAACGGCCCAGCTGGCCGTAGCTGGCGGCCAGAAGCGCCCGCGATACGTCGGTGACAGCGTTGCGAGCCAGCCGTTGCAGCAAGAGGTCAGCGGC
Organism: Mesorhizobium sp. B2-3-14; assembly: GCF_006442175.1. Classification (NCBI taxonomy): domain Bacteria; kingdom Pseudomonadati; phylum Pseudomonadota; class Alphaproteobacteria; order Hyphomicrobiales; family Phyllobacteriaceae; genus Mesorhizobium; species Mesorhizobium sp. B2-3-14. Next base: position 9,002 of record NZ_VFVP01000011.1, on the reverse strand, counting down.
CTCTTCGTACCTTCCAAGTTGAAACAAGGCCAAAGCTTGAAAGTGGAGAAGCACATCCGGGAAATATGGATTCAAGAATTTCCCCCGGGCAAAACTCTCGAGGGCGTCTTCGGATCTGCCCGAATAGTACAACGCCTCGCCGAGGGCAACGTGCGCTTCGGCGAAGTTCGGATTGAGGACGAGCGCGCGCTCGGCCTCGTCGACGGCCCCATCGTGTCGCCGTGTGTACAGCTTGACAATAGCAAGCGCCCAGTGCGCCCAGGGATCGCTGCCATCCAGCATTACCGCTCGCGTTGCGGCCTCGTCCGCTTGCGCCATCGATTCGGGCGGCGACGCACCCCAGCGGTTCAGGTAATCGATGCCGTGGGTAAGGGCCAGGAATGCGTGGGCAGAGGCAAATTTCGGGTCCAGTTCGATGGCACGTTGCAAGAGGTCGCGAGCCGCGACGTTCGTCTCCCTCGTCAGCCGGTGCCACAGCTCCCTGCCCCGCAGGAAATAGTCATACGCCTCCGTATTGCGCGGGTACTCGGGCGCCAGCCGCTGCCGATCGCCCGCGGTCAGATTAAGCGACAGCGCGCCGACGATCTGTTGCGTCACGTCGTCCTGCACGGCGAATATGTCGGTCAGGTCGCGATCGAACCGCTCCGCCCAAAGATGGCCGCCCGAAGTTGCGTCGATGAGCTGCGCGGTGATGCGCACCCGGTTCCCTGACTTGCGTACGCTACCCTCAAGAACATACCGCACGCCGAGTTTCGTGCCCACCTCCTGCACATGGACGTTCTGGCCCTTGAAGGTGAACGACGAATTGCGTGCGATGACGAAGAGCTGCGACAGTTTGGACAGGGCAGTGATGATATCCTCGGAGATGCCGTCGGCGAAGTAGTCCTGTTCGGCGTCACCGCTCATGTTGGCGAACGGCAGCACGGCGATCGACAGCTTCGGCGGCACTGCCGTAGCCGGCCGGCTAGTTGCGCTTTCCGGGATCGCGGTCCCAGCGCTGCCAACTTGTAGCGAATAGACCCGGATCGGCTCGGCGATGTTCTTGAGCTGTGTGCTGCCGAGATCGCTGACGGAGAGGTCGAGCCTGGCCTTGACCTGGCGATAGGCATCCTCGGACAGGCAGATGGCGCCGGCCGCCGCCAGTCCCTCCAAACGCGAAGCGATGTTGACGCCGTCGCCCATCAGGTCGCCGTCGCTTTCTTCGACCACATCTCCCAGATGGATGCCGATCCTGAACTCAATACGGCGGTCTTGCGGCACGCCGGCATTGCGCTCAACCATACCATTCTGAACCTCTATGGCGCAGCGCACGGCATCCACCACACTGCGGAACTCAACCAGGGCCCCATCGCCAGTGCGCTTGATCACCCGGCCGTGGTGCACTGCGATGATCGGATCGATCAGGTCGCTGCGCAGTGCCCGCAACCTCGCCAATGTACGATCTTCGTCCGCGCTCGCGAGCCGGCTATATCCGACCACATCCGCAGCTAGAATTGCGGCTAGCTTACGATTCTCGCTCAAGGGTCCGTCTCCTTATCTTCACGATAGCAGGAAGACCGAACCAAGAGGGAACTTTTGCAACCGACAGCCACGCAGAACCGAATTGGCTGCGCGCGCTGTCACAGGCCCACCCGATCGCCCGATGCCCATTTGCGCTGCCACTTGCCCATCCACCGCTATGGGTTCATGCTTGTGAATACACCGGCCGGGAAATGCGTAGGGAGAACACGCCGTCGCGGCCCCTAGTGAGGTCTGGCTCGATGGACTGCGCAGGCTGCGGTTTCGAGGTTGAGGGCGGTTACGCTTTCTGTCCGAGGTGTGGCAAGCGCCAGCCCGTGCCATGCGCCAGTTGCGGTTATCCCTGCGCATCTGATTTCGGGTTCTGTCCGAAATGTGGGGCAAGCGTCGGTGCGCCGGCAAAAGCCGTCGAACGGCTTGCTCCGACACCAAGCCGAACCATTGTGCCGCCCTCTCGAACTCCGTCGCTGCTTGCGAACACTGATAGCGACGAAGGGCTGCAGCCCATCTCTGACGCCGATCGCCGCACGGTAACCGTCCTCTTTGCCGACCTTTGCGGCTTCACGACACTCAGCGAGCAGCTCGACCCTGAGGTCATGCAAACGCTGCAGAACGAGCTGTTCAAGGAATTGACGGCGGCGGTGCAAAATTTTGGTGGGTTCGTCGACAAATTCATCGGCGATGCACTGCTCGCTTTGTTCGGTGCGCCGGTCGCGCATGAGGACGATCCGGAACGCGCGCTTCGCGCCGCTCTCGACATGATCGCCCGGACGGCGCGGCTCGGCGAAAGCACCCCCCATTCCGGCTCGCCTCTATTACTTCATATTGGTATAAACACTGGCCCCGTCGTTACTGGACGATTAGGCATCGGCATCGCCAAATCCTATTCGGTGACCGGCGACACGGTGAATACAGCACAACGCCTGCAATCGCTGGCCGCACCGGGAGAAGTGCTGGTAGGCGAACTCACTCACAGGCTGACCCGGCATGCCTTCTCTTACGAGTCGATGGGTGATGTCGTGCTTCGCGGCAAGGCCGGCAGTGTGCTCGTCCATCGATTGGATGCACCGCTTGCGGAGCCGCGTGCAGCGCGTGGGCTCGAGGCGCTCGGCCTCAGCGCGCCGATGATAGGTCGCGGTGCGGAGCTCAACAGAACGCTGGCGAGCCTTGACCAGGCGTGCGGCGGCACGGCCCAACTTGTCCGCCTCGTCGGAGAAGCCGGTATCGGGAAATCGCGGCTGGTGAAGGAGTTCGTCGCCCGTGTCGGCGACGAGGACCGTTTTCGCAACGTCGCCGTGCGACAGACCACGTGCTCACCACTGGGCGAACAATCATTTGGCGCCCTGGGGGCAGTGGTGCGCAGTGCTGCCGGGATGATGCAAAACAACGATGGGAACGATATGCGGGGGAAGCTCTCAGGCTTGCTTGCCGATCTCGGCCTGCAGGGCGAGGAGGCGAAGCGGCTGATGCCTTTGCTCTACCATGTGGTTGGGCTTGGCGACCCGGATGCCACCTTGCAGCATGTCGAACCCGAGCAGCTACGGCGGCAAATCTTCTACGCGGTCCGCACCATCATCGAACGGCGGCTTGCGTTGTCGCCGCTGTTGATTGTCGTCGAAGATCTGCACTGGGCCGACGCCGTTTCGCTCGAGGCACTACGTTTCGTGATGGACAGGTTGGAACGCACGCGGTTAATGGTGCTGGTCACGCATCGCTCGGCACCGGAGAGCGGCCAGCTCGACTCAGGTCGGGTCAGTCACACGGCGCTCAGGCTTTCGCCGCTCAACGGCGATGAAGGGCGCAGCCTGCTGGTGGCGCTTTTCGGCGAGAGCTGGGTAAGCTCCGCAGCAGGGCTCGTCGATCAGATCCTCGACCGAGCGGGTGGCAACCCTCTTTTTGTAGAGGAGATTGTTCGCGGCCTTGTTGATCGCGGTGTACTGGTGCGCGAGGGGCAACGATGGCGGACCGTAGCAGGCGAAGTCGCAACCGACATTCCCGCCACTATCCAGGCAATGTTGCTTGCTCGCGTCGACCGGCTGCCACAAGAGGTGCGCCGGTTGGCCCAGGAAGCCGCGGTAATCGGCGCGCGCTTCGATGCCACCCTTCTGAAGACCGTGACAGCCGACCCCGCCCGGCTAGAAGCAGGCTGCGAACTGCTTTGCGATGCGGAAATCATCGAGGAAGTTGCCGGATTAGGCTCCATCTCGTCGCAAAGCTACCGCTTTACGCAAAGCTTGTTGCAGGACGTGATCTACCAGAATCTGCTCCGGCAACGCCGGACCGAAATCCACGGGCGGATAGGTGCTGCCTTGGAGCAACTGTGCGGCGATAATCCGGAACGGCTCGAGGACTTGACCGTGCTCGGTCACCAGTTCGCACAAAGCGCCGAGCGGGAGAAGGGCGCGCATTACCTGCAGGCGGCCGGCGATCGCGCCCGCATGATTTACGCCAACGACGACGCCCTTCGTTTCTACGAGCGAGCACTGACTGCGTTGGAGGCGACCGGGCAAACACCGCTCAAACTGAAAATTGCCGAGCGCATTGCCGATTTGAGCGGCTCGGCGGGCCGCCGCGAGATCGCGCACCACCACTACGAGGCGGCCTTGCAGGCATACCGTGAGTCGGCTGATCGCGTAGCCTCTGCGCGCGTTTTGCGTAAAATCGGTCGGCTGCTCTGGGACGTCGGCAAGCGGGACAAAGCAGAATTCCGCTACGCTGAAGCGGCAGCGCTCCTCGAAGGAGCGGATGCTCCGGTCGAGCAGGCGCATCTCTGGCAAGAACGTGGCCGACAGGCGTTCCGTAGCGGAGATCACGCCCTCGCGGCAAAATGGGCAGACGCGGCGTTGGATTGCGTACGCACTCGCACCACGGAGCATGTCTCCGAGGTGGGGCGTGATGCCACTCTTGTGACCGCCGAGGCACTCAATACCAAGGCTGTCGCACTGGCTCGCCTTGGACGAAACCGTGAAGCCGTGCGTCAGGTCGAGCATAGCATTGAATTGGCCGAAGCCGCCGGTCTGCTGGGCGCGGCCTGTCGCGGCTACACCAATCTAGGCGTGCTTTACACGACCATCGATCCCGCACAGGCGATGGAGGTCTGTCGGCGCGGTCTTGAAGTCGCGCGCCATATTGGGGATTTGGGCTTCCAGGCGCGCCTTCTCGCCAATCTGGCGGTCGCTTGTTGTACTTTCACGGATCGCTGTCCAACAGAGGGCGTGCCTGCTGCCGAGAAAGCTATCGAGATCGACCGCGCACTCGACCAGCGAGAGCACCTGCCGGTGCCGTTGCTTGTGCTTGGGCAAATCCACCAGTGCAACGGCCGTCCGGAACTGGCCCTTGGCTTATTCCACGAGGCACTGGAGGTAGCGCGCGAAACGGGCGAACCCCAACTGCTGTTTCCGTGCTATGATGGTCTGGCAACGCTTAATCTCGACCTCGACAATCTTGCCGAGGCAGAACGCTACTTTTCCTTGGCGCAGGGTATATGCGCCCAGCACGGGCTCGACCCGGAAGCGCTTGTGGTGCTGCCCTTTCTCGATTAGCCGGGGTTGGAGGTTGGAAATGTCCGCGCGTAGTGACTTGGTACCGCTTCAACTGGGCGACCGTGCGCCGAACTTGGTCCTCGACGCCATTACCCAGGATGGCAAGATCGCGCTTGACGACTTTCGCGGACAAAAACCGGTGCTGGTTGGTCTGTTTCGAGGTCTGCATTGTGCGTTTTGCCGGCGCCATATCGCCGCTCAGGCGCGGCTTGACCCGGAGCTGCGCGAAAAGGGCGTGGAGAGCCTGACCGTGGTCAACACACCGATCGAACGGGCGCGTCTTTATTTCCGCTACCACCCGATGCCGACTCTGCTTGCGGCCTCGGATCCTGAACGCGCTTCGCATCGTGCTTTTGGGCTGCCCAATCTCGAATTCACCCAAAACGAGACCAACTGGCCGTACAAGGTTTCGATCGCAGCGGCGAAGGATATGCTGGTCGACATGCCAAGCGAGTTGCCCGGTCCAATGGATCCTTTTGCGGCCACCGAAATCCTCAACAAGAGCGATAATTATGAAGTGACCGAAGCCGACGAGCAGATGATGGCGACGGGACACGGACAACTGATAGGCCAGTTCCTACTGGACCGGCAAGGGATTGTCCGCTGGAGCTTCACGGAGGTGCCAGAAGGTGGGCGATACATGTTTGGGGCGCCCAACCCGCAAGAGCTGATGTCAGCCGTGTCCCAAGTCGCCCAATAAGTTTTTCGGGAGACTGCATTGCTGCCATCTGCAATGCGGACAAGAAGGCCACTATCGGTCAAAACTTCGCGTTACAGCTTGGGGCTTGAGATGAATGGGCTCACGATCGGCACTGCTGCGCGGCAATCAGGCCGGGAGCCGCCACATTCGCACACGACCGGTACCACGCAATTCCGTTTCCTCGAGTGGGTCGCAAGCAAAATTTGGTCCAAGCATTTGGCGAGTTGCATCCGAAATGCGGATTTCATCGGGCTCCGCCGAGGTTTGAATACGCGAGGCAAGATTGACCGTCTCGCCCCACAAATCATAGGCGAACCGCCTCTTGCCTATGACGCCGGCGACGATTGGCCCTGAGTGAATTCCAATTCTGAGTCTCAGCGGTTCTCCTGCGAAGCGTTCGCGCTTGACCGCCTTACGCAGCTCAAGTGCATAGCGCGCGAGTGCCTTCGCATGATCGGCACGCGCGGTGGGCAGGCCAGCGACCACCATCACACAATCGCCGATTGTCTTGATCTTTTCGCAGCCGTATCGTTCCGAGAGCCGATCCGCCGCCTTGAAGAAGTAATTCAAAATTGCGAGTGTCGTTACGGCTCCGACGCTCCGCGCTCGTTCTGTGAAACCGACTATGTCGGCAAAAAGCACACTCACTTCTGCATGGTTGTCAGCAATTTTTTTGTGCGCCTTTAGCCGCTCCGCGATCGACGCCGGAAGAATGTTGAGGAGCAGGGTTTCGGCGCGATGGTATTCACGCGCCAATCCTTCCTGGCTCTTCCTCAACGCCTCGTTCGTCGATTGTAATTCCTTGTTGAGTTGACGCTCCCTCTCTTGCAGGAGGGTCATTTCATAAGCCTTTTGTTGAAGCCGCTGCCTATTGTCGCGTTCGGCAGTGGCGTCAAGAAAGAGCAGCCACACGCAGCCATTGTCAGCAAAAAAATGAAGGTCAGCGACACGCCCGCTGGGCAGTTCGACCATGGCAATGTGAAACGGAAGCTCCGGGCAAGGCAGCAAACCTTCCATGAATTCAAGCTGCTCGGCAACACGCTCGCCAATGCGAAGCGAGGAGAGCCCGTAATGCTCAACATTACCGCCCTTCGCAGCCACGCAAAGCTTTGGGTCGATTTTCAGATACGCGACGGAGTTCCCATTGTAGAAGAAATTGAAAATCCAACTGCTAACTTCTTTGGGCAATCCGTGCATGGTCTACTTGGTTACCATCAAGGCAAGTTGACGAAACGCATCATCGACATTCTCACCCGAGAGTGCACTCGTGAGATAGATTTGCCATCCACGCTGCCTGAGTTCGTTGATATCACCATCCGATATTGCCCACCGATCGGCCAGGTCGGATTTGTTGATCAGCACTACGAACGGCATTGCGCCGAATTCGGCCTCGGCCCGTTCGCGCAGCGTGAGCGCCACGGCAAGTGTCGCAGCGCGGGTTCCATCGACGACTAGCACAAGCCCGGTTGCACCTCGAACATAGCTGACGCGGAATGAGCCGATGTCGTCTTCGCCGGCCAAGTCCCACAAAATCAGATCGACGGTTTTATCCGGGAGTGCGACATTCTTCTTGTCGATTTTCACTCCCACCGTGGTCAGGTAGGTTTCTGAAAAAATGCTTTGCACAAACCTGCGAACCAGGCTCGTCTTTCCGACGGCGAACCCGCCCAGCATGCAGATCTTTTTTTGCACCATCTTGGGCTCCCCTAGTCCAGGTTTACCGTAATCGAAACCCGGCGATTGGTGGAGCTCCCGGCTTGACTGTTTTCAGGCACCAGCGGCTCAAAAGTGCCCGCGCCCCGAACCAGCAGCAGTTCCGGAGCGACGCCGCGTTTGTTGAGAAGCGCACGAACGGTCTCGGCGCGGGCTGCACTGATCGACGCGTTGGCCGTCTCACGGCCAGTGGCGTCCGAATGCCCGGTCAGCATGAAGCGCGCAGCTACGCCTGACTTGCGGGCATTTTGGGCGAATTCCTTTATCTGATCCGCCAGCCTGTCGAGAACCGGCAGCTGCTCTGGTCCCGGCACAACTTTGCCGGAAGAGAAGAAAATGTCGGTCGTCTGGATGGCCTCTCTCAAATAATTAAGTTCTGCAAGGTTCAGCTCGCGCAGCTGCGAGACATCCAGAACCACTCCGTCGGCCGAAAGCTGTTCAGCGGCGGCCTGCGCCCGGTTGATCCACGCAGCAGTCGCCTCCCCCACGACTAGGATGCGACCTTGGATGATCGAAAGCTGAACCGATTTCGGCGGGGACAGCGACGCCGTCAGCCGCTTCACCACGAACTTTGGATCAAGGCTCTGAAAGAATTGCCACTGTGAATGAACGCGGGCAGGATCAACCTGCGTTCCAGACAGCAGAGCTTGCGGGTCGGCGGCAAGCGGGTCTCTCAGGCCAGAAATGTAGAACTGGCCGCCCCTAACCGTTTGCTGAGCGACGATGATCCCCGGTTGGGCCTCAAGTCGCGACACATAATACTGCCAGTGCTCGGCCTCGCGTGCTTCGGGGCTCACATCACGAACCCTGGAGATGTCGAATTCCGGTCCGCCTACCGAAAGCTGTCGGGCCGCGGCGCGCGCCCGATCTATCCAAGTGTCGGGAGCCTCACCCTCGGCAACGATGCGATTGTCGACGATCGAAAGCCGAACCGATTTCAGCGGATACAGCGACACCGTCAGCCGCTTCAACACGAACTCCGGTTCAAGGCTCTGATAGGATTGCCATTGCGAATGGACCTTGCCGGGATCGAGCTGCGTTCCAGACAGCAGGGCTTGCGGGTCGACGGCAAGCGGGTCCCGCAGGCCGGCAATATAGAATTCGCCATCGCGTATTTTTTGTTCGGCAACGATGATGCCCGGCTGGGTCTCCAGTCGCGACACATAGGCCTGCCAGTGCTCTGCCGCGCGTGCTTCGGGGCTTACATCGCGGACCCTTGAGACATCGAATACCGGGCCGCCTGCCGAAAGCTGTCGGGCGGCGGCGCGCGCCCGATCTATCCAGGTGTCAGGAGCCTCACCCTGGGCAACGATGCGCCCATCGACGATGGCAAGCCGTATTGACGCCGGCGGAGTTAGCGACGCCGTCAGCCGCTTCAACACGAACTCCGGTTCAAGGCTCTGATAGGATTGCCACTGCGAATGGACCCGGGCGGTATCGAGCTGCGTTCCCGACAGCAGGGCTTGCGGGTCGACGGCAAGCGGGTCCCGCAGGCCGGCAATATAGAATTCGCCATCGCGTATTTTTTG